>CAYOZH010000033.1:0-1540 GCA_964408415.1 uncultured Gammaproteobacteria bacterium | reverse complement strand
GCTTTTAAAAAATTATGTTTAATCTTAAAAATAAAAAAAGCTATGAAAAAAGGAGAGAAAATTGGAGTATTATTTGAAAATACCTCAAAAAATGGAAAAAAATATTTTATTGGCAATATTTTAATTAACAATGAAAAAGTTAAAATATTGGGATTTGAGGGAGAAAAGCAAAGTAAAAAATTAAAATATGTTCAAATTTACGAGGCTAAAGAAAATGAAATTTTTTAATTTTAAAAAAAAAAGTCGGTTTGAAAAATAGCCGATTTTTTTTAAACATTAAATTAGAAATAATCTAAATATAAATAATATGGAAGAAATTATAAATGAAGAAATTACAAATGAAAAAGAAAATATAAATGAAGCAAAGATTGATGAAACACATGTAATTGAGACACCAACAGAACCACAGCCGCCCGAAATCGAGACCGGACCCGGCAAAGAAAAGCGTGGTCGTGGTCGTCCACGTAAGCAAAAAAATAACAACGAATTAAAAAATGAAGCAAAAATTGATTTTCAAACGGATTTTAATTTATTTAATGAAACTAAAATAACCGAACCTGATGAAAATGAAGAAATTAACATAGAAGAAGCAATTGATATTAAGGCATCGTTGTTATTCATCGACGGTTTAATGGTTACAATAATAAGCAAAATATTCAAAAAAAACATAGAAGCAATGAACGAAGATGAAGCGGCGTTCCTTGCAAGCCTTGCGCCTGGCGATTTGCAGCTATTGAAGCCATCAAAAACCACGTTCTTTACGGCTTTGATAATTTACTATTTGACTAAAATTTTTTAAAAAATGAAGTTAGTAGCAATTACAGGTAATACAGGTGTTGGAAAAACTACACTCGTTAAACAGCTTGCTGCTGCTGCGGTTCATGAAGTGGTTGTATTTGATATAAACAACGAATACAAGATTGGCACCCGTTTTTTTGAAACTGAAAAAATTTTGGATTATTTAGAAAGACGAAGCAATTGCTTTGTAATTATCGACGAAGCAACGGCGTTTTTTTCTTATAGAAATTATTCAAATGAGCTGAACAAGCTAATTCAATTGAGGAGGCATAAAAATCATTTTTTTGTATTCATATACCATTCTAATAACTTCATACCTAAGTACTTGCGTATGTACATTAACTATATCATTGCATTTCAACAAGTTACAGATATTGTTGAAATTAATGGAGTAAAAATTGAAATACCTAACGAAAAATTTAAATTTATAATTAACAAAATTATGTAAATTATGGTAGCTTTTATTATTTTTCAAAAAATTAAAAATCAATTAAAAAAAAGAAACATATTGCTTGTTAACGATCTTATTTTTGATAAATCAAAGCAATTTGTGCAAATAGACGGGCAAAAATATGATTTTAAAGTGATTGATTTTGAAGGGGTTAAAGAGATTAAGGATGTTTCTTTTGTGAAATTAACGAAAACATACATTCTTGTTAAGTTTGAAAATGGAAAGGAAATTACTCTAACTTAACACAAAAAAAGTCTTAAAAAACTCATAGCTTTTTAGGTATAACATTAA
>CAYOZH010000032.1:0-2286 GCA_964408415.1 uncultured Gammaproteobacteria bacterium | reverse complement strand
TATTTTAATTATTAATTGTCATTATTAATTTTTAATTTTTCATTATTAATTATTTTTTTATACGTTCTACGTTCTACGTTATACTTTTATGACTGATCTTTCTTTTCTTTTTAACAAAGTCTACTTTTATTTAAAGTTTCGACCTCGGACAGAAAAAGAAATTCGCGATTATCTTTATAAAAAAATTATCAATACTCATTTTTCAAGACCTCAGGTTGAGGAGATAATTGAAAAATTAAAAGAGCAAGGACTAATAGATGATAAAAAATTTGTTGAGCTTTATATTAAAGATAGGCTCTTACTAAAGCCAAGAGGAGAAAAATTATTAAAAAAAGAATTAAGAGCTAAAGGAATACGAGATGATTTTATTGACGATTATTTTCAAAATAATAGTATTGATGAAGAAAAAATTGCTAAAGAACTTTTAAAAAAAAGATGGCCGCGTTTTCAAAATCTTGATGTTAAAAAGATAAAAGAAAAAGCTTTTAGATTTTTACTTTCCCGAGGCTTTTCTTATGAGGTGGCAAAAAAAACCATTGAAGAATTGCTAAAAAAAGAGTAAAATATTAATTATTATTAAAAATTGCTTGGAGGATTAATAAATTTAATAATAAAAAAATGTTGTTAACAAATTTATATTCAAGTTTTTTTCTATTGAAAACGACGCGTTTTTTGTCGTAAAAAAACAACATTTATCTCCTTCAAGCGACAAATAAAATCATATGCTACAAAAATTTTTTCGTAAATTTATCTCAATAAAAAAAAACCAGGAAGAGCTAATAAACAGCGCTAAAAAACAAGCAGAAGAGATTATCGCTCAAGCAAAAATTGAAGCGGAAAAAATAAAAGAGGAAGCAGAAAAAAAAGCTGGGGAAGTGGCTTCATCTGCTTTGGAAGTGGAAAAAAGACTTGCTAAAAGAGAAGAGTTAATTGAAGAAAAAGAAAATTTAATTGAAAGACAAAGACAGTCAGTTGAGGATATGAAAAAGTATATTGAAAAACTTAAAAAAGAGATTGAAGATAAAAAAAACGAAATGCTTGTTAAACTAGAAAAAATTGCCCAGATGACAAAAGAGGAGGCAAAAGAGTTACTTCTTCGCGGTTGGGAAGAAAAATTAAAAGAAGATATTGCCAAAAAAATAAAATTAGCCGAAGAAGAAATCAAAAAAACTGCTGAGGAAAAAGCGAAAAGCATTTTAGTTGATGCGATGCGCTATGGAGCAGTTGATTATACTGCTGAGTATACTTTATCAGTGGTTCAATTGCCAAATGATGATTTTAAAGGTCGAATTATTGGAAAAGAAGGAAGAAATATAAGAGCTTTTGAATTGGCAACTGGTGTTGATGTTGATTTAGAAGAGGAGGGAGTAATAAGACTATCTTCTTTTGATGCAGTTAGGCGAGAAATTGCGAGATTATCACTTGAGCGACTAATTAAAGATGGTCGAATTCAACCACAAAGAATTGAGGAAATTGTCAAAAAAACTAAAGAGGATATTGAAAAAGAGATTTATAAAGCTGGTGAGGATTTAGCTCATCGAGTTGGTATTTTTAATCTACCAACAGAGATAATTAAGGCTTTGGGAAAATTTAAATATCGTTATTCTTATGGTCAAAATTTAATTGTTCATACTCTTGAAGAAACAAAAATTGGTACCGCTTTAGCTCATGAACTTGGCGCTGATGTTAATGTTGTTAAACTTGGATGTTTAATGCATGATATTGGTAAAGTGATCACTGATAAAGAAGGCTCTCATGTTGAGCTTGGAGTTGAGCTTTTGAAAAAATATCGTTTTCCCGAGTCAGTGATTGGTTGTGTTGCTGCTCATCATGAAGACATTCCTTTTCCATCAGTTGAAGCAGTGATTGTCTACATTGCTGATGCTGTTTCTGGCGGTCGACCAGGCGCTCGTCATGAAGACTTTCAAGAATATTTAAAAAGAATTAAGACAATTGAGGAAATTGCTAAAACTAAAAAAGGAGTGAAAGAAGCTTATGCTTTACAAGCTGGTAGAGAGTTAAGGGTGATTGTTAAACCAGAAGAGATCACTGATGATGAAGCAACTATTTTAGCCCAAAAAATTAAAGAAGATCTTGAGGCAAAATTTGAAGTTTTTCCAGGACAGATAAAAGTAACAGTAATCCGTGAACACAGAGCTGAAGCAGTGACGAAGATATAATCAAGTGTAACGTATAACGTGGAACGTTAAACGTATAAAAATAACTAATTGATCTAATTATTAAGGACAGAACCTTTTTTTCAAAAAGGTTCTGTCCTTTTTATTC
>CAYOZH010000031.1:0-2420 GCA_964408415.1 uncultured Gammaproteobacteria bacterium | reverse complement strand
AACAGTTGTTGTTAATAAATTAAATTCATCTAAATCTGATTTAAAAAAAGATTTAGAAAAACAATTAGATCTTTATTGTGATTCATTAATGTTGTTAGATTGGTTAAAAAAACCAAATGAGAATATTATATTAATAGATGTTAGGGATAATAAATCTTTTGAAAAAGGTCATATAAAAAATGCTGTTAATTATCAATCAATTGATAAAATAATTGAGTTTTTAAAAAATAAAAAATCAAAATTAATAGTTGTTTATGGAAATTATCAAAACGATATTAAATCAAAAGAAATAGTTTTAAATTTATTAAATAAAGGTTATAATACCAAGCTATTATCTGTTGGTTATAATGAATTTCGTCATTTAAAAATCTTATGGCTTCCTGAAAGTTTATGGGATAAAATAATCATAGAGGATTTTGTTGAACAAAAAGAATAATTATATGTATTATCTAAATTTATTTTTTATCTTTTTATTTGGGGCTTCAATTGGTTCTTTTTTAAATGTGGTGATTGATAGACTGATACAAGAGGAAAGTTTATCTGGAAGATCTCATTGTGATTATTGTCACCATAAACTAGCTTGGTACGACCTAATTCCAATTATTAGTTTTTTTTTGATAAAAGGACGCTGTCGTTACTGTCATAAAAAAATCAGTTGGCAGTATCCAATAATTGAGGCGTTAACAGGAACAGTGTTTATTTTAATAGCAATATCAAATATCAAATATCAAATATCAAATATTTTTCATTTGTTTTTTTTATTTGGTATTGCTTCTTGTTTTATAGTTATTTTTGTTTCTGATCTAAAATATCATTTAGTTTCTGACTGGGTGCTTTTAAGTTTGTTTATTTTTGTATTAGGATTTCATTTGATTAATTTTAACCATTTTCAACCATTTTTAACTAATTTTATACCATCATCTTTTTTTGTTGCTTTGCCAATTTTTTTAATTTATTTTATTTCAAAAGAACGAGCTATGGGTTTTGGTGATGTGATAATGTCGGCAATTGTTGGTTTTTTATTAGGTTGGCAAAAAGGACTTTTGGCTTTGTATATTGCTGTGATTACTGGAGCAATTTATGGGATTGTTTTGATAATTTTTCGTCAAAAAAAACTAAAAAGCAAAATTGCTTTTGGACCTTTTATAATTATTGGAGTTGTTTTAATGTTAATTTGGGGAGATAAAGTGGTGGAAATAGTAAAGAGAATGTATGGGTTATGAGATAAAATAAAATGCAAAATGCAAAAGTCAAAATTAAAATTCAAAATTAAAAATTTAAAAATAAAAAAAACTTTTAACTTTTTCCGCCAATTGGCGGATTTTACTTTTGACTTTTCCCTGCCGTTCGCGAACAGCGAGGTTTGAATTTTAACTTTTGAATTATTAATTTGTTATTTTTACACGTTACACGTTATACGTTACACACTATGCTCATTGGTGTTGTTGGACAGATTGCGGTTGGTAAGGGAGTTTTAAAGGATTATTTGATAGATAATTTTGGTTTTTCTTCGTTTTCATTATCATCAATTGTTCACGACGAAGCAAAAAAAAGAGGGATTAAAGATGTTACTAGAAAAGATCTTCAAGATATTGGTAATGATTTAAGAAAAAAGTACGGTCGAGATATATTAGCAAAAGAGGCTTTAAAAATAATAAAAAAATCAAAAAATTCACGTTGGGTGATTGAAGGTATAAGAAACACAGCTGAGGTTGAGTTGCTAAAAAAACAAAAAGATTTTACTTTAATTGGAATAAAATCTATACGGACGTTAAGATTTAAAAGATTGTTAAAAAGAGCTAAACCTTGGGATCCAAAAACTTGGGAAGAGTTTTTAAAAGTTGACAGACGTGATTTAGGAAAAGGAGAGGGAAGTATTGGCCAACAGGTTGGCAAATGTTTAGCTTATTGTGATTATGTTTTAACCAACAATAAAAACAAAAATGAATAAAAAAAAAAAATAAAAAAACTTCTTAAAAAAATCATTAAATTCAATAATATTTCTTAAAAATAGCTTATTAAATCAATCTAAGATATATTTTTTGTAGGTTATAGTCCATTGAAAATATTAAATATTAAATGTTAAATTATAAAAAAATATAAAATTTTAAATATTAAAATGAGATTTGAACTAGAGGATAGGGTTGAAAAATTTGGTGAAAATATTATTGAATTGGCAAGAAAAGTTAAGATTAATTTTATTACTAAATTAATAATAGAACAACTTCTAAGATCAGGAACCAGCATAGGAGCAAATTATTTTGAAGCCAATGCAGCATCAAGTAAAAAAGATTTTATCAATAAAATTTATATTGCTAAAAAAGAGGCTAATGAAACACAACATTGGTTAAGAATGTTGTCAAAAGCAGATGAGCTTATTAAAGAAGATGCTAGAAATCTTTATAAAGAAGTAAGAGAGA
>CAYOZH010000030.1:0-3072 GCA_964408415.1 uncultured Gammaproteobacteria bacterium | reverse complement strand
TTCCCGCCTGCGTGAATATACCCCTACACCTGTGGGGGTTGCAGGGGCTTCTAATACCCTCACTCCCAGATGGTTAGAAAGTTGTACTTGTACCGTCTTTATATGTGATTATAATCTTTGAAGCCGTAAGCTCCACCGTTATCACGTCTTTTAACTGCTCATAAGTTTTTATAAACTTCTGAATGTCAATAAGTTGCAAGCTTATAGGTTTATTGTCTATTATTATTTTTCTATTTTCAAAATCAAAAAATAATTTTTCTTTTAAAACAATATTTTCTTTTTTTAGCTGACTTTTAACACGCTGAAAAATTAAAAAGCTCATCATAACTAACTTATTTTAAACGTATTATATTTAAAACTTTCTTTCGGTATTTCGATTTTGACGCCGTTAAGTTCTGTTATATCTGTATTTTGTTTAAAAACTATAATATAATTAAGATACATACGTAAATACTTGGGAATGAAGTTATTGGAGTGATATATAAAGAAAAAAAAATGTCCGTTATGCCTGCGAAGTTGTAACAGCTTGTTTAATTCGTTTGAATAACCACGATAAGAAAAAAACGCCGTTGCTTCATCTATAATAACAAGCATGTTTTTGTGCTTGCTTAAAAAATCAAGCATTAGTTCAGTATCGAAAAAACAACGTCCAAACCCCTTATATTCGTTGTTAATGTCAAAAATCGTAACACGTTTAAATTTGCTTGCAATTTTTTTCACAATCGTTGTTTTTCCCGTCCCTGTATTGCCTGTAATTGCTACTAACTTGCTCATTTTTAAAGACTTACAAAAGTTTCATTAAATAATAACCGCTCAAAACCACTAAGAACGTAGTTTTTGAGGGTTTAAGCAGGTCAAACCCTTGTGGTGCAAGGCTTCCAATAAATTCCGCCTCGCTTTCGCTCATTGGCTCAATGTTTTTCCTTAAAAACGTTTTCAAACCGCTGCAAATAATACCGTCTAAAAATAACAAAGTTTCTTTCATTGGTGGAGCTTGTGTTTCCTGCTGTTCGCTTCCTGTTTCGTCCGTTAAGTCTATGTTTCCAAAATCTGCCTCGTTGTTTCGTTGGTCTGCCAAGTCATTGAAAAAACTTATTGTATCTGTTTGACTTTCAACAACTTGTTGTTGTTGCTCCTTTCGTGGTCTGCCTCGCTTTCTTTTATGCTCGGTTGGCTCGGTTACCTCCGGTTGCTCGGTTACCTCCGGTTGCTCGGTTGTCTCCGGTTGCTCGGTTGGCCCCGGTTGCTCGGTTATCTCAAAAAATAAATTTTCGTTCATATATATATATTTAATTTAAACAAATTTCAAAAATTAATTCTTTTACTTTTTTTTTTCGGTATTTTCTTTTTTTGGCAAAATTCTAAAATATCTTTCACCGGTTTTTGAGATATTAGAAAAAACGACTACATCTATTCTTTTTCCTTCGATTTCAATGTAACCATTATAAAAAACTTTTGAATTATTATTCACGTTTTCAAACAAAAAGCCTTGTAATTCCATATTTATTTAATTTTAGACTAATTCAAAATAATTAAATTAATTGATGCAAATATAATATTTTTTTTTAAAAAAAAAAATGCTAAAAAACATATTTTAGCACTTTTTTTAATATTTTTTTGATTATTTATTTAATTTTCTTCTTTTACTAAAATATTGATAATCAATACTTTATCGCAATTAAAATCATTTTTCAGGATATCTAAGTATTTTTTTGAATTTTCGAGTTCAAAAAATTCAATTGTTATATTATACGTTTTTTTAAAATGGATTGATATTAAAAACTCTTTTTGTGTAAAATTAACATATACAGTACCTTTATTCGTTTCGAGCTTAAAGTAAAACGATTTACATTCGTTGAATTTTTCATTCAAAAATTCGATTAAATTTTGATTTTTCATAACTTTTTTTTTGATTTGTTAATAAATTATTTGTATTTAATAATTTCCCCACCCCTACTGAATTGTAGCATAGGTTTATTAGTTAATGCCTGCCTTTCTAAGATTACGTTATTCAATTGCCGTTCTTTTACAACAAAATAAGGCTCATTAGTCGGTTTTGTGTATAAAATACTTATTATACGCTCCTTATCAATGCCAAACGCTTTAAAAATGCTTTCGTTGTAGTACTTTTGAGCCTTTGCTTCTAAATTTTCCAATACTGTTAAGGCTTGCCAATCGTAGGCTTTGGCAAGTGCAACGGGATTAAGCCTTTGCGTTACCTGCATCGCATCAACATAGTACGCCAAGCGGGTTTTGCGTGCTTCAACCTCTAAAACCCGCTTCATTGTAGTAATTGTTAAGTATCGTATCAAGTAAAAGCACGGACGCAAAGGGTTTAAAATTATTTCCTTATCGTAAGGCTTGCCATGCTTATATTTCGCAATGATTTTTTCACCAAGTAGAGCCATACCAATTGATTGATTGATATTAAACCCATACTTTGCTTTAATATCAATCATTTTTAAATAAAGGCTTTCGGAAATCCACAATAGACGCAACCAATGAGTAAAAGCTGCGTTCAAATCGTACTCCCAAGCGGTAAGCTGTGGGGTTGTATTGTAAACATGGCTATTTTCAACGCTTAACCAAGTTATATACTGTGATATTGCTTGTTTATCAACCTTTTTTGCTATTTCGCTTTTTAAACTACTTGTCAAACCAAGCAATTTTAGATTCTTGTGTTCAGAATAGAAGAAATAACGCTCCTTTGCTTCGGTTTCGATTTTTGAGAAATTAAAACCTGCTGAAAATCTAAAGGTTACATTATTTGAACGAAAATAGTTTACCGCTTCTTTTGCTGTTTTATCGTTATTATTCATAACTTTTTAACCACTTTTCGCTAATTATTTCGACTTCACGCGTTTTAAAACAAAATTCGTATGTTAGTTCATAGTACGCGTAAAAATCTTGCTTTTTCTTTTTTTCTGTTTCGTTCTTTCTCCGTTCTGCCAGCCATTCACGGAGAGTTTGATTTTCATCAACATTGAAATTAAGACGGTCGTCTCCGTCTAAGTCTGCAGGAGTTGCAACGGCTCTTAATGTCTTATACAATGTAAGTAATCTGTCGAGGTT
>CAYOZH010000029.1:0-3108 GCA_964408415.1 uncultured Gammaproteobacteria bacterium | reverse complement strand
CAGGTGACATTGATTGTAAACCTCTTAGAGTCTCATATGTTTCGTAACTTATTCACTGTTATTAATTTGGTTTAAAATATTGTAGAATGTTTTTATGAGTTTATTTTTAATTTTTATTTTTGCTTTTTTAATAAGATTAATATCTTTAAATCAATCTTTATGGTTAGATGAGGCAATAGTGGCTCGAGTTGTTAGTCAATATAATTTTTTTGAGATTATTAGTAAATTTTCTCCTTTTGATTTTCATCCGCCTTTGTATTACTTATTTATGAAATTATGGACAAGTTTTTTTGGATTTTCAGAGATATCTTTAAGAATGCCATCAGTAATTTTTAGTTTAATGACAGCAATTGTTATTTATAAAATTGGAAAAATTTTAAAAGATAAAAAGCTTGGTTTTTGGTCAGCAATTTTATTTTTATTTAATCCTCTAATTGTTTATTATTCACAAGAGGCAAGAATGTATATGATGACAACTTTTTTTATCACTACTAGTTTCTATTATTTTTTAAAATTAAGAAACAATCATTTTTCAAAAGATCTTATTTTTTTTAATTTATTTTTAATTTTGAGTTTTTTTAGTTTTTATGGATCAATTTTTTTAATAATAGGTTATTTAATTTATTTTTTGTTAAAAAAGAAAAAATATTTTTTTCAAGTGACTTTTATTTTTTTTGTTAGTTTTTCTTTTTTAATTTTGCCACTTTTTAAACAGTTAATTAATGCTTCTATATCTTTAAAACAAGTTTTAAATTGGTCACTAGTTTTAGGAAATGTCAATATTAAAAATCTTCTTCTTGTACCAATAAAATTTATCATAGGTAGAATTAGTTTTTATCCAAAATATTTTTATTGGGGAGCAGTTATTTTTACATTAATTTTTTTTGTTGATGTGATAAAAAATTATTATGATTTTTATTATCAAAAGGCTGGTTTTGATAAAAAAAATATTAAGTTGATTTTATTTTTTTTAATTTTTCCAATAATTCTTGGATTTTTATTTTCAATTTTTGTACCAATGCTTAATTATTTTAAATTTTTATATCTTTTGCCTTTTTTTGTGATTTATTTAAGTTATATAACAGTTTTTACTAAAGAAAAATTTAATTTGTATATTTTATTTATTTTTATTTTTTTCTCATTTGTTTATTTATTTATTCCCTATTTTCATCGGGAAGATTGGAAAAGTTTAGCTTCTTATTTGCAAAAAAATAAAATTAAAAAAATCTACATGATCACTTCTTCTTTTGACCCATTGATTTATTATGATAAAAAAATAAAAGTTATCTCTTTAAAAAATCTTTGCGATCGCGACATTTTTTTAAATAATGAAAAAATCTATGTTATTCCTTATAAAGCTGAGATTTGGGGAGTTGATTATAAAAAATGTTTACAACTTCAAGGAAAAAATCAGTTGTCTTCAATTGATTTTAGAGGATTGAGTTTAGAGTATTATAGATGAAAAATTAATATTTTTCAATCCGACCTACGCGGTCGCCTGTGGATTATCAGGACAATATAAAAATAAACAAAAATGATTAATTTTTAAATTGACCTAATTATTAAGGACAGAACCTTTTTGAAAAAAGGTTCTGTCCTTGTTATTTTTTATCAAAAGCAATAAAAACTTATTTTATGGTATTGGAAATTTAATAGCGACTTTTTTTATTTCTGATTTTATTTTCTTTAGTTGACTATTTTTAACAATATCTTTATCAAATTTTTTCATAAACTCTTTTCTCTCCTCTTTTGATAAATTCCAAAAGATAAAATCTTTACCTTGTTTTTCAAAATAATTTTTTATAACTTCTAAGACTTCGAGTAATTTTTTTCCAATAAATTTCATCTCTTTTTCCTTCATTCCTCGAGTTGTCATTGCTGGTGTACCAAGTCTTATACCTGAAGGATAAAATGGTGAGGCTGGTTCATTGGGAATAGTATTTTTATTTAAAGTAATTCCTGCTAAATCTAAAGCTTTTTGAGCAAAAACTCCACAACCTGGACCAAATATTGAAGTTAAATCAGCAAGTATCAGATGATTTTCACTGCCACCGCCAATTAGTTTTAACCCACCATCAATTAATACTTGAGAAAGAGTTTGAGAGTTTTTAACAATTTGAGCAGCATATTTTTTAAATGATGATTGCATTGCTTCATATAAGGCAACAGCAATAGCAGTTGTTTGATTGTCATGAGGACCTCCTTGAAGACCAGGGAAAACTGCTTTATTAATTTTATCACCAAGTTCAGGGTCTTTTTTTAAACCTTTTTCTGTTACCATAATCATTGCTCCTCTTGGACCCCTAAGGGTTTTATGAGTAGTAGTGGTGATGATGTGAGCATATGGGACTGGTGATGGATGAGCACCACCAGCAATTAATCCAGCAACATGAGAGATATCAGCAGCTAAAAAGGCTCCAACTTCATCGGCAATTTCAGCAAATTTTCTATAGTTAAATTTTAATGGATAAGCAGTGGCTCCAACCCAGATAAGTTTTGGTTTATTTTCTTTAGCAAGTTTTCTAATTTCATCATAATCAAAAAGATCTTGTTTTTTATAAATATCAATATCTTTTTTTAAGGTATATTGTACAGTTTTAAAAAATATTCCGGTTGCTGAGACATTGTGACCATGAGTTAAATGTCCACCAGCAGTTAAAGCTTGACCCATAACCACATCGCCTGGTTTACAAGTAGCTAGATAAACAGCTAGATTTGCTGGAGAGCCTGAATAAGGTTGAACATTGGCAAAAGGAACGCCAAAGAGTTTTTTTGCTCTCTCAATTGCTAGTATTTCAACCTCATCAACATTTTCATTACCACCATAATATCTTTTTTTTGGATAACCTTCGGAGTACTTGTTAACAAAATAAGAAGATAAAACTTTTCTGACTTCAGATGAGGCATAATTTTCAGAAGGAATAAGCTCAACTCCCTCTTTTTGTCTTTTTTCTTCAAGTTTTATGAGTTTTGAGATTATTTTGTCTTTCATAAAATTAATTATTTAAAAAAATTTGTAATATTAATATCTTATCAAATTTTTTTTAATAATAAACTTTTTAAGAGAATATAGACATAATAACAAACGATCGTGGGTTAATAAATCCA
>CAYOZH010000028.1:0-3661 GCA_964408415.1 uncultured Gammaproteobacteria bacterium | reverse complement strand
GATTTTATTTTTAAAGATGAATATGACTATAAAGCATTTTTATATTATTTAAATTTATATCTACTACCTAAAGAAGTTTCAATAAAGAAAATTCAATTAAATAAAAATTTAACTGAATTAGAAAAAAATAAAAAGATGGCAAAAATTTTACAGCTAAATAATTTTTATAAAAAAATAGAAATTCTTTGTTATGTATTAATGCCAAATCATTTTCATTTGTTGTTAAAACAAAATAATAAAAACGATATTAAAATATTTTTAAAAAGTCTATTAACAAAATATGCTCAATATTTTAATAAAAAGTATCAGAGAGTTGGGCCAGTGTTTCAAGGAAGATATAAAGCTATATTAATTGATAAAAAAGAATATTTTTTACATCTTAGTCGTTATATTCATTTAAATCCAAAAGAACTGTTAAAAGATAATCAGAAATTAATTGATTATCAATGGTCAAGTTATAGGCAGTATTTAGAAATAGAAGAAACTCCAGAGTGGTTAAAAAAAGAATATATTCTTTCAGATTTTAAAAATAATAAAGGTTTTGGTTTTGATTCTTATCAAGGATTTGTTGAGGGATTTCAAGAAGCTGATTATGAGGAAAATAATGAGTTTAAAAGATTGATATTGGATTAGGGACGGTCCTTTAAGGTTCTGTCCTTAGTAAGGACAGAACCTGATCAGCAATTAAGGGGGCGATGGAGACGATTTCGAGTTTTGGAATTTTTTGTTCTTCTTTAAGCAAAATTGAATTGGTAATAAAGATTTTTTCAAGTGGGCTTTTTTCCAAAATTTGGTGAGCATTGGGTGAAAAATCTGGGTGAACTATAGCAGCAATTACTCTTTTTGCTCCTCTTTTTAAGCAAAATTCAGCGGCATGAACTAATGTGCCTCCTGAGGTAATAATATCATCGATAATCACCGCAGTCTTATTTTTTACATCTCCATATAAATTTAAAGCCTCTGATTGATGAATCGCTTTTAAATTTCGTCTTTTTTCAATAACAGCAATATCAACATTATTGGTATGAAAAAAATTTTCTGCAAAAATTTGCGCTCTTTCTACCCCACCTTGATCTGGAGAGACAATAGCTACTTCATTTATATGATTATTATTTTTTAAATATTGAGAGATTTTTTTTCCTAAAATATCAAAGGCATTAAGATTTTTAAAAGTAATAGAAAATATTCCTTCAGTGCCTTCATCATGAAGATTTATAGTATAAACAGCGTTAAATCCGATTGTTTCCAAAAATCTAATTACTACATTGGCAGAAACACACTCACCAGGTAAATGTTCTCGATTTTGACGAGCATAGCCAAAATAAGGAATAATAGCGACAATTTCCTTAGCGCCATTTCTTTTTAAAGCATCAGCAAAAAAGAAAAGCTCCATCAAATGAGTATCAGTGGGATTAGATGTTGGTTGGATGACAGCGCAAACTTCATTTTTTACTTTTTCTTTTATAGTGACTTTTACTTCAGAATTAGCAAAACGGACAACTTCAGCGGATGATAAAGAAAGATTAGTTAATTTAGCCACCTCTTGACTTAAAGGAATATTGGCTGATCCACTAAATAATTTCATTTTATTTTTGTTGAGTGGAAATCTCAATTAATTTACGAGCTGCTAATTCTTGAGTTTTTTTTACTGCTTCATTAACCGCATCAGCAATTCGATTCTCAATAATACCATCAACTTCAATTGATTCAACAATTTGGTCCCCTCGAAGAACAACTTTCACACCATTTTTTTCAACAACAACCTGCTCTTTTTGTAAAGCTTGTTGCATCTGTTGAGCTTGTTGTTGTAATTTTTGTAAATCTCCAAGACCACTAAGTGGATTGAACATAATTTAATAAGTCAAAAGTCAAAATTCAAAAGTCAAAACTCAAAACTATTGACTTTTGAATAAGACAACTTTTAATAATTAATATTATTGTAAAATTCAGCTAGGGCGATTTCAAGAGGAAGTGAGTCAATAGGGGTTGATTTTAATTGTTGATAGGCTTGTAAAAATAGTTTTATTAATTTAGTGATTTCGGCAAAACTTAAGTTAAGTGGAGTTTCTTCATCTGGGTTGATGCCTTTTTTAATCAAAAGTTGAACTCTTAATTCTTCCAGCATTTCTTCAATTAGATTTTTAAAATTACCACCGCTTTGGCTAAATTCCTCAATCCATAAAAATGTTTGTTTTTGGTCTTTTTTTTCAATAATCTCTAGTAAATTATTTTTTCCTCGAAGACCTAAGTAGGCTTCAAGTTCTTCAATTGTTTTAATATTTTGAATCGTTACTTCCTCTAAAATTTTTGTCGCATCTCTAAATGAATAATCACTATGCCTGGCTATCAATTTATAAAAATCATCTGATAAATTTAGATTTTCTCCCTGACCTACTCTTTTTAACATTGAAATAATATCTTTTTTTAAAGCTTTGCCAAAATTAACTTTTAAACATCGAGAAACAATTGTTTTTGGCACTTTTTCTAAATTAGTGGTGGCAAGGATAAAAATAGCAGTTTTTGGAGGTTCTTCTAAAGTTTTTAGCAATGCATTAAAACCTTCATTTGTTATCATATGAGCTTCATCAATAATAAAGACTCTGTAATTTCCTGACATTGGTGAAAATGAAGTTTCTTTGATAAGATTTTTTATTTCCTCTACTCCCCTGTTTGAGGCAGCGTCAAGTTCAATCACATCATTAAAACTGCCATTATCAATCGCTAAACAATTTTCGCAAACATTGCATGGTTCAAAATTATTTTTTACTTTTGTATTTTTAGAAAAATCATTGTTTAGACAATTAATGGCTTTAGCAAAAATTCGAGCACTTGAGGTTTTGCCAGTGCCTTTTTGGCCAACAAAAAGATAAGCATGAGGAAAATCACTAGATGAAAGGATTTTCATTAACTGATTTTTAACATTGGAATTATCAAGTTCACTAATTTTTTTTGGACGATATTTTAGATAAAACATTTTTTTATTTTAATTATTAACAAGATTTTCAAGACCATGAATGATAAGGTTATTGATTGTTTCATCGACTTTTTTATTTCTTTCAGCAGCAAGCAGTACTGCTTGGGGATAACAGATAAAAATTTCTCCCAGTAACACTTCGTTATCTTGTTTTTCATTGTATTTAAAAGATAATACTGGTAAGGCAACTGGTTCATTTTTGTAATTTGTGGCTAATTTTTTCATCTTGTTTTTTCCAATAAAGGCAAGATTGACAACAATACTGCTTTCAATATTTTTTTTGACAAAAAAATCATTAACCGCATTGATAATTTTTTTACGGTTTATTTTATATCTTGAAGAAGAAAAAATATTGATCATATTTTGACAACAGGCATTGATTTTTTAATAAATCGGTTTTTTCTTTTTTCTTTTTCTTCCTCTTTTCTAACCAGCGATGGTTTTTTATAAAATTGTTTTTTTCTTAAAGTGTTAACAATGTCTTCTTCAAGAAAAGTTTTTGAAAATTTTCGAAAAAGAGCGTCTTTTGTCTCACCCTTTTTTTTAGTAATAACAACCATATATTCTTACGCCTCCTTTCTAAAATGTGGAACGTATAACGTGTAACGTAAAAAATTTCTAATTTCTAATTAACCTAATTATTAAGGACAGAACCTTTTTGAAAAAAAGGTTCTGTCCTTTTTAAAA
>CAYOZH010000027.1:0-4437 GCA_964408415.1 uncultured Gammaproteobacteria bacterium | reverse complement strand
CAAAAAAAATAATTGGTAAAGAAAAAAATCTTTATCAGATAATAAAAAAACTTTATGATTTTACCTTAGACTATCTAAATTATGGAAAACCAACTGAGGGACTTTATTCATACAAACAAGCATTAACAAAAAAAACTACTGACTGTGGTGGCTTTTCTACTTTTTTAGCCTCGCTTCTTAAATCCCAAAACATTCCCTGCCGTTTAGTCGTTGGCTTTATTATTAAAGATAATTTTTTAAAAAGAATTCTAAACACGTTCCACGTTCTACGTTATACGTTCCACGATCTTTTTATGCACGCCTGGCTTGAAGTGCTTTTACCTGATAACTCTTGGTTTTCTTTAGATCCCTCTATTGAATGGAAAAGAAAAAAAGGCTTGTCAAAAAGACAAGGCGGCTTTGGCTATATTCCAGCAGACCGCTTAGTTATATCTTTTGGTTGTGATTTTGATATAAAAATAAATGAAAAAAATTATAAAATAGACTTATTACAAAAACCAAAAGTAATATGATATTCGATATTAGATATTTGATATTGAGAAAGTAAAATATTTTTAGTTTTAAGTTTTAAGTTGTAGTTTTGAGTTTTGAGTTTTTGATGGTAATTATTAATTTTGCATTTTGAATTTTCATTTTGCATTTTGATTTTTGAATTTTGATTTTTTATTACACGTTTCACGTTATACATTAACTAATTAGATCAATTTTTTAAATGTTAGATGTTAGACGTTAGATGTTAAATGATTAATATTAATTTCGCTCCCAATGAAAATTTTTCTGACGCTTGGCTTTCTTTTAAGCTATTATTTCAACCTTGGCGCTGGATGAAAGGTAAAGAAACTGAAACTGTCAAAGCAAAGATTTTAAAACAAATCTTAAACGTTTCACGTTATACGCCTGCCCTGAACCGAATTTATTCTGGTTCAGAGCTATACGTTACACTTTTTTTCTCTGGTCGCTCAGCCTTATATAATCTTTTAAAATCTTTAAATCTAAAATCAGGTGATGAAGTCTTAGTGCAAGCCTTTACTTGTGAAGCAGTTGTTTTACCTATTATAGCCCTAAACTTAAAACCAGTTTATGTTGATATTGAAAATCAATCTTTTTCAATGAATCCTATAGATTTAGAAAAAAAGCTGTCAAAAAAAGCTAAAGTCTTAATTCTTCAACACACTTTTGGTATCACACCAAGCTACAGAGAAACCATTATTTCTATTATCAAAAAACATAAATTAGTGCTAATTGAGGATATAGCACACGGAGTAAATAAGTTAAAAGTTAAAAGTCAAAAGTTAAAAATTAACAAACATTTTTATCTTTTATCCTTTGGTCGGTCAAAAAGCCTTTCGTCAGTTTTTGGAGGAGCGATTATTGGAGATAATAAAAAAATAATGAATAAACTCAAAAAAATAACTCTTAACTATCCTTCCTATAGTACAATATTTAAACTCTTACTTTATAAACCTATAGTTTATTTGATAAAATTAACCTATAATATATATTTAGGCAGAATTATTCATTATTTAGCTAAAAAATTAAGACTTTTGACTTTAGAAATAAGCAAAAAAGAAAAACAAGGTCAATTTGATGAGTTTTTTAATAAAGCTTATCCTAACGCCCTAGCTATTTTACTTTTAAATCAATTTAAGCGCTTTAAATCAATCCAAAATCAAAGAAAAAAAACTGTCGAGTATTATCATCAAAATTTAAAAATTTATTGTCATCCTGAACTTGATTCAAGATCTTCTCTTATTCGATACCCCTTATTAGTTAACAATCCCTCTTTAATCCTCAAAAAAATGGCAAAATTTGGCATTTTTTTAGGCAATTGGTACAATCAACCAGTAGCCCCAAAAGGCTTATCATTGGATAGAGTAGAGTATAACCTAGGAAGTTGTCCTGTAGCAGAAAAAACTTGTGAAAAAATTATTAATTTACCGACTAATATCACTCTAAATCAAGCTAAAAGAGTAGTGGAATTATTATTAAAAACATTAAACGACGTTTAAATGAAAAAAATTATCTTATTGAATTTCTTGTCAAACCAAAATGCTCTTTTTTTGTCATTCCGCACTTGATGCGGAATCCAGAAAAAGGGAAATTTAATATAATTTTGTTATGACAAGAAAAAGCTATTATGTCTATATTCTCACCAATAAGAAAAATGGAACTTTATATGTTGGAGTCACAAGTAATTTAATAAAAAGAGTTTATTTACATAAACAAAAATTAATTGATGGTTTTACAAAAAAATATAATATTAAAATTCTTGTTCACTATGAGCAATATTCTGACATAAATCAAGCTATTTTACGAGAAAAAAGATTAAAAAAATGGAAGAGAAAATGGAAAATCGAATTAATTGAAAAAAATAATCCTTTATGGAAGGATTTATATTACGATATTATAAAATAATGGATCCCTGCTTTCGCAGGGATGACAAAATTTATTTTTTTGATGACATAATTTATTTTTTTATTGTTAACTTAAAAAAACATGATTACAATAAAAAAAATCGAGAATCAGATTGTTTGGCAAAAATTTTTTGATGAAAATTGCAACCAATCCTTCCTACATTCTTGGCAGTGGGGAGAGTTTCAAAAAAATTTAGGCTATGATATTTTAAGACTTGGAATTTATGAAAAAAATCATCTTCAGGCAATTAGTCAAATAATAAAACTAAAAACTAAGCGAGGAAATTTTTTGTTTATACCGCATGGACCAATAATGAAAATTCAAAAGTCAAAAGTCAAAATTCAAAATTATTTAAAAACATTAATTAAACATTTAATCACAATCTCTAAAAAAGAAGATTTTGATTTTATAAGAATTGCAGCAATAATTAAAAATACTCCGGAAAATCAAAAAATTTTTAAAGATTTAGGTTTTAAAACCGCTCCAATTTATATGCATGCCGAAACTACTTGGCAATTACCATTAACTAATAAAATCGAGGATGAGCTTCTTGCCTCAATGCGAAAAACCCACCGCTATCTTATAAAAAAAGCCTATCGCGACGGTGTTATCATTGAAAAAACTACTGATCCAAAAGCCTTAAATATTTTTTATGAAATTTATAAGCAAACTGCTAAAAGAGAAAAATTTACTCCATTTTCTTTTAATTATATAAAAAACGAGTTTAAGGAATTTAATAAATCAAACAATTGCCTAATATTTCTCGCTAAAATAACTAATTTAACCAATTTTAACCAATTTCAACCAATTTCAACTAATTTTAACGATTTTCAACCAATTTCAACCAATTTCAACTATCTCGCTTCTGCTTTAATCATTTTCACAAAAACAGCGGCTTTTTACCATCAAGGCGCCTCAATTCACACAAAAATTCCTGTTACTTATCTTTTGCAATGGGAAGCAATTCGTGAGGCAAAAAAACGAGGTTGTCAGTTTTATAATTTCTGGGGCATTTACGATCAAGATTCAGGTCGAACACCAAGATCTTGGCAAGGCTTAACTCTTTTTAAAACCGGCTTTGGCGGCGAAAAAGTCAACTTTTTACCCACCCAAGACTATATCATCTCTCCAAAATACTATCTCACCTGGCTTTGGGAAAAATTTTTAATGTGGAAAAGAATTTAGTTATGATCTTTAATTTTTGATTTTTTCCGCCAGCTGGCGGATTTATTTTTCCTCTCACCTAACATATAAAAAACTAGAGTAGAGGAATAAATTAGATTATTATAACAATCTAAAAACTATTTTTAACCGATAGAGAAGTCTTGAAAAACCCCAAAAAAAGGTCATTCACAGCAATAGAGAGTAAATGAGTTAATTTATAGATTTTTTCTAATTTTTTAATTATTAATTATTTTTAACAATTTTTAATTTTAGCGCAATATAAAAATCCAATCACTTCTCTTCTGTTGTCCTTCCATAACATCGTAAAAGATACAATTTACGACGTTATATAGACTTTATTCTCCCAATATATGTCCATTAAATTTGCCGGATTCTAGATCTAGGGATTTTTTTGTAAATATAATTTAGAGGACAAACATTTAAGCTTCTCTTATATTTGTGTCAAATATTTATTGTTTTTTTATTTTTAATTATTCATTATTCATCATTAATTATTGATTTATTATCACTACTCCAGAAGCTAATTTTTCATCCTCTAAGCGTTGATATGTTTAGATTGTTTTTATGCTCTAAATTGATACTTTTGAGGCTAAATATTTTAAAAATAGCTAACAGATATATAAAGGAAGTGATAATAATATGTAATTTAGATTGTTAAATCAATCTATTTATTAATTTTTGAGGCTAAATTTAATAAATAATTAAGTAAAAATATCTTTTGATTTAGATTGTTATAACAATCTAAAAATAAAATTTCAAGGCTAAATTATTAACTTTATCCACAAATTGTCTATATACTCTCTGGAGTATAAAGACAATTTAAACTATAAAATTTAG
>CAYOZH010000026.1:0-4964 GCA_964408415.1 uncultured Gammaproteobacteria bacterium | reverse complement strand
AGAACCTTTTTGAAAAAAAGGTTCTGTCCTTTTTAAAATAAAAAATAAACAAATAAATAAATTTTTAATCAATAATAAATAATTCAATAATTTAATAACTAAAAACTCAAATGTAAAAACTTAAAACTAAAAAAAACTTGTCATGCTGAACTTAGCTTGTCCTCCGTCTTAGGAGGGTTTCGGCATCTCTATTATTTTTTGTGAGATCCCGAAACAAGTTCGGGATGACATTTATCTTTGCTTTCTACTTAATACTTTTTTTCTACCTTAATTACTCAATTAATTAATTACTTTTTACTATTATACACTTTTTATTATATCAATTACTTGATTTATTGTCAGGGGGGAAGGAGTGAAAATTGGATTTTTTGATGAGCCATTAAGCAACATATTGCCTGAAATATGCAAAAACCAAGTACCTTTTTTATCAATAGTAATAATTTTTTTATAAAGGGATTTTAAATGATATTTTTTTTCTGGAGGAGTTTTTATACGAATATTGCCTTTAATAGGATCTTTTCTAACAACAAGTTTAAAGCCTTTTTTTAAAGCTAATTTTAATGAGTCTTCATTCTTTGAGACTAGAGCTAAGGTTTTACCCCATTTTGATTGAAATACATAACCTTTTTTAATATCTTCTTCTGCTTGAATTTTTTTAATAAAAATATTTAACAAACTATCAAGTATTGGAAAAATATGATTTAAAAGATTAATATCAGTTTTTAAAATATTTTTTAAACCACTATCAATAATTGAAGGTAATAATAACTCATAATAATCATTATCAGGATTAGGAAAATTAATTTCTCCAAAATGATCAAATATATTTACAGTATTAACTAATCTTTCTAAAGCTTGTTGTTGATTTTTTTTTAAAAATTTATTTTTTTTTAAGTAATTAAAGACCAAAGTTGCGGCGCAAATATTTTTATCTTCAATTTGATGATGGTCAAAACGGCCCATACCAGTATCAACATGAATGATGTTTGGATTTTTATCAGGATTTTTATTGTCTAAAGTGGATCCAGCAGGAACGAATTTTGTCTCTGCTTCACTCCATCCTGGTAAAAATCTTTTTATTAACCAACAAGAACAAATTGCATCAAGATCAGGAGATATATGAGTAACAATTGTTTTCATAGGGACGGTCCTTTAAGGTTCTGTCCTTAGTAAGGACAGAACCTGATCAAAGGATAATAATTGGATTTTAGAACTGTTTCTTTTTTTATATTCAATTTTATCGCCAGTTTTTTTTGAAATTATAAGTCTTGTTGGAATGCCGATTAAATCAGCGTCTTTTAGTTTTTCTCCAGCTGAAGTTTCAACTCTGTCATCAAATAGAACTTCTAAACCTTCTTTTGATAATTTTTCATAAATTTCTTTTGCAAAAAAAGCTATTTTTTCATTTTTTAGATCTAAACCAATAAGATGGATTTGATATGGAGCGACATTTTTTGGCCAGATAATGCCTTTTTCATCATTATAAACTTCAACAATTGTTCCTAAAAGTCTTGTTGTTCCAATACCATAACAACCCATTAGCGGATATTTTAACTGACCGTCTTTATCAACAAATTTTAAATCAAAAGCTTCGCTAAATCTTGTTCCTAAATCAAAAATATTACCTACCTCAATAGCGCGATTTTTTTCAAGTTTGTGACCACATTTAGGACATTTATTTTTTTCTGTAGCAATTTCTTCATTTTGAGCGAAACTACAATGAGAACAATAAATAAGATCAACCTCTCCAGCAGGAGTAATAACATTGAATTCATGGCTAAATTTTTTTGTAAAAGAGCCGCCAGATGCTTCAGTAATTTTTATTTTATCTAAGCCGCATCTTTTAAATATTTTTAAATAAGCATCAATAACTTTTTGATAATAATTTTCAAGATCTTTTTTGTCAGTATGAAATGAATATAAGTCTTTCATCCCAAATTCTCGACCTCTTAAAATACCTGATTTAGCTCGTTTTTCATCTCTAAATTTTGTTGTGATATGATATAAGGCAAGTGGTAAGTCTTTGTAACTATTGATAAATTTTTTTGCTAATGGTATAACCGTTTCTTCATGAGTTGGCGCTAAGGCATATTCATTAGACCATTGACTTTTGACTTTAAAAAGAACATCAACACTATTCCATCGATCAGTTTTTTCCCAAAGATTTTTTGGATGAAGTAAAGGCATTAATACTTCTTGAGCGTCAATAGCATTCATCTCTTCTCTAATAATATTCTCAATTTTTGCTAAAACTCTTTTTCCTAAAGGTAGATATTCAAAAATACCTGAGGCAACCTGATCAATAAAGCCAGCCTGGGTCAATAACTTATGACTAATTGAATCATATTCTTTAACTTCTTTTTTCGTTTTTCCGAAAAGTTTGGAATAAAGCATAAAAAATAATTCAAAATTTAAAATTCAAAAGTCAAAATGAAAATTCAAAATTAAAAATTTAAAAAAATTTTGACTTTAACTTTTGCCTTTTGCCTTTTGACTTTTGAATTTTTATTAATATATTATAACATTCTAAAAATTTTTTTCCTAAAGTTTTATTTGTGTTTGAAGCCAAGGCGGTCAAGGACTTTACCAACAGTTTCAAGAGGACCAGAAGAGTAAGTATCAATCACTAAATGATAGTATTTTGGATCCCAAAAGTCATAATCGCCATAGATTTTTTTCCAAGTTTTTAAATTATCTTCTTCTCTTTCTTTAATCATTTTTTTTGCTTCTTCAATTGTCACCTTATCACGATTAACAACTCGATCGATTTTTAAGGCTGGGTTTGAACAAATTAAAAATATTCTTAAAGTATTTTGAAAATTCCTTGCCATAAAACCAGCTAGCCATGATTCAATAACATAATGACCTTCTTTTAACAAAGCAATAGTTCTATTATCAATAATATGATGAATTTTTTCATCTCCAAGAGAAGCTAAAGGATGTTTATATTCTTTTAAATAATCACGCAAAATCTTTCCTCCTGAAGCAAACTTCCATCCTAAAGGTTCTAAATATGGTCTAAGATTTTCAAGTAAAGTATTTTTTCCAGAAGCAACACCTCCAGATATAGTAATGTTTTCCCAGTTTAAATTTATTTTATCAGCCATATATTATGATAACATTATCTAAAAAATTTAGCAATATCATTTATTGATATAAAAATAGCCAGTCCGATTAATAGTAAAAATCCAAAAAAATTAAAGTATTTTTCAATCGTTTTATTTGGTTGTTTACCAGTAATCCATTCATAAATGACAAAAATTAGTCTTCCGCCATCAAGAGCTGGAAATGGCAAAACATTCATTAAAGCAAGAGAAAGACTAATTAATCCAGCAAGTTCAAGAATATTAATTAATAATTTTTGTCCCGATCTTTTAACAGTATCATCGATAACAGCAAAAATACCAACTGGTCCTGATAATGAATTAGTTAAAGTACCAGGGTCTTTTTCTTTAATAGCAGTGGAAAATAAATGGCCAAAAACTTTTAGATTATAATCCATCAAATTGTATGAATGGAATATTCCGGAAAAAATTTTATCTACTGGTTTTTGATAATTTAAAATTACAATATCCATCAAATTAACACCAATAATATATCTTTTTAAATCTTTGTTATAAATTGGTTTAACAGTGATTATTTTTTCTTCGCCGTTTTTATTGTTTTGAAGTTTAAAGCTAATTAGTTGATCTTTTGTGTTTTTAACGATATTGATAAATTCTGAAGCGCTATCAATATTTTTCCACTCATTACCATTGATTTTATATCCTAAAACAACATCTTCAGGTTTTATTCCGGCATTAAAAGCCGGTGAGTTTTTATTGACATTAGCAATAATCACTTTTTTATTTTCTTGGCCAAAAATAAATTTAGTTTTAGTAATTAAAGGAATTGATGTTGATTGAAAATTGTTTAAAAATAAGGTGATATAAAAAATAATTATTCCAGCAAGTAAATTCATAAAGACTCCCGCTAAAATAATGATCGTTTTTTGCCAAGGTTTTTTATAAATAAAAGCAATTTTTTTTAACTCTTGTTTCTTTTCTTTTTTTCCCTCTAATTCATATTGTTCTTCGCCAAAAAGCTTAACAAAACCACCAATTGGTAAAAGATTTAGAGAGTAGATTGTTTCACCAATTTTTTTTCCAAATAATCTTGGTGGTAGTCCTAAGCCAAATTCCTCTACTCTAACACCATTTTTTTTCGCTGCTAAAAAATGACCAAGTTCATGAATTAAAATTAAAAAAGATAAAATGATAAAAAAAATAAGTAGGGACATAAAAATTATATTTCTCTAATTTCAATTTCTTTTTTTTCTTTTATAACTTTAATTTCTTCCATTAGACGGGAGTTTGTTTCATCGATTTCTTTTTCTAATCGATATTTTTCATCTTCAGTTAATTCTTTTTTTTCAAACAAATTTTTTATCATTTTTCTTGCTTCATCTCTTAAATTTCTTATATGATTTCTTTTTTCTTCAATTTTTTCACCAACTAATTTTATATATTTTTCTCGTTGTTCAGAAGATAAAGGAGGCAGTCTTAATAAAATTCTTGTTCCTTGAACAGATGGTGATAATCCAAGCGGTGATTTTAAGATCGCTTTTTCAATATCAGAGACAGTTGATGGATCATAAGGAGCAATCACTAAAACTGTTGGTCCATCAGTAGTAATTGTTGCTAACTCCATTAATCTTAGTTTTGTTGAGCCGCCATAAGTTTCAATAACAAGATTTTCAACAAGAGCTGGATTAGCGCGACCAGTACGAATAGTTTTTAAATCCTCTTTTAATGCTTCGATAACTTTTTGAGAGTCTAATTTAAATTGACTGATAATATCCATAGATTAATAATATAAAACAAAAAAAGAAAAAATACAATAATAATGAATAATGAATAATTAAAAATGAAAAAGACTGTCTTTGCAGAATTGCAAAGACAGTCTTTAATAAGAATAAAAAGGAC
>CAYOZH010000025.1:0-5613 GCA_964408415.1 uncultured Gammaproteobacteria bacterium | reverse complement strand
TTTATTATCTTTATTTTTAGGAATAATAGTTGGTTGTTTATTAGTTTTTATAACAAAATTTTTTAAAAAAGATTCATTAATAATAAATTTGATTACTATTTTTATAGTTTTAATAAGTTATTTTTTTGGAGAAAAATTTATAAGTATTTCTGGACCGATATTAATTATTTTTGCAGGTATTATTTATAGTAATTTTTCTTTTCCTTTTTTAGAAGAAAAAGATTTTGAAAAAAATAAGTATATTTTTTCTTTTTTAGTTTTATTTATTAATCTTTATTTTTTTTCTATAGTTGGATTGAATACAAATTTATCTACAATTTTTTTCAATATAAATGATTTTTTAAAAATAGTTTTAATTCTTTTCTTAACAAGATCAATAACAGTTTATTTGAATTTTTATATTACTAATAAAAATAAATTTTTTTATGATGAGCCAGATGTTTATCCTTCATGGCAACATATTATTAATTTTGGAGGTTTAAGAGGAGTAATTCCTTTAATATTAGTGAATCAATTACCTGATTATTTTCAATATAAAAATGACTTTTTTAATTACACGATTTATGCATTCATTATCACTAATTTAATTAATCCTTTTATTGTTTTTTATTTAATGAAAAAATATCAAAAAACATTTTATTCAAATATCTTTAAGATTAAGAACAATTTTTTAAGTTTAATTAAACTGATAAGAGAAAAAAATCATATACTAAATGATTTAAAATATTTCCCATTATCAGAGAAGGAAAATCTTAAATTAAAATTAAAAGAAATTGAAGAAAAATTAAATAAAATTTTAGAAGAGATTTTAGTTAATAAAAAACAAGATGTTTATAAGGGATTACATTTACTTGGGACAAATATAGAAAAAGAATCTTTTAAAAAAGCTTATGAATCAAAAAAAATTGACTATTTAAGTTATTTAAAAACTATTTCAGAATTAGACTTACAAATAGACGCTTTAATTTATCCAGAAAAATTTGCTAATAGAGTAATTGATGAAAAAGGAGTAATAATAAATAAAAAGTCATTGAGATTAACTTTAATTAATTTTTTTGAAAAGTTTGGCTTGTTTTTTAATAGAGAAAGGGAAAAATTAAAGATAAAAGAAAAAGAATTATTAAAAGAAAGAGTTATTTCTTCAATGAGAGTAATTGAAGATATGGATTATATTATTAAAAATATAAATAATAAAACTCTTGAAAGGATATTAAATAAAATAAAAAATGATCATAAATATTGGGTCAATTATAATTTAAAAAAACTAAGAGATTTAAAAATTTAAAATTTACAATGACTATATGGGCAAAATTCTTCGTGACAGCAGATTTTTTCTCCTTTTAAGATTTTGATTATTCGCCAAAGATTGCGAAGAAGAGAGCTTTTTAAATAGATAAAATCACATGGATGAATAATTTTTTTTAAAATTTCAGCTGCTTCAAAAACATCTTTAGCAAATAAAGCTTTTTCTTTTGGAAAACCAAGTTTAATTAGTTCATCAATTGTGTATTTTCGATAATTCCCTACTCCAATGATAATATCAGGTGGAAAATCAATAAGAGTTTGAGCGGTTTTTTTGTGTTCGGTGACAGGATCATAAAGCTCGCCCATTACTCCTAAAACAGCGATTTTTTTTGGTTTGTAATTTTTGTGAGATTCCGAAATAAATTCGGGATGACAATAATTTAATTGAAAATTATTTTTATCAATATTAATTTTATAAAAAGTTTTTATGCCTTCATCAGTTGATTTGGGATTGGCGCGTAAAGAATCGTTTAATAAAATTGTTCCCATCGGTCCTTTTTCAATATTCATTCGACCGCGAAGCGGTTTTAAATTGAAAACTGTTTTTTTGAAAATAGAGTCAATTTTTTTATCTTTTGGAAAAAGAGTTTTTAAAACTGCATAGACAGCAGTTAAATTTGAAGAGTGATGAAGGCCGATTAATTTAGTTGAAATTGGTTGAAAATGGTTAAAATTAGTTGAAAATAGTTTAAAATGAGTCCCGGAAAGAGTGATTTTAACTGAGTTTTTATCATAGTAAAACTGACAATGATTTGTATCTGAGCCGTAAAAGATGATTTTTGCTTTTGTATAAGAAGACATTTTTCTGACATTTTCATCATCATAGTTTAAAATAGCAAAATCATTTGGAGTTAGTTTTTCAATCAGTTTTCTTTTTTCAGCAATTAAATTTTCAATTGAGCCAAAATGTTCTTTATCGGTGTGAACTGGTGAGATGCCGGTAATTACGCTAATATGAGGTTTAACGATTTCTAAATGTTTATCCATTTCACCAATATGATCAACGCCAAGTTCAAAAACAGCAAATTTTGTCCACGGAGTGACTTTTAAAGCAGTGATAGGAACATTAAAATTAGTGTCAAGATTAATATTAGTGACTATTGTTGGGGCAATGTTTTTTAAAACTTGATATAAAGTTTGAGTGGTGTTGGTTTTTCCTTGACTGCCAGTAATCGCGATTTGAACAGGATGGCAAAGCCTAAGCCAGTTTTTTGCTAAAAAGCGTCTTGTTTGGTGATAGATTTTTTTTATGCCTTTTGGCGAATAGCTCATTTTATTATTTTAGCAAATTTATTATTGAAAATTTAAAAAAAATATATTATACTATAGGTTATTATGGCAAATCCTGAATTATTATATAAAGAACAACAAACAGTTAGTCGGTCATTTTTAATGACTTTAGCTAAACCTGATGATATATATGATTTTTTTAAAGGAAATCAAGATGTTGAAAAATTTAGTTTTTTAAGATTTGTTTTAGCTAAAAAAGATTCAGAAGATAAAGGTGGCCCAAGACTAACTTTTTTTGGTGGAAAAATAAAAGATAATGAAAACACAATAGAAGCAGCTCAAAGAGAAGTAATTGAAGAGTTAGGATTAACTTTAATTGGTATTGGTAAATCAAAAGAAGGTATTAGAACCTTTCATTATTTAGGTGATTATAGTTATAAATATAAAGAATTTTTGAGAAACGTAATAATTAATGGTTTTTTTATTGATCCAATAGCAATAAAAAATCATTTAATTGGATATGGAAAAATAAATGATTATATTATTATTAAGTTAGATGATTTAAAGAATTTAATTAATGGAAGTCAAATTGAAAATCTTTTACTTGAGGAACATTTAAGAATAGATAAAAATTCAGATGGTGATTTTACAATTAGTGATGGTGAATTTGAGAAAAGAAGAGCGATTTTTGAAAAAAATTTATTGTGGTTTGAACATATTGATCAATATTTAAAAAGAAGATTTGTAAAAATTTTTACTGAAAATCCTGATATTACTCTAGAAGAATTTAAGATAAAATATCAACAAGAAGTAACAAGATTTATGAGATTGGGATTAGAGAGAAGTTTAGAAAAAAAAGGAAAAAGAGAAAAAAAACCGGCAGAAGAAGATTCTGAGATAAAAGATTCTGAAATAATAAAAAGAGGATTAAATGAAGGATTTTTAGGAACTGATGTTTTATATTTTCTTCCTAAAATAGCTGGAATCATTGCAGAAGGAAAGGATCCAAAAATCATGTTGAGCGAGTCAACAGAAACAACAAAAAGTTTTTATCAGTATTTTAGAGGATTATACGATGATTTTTTAAAACAACAAGAAAGAGAATTTTCAACAATTCAAACGTTAGAAGAAGTTGATGAATATATTAATATATTTGAACAATATATTTTAGAAAGAATAAAAAAAGATTTTGGAATTTCAGATAAAGAGATAGACTTAACTTTTTCTCATTTTAGTGGTTTTTGGAGTGAATTAGAGCAGGATTTAAAAGTAGCTGATCCAGAATTAACCAAAGGATTAGTTCAGAATTATAGATTATTAAACGAAGTAATGAATGCTTCTTTGGGAAGATTAGTTTTATTGTTTTTAGGGGTGGATAATGTTGTTGATGCAACTGAAGGCAATAATAAAAAACAATTAGTATTTGAAGCAGGAAGACAGTTATTACTTTTAATGAAAGGATTTTTATCTGTTAGATATTTTGAAAAAAAATCAAAACCTAAGTCGATGCAAAAAGTAAATATAGCAGTTGAAAATTTTTTTGGCCGGCCATCTGATGAAAAAATTGAAATTGTATCTGAAAAAGGATTCAAAATTATTGCAGAAAAAAGAATGAGTAAAAATACTGGTGGTAAAGAATTTATAGTTGATGAAAAACCTGGTAAAAGATGGATATCTTTTTTAAGAAAAAGTTTTAAAGAAAGACCAGAAGATATTATTGATTTTTCCTCTTATAGCATTGTTTATTTAGGAGAAGATAAAAAAGCATTTATTGCAGAGTTAGTAAATGGTATATTTGAAAAAGAATTTTTTAAGTTTATCAAAACTCAATTTCCAAAAATTCCAAAAAGTAAAGTAAAATTAGAAAGAAAAAATACTTTTGGATTAGAAAATTATTCAAAAGAAGAAAAAGAAACTGGAGGAAAAAGAACTGGTTCACAAGCAAAAAGAATTGTTGCTCAAAAATATGTTTTACATATTAAGGATCAGATTGCTGAAGTTGTGATTTATCCATTTTTGTCAACAAAAGAGGATAATGTCGATGATAAAGGTTGGTGGTTGGGTTGGCTTGAAAAAAGAGAAGATGACTCTGATTATGTAGTAAGAAGAATGTTAGCCGGAGAAAATGGAATACCATCTTTTTATGATTTATTATTTCCTGCTGAGATATATTCTGAGCTTTATAAACATCGATTACAAGCAACTTATCATTTATAATAAAAAATTATTCACCAATAAAAAGCAGACTACGCATTACCAAAATGCCAATTATAAAACTTAGGATTTGCAATAATCCTTTTTTAATGGCAGTTTCTTTGTGAAGCTCGGGAATTAAATCAGAGCCGGCAATATAGATAAAATTACCAGCAGCAAATGGCGCTAAAAATAAAGTAATATGCTCTACTCTACTTGCTAATGTTAATCCAATTAATGCTCCCAAAACTGCGCTTAAAGCAGTTAAAAAATTAAAAACAAGAGCTTTTGTTACTGAAAATCCTCCATGAAGCAAAACGCCAAAATCACCAATTTCTTGAGGTATCTCATGAAAAACTACAGCAATGGTAGTAGCAATACCTGTTGGGATACTCACTAAATAACTAGCAGCCACAGTTAACCCATCTAAAAAATTATGAAAAAAATCACCCCAAAGATTCATCCAAGCAAAGTTGTGAACATGATTTTTAGTAATTGGTAAATGACAATGACGCCAGCAAATAATTTTTTCCAAAATAAATGAGGCAAAAATTCCTGCTAAAACTAAAATAAAAATTAGAGATATTTGATTTGAAAATTCTTTAACTACTTCTGGCAAAAGATGAATAAAAACATCACCAAAAAGTGCTCCAGCAGAAAAAGAGACAAAATAAATTAAAATACTTTTAAGTTTTTCTTTTTTTAAAGATAAACTTAAAGCGCCGGAAAAAGATAAAAAACTAATAATAAAAACTGAAATAATTGAGTAAATCCAAATATTATTCATATCGTTCTAATTATATGCAACTAAGTTGCACTTGTCAATAGAATGTATAAGTTACATACATTTGAGACTTTTGAGGTAAAATTTTTAACAAATGGTTA
>CAYOZH010000024.1:0-6470 GCA_964408415.1 uncultured Gammaproteobacteria bacterium | reverse complement strand
AAAAAATTGGTTATTCTATATCCCGGTGTACTAAATATAATGATATTGTCTTCTCCTTTGATTTGTCTATCCCAGACAGGCCACCAATTTTATTATCTCAATCAATGAAAAGAGTATATTTAATCTCCTCTTTAAAGGAAATAAAATCAAAAATAGCCAATATTAAAAAACCTTTTTCAATAAAAATATTTTATATGAATAAACCCAACAAAAAAAATTATATGTTTCTCAACTCAATAGGATATTATCGCTGTTTAGGATTTTATTATTCTTCTTTTAATAAAGAAAAACTTAATGAGATAATTTTGAATGATGGCAATTATCAAAATTAAAACAAACCACAAGCTCACCTTGTATTGCAAATATTCAAAATTAAAAATATTAGTTAATGGCATGATAAACAATAAAATTAAAGATAAATGAAATAATGATTTGTTTTTTTGAAAATTAACAAAAATTAAAAATAAAATTAAAGCGTTAATATATAAATACATATTTCTAACCATAAAAATATCCAAAAAAAGAAAAAATATAGGCAAAATATTTAATAATTTGAAAAATAACAACTTGTTGAAAAAATAAGTTAAATATAGCAAGAAAGGAGAAATGCTTACAAAAAAAATAAAAATAAAATTTGGCGTATAAAAATTATTGAAAAACTTTTTTAGCAAAAATTGGATTAAATTAATTTTATGTGTTAATAATTCTTTTTTGTTAAATTGATATTTAACTACTACTGATGGAAAAATTTTTCTTACTTTAAGACCCTCTCCTTCTTTAGCTACTAGGGATTTTATTTCAAATTGATAAACTTTGTTTCTGCTTTCTCTGATTATGGGAAAACCAAAAGAAAAATATTCAAAATCTAAAAACTGCGGCGCCCAAAATTTATTAGAAAAATACCATTTTTTACTTCCCTTCTCTTTAATTCTAAAAATTACATCATCCCATGTTCTGAAATAAGGATCAAAAGCGACAGCAATTATGCCTAAATTATTTTCTTTAGCAATAAATTCACCCTTTATAATCTCACCTTTTTTGAGTGGCTTTTCTAAATTTTGACCGCTAAGAATTTTATAACTGTAAAAATGTGACAATGTGCTAAAACTTAAATCACTTGTTAATATATAAAAAGAAGTGCAAGTAATAAATAAAAATATGAGCAATATCGGAATTAAAAAATACTTAATCAAAGGATAAGCTAATATTTTTTTAAAATAATCGATAAACATGGTATTATTTTACCTTACTTTTTAAAAAAATTGCCTTTTGATATACTAAAGTAAATAAAATTTAAATTAATATGGACAACATTACCACTATAATTTTTACTCCAAAAAAATATAAATTTGCCAAAGATTATTTTGAGTCATTAAAGATATTGACAAAAAACATAATCTTTGTTTACCCTAACTCAAACTATGTAGAAACCGTTAGGGAAGAAGGAATCAAAAAAGCAAAAACAGACTGGGTTTTGGTTTTGGATGCCGATGAGAGGACAACAGAAGAATTAGTCAAAGAAATAAAATTAGTTATCCAAAAAACTGACAATCAAGTTGGTGCTTATAAGATCCCCCGAAAAAATATTTTTGCCAATCATTGGTTAAAACACGGTGGCTGGTGGCCTGATTATCAGATCAGACTCATTAATAAAAAATATTTTATTAGCTGGCCAAAAATAATTCATTCAACACCAAATATTAAAGGAAGAATAGAAACTTTAAATAATCCCATCCTTCATTATTTTCATGGAGATCTGGAAAAAATGGTCAAAAAAACTGTTGTTTTTGAAGATATAGAATCAGATCTTTTATATCAAGCCGGTCGAAAAGCAGATACTTTTGTTTTCTTTCGTAAGTTCTTGGGCGAACTTTGGCGAAGATTATTTAAAAATTTTGGGTTTTTAGACGGAAACATTGGTGTGATTGAATCAGTTTATCAAGCGTTCTCAAAAAGTATTACTTATCTTTTTTTATATGAAAAAAGACTTAAAAATAGGTCTTTATAATCCTTATCTTGATGTCCTTGGCGGAGGAGAAAAACATATTTTGTCAATCATTGAGGTTTTGGCCCAACAAGCAAAAGAGATAATTATTTTTTGGAATAAAGATTTAAGTAAAGAAATAAAAAATCGATTCTCGCTTTATTTTATTAATAAAACAAAATGGTTGCCGTGGAGGTCTTCTCAGTTACTTTTTGATCTTGATTATTTTTTTTATGTAACTGATGGCAGCTACTTTTTCTCCCTAGCAAAAAAAAATTTTGTTTTCTGTATGGTACCTGATAAAAAGCTTTATCAATTAAATTTAATTAATCGGATAAAATTGTGGAATTACAAATTCATCAGCAACTCTTTTTACACAACAAAATGGTTAAAAAAATGGGGGATTAATCCCATCACTATTCCTCCCTACATCGATAGTAAATTTTTTAAAAACGCTACTTTCAAAAAAGAAAAGATTATTCTCTCAGTTGGCCGATTTTTTCCCCATCTTCACAGTAAAAATCAGGAGAAAATTATTGAAACGTTCAAACTCTTAAAACTGAAAAATCCTCTTTTTAAAGATTATAAATTGATCCTTGTTGGCGGCCTCAAAGAGGAAGATAAAAACTATTTTAATCAATTAAAACTAATCGCTAAAAATGATCCTTATATTATTTTTAAACCAAACGTCTCATTTGATCAGCTTTACAAAATTTATCAAACCGCCACTTATTTTTGGCACTTTACCGGTTTTGGCATTGATGAAAAAAAGCATCCGGAGCAAGTAGAACACTTCGGGATTGCCCCTCTTGAAGCAGCCGCCAGTGGTTGTCTAACTTTCTGTTACAACTCCGGCGGACCAAAAGAGATATTTTCCGATAACAAAACCGGATATCTTTTTAAAAACAAGGAAGAATTATTTAAAAAAATGACAGAGGCGGAAACTCATCCTGATATTAAAGAAAAAATAATCAAACAAGCAAAATTAATGGTCAAAAGAAATTACAGTTATGAAATTTTTATAAAAAGGGTAAAAACCATCTTATGAAAAAATATCCAATCTCAATCATCATTCCCGTCTATAAAAACTACGATATGTTTTATAAATATCTGGAAATAAACAAAAAATATTTTGATGGTTGCGAAGTAATTATCGGCAATGATTTTCCAAAGGAAAATATCACTAAATATGTCAAAAGAATCTATAAAGAGGCGGTTGTTTTCAACAACAAAAAAAATCTTGGTTTTCCTGGCAATGTTAATAAAGGAGTTAAATTAGCTAAAAGACCTTATATCTTTTTGATGAACTCTGATGTTATTTTAAAAAACGATTCTTTTAAAAAATCAATTAATTTTTTCAAAAAAAACAAAAAACTTTTTGCTATCGCTTTTTCCCAAAAGGAAATTAATGGCCAGATCGTTGGCTGCAATCAAGGCTACTTTGAAAATGGTCTTATCAATCATACCCGTCGATCAAATCTTAATAAGTTGGTAACTCTCAACTTCTGGGCTGAAGCGGGAGCCTCTATTTTTAAGAGAAAATTATTTATTAATTTGGGGATGATGGATGAAATATATCGCCCTTTTTATTGGGAAGATGTTGATCTGTCATATCGCGCCTGGAAAGCGGGCTATCAAATCATTTTTACCAAAAATATTCTTGTTGAACATCACCATGAATCAACTATCGGTAAATACTTTGATCAAAAAAGAATCAAAAAAATTGCTTTTCGTAATCAACTTATTTTTAATTGGAAAAACATTACAGACAAGGGCCTTCTCTTAAATCACTTTATAAATCTTCCCCGATATGTTTTAACCGCCGGATTTTTTGATGCCCTTTTGCTTTTACCAAAAATAATCCAATCAAGAAAAAAAGTTATAAAATTATTTAAAAAAACAGATAAGGAAGTTTTAGATTTGTTTAAAAAATGAAAACTATAAAAAAATATTTTTCAATAATTTTAGTTTTGATTATTGGGGTTTTCTCTGTCTTTTTATTTTTATACAAGCTTACCTCCTCCCCCCCGGCTTTAAACGCTGATGAGGCGGCTAATGCCTATGATGCTTATTCAATCTTAAAAACTGGCAAAGATCAGTATGGTAATTTTCTTCCGTTAAGATTTAAATCTTTTGGCGATTATAAATTACCTCTTCTCACTTATTTAGCCGTTCCATCAATAAAAATATTGGGATTAAACGAATTAGGAATAAGGATGGTCAATCTCCCTTTTGTTTTACTATTTCCTTTGGTTACCTATTTATTAACTTTTAAATTTTTTAACAAAAAATCAATTGCTCTAATTTCCTCTTTTTTGATTGCCTTTTCCCCCGGAACTCAACTTTTAGCTCGTCAGGCTCACGAAGGATATTTAACCGCATTTTTTCTTACTTTAACCTTTTATTTATTTTTGCGTTTTTTTGAAAAGCAAAATTTATCAAACTATTTATTATTTATCATTAGCTTTTTAATTACTTTGTTTGGATATCACTCATCTCGGTTGTGGGCTGGATTTTTTATTTTACTATTCCTCTTTCTCATCTTTAAAAAGAAAATCAGGTGGATTTTTATCTTAGGGTTAGTTACCGCCGCCGGGTTATTTAGTGTCACTGATTTTTTCAATAGTCCATCAAGAATTAAAAACCTTTTGTTTTTTAACAATATTGGCTTTAGTTTAAAAATTAACGAACTCCGATACGAAGGCGGTAGTCGTCTGATTTATAATAAACTAACAGTTGGAGCAAAAGAATTTCTTTCTCAGTATCTAGATTATTTTTCACCTCAATTTTTAGTTAATAAAGGCGATGAGAATATTCGCTTTGGCTTCCCGGGAGTTTCACCCATTACACCGATTGAATACATTTTTCTTTTTATCGGAATATATTATCTCTTTAAAAATAGGCAGGTCTGGCGTTATCTGATAGTATCAATGTTTATTTTCTCACCAATATCAGGGGCTTTATCTTGGGCTGGGTTATCTATCACCAGAACTGTGTTTATCTTTATCCCTATTTCTATAATCGTCTCTTATGGATTTATAAACTTTACAAAAAATAAGCCATTGTTATTTTTGTTATTTCTTATTTTTTATTTAATATTTCAGTTCTACAGTTGGGATTTTTATTTAAATCATTACCCAAAAAGGGCATCTGTTTTAAGAAGCTGGCAAGCAGGTTATAAAGAATTAGGGCTATATATTAAAAAAAATTATTCTAAATTTGATCGGTTTTATATCACAAGAAAAAACGGTCAGCCATATATTTTCCTTTTATTTTACTTAGCCTATCCTCCAGAACTATATCAAAAAGTAGCTTATTTAACTCCACCTGATAATTATGGTTTTGGACAAGTCACCCATTTTGACAAATTTTATTTTGACTTCATTTTTAACCCTCAACTTAAAAAAACAGTCTATGTCGGTTATCCTGATGATTTTAAAGATTTAAATCTTGATCAAAATAATCTTAAAAAAATTAAAGTTGAAACCGAGGAAATTTTCTGGATTTACGAGGTTGATTGAAGTTTCTTTTGCCAAAACTTCCCCATCCAATAAAAAACGAGAAATCCTTATCATAAAGTTTAATTATTTAAATAAATGAATTTAAATTGCAATAGACTATATGCTACAAAAATATTTATTAATGATCTAGCTTTTCCTCTTATTATTAAATAATGTCAAACAAATAATAAAAGAGTGAGGTTATAAAAGGCGTGAATAAAAATGGGAGGAAGAAGACTTTTTCTTGTTAAAAAAACAAATGAATTAACTAAACTTAAAAGAATATCGGTCGTCATAAAAAGTAAAAGAAGATTGCCGGTAATTTTTTGATTGGTAAAAAGAATGGGGACATGAAGAAAGAAAAAAAGAACACTGGCAAAAAATGAGGCAGTAAAAATATTTTTTGACTCATCATAAAGACGCTTTAAAACAAATCCTCGAGAGAGAATCTCCTCGGAAATAGCGGTTGCCAAGGCGGTTATAGAAGTAACAATCAAGAAGTTAAAGTTAAAATTTTGACCATATAAAAAAATTTTTTTAAATTTTAAGAAATTAGCTAAAATAGCGGTTAAGAAAAAAATGCCGCCAAATAAAATTCCTAATATCAAATCATTTAAGAATAGCTTAGGTTTGATTAACAAAGCTTCAAAAAAATTTTTCTTTTCAATTTTTTTTATGTAATAAAACACAGGCAAAATAAAAACTAATGGTTTGGCAATGAATTCATCAAAAATTTCTGGCATTTTAAAATTTGCCCTATAAACCGCCCAAACAATAAGAATTACCGCCCAAAGATTTAAGACTTTTTGAGTAGGTGAAATTTTTTCCTTCATTACCTAATAAATTTACTCTCTTTTTTAAAATAATTCAAGAAGATAGTTATCTAAAAAGCTGCCAGAGTTTTATTTTAAAAGCCTGGGAGATTTTATTGAGAATTTTAATGGTTGGGTTGGCTTTTCCTTCTTCAATCCGAGCAATATAGGTTC
>CAYOZH010000023.1:0-7845 GCA_964408415.1 uncultured Gammaproteobacteria bacterium | reverse complement strand
TTTTCCCCTCTTGAGAGGGGATAAAGGGGTGTGTTATAAAAATATCAAATATCAAATATCAAAAATTCATATCAAATATCAAATATAATTTATTAACAAGGACAGAACCTTTTTTTAAATGTTAGATGTTAGATGATATAATATCTTCATGGCTTTAATTGATGATTTAAAAGCAAAATATCAAGGAAAAAAAGTTTTAGTGGTTGGGTTGGGATTGCAGGGTGGAGGAGTTGGAATAGCAAAGTTTTTTGCAGAATTAGGAGCAAAAGTGACAGTCACTGATAAAAAAAATGAGACCCAATTAGCAGATTCAATTGAAAAATTAAAAAAATACTCCATTAATTATTCTTTAGGAGGTCATCGAATTGAAGACTTTTTAAATAGCGATATTATTTTTAAAGGACCGGGTGTTTCTTGGTCGCTAAAAGAGATCGTTGAAGCAGAAAAAAAAGGTATTCCTATTGAGATGGAGATGGCATTTGTAGCGAGATATTTTCCTGGAAAAATTATAGGTATTACTGGAACAAGGGGCAAGTCAACAACTACCAATTTAATTTATAAACTTTTAAAAGATAATGGTTTTGAGACATTATTAGGAGGCGGATTGCCAGGGATATCTAATTTAGAATATTTAAAAAAAGCAAATAATAATACTTGGTTAGTGGCAGAGTTATCATCTTGGGCATTATCAGGTTTTCATAAGAAAAAAATTAGCCCTCATATTGCAGTTTTTACAAATTTTTATCCGGATCATTTGAATTATTATCAAAATATGGATGATTATTTATTTGATAAAAAAGCGATTTTTATGTATCAAAAAGCTAGTGATTATTTAGTAATTAACAAAAAATTATTAAATCTTTTAGATAAAAGTTCTATTAAATCAAAAGTTTTAACTTTTAGTAGCAATGACGTTTATGAAAATTTTGAAAATTTAACAGGAGATCATAATAAAGAAAATATTGCTGCTGTTTTAAAGGTATCTGAAATTTTGAATATTGAAAAAATAAAAGCGATTAATACAATTGGCAATTTTCAATCTTTACCTTTTAGACAACAAATTATTGCTAAAAAACAAAATGTTATTTTTGTTAACGACACTACCTCTACGACACCAACAGCAACAATTTATGCGATAAAAAGATTTTCTGATAAGCCAATCATTTTGATTTTAGGCGGTAATAGCAAGAATCTTCCTTTTGAAAAATTAATTGAAGAATTAAATAATTAAAAAAAAAAAAAAATATTTTTATTAGCTGGTAATTTTACTGATGAAATTTTGCCTTTTTTAGAAGAAAAATATCAAGAAAAAATATCAAAAAAAATTTATGATAATCTTCAATTAGCGATAAAAGAGGCTTTTTTAGAAGCTAAAAAAATAAATAATGATGTTTATTTAGTGTTTTCTCCAGGAGCAACTTCATTTGCGATGTTTAACAATGAGTTTCATCGTGGTGAAGAATTTAATAAAATTGTTTATTCTTTATGAATATTGGTGTTTTTGATTCTGGTTTGGGTGGTTTAACAATTCTTAAATCAATTATTAAAAAATTACCTCAATATCACTATATTTATTTGGGTGATAATGCTCGTGTGCCTTATGGGAATCGATCTTTTGAAACAATTTATGAATTTACTTGCCAGGCAATAGATTTTTTAGTTAAAAAAAATTGCTCTTTGATTATCATTGCTTGTAATACTTCAACTGCGGCTGCTTTAAGAAAAATTCAACGAGAGTATCTTCCTGCAAAATACGAAGGAGTAAAAGTTCTTGGCGTAATTAAACCAACAGTTGAGGAGATTATTGATAAAAAATATAAAAAAATTGGGGTAATTGGCACCAAAGCAACAATAAACTCAGAGGCTTTTAAAAAAGAGATTAAAAAAAACAATCCAAAAGCTTTAGTTCTTCAAAAAGCTTGTCCTTTGCTTGTGCCTTATATTGAAGATAGTAATAAGAATAAAAAGATATTAAAATTAATGTTAAAAGAATATTTAAAAGATTTAAAAAATAAAATCGATGCATTGATATTAGGTTGTACTCATTATGAGATTATTAAAAATGAGATAAAAAAAGAAGTAGGAAAAAAAATAAAGGTTGTTAGCGAAGGAGAGATAGTAGCGGATAGTTTGAGAAAATATTTAAATAGACATCAAGAAATAGAAAAAATATTGGAAAAAAAATCAAAAATTGAGTTATTTTTTACTGATTTTAGCCAAGATTATGAAAAATTAATAAAATTATTTTTTGGAAAAGATATTTACAAATACAAAATTTCTCATATTAAATTTTAAAATGAAAAAATTTTTTTTAAAAAATAGTTTTTTTTGGCCTTTAGTTTATATTCCTTTAATTTTATCTTTTTTGGGGATTGTATTTATATTTGAGGCATCAGCAATAAGAGCAGCAAATCAATATTATGATAGTCTTCATTTTGTAAAAGCTCAATTTATTTGGTTGATAATTGGTTTTTTAGCAATGATTTTTTTCTCAATTTTTGATTATAAAAAGCTTTATTTTTTTTCTTTTTTTTCAATGATAGTAACAATATTTTTGTTAATCATTGTTTTAATTCCAGGAATTGGTTTTCAGGCAGGAGGAGCCAGACGTTGGATTGATTTTGGTTTTTTTAATTTACAACCAACAGAATTGGCAAAATTTTCAATAATTATTTATTTATCATCATGGTTTGTCAATAAAGAGAAAAAAGCTTTTTTACCATTTATTGCTCTAGTTGGCTTTCTTGATTTATTAATAATTCTTCAGCCAGATATGGGAACAGCAATTATTGTTTTTTTATTAAGTTTGATTATTTATTATCAATCTGGTATGAATTTATTTTATTTATTATTATTTTTACCAATTGCTATTTTTGGTTTTTTTGTTTTGATAAAAGCTGCTCCTTATCGTTTAGCAAGATTAATGGCGTTTCTTAATCCTCAATCTGATCCCCAAGGAATTGGTTATCATATTAATCAAATTTTTATTTCTTTATCTCATGGAGGATTGTTAGGTCAAGGATTTGGAGCATCAAGACAAAAATATTTGTTTTTGCCAGAAGCTCATACTGATTCAATTTTTGCAATAATTGCTGAAGAATTTGGGTTTTTAGGTAGTTTAGTATTAATCTTTCTTTATTTTTTGTTTGTTTATAGAATTTATCATATAATTCGTTTAGCACCAGATAGATTGGGAAAACTTTTAGCAACAGGAATATTTGGTTTTTTTAATTTACAAATTATTATTAATTTGGCTGGTATGGTTGGTCTTTTTCCTTTAACTGGTGTGCCTTTGCCATTTTTATCTTATGGAGGAAGCAATCTAATTATTTCTTTTGCTTTAATTGGGGTTTTGTTAAATATTGAGAAAAGAATAAAAATAATTTAATAAAAAATATGAAAATTTTAATTACTGGTGGTCATTTAACTCCAGCTTTAGCAATAATTGATGAATTAAAAAAAACCAAACCTGATGTTGAGATTATTTTTGTTGGTAGAAAGTATTCGTTAGATAGTGAAAAAACTTTATCACTTGAATATAAAGAGATTACTAAAAGAAAGATTGTATTTATTCCTTTTTATGCTGGTCGTTTAACAAGAGTGATCAATTTTCAATCAATTATAAATTTTTTAAAAATTCCATTAGGTTTTATCAATGGTTTTTTTGTTATTAATCAATATCGCCCAGATTTTGTTTTTTCTTTTGGGAGCTATCTAGCTTTACCAATTGTTTTTTGGAGTTATATTTACAAAATTCCAATTTTTACTCATGAACAAACAATTAATCCAGGGTTAGCTAATAGAATTATTGCTCAATTTGCCAAAAAAATTTTTATTTCTTTTGAAAAAGCAAAAGATCATTTTAAAAAAAGACAAGTAATCTTAACAGGTAATCCGATAAGAAAATCAGTTTTTGAGATTATTAAAAAACCTTTTAATATTAAAAAAGATAGGCCGGTGATTTATATTACTGGTGGCAGTCTTGGTAGTCATAGTATCAACCTTCATATAAAAAAAATTTTAAAATCACTACTAAAAAAATACATTGTTATTCATCAAACAGGTGATACTAAACAATATCATGATTATGAAGATTTGTTAAAAATAAAAGAAAATTTACCTAATGATTTAAAAAATAATTATTTTTTAGTAAAACATTTTTTTGAAGATGAGATAGGTTATATTTATTCAATATCAGATTTAGTAATTGGTCGATCTGGAGCCAATACTTTTTTTGAACTTTTATATTTAAAAAAACCAGCAATTTTTATCCCTTTGCCTTGGTCAGCTGGAAAAGAGCAGCAATATCATGCAGAGATTTTTGCTAAAGCTGGTTGTGGGGAAATTTTTCATCAGATTGAAACCAGTGAAAAACTTTTAAGATTAATTGATAAAATGATTAATAATTTATATTTTTATAAAAAAAATTTTTTAAATTTACAAAATTTATATCATGAAAATGCCGCTTCTTTTATCATTAAAGAAATTTTTTCTTAAGGTTTTAAAGATTATTATTTTTTGTTTGATAGTTGGAGCTTTTGTTTTTTTAATTGATTTTTTTTATGAATATACAAAAATTAAAGAACTAAAAATCATTAATGTTGAAAAAGAAAAAATTATCGGATTAGAAAATTTAAAAAACAAATTATTAGTTTTTTTAAATTTAGAGGAAACAAAAAAAATATTACTTAATAAAAATCCTTTTATAAAAGATATTGATTTTGAAAAAAAATTTCCAAATACATTAATTATTAAAGTAATTCTTGATCAACCAATAGCTGTGTTATCATCAGATAATGGTTATTTTTATTTATCAAGTAATGGAAAAATTTTATTAAAAACAAAAGACTTAAAAAAAGAATATTTTCCCAAGATTAATTTTTATCAAAAATTATCTTTTAATAGTTATAGTTTAGGAGATAAAATTGAGTTTGAGGAAATACTTTTTGGTTTAAAAATTTTGCAAATGTTAGTTGATTTGAAAATTAAAATTAATAGTCTTGATATTAGTAGTGTAAATGTGCTACTATTTAATTTAGAGGATAAAAAAGTTTATTTTTCAACAGAAAAAGAAATAGAAACTCAGTTTTATCAATTTGAAAAGATTTATCGGCAATTTAAAATTGAAGGAAGAAATTATCAAGAAATAGATTTAAGATTTGATAAACCAATAGTTAGATTTTAATATTAAATATATGCCTGAAACAATTATCACTGCTTTAGATATAGGTAGTAGCAAAATAGCAACTGTTGTTGGTGTAAAAACTGAAAGTAGCGATGAGATAAAAATTATTGGTTTTAATTCTACTCCAGCTCGAGGTATAAAAAAAGGTTTGATTGTTGATATTAAAGAAGTGGTTAATGCAGTTGAGGAAAGTGTTGAAAAGGCAGAAAGAATGGCTGGGCATAAGATTAATAACGTATTTGTATCTGTTGGCGGTCCTCATATTTCTTCTCTTAATTCTCATGGCATTGTTGCTATTTCTAATCCTCAAGGAGAAATTAGTGATGATGATGTTGATAGAGTAATTGAGGCGGCTCGGGCAATCTCATTATCAACAACAAGACAAATAATTGAGGTTGTTCCTCGTGATTTTATTGTTGATGGTCAAAACGGAATTAAAAATCCTGTTGGAATGACTGGTGTAAGGCTTGAAACTGATACTCATATTATTACTGCTTCATCAATTAATTTAAAAAACATTGAAAGAGTTTTGGATGAATTAGGATTAGTCAACTCTGGTTTTGTTTTTTCAGGATTAGCTTCAGCTGAGGCAGTTTTAACTGATACAGAAAAAGAATTGGGAGTAGTGCTTGTTGATATTGGCGGAGGAAAGATTGATTTAGCAATATTTGTTGAAGGAGCGTTATCGCATTCATCATCAATTCCAATTGGCGCTCGTCATATAACTAATGATATTGCTGTTGGTTTGCGGGTATCTTTAGATTCAGCTGAAAAAATAAAACTTTATTTAAGTAAAAATTTAACTTCTAAAAAAAAGCCAACATCGCTTGATTTTTCTTCTCTTAGTTTACCAGAGCAAATTACTGATATTTCTTTACCAACCTTAGTTGATGGTATTATTGCTGCTAGACTTGAGGAAATTTATAAACTGATTTTTGAAGAAATAGAAAAAAGCGGATTTGCCCAAAATATTCCTTCAGGATTAGTAATTACTGGAGGAGGCGCACTAACGGTTGGAATAATTGAAACAGGTAAAAGAGTTGTTGGTTTGCCAATTCGTCTTGGTATTCCTGATAAAGTCTCAGGTCTTGTTGATGAAACTAACGATCCTCAATATTCTACTGCTGTAGGATTGCTTTTGTATGGATTTAAAAATATAATAAATAAAGACAATAATTTTAAAAATTTTGGTAATATTTTAAAAGAGTTTAATTTAGGAGGATCAGTTAATAAAATAAAAGATTTTTTTAAACAGTTCATACCGTAAATAGTTAAAATTAGTTAAAAATGGTTATAAATAGTTAAAAATAGTTAAAAAATATGTTGGTAAAACCAAGAGCAGGACAGGAGGCAAAAATTAAGGTTGTTGGTGTTGGCGGTTGTGGCGGCAATGCCGTTTCTTCAATGATTGCTGATGGAGGAGTAAAAGGAGTTGAGTTTATTGCTGTTAATACTGATGCACAAGCTCTTCTTGCTAATAAAGCAACTGTTAAAATTCAAATTGGGGAAAATTTAACTAAAGGATTAGGGTCTGGTGGTAATCCAGAAATTGGTCGACAGGCAGCAGAGGAGTCAAGAGAAAAACTAAAAGAAGAGCTATCTGGTGCTGATATGATTTTTTTGACTTGTGGTGAAGGCGGCGGTACTGGTACAGGAGCAGCGCCAGTAATTGCTGAGATTGCTAAAGAAACTGGTGCTTTAACAATTGCTGTTGTTACTAAACCATTTGAGTTTGAAGGAGTAAAAAGAAAGTTTACTGCTGAGGATGGAATTGCTAATTTAAAAGAAAAAGTTGATACTTTAATCGTTGTTCCCAATCAAAGGATTTTAAGTGTTATAGATAAAAAAACTCCAATTCTTGAGGCTTTTAGAAAAGTAGATGAGATTTTGGTTTCTGGGGTAAAAGGAATTGCTGAGTTAATTACTACTCCAGGACTAATCAATGTTGATTTTGCTGATGTTAAATCAATTATGACTAATTCAGGTACAGCGTTAATGGGTATGGGTATGGGAAGCGGTGATAAGCGAGCAATTGCTGCGATAAAACAAGCAATAAGTTCGCCGCTTTTAGATATCTCAATTGAAGGAGCAAAAGGAGTGTTATTTAATGTTGTTGGCGGTCCGGATCTGACAATGTCTGAGATTGATGAGGCAGCTTCAGTGATCGCTAAGAGCGTTGATCCTGATGCTGATATTATTTTTGGAGCTGTAATTGATGATAAGATGATGGATCAGATAAAAATTACCCTTATTGCTACCAGATTTGATGATAACAAGCTTCGACTTTTTAAATTTAGAAAAAATGATGAAGAAAAACAAGAAGTTGTAAAGCCTAAGGAAGAAGTAAAAGATGATATAAATGAAGAATTAGTTGATGAAAATGAAGAATTTTTTGATGATTCGTCTGAGTTCGATATTCCTGCTTTTTTGAGGAAAAAATAAAAATGTGTAACATTTAAAAATAAGTAAAAAGTCAAAATTCAAAAGTCAAAATGAAAATTCAAAATTAAAAATGGAAAAAAACTACTTTGTTATTCCTGGCTTGACCAGAAATCCAATCTTCTCCAATCCGACCTACGCGGTTGACTGTGGATTGCCGGGACAATATAAAAATAAACAAAATTGAGTAATTTTTAAATTGACCTAATTATTAAGGACAG
>CAYOZH010000022.1:0-7874 GCA_964408415.1 uncultured Gammaproteobacteria bacterium | reverse complement strand
TAAAAAACTATTTTTTTGGTTTAAGAAAAATAAAGCGATAATTAAAAAAATATATTGAATACCATTTAGATAATAAGGATAAAAAGGATCTTTTTTATAAATTATTAATAATAAAAAAATTAAGCTTAATATTAATAAATTAAATTTTATCCAAAAATTATTTTTATTTAATTTTATTTTTTTTGTTATCAATCCAAAAATAAGTAATAATAAGATAATTATTGATAAATATTTATAGGTAAAAATATCATTTAAGTAATTAAAAAATAAAGTTAATCTTTCTTTTGTAATCTGAATAAATTCTAAATTATTAGATTGATTTGAAAAAAGATATTTTAGAAAATTTTTTGTTTGTAAAAAATTATTTTTTAATTCAAATATAAGTCTTGGTAAAGATGGAGGAATAAGACCAATAATAAAAAAAAGGATTTTTTTAATAAATGATTTTTTTTCAATAATTAAAAAGCTAAAGAAAGTTGAGGGAATTAAAAAAAGACCAAAAGCAAACTCTGATTCTAATATAAATCCAGAAAACATTGTTGTTAAAAATAAATATTTTTTTTCTTTTTTTAAAAAATAAAGATAAGAAAAATAAATAAATCCTAAAATAAAAATACTTACAAGATGATCGTTGCTTGGCGAGAATGCTTCATTGATAAAATATTTGGAAATTGAGGTCGTCAACAAAAATAAAATTGCTAAATTAAAATTAAATTTTTTTCTTAAAAAATTAAAAAATAATAGATTAACAATTAAATTTATAAAAAAGAAAAAATAATAAAAACCAATTGGATTACCAGAAGAAATAATATAAGGAATTGATAAAAAATAATAAATCCAAACTCCATGAAAAATACCTTCTAATCCTGTTGTCGGACCAATAAGAGTGAAATTTTTATTTTCAACGATTTCTTTTACTTTTAAAAAATCTCGGCCTTGGTCATAAGTGTAGGGGACTGTTTGATTAATAATTGGTGTTATTCGAAAATAAATATAAAAAAATAAAACTATTATCAATAATATTTTTTGCCAGAAATTCATTATTTTCCAAAAATATAATTTTTAATTAAATGAATTTTTGTTTTTAAAGGAGCGTATTTTAGACCAAAAATTAATCGATTTTTTCTTTGATATTTTGTATGAATTGATGAGCCACTGCCTCCTGTTGATTGAGAAACTTTATGATAAATAATAATCTTTGGATTATAATAAAGGGTGAATCCAGCTCGTTTGGCTCTTTCGCAAAAATCAGTATCTTCAAAGTATAAAAAATATTTTTCATCCCAAAAGCCAATTTTATCAATGACTTTTTTATTAAAAAAAAGCATACAGCCAGTAATAAAATCTGTTTCTTCAAATTTATCATATTGACTATTATCAACCTCATCAACGCCTCGATGATTAGTAAAAACATTTTTCCAATCGATTTCTCCTCCAGCATACCAGATGACTTTTCCTAAATCTTTTTTAGTATATCGGTTTTTATGATATTCATAGCCGGGTGCATAATAGATTTTTCCACCAAAAATATCAGCTTTTTTAAAAGTCTTTTCAGCCTCAATGGCAAAGTTTTTATCAAGATAAATATCGTTATTAATAGCGCAAAATTGAGTTAAGCCTTGTTTAAGAAAATATTTTGTTCCTTCATTTATTCCAAAAGCATAGCCTTTATTAGGAAGTTCAACATTAACTATCTCCATTGGGTATTTACCAATTTTAAATGGTTGTTTTTTTGTTGAAACATCAGCAATGTAAACTTTAAGATTTTTAGCATTATCAACAGTGGCAACAGAATCTAAAAAATCTTTTGTCATCTGATATTGATTGTAATTTACAGTAATTAGTCCGATCATAATATTTAAATTAAATTTATAAAATTTTTTTAATAATTTTTTCTTTTAATGATTTGTTTGTTTCCCAGTGAAGTGATTGTTTTAGTCCTTGTTTAAAATATTCCTTAGGATTGATAATTTCATCAGTTGTAAACTTTTTGGATTCTAAATAATAAAAATAAACTAAAAAGTAATAAAACATTTGCAAAAATGAAAGAACAAAACCATGAATACCATCTTTATAACCTAAATCAGCAAAATAACGACTAATAAACTCATTCAATGCTTTATTAATTACATCTTTAAATGTAAAAACTTTATTTTCTTTTATGAATTGTTTTGCTTCTGATTTAGCGTATCGTTGAGCTTTTTCAAGGTATTGATCTAAATTTTGATAGTTATAGTGAATAATTGCTAAGTTTTCATCAGCTTCAATTTCCAAACCTTTACCAATTATTTTTGGTTGACTATGAATTATTTCCGGCCAAAAAACTTTATCTTTTTTAAAAAGTCTTATTTGATAATCAGGCCACCAGCGACTATGTTTTATCCATTTATCAAAGATGATGTTTTTTCTTGGAATTTTAAAATAATCATAATTATTTAGATTTGATTTAATTAATGTTTTTAATTTTGGTTGAATAACCTCATCTGGGTCAAGAAAAAGAATATATTCAGTTTTCGCAAGATTTTTTACTTTTTCTCGAATTAACTCAACATACTGAATATCTTCGTTAATCTTGTAAATACTTATTTTTTTATTTTTTTTAAAAGTATTAATTAACTTGTTATCAATACCTATATCAACAATAACAATTTCTTTGACAAAATCTTCAATTGAGGAAATGGTTTTTAAAATATAAGGAGGATGATTTTTAGCAACAATTATTGCGGTGATTTTTTCCATAAACTTTTTAGATCTTGAAAAACATTAATTTTAAAAATTACTAAAAGCGATATTAAATATATTATTATACTGCTAAAAATTATCATAAACAAATTGATAAAGTTATTTTTTTCAAATGGCAAAAACTTTTCGGCAATAAAAAAAATCAAAGTTGATATCAAAAAAGGATAAAAATTTTTTAAAAAAGAAAAATTGACGATTTTTTTTGCTGTTAAAAGGACAATAAAAAACGATGATGATAAAATTAGCAAGGTGATTGGAAAGCCAATTCCACCATATATTTTTGTTAAAAAAGGCGCTAAAATCCATGTACCAGCTGTCCAAAAGATCATAAAATAAAGACTTAGTTTTACTTTGCCTAGACCATTTAAAAGATTGATAAATGGAGTAGAGTAAGAAGAAAAAAGAGCTGAGATTGAAAATAAGTAAAAATAAGGTAAAGCCACCTGCCATTTAGAGTATTTTGGAATTAAAAAAACGATTTTTTCCATAACTAAAATCATGCCAAAAATAACCGGGATAATAATTAAAGATTGATAATAAATAATTTTTTCGACCAATATTTTTAATCGTTCTTTTTCTTCTTGAACTCTTGAAAACACTGGGAAAAGCACTCTACTTAATGAGTCCATAATAATTCTTAAGACTGCTTCAGCCCATTTTTTTGCCCAACCTAAATATCCTAAAGTTTGAAATCCTAAAGTTTTTCCTAAATACAAAGTCATCAAATCATCTTTTAAAAGGGCTAAAAATGACGATAGTTGAAATGGAACACCAAAAGAAAGAAGATTTTTAAGAGTAGGAAAGTCAATTGTTAAACTTATTTTCCAAGGTGAAATTTTATAGATTAGTAAAACACCAACAATAGCTCTAAAAATCACTGCCCAGATAAAGCTTTTTAAACCAAAATTAAGAATTGCTAAAATAATTACTGTTAAATAAAAAAAAGTATTTTCGATTATTTGAACAAAAACTATTTTCTGAAACTCGATTTTTCTTTCAAGCAAAATTGAAGGAATTGTTTTGAGGGAAGAAAGAAAAAAAGATAAAAGAAGCGCCCAATAAAGATATTTTCCTTCAACTGGTAGTTGATAGAATCGAACAATAAAATTAGTTGATAAAAAGCCAATGATAATGATAGTGAAGATTAAAATTTGTTGAAATGTAAAAACAGTAGCGATTTCTTTTTCTTTAATTTCTTTTTTTTGAACAAGTGAGGCAGCCAGTCCAATATCAGAAAAATAATTTAAAATAGCAATAATAGATAGTACGGTGAAATAAATTCCAAAAATTTTTGGAGAGAGAAGTATTGTTAGTACTAAATTAGCAGCAAATCCTAAAAAAGCAGAATAACCAGATTGAAAAAAAAGCGATAAAGTAGAAACAATGGTATTTTTTTTAAAATTTTCCATAATTAAAAAACTTCTTTAGGTGTTTTTAATAAAAATAAAAGATAAACAAAGGTCAATAAACTAATTATATTGGATAATTTTTCAATTGGTGTTTGCTCGTATTTTATTATTAGTTGAGAATTATTTTTAATATCTATTATTGGTCTACCTAATTTATCAAATTTTTTTGGAATATATTCTTTATCATTAATGATAATTTTCCAATAAGGCATATATGAGATATTAATTATTATTTGTTTATTTTTTTCAATAATTGCTTTTTTATAAAATTCTTTGTTTTCAATAATTTTTGCTGATTCTTGACTGTCAATATAGTGAACAAATGAATTATCATTGAGCGTTTTATCAATTAAGTATTTTTCTTGTTTTTTTGGCTCATATTTAAGCCATGTTTTATAATCAACTGTTTTAGGAAGATATTCGGCGACTTTGTAAGCAACCATGTTTGATATAAAAGAAGGATTTAATAAATCATAATTCAATTTATTGTTTGATATTTTGTCTTTAGTAAAGAATTTTGAGTTATATATTACTATTATCAGACCTAAAATAATCAGTATTTTTTCAAAAGATTTTCTTTTTTTAGGAAAATAAATTGATGAAGAGATAAAGTTTAAACCTATTAAAACAAAAGCTAAAAATCGCCAAGGAAATTGAAAAAAACCTAAATAATTATTAAAAAATTTTAATATTGGATAAGAAAGAAAAGTGGTTAAATAAACGAAGATTGTTGTTAATAGTGTAAAAAAAATAAAGTTTTTATAATTTTTGTTTTTTTTGATGATTGAATAAGTGATAAAAACCAGACCAATTAAAGAAAAAATTATTTGAGGTTTGCCAAGCATAAAACTCATTCCGTCATTTATACAATCAGGTCCAGAACCACCATAACCCCAAAAAGGAGCTGACCAAAGCTGCCAAAGACAAAGTAAATGAGAAGCATAATTAGTATGTTTTGATATTGAAGTTGCATGAGTTTGATTTATCTCTAAAATTGCTGGTATAAAAAAATAAGCGTTTAATAATAAACTTAAAAATAACGCAGAAAAATTTTTAATTTTATTTTTGTTAATAAGAATAAAAATAATAAAGATTGGTAAGGAGACCAATGATAAAACATTATGAGTAGTTAATGTTGCCCCTAAGATGATTATTGTTAAAACATATAATTTAGGCGATTGGATTATTGAATTTTTATATAATGCCCAAAAAGATAAAGGTAAGAGTGCTATGAACCAAATTTCAGCAAGGTTGCCTCTGACAAATATTTCAACTGCTATCCAGGGAGAGGAAACATAAAGCAAACTAGCAAAAATGCTTTGATTAAAATTAAAAAATAAAGATGATAAAAGATAAAAAGAAATAAAACCAATAACAATTGCTAATATGAATGATATTTTTAAAGAGGTTAAAACATCAAAACCAATTAAATGAAAAAAAGATGTGATCCAGTATGAAGTTGGCGCATAATAGTTGAAAACAGGAAATCCTAGTTTGAATGAAAAATCTGGAGCAATTCGAGGTGGAATTTGTAGATTTTTGAGATTAAGAACAAATTGTTGAATCCGCGCTGGTTGAGTCTCATCATGAAAGGTAAAAAAATAATCATTTGTTGGCAGTAAATCTTTTCCTAAAAAAAATACTATAAAAATGATGCTAATTAATAGGACAATTTTTTTCATAATTAAAAGCTAAAAAGTAAATTTTTCATTTGTTTTAATTGATAATCGTTAATTTGCTTAATTTTATCTTTGTGAATATAGAGTTTGGAATTTTCATTTAAATGTTTTAATACAATATAATTTTTTTCTAAGTTATCTAAAACATATTTTTCTAAAAAGTTATTTTTATCAAGTCCATTTGTATTTCCAATATTAACAACAAATTCTGGCGGCGAATTTTTAAAAAGATTAATTAATTTTTTATTATCTTCTGGTATTTTTTGAGTCCATCCATAATATTCATTAATTCTTATGGGTGGCTTTATATTTGTTAAATAATAAATTAAAGGATCGTTAGGTATAACAAGTAATCTATCTTGATTATTTTTTAATGCATTTATTATTCGTCCATATTTTTCTGATTCAGAATAATTTATATAAAAATCATTCATAAAATCCCTTTTTTTATAATAATCTCCATTTTTAAAAAGTATTAAATAACAGGTAATAAACAATATAGAAAATATGAATATTTTTGCGATTTTTATTTTGTTTTTAACTAAATATTTTAGAGTTAGAATATTAATGATTAAATATGCTCCAATCCAAGGAATCATATGAAATTTTGGGAATTTATCAAATTTTATTATTGGATCACGAGTATTTAAAAGATAGATAATAAAAATAAAAAATATAAGAATTTTAAATATTTTTTTGTTTTTTTTAGAAGTTATGAAAAGATTGATAATAAAAATTATTGTAAATAGCCCAATAATAATACTAATTAAGTCATAAGGAGGTAAAAAAGGTTGAAAAGGAAAAAATAAATATTGAAAAATATTTAAATTATGTTTAAAACTTGGTAAAAAATACTTGTAATTATTGTATATTGTTTCTCTTAAATAATCTGAATAAGGAATAAAAAAACTAAGAATAGATATTAGAAAAACTGAAGTTATAATTAAGATTATTTTTTCTTTTTTTGTTTTTAAAAGAATAAATTTAAAAATAAAAAGGAAAAACAATGATGGCCATAAAGGAGCTAAAGAAAAAAAAGCTAAAAAATTAGCAAAAGAATAAAGAATAATGTCAAGATAATTAGTTTTTTTATCAATATAGTTTTTATAAATGCTTCCTATTAAAAAAATTAATGTATAAACAGCAAAAGTTTCTCCTAAATTTTGAAATCCTAAGTAAAAAAGTTTTAAAAACTCAAATAAAAATATAAAAACAAGAGAAATTTTTCCAAAATAAATAAAATATATAATGTTCCAAAATAAACTATAAATAAAAATCGACATTCTTTGATAACCAATATATTTATATAAATTTTCTGGTTGGGTAATTTTTTCAATAATAGCACTGTATATATATGGAATTGGTTGATGGTTTAATTGGATATCTTTATAAAGTATTTTGTTATTTAAAATTAAATGACCAGAATAAAGATGTCCAACTTCATCCCCAAAACGTAAATAATATCTAAGATTGTAGTGAGCATAAAAAGAAAGTGACAAAATAAGAATGAAAATGATTAATGAAAAATTATTTAATAATACTTTTTTCATAAGTTAATTTTCAAGTTTATAATATAAAATTCCACTTTTATCAGAGGCTTCTAGATAAGGTTGATAAAAAATTAATTTGTTTTCAATTAATGGATCAATATTTTGAGTACTTCTTTTAATTAATATAACTCTATTTTTTAATTCTGAAATTTTTTTATCAGTAAAAACTACATTTTTGTAAGTATAATCATTTGTTTGAAGTTTATTTTTAATTAAAAAAGCATCATTAATATGATAAAAAGCAAATAACATAAAGGTTTCTTTTGGTTCATTGTTGACAACAAAAATCTTTTTATTACTTTTTTCATTTAGTATTTTTTCAAAAAGTTTTTTTTCGCCTAAGTGCCATTGTTCTGAATTAATTGTTTTTAGTCTAAAATTGTAAATTAAAACATAGTTAATAAATGAGAAAAATATAAAAATGTAGATTAGTAAATAAGAATAAAATTTTTTTAATTTTAAATTATTTTTTAAAAATTATTCTATTCCTAATG
>CAYOZH010000021.1:0-9244 GCA_964408415.1 uncultured Gammaproteobacteria bacterium | reverse complement strand
CCATTTGTTAAAAATTTTACCTCAAAAGTCTCAAATGTATGTAACTTATACAAACAGTTGATTTTTAATGATTTATAATTTATATTTTATATATTTGATATTTATTCACCAACTTAAAGAATTTGATTTTTTATTTTTGATTTTTGATATTTAATATTTAATATTGTTACGCGGGATTAGTTGATCGGCTCAATGTCTGCTTTCCAAGCAGAAGAGACGGGTTCGACTCCCGTATCCCGCTCATTTTTTTATTTGAAGATAGATTTTTTGACTTTCCTCAAACTCTTCTTTTGTATTTATTCCAATACCAACTGAAGAAAAGGGGACCTCAACGGCAATAACTTTTTCATTATTTTTTACTGCTATTTCAACTAAACTATTTATATAGTATTCTTTTGAAACTGGTGAACGAGGAATTTTTTTAATATTTTTCACTAAAAATTCAAAATCAAAACAATAAAATCCAGCATTAAGTTCGGTAATATTTTTTCTAATTTCATCACTAGCATCTTTATACTCAATACTCCCAATAACATTATTTTTTTTATCTCTTAAAATATATCCCCAATGATGTTTATCATTATCTTTGCTTTTAACAGTAATTAAAGACATTTTTGCTTGATTTTTTTTGTGATCTTTTATCAATCTTTCAATATCTTCTTTTTTATAAAACATTGTATGATCACCATAACCAACTAAAACAATCTCTGGTTTTAAATTTAAATTTTTAATCTCATTTAGAGCGACTTTAACCGCATGACCAGTACCTAATCTTTTTTTTTGATAAGCAAAAAATACTTGTTTACCTTCCAAAACTTTTTTAACACTTTCATGAAAAGCACCAATAACAACTACTGTTTTATCAGTAATTTTTTCCATTAATTCAACAGAGTAGAGAATTAAAGGTTTATTTAAAAAAGGTAAAGTAACCTTATTGGTTTTTTTTGATTTTAATCTTGTCCCTTTTCCCGCTGCCAAAATTACTCCAATTATCATAAAATTAGATTAAGGACAAAACCTTTTTTTAAAAAAAGGTTTTGTCCTTATTATTTAAAATTTTTAATTTTATCTTTCCCAACCATTCGGGTGTTTTATATACCATTTAATCAACGATGCAATTGAATCTTCAATTTTTCTTTTTGGCATCCATCTCAAAATTTTTTTTGCTTTTTCAATTGAAGCAATTAATTTTGGTGCCTCACCCTGTCTTGGTCTATCTGAAGGTTTAACATCAAACTTTTTTCCAGTTGCCTCCTGAACTTTATTAACAATCTCTAAAACTGAATTTCCAGTACCAGTTCCTAAATTAATAATTTCTTGAAATTTTTCATTTGTGTTAATTAATTTTTTAACCGCCAATAAATGAGCTTCGTTTAAATCCAAAACATTAACATAATCTCTAATTGGCGATCCATCTGGAGTCGGCATTTTTTGATAAGTGAGATAAAATGGCACTATCCCTAAAGCAGACCTAACTGCATTTTCTGTCAAGTGAGTTGAAGGATTTTTTGAATAACCAAAAACACCATCTTCAGTTGCTCCAGAAACATTAAAGTATCTAAAAATAATATAATTTAGTCCTTTTAACTCTCCATACCAACGGATAATTTTTTCTGCCATTAATTTTGATTCACCATAAACATTATTTGGATTAGTTGGATGATTTTCATCAAGAGGCACATATTGAGCCTCTCCATACAAAGCACAGGTCGAAGAAAAAACTAAATTTTTAATATTAAATTTGATCATTGTTTCAACTAAATTTAAAGTCGAATTTGGATTATTAGAAAAATATTTATAAGGATTACTCATTGATTCATCAACAACACATGAAGCAGCATAATGAACAACCACCTCAATATCTTTTTCTTTTTCAAAAATAGGGGAAAGATCGCTTTTTAAATCTTGTTCGTAAAAAACAAAATTTTCTCCATATCTTTCTTTTAAAATCTCAATTGGTTGGCGATATCCTGTTTGAAAATTATCAATTCCAATTACTTGAAAATTATTTTTTAAAAATAAATCAGCAGCAATTGAACCAATATATCCACCAACCCCAGTAATTAAAACCTTTTTCATATTTATTTAAAAAAACTATTAATAAAATTTTTAACTATTTTTAACTATTTATAACTATTTAAAACTATTTATAACTATTTATAACTTTCTTTATCGGGTGCCAATGTATTCGATTTTCTGCTAAATAAATTCCTCCAAAAACAAAAATACTTCCTAAAATATACCAAAAATTAGGTAACTCTCCAAGTAAAGGATAAGCAATAATTACCGCAACTACTGGATCAATATAAGTAAAAATACCAACTTCTTGTCCTTCTAATTTTGAAATTCCGTAATAATACAAAAAATAAGCAATTGCTGAAGAAAAGAAAACTCCATAAATTATTCCCACCCAACCATTAATGGTTAATTGAGAAAATGACCAACTAGATAACTCTGAAGGGACAAAAATTAAAAATAATAAACTTGACAATAAAAAAGAAAATGCCGAAACAAAATAAGGATTAACTTTTTTTAATAAATCTTTACCAATTAAAGTTTGAATTACAGTTCCTAAAGTTGCCAAAACAATAAAAAAATTTCCTTCAATCTCACCAAATAAAATTTTTTTTCCATCAAAAAAAATGGGGTAGAGAACTATTGTCAAAACACCAATTAAAGATATTATCATTCCGGCAAATACTTTTAGTTTTGGTTTTTCTTTTAAAAACAAAATTGAAAAAATATATAAAAAAACTGGTCCTGATGAGGCAATAATTGGCACATTAATACTTTCAGTTTTTTTAAGTCCTAAGAAGAAAAAGGTAATATTGATAAATATTCCAAAAAAACCAACTAAAAAAATCTCTATCCATCTTTTAAAGTTTATTTTTTGAAAATTTTTTAAAGCAATTGGTAAAAAAATTAATCCAGCAAAGAAAAATCTAATAAAAGCTAAAGTAAAAGGTGGAATATTTTCTAAAGCAAATTTAAAAATTGGCGATGCACCTCCCCAAATAATATTGGTAATTATTAAAGCTAAAATAGGATTCATATTAACTAGTCTTTTTTTTATTTAAATAAACAATTAATTCTCCAATTATTCCTGTTGATAAAATTTGTATTCCAACAACTACTAATAAAATTCCAAGCCACAAAATTGGTCTTCGATAAAGAAGCATATTATGAAAAATTCTTTCAAAACCCAGATATCCTAAAATTAAAAAACCTAAAAGCGATATTATTCCACCAATCATTCCAAAAAAATGAAGTGGTCTTTCAGAAAATTTGTATAAAAATATCGCTGTTAATACATCAAAAATACCAACAAATACTTTTTTTGGACCAAATTTTGATTTTCCAAAACGTCGAGGATTATTAATTACTGGCACCTCAGCAACCTTAAATCCTTGATAATAAACAAAAAGCGGAAAAAATCGAAAATTATTTCCATAAAAGACAAAGTCTTTGGTGACTTCTTTTTTAAAAGCTTTAAATCCACAATTAATATCAGTAAAAGGAGAATTTAAGATTTTTTTCAAAACTAATCCAGCTAATTTTGAATAAATTTTCACCAAAAAATTTTCTTTTCTTTCCATTCTTACACCATTAACAAAATCATAACCTTCATCTATTTTTTTTAAAAATTTAGACAAATCTTTTGGATCATCTTGTAAATCTGCATCCATAAAAATAATTATTTCACCTGATGCATTTTCAACACCAGTTTTCAAAGCCTCTCCTTTTCCTAACTTTTTCTTATGTTTTATTAATTTAATATTTTTATTTTTTTGAAAACTGAAAATTGAAAACTGAAAACTATCAGTGCTTCCATCATCAACTAAAACAATCTCATAATCTTTTTTAATTTTTTTAAATTCTTTAATCAGCAAATCCAAAAGAATCGGCAAATTTTCTTTTTCATTATGAAATGGTATAACAATAGAAATCATTTTTAAATTTTTTAATTTTTAATTTTCTTATACACCTCAACACTTCCTCCATATCTATCATTTAAATTATCTGAATAAATCATCTGAAAATTTTTATCTTCTAATAATTTTTGATAAAACTTTACTGATAAACTACCTTTACTTAAATCACCAATCTCTTTTTTATAAATTATCACATAATCAGCTTTTTTATATTTATCCGACCTATTTATTATATCATCTTCAATTTCACCAATCTCACCAAACGCTGGATCAAATAAAAAATTAAAATATTGTTTTCTATTAGTAAAAAATGGCGCTAATTTTGGAGTGGTGGCAACAATAATATTTTCATCTTTTAATTTTTCCTGCCAAAGCTTGATTGATTGTTTAGTCAATGGATGAATATCTTGAAACTCAACTTTTTGTTTTCCAAAAAAAGTTAATGGATTATATAGATAAATTGAATAAATATTTAACAAAATAAAAATTGTTAAAATTATTAATCTAATTTTTTTACTTTTAACAATTTTTAAAAATCTTTGAAAACCATAAATAACAGCAATAAATAAAAAAACGACAATAATTGCATGATAATGAAAATATATTGCCCTCATGTTATTATTAAGACTCAAAATATTGATTCCCCATTCAGGAGCAGCAATTAAAAAAATCTCTGGTGCTAAAAGTGAAAAAAATAATGGATTAACTAATCTTAAAAAATATTCATATCCGTTAGAAATAATTGTTGGCAGACGCGACTTAATGTTTGAAAAATAATTACTAGCAAAATGTTTATCACCACGAAAATAGGGGATAATAAAATAAGTAGTTGTTAAGAAAAAAATTAATCCTAAAAAAATTGTTATTAAACCATATTTTTTTTCTTTTTTAACAATAAAAATATAAATTCCTAAAAACAAAACAATTAAACCGATATGCTCTTTAGTCAACAATGATAAAACAACAAAAACATAAAACCAGCGCCAATTTTTGATCTCTAAAAAATAAAAAGCAACGATAAAAAAAGTTGTTGCTAAAACAACTGCATGAAAATCAAAAAGAATCATTCTTTCAATGGCAAAATAAGATAAATAAGTGACTGAAATTAAAAAACTATAAAAATCATTTTTAATAATTTTTTTTGCTAATAAAAATAAAAAAACACTTCCTAAAGAAATAATTATTACTTGAAAGATGATTAACCAAATATATGATGGGTAAATAAAATAAAAAGGTGCAAAAAAGATTAGAATCGGATCAAAATGAATTGCCAATCGCGACATGTTTTTTAAAAAAGTTGGATTAGTCATCTCTAAAATTCTTCCTCGTGAAGTATTGTAAACTACTTGATTCATAATTCCTAAATCATAATAATGCGAATTTAAAGTCTCCACTCTTCTTATTGCTAAATAAGAAAAATAAAAAATAAAAATAATGTTTAACAAAAATAAAGATAAAAAAATAATTTTTGATTTTTTTCCTATCATTTTTAATTTTTCATTTTTAATTTTTAATTTTATTTGTTTCCCGAATGAAACTTTTCATGAATCTCTTTTAATCTCGTATTAGTCACATGAGTGTAAATCTGAGTGGTTGAGATATTTTTATGTCCCAACATCTCCTGTACACTTCGCAAATCAGCCCCATGCAACAGCAAGTCTGTTGCAAATGAATGTCTTAAGACATGTGGTCCAAATCTAAATAAAATTCCTGCTTTTTTTCGATATTTATCAATCATTCGTTCAACTGATCTCACTGACAATCTCATTTTTTCATTAGTTAATCCTTCTTTTGCCTTTGGTCCAGAGTAACGAATAAAAAGGGGAGAGTAGGGATCATCTCTTTTGTCTAAATATTTTTTAAGCCATTCTTTAGCTCGTTTGGATAAAAATACCACCCTTGCTTTTCCTCCTTTTCCAATTACTCCAAACTCACCAGTTTCAATATTGACTTGCTCTCGATTTAAATTGACAAGTTCAGAAACTCGAAGACCAGTGGAAAATAATACTTCTAAAATCGCTCGGTCTCGCAAACCAATGATATCAGAAATATTTACTACATTAAATAGTTTTTCTAATTCTTCAGGAAGTAAAAATTTTATTGATCTATCTCTTTGTTTTCCAAGTTCTATCATCTCAGGAGGCAAAACCTTTAATTTTTGCTTTATTAAATATCTAAAAAAACTTCTTAACGCCACCAAAAAATAATTTTGTGTTTGTCTTTTTAACTCACCTTTATAAGGATTTTTATAATAATGTGAAAGATAAAGTCTAAACTCTCTAATCGTATTCTCATCAATCTTCTCAACATTTATTAAATTTTGATTTTTGACTTTTAACTTTTGACTTTTTAATATCCATTCTTTAAAAAAATTTAAATAATATCCATACATTTTGACTGTTTTAAGAGAAAGATTTTTGTCAAGTTCACAATATTCTAAAAATCTTAAAACTGCCTCATTAATATCCATAATCTTAATCTTAAACGACGCCAATATTTTTTGCAATATATGTAATAAAAAAATTCAAAAGGCAAAAGGCAAAATTAAAATATAAAATTATCCAATTTTATTTATCTTAACTTATCAATCTAAATCTTATTTAGCGATTACAATTATATGACGATCGTCACATAATTTTCATCGCTTATAGTAGGTTTAGATTATTACAACAATAAAAAATATTTTATTATCATCAAAAAATGATGCGATCGTTTCATTTTTTGATGATTGAGGAAAGAATTTGGGTTAATTTAATAATATAATTAGAAATTTTTTACGTTACACGTTATAAGTTCCACGTTACACATTAAATGTTAGACGTTAGATGTTAAGTGTTAGATGATATAATATCTTTATGCCGCAGTGGCGGAATTGGCAGACGCGCAGGGCTTAGGACCCTGTTCCTGTAAAATCAGGAGTAGAGGTTCAACTCCTCTCTGCGGCACATTATTTATTTAAAAAAATAAAATGAATTATTATAAAAAAATTATCTATATCCCAAAAGTTGATAAAAACGATAACCTTATTGGTAAAATTGAAAGATGGGAAGCTCATGAAAAAAATATTTTACATCGAGGTTTCACAACGATTATTAAAGTTAATAAATATTACATACTTCAATTAAGAAAACATATTATATTTGATAATTTATTTGATCTTTCATTCTCATCTCATCCCATTTTTAAAAATAATCAACTTGAGGATATAAAAAAAACAATCATTGATACTTTAAAAAGAGAATGGGTGATAGATGAAGAAAATTTTAAAATTGATTTTATAAAAAAATATCATTATCAAGAAAAAGATGAAAAATCAAATATGTTTGAAAATGAAATTAATTATTTATTTTTATTAAATTTAAATAAACTACCAAAAATTAATCCAGAGTTTTCATATAAAATGATTCCGTTAACAAAAGAAGAGTTAATAAAAAATTTTAGCAAATATAATTTTGTTCCTTGGATAAAAAATATAGATCTTAATGAATTAAAAAATATTCTATGAAAAAAAATATTATTGTTATCGGTGGAGGTATTGGTGGATTAGCTAGTGCCGCACTTTTGGCAAAAGATGGTTATCAAGTTACTTTAATTGAAAAAAACTCTATTGTTGGTGGGCGGGCTAGATTTTTAAAGTTAAGAGATTTTTATTTTGATATGGGGCCTTCTTGGTATATGATGCCAGAAGTTTTTGAAAATTTTTTTAAAATTTTTAATAAAAAAACCTCTGACTTTTATCAATTAAAAAAGTTAAAAACTCATTATCGAGTTTTTTTTGAAGATGGAGAAATAATCGATATTTATTCTGATATTAAAAAAAATTTAGAAACCTTTAAAAAATATGAAAAAGATGGCGATGAAAAACTAAAAAAAATTCTTCAAAAATCTAAATTTATATATGAAAAATCAATGAGTCAATTAGTATTTTCAGATTATAAAAATATATTTGAAATTATTAAACCTGAAATTTTAATAAGTTTATTTAAATTTAATCTTTTCCAATCACTACATAATTATGTAAAAAAAATTATTACCAATAAAAAACTACAAAAAATTTTAGAATATACAACAGTTTTTTTAGGAGGCTCGCCTTATAACACGCCAGCTTTTTATCAATTAGTAGCTCATGCTGATTTTAATTTAGGTATATATTATCCTAAAGGCGGAATTTATCAAATAATCGAAGCTTTAAAAAAATTATGTCAAGAATACAAAGTAAAAATTATTACTAATCAATCAGTAAAAAAATTATTTTTTCAAAATAAAAAAATTATTGCCGTTGAAACAAATAAAAAAAATAAATATTTTGGGGATATCTTTATTGTTAATGCTGATTATCCTTTTTTTGAGACCAATCTTATTCCAAAAGAATATCAAACTTATAAAAAAAATTATTGGCAAAAGAAAGTTTTTTCACCATCAGCATTTTTAATATATTTTGGAATAAAAGATGAGTTAAAAAATAGTGATCATCATAATCTTTATTTTACCGAAGATTGGTCAAAACATTTTGATAATGTTTACTTAACAAAAAAAATTCCAGAGAATCCATCTTTTTATTATCATATTCCCTCGAAAACAGATCCAAATATGGCGCCAAAAAATCATCATAGCGTAATGATTCTGGTTCCAATGCCACCTGGACTTTATCTAAACAAAATTCAAACTGAAAATTTTTATAAAAAAATAATAAAAAAGTTTGCTGATTTAAATAATATTAAAAACATCGAAGAAAAAATAATTGTAAAAAAAATTTTCCAAGCCAAAGATTTTCTAAATGATTATAACGCTTACAATGGTAGTGCTTTTGGCATTGCTCACACTTTATTTCAAACTGCTTTATTTCGACCAAGAAATTATTCAAAAAAAATCAATAATCTTTTTTATGTCGGTCATCATACTAATCCAGGTGTGGGTATGCCTCCGGTTTTAATTTCTGCTCAAATCGTTTATAATCTCATAAAAAAATATGAAAAATAATAACAATATTTATAGAAAAATTACAAAAAAATATACAAAAACATTTTATTACTCGACATTATTTTTTCCAAAAGATATAAGAGATAAAATTTTTTTGCTTTATTCATTTGTAAGAATTATTGATAATTTTGTTGACAAGAAAAATCCAGATAAAAAAAATTTTTTTATCTATAAAAACGAACTTATAAACTTTGTTGAAAACAATAAAAAATCAAAAATAAAAATTATTAATGATTTTGGTGAGCTTATTAAAGCTTATAATTTAAAAAAAGAAGTTTATGATTATCTTTTTACTCAAGAAAAAGAAATAAAAATAAAAAAATATAAAACTT
>CAYOZH010000020.1:0-9628 GCA_964408415.1 uncultured Gammaproteobacteria bacterium | reverse complement strand
GATCGTGACCGACCCAGCTTCCCACAAGGTTTGCCGTGCCTCGTGGTACTTGGGATATCCACCGAGGTTTTTCTAAATTTTGAATACGAGGCTATCACTCTCTATGGCAGGTCTTTCCAGACCTTTCTTCTATTTAGAAAAACTCTCTACTGTGGTCCCGCAACCCCACGCCTAAAACGGCGGGTTTAGGCTGTTCCGCTTTCGCTCGCCGCTACTAACGGAATCTCATCCGCCTAAAACAACGGATAAATATGATTTCTTTTCCTCTGGGTACTGAGATGTTTCAGTTCCCCAGGTTCCCTGCTTAAACCGGAAAAAAGAAGGTAGAAGCTGAAAAAAAGCCAACTTCTCACCTCTAATTTCCGGTTTAAGCTTCCCGATTTTATTCGGGAGGGTTACCCCATTCGGAAACCAACGATTGATAACGTCTGCTTACAGACTCATCGTTGTTTTCGGATGTTAGCATCCGTCCTTCTTCGGCTTAAACTGCCAAGGCATCCACCATTAGCCTTATCTCTCCCATCACTCTTATTATCAAATATCAAATTTTCTTGACCTACTTTAAAAACCTATTTGTTAAAGTGCAGTGGACCTATGGGGAGTTGAACCCCAAACCTTCGGAATGCAAATCCGACGCTCTAGCCAATTGAGCTATAGGCCCTGCCCTTGATTTTAAATAAAAAATAAAATAAATTTATTTGAAGGTCTTGTTAGGAGTGCAAGTTTTGCATCCAATAGCCTTTCATGAATGCGAAATTTTCATTAGTAACTATAATAATAACAAAATAAATTATTAATGTCAATATATAAAAAACACTATTTAAAAAGGCAATGACATTTTTAGATGATTAAGAGCTTTTTGAGTTAGTTGACGACCGCGACTAGTTTTTTTAATAAAACCAATTTGAAGCAAATATGGTTCAATAAACTCTTCAACTGTTTTTACATCCTCAGATAAAGCTGAAGCAATTGTCTCAACGCCAACTGGTTGATTATTAAATTTTTCTGATAAAACTTTTAAGTAATCTTTGTCAATATCAACTAATCCTAATTCATCTATTTCTAATAGTTTAAACAATTTTTCTAATAAAGCCTCATCAATTTTTTGATGTTTATCAACCTCTAAAACATCTCGAGCTCGTTTTAAAATTCTATTGGCTATTCGCGGTGTTTTTCTTGATCGCAAAGCGATCTCATAGGCGGCTTTATCGGTAATTGGTATTCTTAAAATTGCCGCTGATCTTTTAACAATTTCTTTTAACTCATCAACACTATAATAGTCTACTCGTAGTATTAATCCAAACCTGTCTCGCAAAGGAGCAGAAAGTAAGGCTAATTTTGTTGTTGCTCCAATTATTGTAATTCGAGGTACATTAAGCCTAACAGTTCTTGCTGAGGGGCCCTTACCAATAATAATATCTAATGCATACTCTTCCAAAACAGGATAAAGCATCTCTTCAACTGGTTTTGGCAAACGATGAATTTCATCAATAAATAAAACATCATTATCTTTTAAATTAGTTAGTATTGCCGCTAAATCGCCAGTTTTTGTAATTGTTGCTCCTGAGGTAATTTTTATATCTCCATTAAGCTCATTGGCAACAATATAAGAAAGAGTTGTTTTTCCAATTCCTGGAGGACCAAAAAATAAAATATGTTCAGATGGTTTTCCTCTTTTTTTTACCGCGTCAATAAAAAGCTTTAAGGTTTTAACAATATTTTTTTGACCAATATAGTCTTTTAAAAATTTTGGTCGAAGATTTTCTTCATTGTTAGACTTCATAACTCTTATTATACTTTATGTTTTATTTTTTATTAATTTTTTTTAAGGCAAAAGTAATTTTTTCCTCAACTGACAAATTTTTAGGGATATTATTAATCATTTTTTTAGCCTCATTAGCTTTAAAACCTAAAGATATTAAGGCATCAACCACTATTTTATCATCGTTTGACAAAATAACATTCTTTAATTCAAAGTCAGCATTTATTTTTGAAGACAGCTCTAAAATAATTTTCATTGCTGTTTTTTTCCCTAATCCAGGAACTTCTGTTAATATATCAACATCATTTTTTTTAATCGCCTCTATTAGGTCTTGAGTTTTGATAAAAGATATAATTGAAAAAGCAGTTTTTGGACCAATACCAGAAACTGTTAATAATAATTTAAAAATCTCATATTCGTTTTTTGTTTCAAAGCCAAAAAGAATCATCGCATCTTCTTTAACATGAAGATAGGTATATACTTCAAACTTTTCATTATTTAATTGGTTTTTTGATAAAGTTGAAGGTGTAAGAAAAATATTGTAAAAAACACCGCTAGCAGTTTCAACTAAACCAACATTTCCTGAGACTTCAACTAATTTTCCTTTAATTTTGCCAATCATAATAATTAATTCAATAAATTAATGTAGTGACAGGGCACTGCCCTGTCACTACAATTTAAATACTTTTTATAATTATTTAATTAATTATCTTTTTATTAACTCTTTTTCAATTTCAAGCAATCGATTGTATTTGGCTACATTTTCACCATGAACTGGCGGACCAAATAAAACAAACTCAGCATCTAAACCAACGCTTAAATCTGCTAAATAATTTTCATTAGTCTCACCAATTTCTGAAGCAATAATAAAAGATAATTGATTTTTTTTCAAATAATCAATCATTAAAACTATTTCTGTAATTGTTCCAATTTGATTTGGTCTGATAATAACCGTAGTGAATAATTTGTTTTTAATATATTTTTCAAGTTGATTTTTATTTGAAAAAATTAATTCATCAACTGCTAAATAAGTGTCTTTATTTAAATTATCATAGGCTTTTTTCCAATTATCAAAATCATTATTAGCAAAACAATCAATTAATACTAAAAGAGTATATTTTTTAATAATTTGCTCAGTTAAAAATTGATAATATTCAACATAAGACATCGAGTCTCTATCTTTTAAAGAATAATGATTAGCAGAAAAATAATTATTAGCACCAAAGTCAATTGATAAAAAAATATCATGCCCAAATTTTAACTCTTTTTTTTCAATTGATTCTTTTATTGCTGTTAAGACATCTAAATTAAAATTAAATTGAAATTTATATAAATGTCTTAATTCATGATATAAATCAACACCTAATTCATAAGCTTTAGAATATGTAAAAGATGAAGAAGGAACAATTTGAAATTCTTGAAAATCCAAATTTATCTGTCCATGACGACCACCTTTTAATAATGAAAAAATCGGTGAAGGAAAAAACTCAAGTTTTAAATCAGTTTTATTAACTTTATTAAAATAATTATTAAAATACAAATATAGTGGTTGATTATTGTCTAATGCCGCTGCTTTAGCTACTAATAAAGAAATTGTCATTATTGTATTAACTCCAAGTTTACTTTTATCTTTAGTTGAGTCTGCAGCTATTAACCAGTTATCAATTTCATATTGTTTTGAGATATCTACTCCTTTTAGTTTTGGAGCAATTAGGTTGTTGATATAATAAACCGCAGTTTGAACTCCAGCTCCTTTAAATCTTTTTTCATCATTGTCTTTTAATTCTTTATTTTGATAAGGAAATAATTGTTCAAAAGAAGCAAAACTAGCATAAGCTTCTTTTTGGTTATTAAGAATTATTTTAGCTTCAATTGTTGGATAACCACGAGCATTAATAATCTCACGAGCAATAATATTTTGAATTTTACTCATATTTTTATTTTATTATAAAGAAAATTATTTATGTTGAAGATTTTTTGAGATTAGTTTTTTTTCAATGTTATAAATTAATTCTCTTATTCTCTCAATTGCATCAGGGGATACAGAAACACTGGTAATTCCTGCATTGATTAGTTTTTCGACAATTTCAGGATAATCAGAGGCAGCTTGACCGCAAATAGATGAAGTAACATTATATTTTTGGCAAGTTTTAACAACATATTCGAGCACTGATAAAACAATTGGTGTTCTTTCATCATAGATTTGAGAAACAGCTTCATTATCGCGATCTACTCCCAAAAGCATCATTGTTAAATCATTTGTTCCAATTGAGATTCCGTCAATGCCAATTTTTAAAAATTCTTCCAAATTTAAAGCAACTGCTGGTACTTCAACCATAATCCAAAGTTTAAATTCAGGATAGTTAAAAAGACCTGATTTTTCAATAATTGATTTTATTTTTATTAATTCCCATGGTGATCTAATAAAAGGAATCATTAGATGCAAATTTTTATATCCCTTAGACCAGATTTTTTTGATGGCTTCAAGTTCTAAATTAAAAACTTCAGGATTAGTAATATATCGATAAGCACCTCTAAAACCAAGCATTGGATTTTCTTCATGAGGCTCAAATTCTTTTCCACCAATTAAGTTTTGATATTCATTAGTTTTAAAATCAGTTGCTCGATAAACTACTGGCCTTGGAGAAAATGGAGCAACAAATTGTTGTAATTTTCTTGCTAAATGATTAATAAACAAATGTTCTTTTTTTTGTTTAATAAATTGTTTTGGATGAACACCAATATCAGCGATTATAAATTCGGCTCTAAGTAAGCCAACTCCATCAACGTGCTTTTTTGAAACCGCTAATGCTTCTTTGGGTTGAGCTAAATTGACATAAACTTTTGTTGCTGTTAATAATTTTTTATGATTTTGTTTTTCTTTGTTTGAAATGATTATTTTTCCCTCAAAAACTTCTCCAGTTGAACCATTAACAGTAATTATTTGGTCATTTTTAATAATTTTAGTTGCTCCTTCAGCACCAACCACTGCTGGAATACCTAATTCTCGAGAAACAATTGCTGCATGAGATGTTCTTCCACCTTTTTCTGTAATTATTGCTGAGGCTTTTTTCATTGCTGGTACATAATCAGGATTGGTCTGAGGAGCAATAAGGACATCACCAGTATTAATTTTATTGATCTCTTTAGGTGAAAAAATAATTTTTGCTGGTCCAATACCGATTCCCGGTGATGCTGGTGAACCAATAAGAATTGGTGTTTGATTATTTTTTTTATCAAGATTTAATAATTTAGAGTTATTTAATGTTGTTACTGGCCTGGATTGAACTATATAAACTTGATCATTTTCAATTGCCCATTCAATATCTTGAGGAAAGTAATAGTGTTTTTCAATATCAGAAACCAATAAGGCTACTTTTATAATTTCATTATCTGTTAATTTTTGTTTTTTTCCTTCTTTTCCAAGTTTTACTTCCTTATTTTCAATATTAGCTTTAATCAATTTTACTGATTGATTTTTTATTTCTTTTTTAAGAATTAAAAAACTTTTTTTATCAACTTCATAATGATCTGGAGTGACTTTTCCTTGAACAATATATTCACCTAAACCATAAATTGCTTCAATAACAATTTTATTTTTATCATTAGTGATTGGATCAATAGAAAAAGCAATTCCTGATTTTTCTGACTCAATCATTCGCTGGACTACAACCGCCAAACCAACTTTATCATGATCAAAACCTTGTTGATAGCGATAATAAATTGCTCTTTCAGTAAAAAGTGAAGCAAAACATTCTTTGACTTTTTTAAGTAAATGATTTTCACCTCTAATATTTAAAAAAGTTTCTTGTTGTCCTGCAAATGAAGCTCCTGGCAGATCTTCAGCAGTAGCTGATGATCTTATAGCAACAAGAGGCATTTTATAAAGATGGCGAATTTTAAGTAAACTTTGAAAAAAAGAATCATTTTTTAATTTGTAATAATGACTTTCCTTTATTATTAAATTTTCATAGTAATGAAGAATTTGTTTTGATAAATCAAGTGGTAGACTAGCTTTATTGATTAATTCTTGGATATTTTTTGATACTTGTTGAAGTTCAACTGGATTATCATAATTTAAGTTTTTTAATAATTGACTGATTTTATTTTTTAATCCTGATTGTTTTATAAAATCAAAATAAGCTTTTGAGGTAATAATAAAACCATAAGGTATAGGAAATCTAGCATTAACCATCTCACCTAAATTTGCACCTTTTCCACCTACTAAACCAATATCATTTTTATCAACTTCTTCAAACCAAACAATAGATTTTTTAACCATATAATTTTATGATAAACAAAGCAATAATAAGTGTCAATGATATAAATTTATGAAGAATATTTTGAAGTTTAGAATAAAATTTGAGCCTGCTCGCGGATTCGAACCGCGGACTTGCTGTTTACAAAACAGCTACTCTACCGCTGAGTTAAGCAGGCGTTTTTTTATAAATGGAGTGCCTGAGGAGGGACTCGAACCCTCACGGCTTATGCAGCCACAGGATTTTAAGTCCTGCGCGTATGCCAATTCCGCCACCCAGGCAACCTTTTGTGATCCCGAGGGGATTCGAACCCCTGATTCTCTGGCTGAAAACCAGATGTCCTAGGCCGCTAGACGACGGGACCTTTATCTTTTAAATATTATAACATATAAAAAGAAAACCTATCCTTATTATTATTTTAAGGATAGGTTTTCTTAAATTTCAATCTTATCCTTCAAGTTTTTTCTTTAAACTTTCTAACAATTCTTTAGCAACATCTTTTCCTCCTAAACCAAAAGCTAAACCTCCAGCTAAAGCTAACATCGCCACAATTCCTGTAAATAAAATTCTTACTAAATCTTGAGCAACTCCAAGTTGATTTAAAACAACTAAAACAGTAAAGAAATTAATTGTCCATTTAGCAAAAACTGCTAAAGCTGAGGCTGATTTTGATCCTAATGTTTTAACGCTATGCTTAACTAAATCTTCTGTTAAATTTCCTGCTAATAAACCAACAAAAGCAATAATTACAGCAACAATGACGTTTGGAAGATAATATAAAAGATCGTTTAAAACACTGGTCGCTTTTGATAATCCCCAAATTTCAAGTGTTGGAATTAAGAAAACAACAATAAGCATCCATTTAAAAACTTCAGTTAAAATCTCTACCCACATTTTTAGTTGACCTTTTTGCATTAGTTTTACTTTATGAAAAAGATCATCAACTCTCAAAAATCCAAATAAAGTTAATAAAAGATGCTTAACAATATTACCAATTAAAAAACCAATTAAAAGCATCAGTGCTCCAGCAAAAAGATTAGGTAAAAAACTTCCTACTTGTCTAAAAAAATTGACTAAAACAACATTAATAATATCGACCATTTTTTTCTCACCTCCTTACATTAGGTCATCATAAAAATTTATAATTTGTTTTTCATTATTAATGATAATCGAAATTACTCCTATTTTCATTTTATAGTCTTTAAATTTAGATTTCAATATAAAAAAATTGCTTGCTTTTATAATATGATCAATTTTATATTTATTAACTGCTTCATAAGGAGCGCCTTTTTTCAAGTTGGATCTTGTTTTTACCTCAATAAAATATAGTGTTTTGTCTTTAAGAGCAATGATATCAACTTCTCCAAATTTTGTTTGAAAATTTTTCTTTAAGATCTTAAAATCGTTTTTTTGAAGATAAGTAGAAGCAAGATTTTCTCCAATTTTGCCTAAATTTTTTTTATATAGGCTCATTTTAATATTTTATGATGTTTTTTTAGTTTTTTCTTTATAGAGCTTTCTTTTTAATTCACGATCAGATAAATTGCGAATAAAATATGCTTTAGCTTTTTTATAAGTAGATTTTTTAATTAAAACAATATCTGCAATATATGGAGAATTAACTGGAATTATTCTTTCTACACCAATACCTGATTTACTAATTTTTCTTACGGTAAAAGTTTTTGTTTCTTCACTATCTCCTTTAATTTTAATTAAAAATCCTTTAAAAATCTGAATTCTTTCTTTATCACCTTCTTTAATTTTATAATGAACTGAAATTGTGTCACCAATTTGAAATTTTTTATCTTTAAAAGTTAATGTGTTTGCCATTTTTTAATTATACATAATAAAAATATTTTTAACAAGAGAAAATTAATTATTTTTAACTGCTTCTAAAAATTTTACAAAAATAGGATGAGGTTTTAAAGGAAGCGATTTATACTCTGGATGACCTTGAATACAAAAATAAAAGGGGTGGATATTTTTTGGTAACTCAATTATTTCACAAAGATTTTCTACAACTGATCTAGAGCTAATTATCAATCCAGCTCTTTCAAAATCTTTTGCAAATTTGTCATTGAATTCATATCGATGGCGATGTCTTTCAGAAATAATTTCTTGTTTGTAAATCTCGTAAGCAAGAGTGTTTTTCTTTATTTTTGCCTGCCAACCACCTAATCTCATTGTTCCACCATAGGCTCTTCTTTTCATAATTTCTTCTTGTTTTGGCATAAGATGAATTACTTTATGTTTAGTGTTTTTGTCATTTTCTTCAGTATTGGCATCTTTCCAACCCAAAACATCTCGAGCAAAAGCAACTACTGCTAGTTGCATACCATAACATAAACCTAGATAAGGAATTTTATTTTCACGAGCGTATGAGGCAGCTTTGATCATCCCTTCTGCGCCTCTTTCACCCCAACCAATTGGAACAATAATACCTTGAGGTTTACCAATAATTTTTACCCCTTGTTTTTCAACTTTTTCCGCATCAACCCATTTAAGATCAAGTTCAACATCTGTTTGCCAAGAAGCATGATCTAAAGCATCAAACAAAGCTGCATATGAATCTCTAAGTTGATAATCACCAGTACCAAAATATTTACCAACAATAGCAATTGTTACTTTTTTTTCTTTTTTGTGATATATCTTTTTAACTAGTTCTTCCCAATCACTAAGATCTGGTTTTTTAACTTTAAGATTAAGTTTTTTTAAAATTTTTTCGGCAAAATTTTGCTTATTTAAAATCAATGGTACTTCATATGGATGTTTTGTATCAGGATTAGAAATAATATTTTCTGGGTGAACATTACAAAAAATAGCAAATCTTTCTAGTCTTCTTTTGTCTAAAAAGTTTTCGCTTCGAGCAACAATAAAGTCAGGCTGAATCCCCATTGAATTTAAAGTTCGAACAGACAATTGAGTAGGTTTTGTCTTTGGTTCGCCTAAATGTTTTGGTGTTGGCACATATGAAACATGAATATGAACGACTTCTCCAGGATATTTTAAAGTGAGAAGACGAGATGCTTCATAATAAAATACATTTTGATATTCACCGGCAGTACCGCCTAATTCAATTAAAACAATATCAGCATTGGTTTTTTTTCCTAAATATTGGATTCTCTCAATTATTTCATTAGTGACATGAGGTATAGCCTCAACATCTTCACCTTTATATTCAAATCTTCTTTCTTTATCAATAACAGTTTTGTAAATTTTTCCCATTGTTACAAAATTATCTTTACTCATTTCTTCACCTAAAAATTTTTCATAAGTGCCAATATCCATATCAGCCTCAGTACCATCTTCACATAGAAAAACATCTCCATGTTCAATCGGATTGATAGTTCCCGCATCAAGATTTAAATAGTTTTCAAATTTTAAGGAAGCAATTTTATAACCAGCTTTTTTTAGAAGAAGAGCGATCGAGGCAGAAGTAATTCCCTTACCAATTCCTGAAATTACCCCACCGGATATAAAAATATATTTCATGTTAAATAATTATAACAAAATAATTAATAATTAATAATGAATAATGAATATACCTCATTATTTTCCCCTCTTGAGAGGGGATAAAGGGGTGTGTTATAAAAATATCAAATATCAA
>CAYOZH010000019.1:0-11051 GCA_964408415.1 uncultured Gammaproteobacteria bacterium | reverse complement strand
GGACAGAACCTTTTTGAAAAAAAGGTTCTGTCCTTAATAATTAGATCAATTTAAAAATTACTCATTTTTATTTATTTTTGTATTGTCTTGATAATCCACAGGCGACCGCGTAGGTCGGATTGGAGATTGGATTTTTTTATATGCTCCAATAAAGTATGCGGTTGATTTTGATGTTTTCGCCAAATTTTAGGATAGCATCTTTAATAAGATCAGATATCTTTTTTGAAGGATCGCGAATATAGTTTTGATTTAAAAGTTCATCAACTGTTTCAGGTTTTAATGAGGCTACTTGCATCGCAATTTCTTGGCCTAATTTTTGAAACTCACTATTTCCTGAGACAAAATCAGTTTCGCTTGACATATCAACTAAAGCTGCCACTTTTCGATTATGATGAACATAAGAAAAAATCGCGCCAGCGCTAGTGCTTCTTCCTTCTTTGTCTTTGGCTTTGTCTGCTCCCCATTTTGATAATAATTTTTTTGCTTCGTCAATATTATTATTAGCTTCTTCTAATGCTTTTTTACAAAGAGAAAAAGAAACACCTGTTTCTTCTCTTAGTTGTTTAAGTTTGTTGATGTCGTACATAAAAAAAATTAAAAATTAAAAATGAAAAATTAAAAATTATTACTTAATATAAGCCTCGACAATTTCTTTTACTAAATATTCAATTGATGATGGTGAATCATCGTTTCCTGGTATTGGATAATTAACTTTTTCTGGATTAACATTAGTATCAACAATCGCAATCACAGGAATTTTTCTTTCAACCGCTTCTTTTAAAGCATTTTTTTCTTTTTTTATGTCAATTATAAAAATTGCATCAGGAGTTTTAGTTAATGATTCAATTCCTCCATAAAATTTTTCTAGTTTATTAAGTTTTTTTTCAAGTTTAAGTTGTTCGTGTTTAACAAATTTTTTCCATTCACCTTTTTCTTTTTCTTCTTTTAGTTTTTTTAATTTTTTAATGTTTTTGACAATGGTTTCAAAATTAGTGATTAAGCCAGCTGGCCATTTTGTTGATATGTAAGGTATATTATTTTTTTTACATAAATTATTAAGTATACTGGAGGCAACTTTTTTAGTGCCAACAAAAAGAATAGATTTTTTATCTTTTTTTAAATTATTAACAAATTGTTTTGCTTCCTCAAGTAGAAAAGCAGTTTTTTCTAAATTAATAATTGAAACACCTTGATTAAAAGTGTAAATATATTTTTTTGCTTTTGGATGAACTTTATTTTTTTTATGTCCAAGATGGACTCCAGCCGCGAATAATTCTTCAACTTTTTTCTTAATATCTATCATAATCTATTCATTTTATCAGGAAGTTATTTTTTTTTCAATTAGATTTTTAATGATTTTAAAAATTCTTTAAATTTTCCATTAACATCAGGATGATTTAATGCCATTTCAACAACAGTTTTTAAATATTCAAATTTGTTACCAGTATCATAGTATCGGCCATTTTCAATTACCAGAGCATAGACTGGAACTCCTTGATTTTTAAGATAATTAATAGCATCAACAAGCCATATTTCACCGCCTCTACCTGGTTTGATATTTTTTAGTGCTTTAAAAATTTCTGGAGGTAAGATATATGCTCCGTGAGTGGCGATATTTGAAGGCGCTTTATCAGAATCTGGTTTTTCAACGATTTCGTTTATTTTATAAAGATTTTTTTCAACTGGAGAAAGATCAGCAATACCGTAACGACTTAAATCTTGTTTATTTTCAATTTTTACTCCAGAAATAACAATTCCACCAGTTTTTTCATAAACATCAATCATTTGTTTTAATCTTGGAGGATTAGAATAGATAAACTCATCTCCCCATAAAACAGCAAAAGGCTCATCTTCAATCACGGGCTCTGCTGTTAAAACCGGTGTGCCATTACCATAAGGACCTTTTTGTCTTATGTAAACAAAATTAGCCATTTTAGAAATTCTTCTTATTTCTTCAAGCATTTGAAGTTTGTTACCTTGAATAAGGTTTTGAACAAGATCTTCGCTTGGTTCATCAAAATGATCTTCAATGGCTCGTTTGTTACTGCCAGTAATAATAATTATGTTTTCAATACCTGAATTTATTGCTTCCTCAACCACATACTGAATCACTGGTTTATCAACAATTGGCAACATCTCTTTTGGAAGAGCTTTTGTTTGAGGTAAAAATCTTGTACCAAAACCTGCAGCAGGAATAACTACTTTGGTAATTTTTTTTCTCATATTTTATTATTCAAATTTAATAGTTAATGATTGTTTGAGTTGAACTTTATTATCAACTATGGCTTGGATTTGAGCAATACCGGTTTGAGTTGATGTGAGATTAAAAGTGACTTTTCCTGATTTGTCAGTAGTTTGAGTCTCAGCATCTAGTTGGCCTAAGGTGGTTGTTAGAGATACTAATTTATTGGCTAAAGGTTGATTTTTTTCATTTCTTATAAAAACATTAATCATTACTTTATCTTGACCAGTAGCTTTAGCAGTTAATGGCCAGGCAAAAATCAAAGATTTTTCAGCTGATGGTTCAATATCAGATGAAGCTCGAGTAAAAATAGCTATCTGTTTATTAAAAACAACATAACTTATAAAAAGGGAAAAAACAAGAACTAAAAGGATTAAAAGTGATATTAATTTTTTATCCATAATATATAAAGCTTATCAATAAAAATAACTTTTGTCAAATTTTCAAGGTGTAAGGTTCTGTCCTTGATAAGGACAGAACCTGAAAGGACCGTCCTTTTTTAAGTTGTAATTGGAAAGAATTTTTGTTAAATTTAATTTAATCTATGTTAAAGGTCTATTTTACTGCTTCGACTTCTTTTAATGGCGAGTTTAAAGAAAATTATAGAAAAATAATTCAACTTTTAAAAAAACATTGGTTGATATTAACTTCAGGTGAACAAATTATTAATCAAAAATTGCTTGAGGAAGATAAAAAACTTACTCCTCAAGAGATTTTTAAAAGACAAAAAACTTTAATTGATAAAAGTGATTTTGTTGTTGCTGAAGTGACAAAGCCCTCTCATGGAGTTGGCGGCGAGATTGTGTATGCGCTTGTTAATGAAAAACCAGTTCTGGCTTTAGTTTATGAAAATAACCAAGATCTAATTTCGCCAATGGTTTTGGGCAATCCTTCTGATAATTTTTATTTAGAGCGATATGACTTTGATAAACTTTCGTTTATTATCTCTGATTTTGTTAAATTTATAAAAACGAAAAAAAACAAAAAAGGAAAGTTGATTGTCATTGATGGCGGTGATGGTTCAGGAAAAACGGTTCAAAGTCAACTTTTAATTGATTATTTAAAAAAAGAGAACAAACCAGTCAAATATTTTGATTTTCCTCAATATTACAAAACATTTCATGGTCGAACTGTGGCAAAATTTTTGCAAGGAGAGTTTGGAAAAATTGATGAAGTGTCGCCATATTTGGCTTCTTTAGCTTATGCTTTAGATAGATTGTCTGTGAAACAAGAAATGGATTATTTTTTAAAAAAAGGAGGATTGATAATTTGTAATCGTTATGCTACTTCAAGTTTAGCTCATCAAGGAGCAAAGTTTAAAGATGAAAAAAAGAAAAAAGAGTTTTTAAAATGGCTTTATGATTTAGAATACAAAATTCATAAAATTCCAAAAGAAGATATTGTTATTTATCTTTATGTGCCTTGGCAGATTGGTATGGAGTTAACAAATAAAAAAGGACTTAGAGATTATCTTCAAGGTAAAAAAGACATTGCTGAGGCTGATATTAATCATCGGATTGCTTCAGAAAAAATGTATTTAGAACTTGCTTCTATTAATAAAAATTGGGTGAAAATTGATTGTGTTGAAAATAATAAATTATTGCCTCCTGAGATAATTCATAAGAAAATAATTGAAGTTTTAAAGCAAAAAAGAATTATTTAAATAACAATTAATCCGTCTTTAATCTCATCAGCCAGAATAATTTTTGCTACTTTATCCTCGACTTCGTCTCTTATGACTCTTTCTAAATTTCTGGCGCCAAATGCTGGATTGTAACCTTTTTCAATTAACTGATCAATTGTTTCTTCTTTTACTTCAATTTTTACTTTATAAAGATTATAAATTTGGAAAGTCAAATCTTTGATAATTTTTTTAGCAATTAATTTAAGAGCAGTTTTTGATAAAGGCTTATAAATAATCACGCCATCAAATCTATTTAGAAACTCAGGAGAAAAAAAGCTAGGATCTTTAGCATTTGAGGTGGCAATAATCACTAGATTTTTACAGTCAACATGATTGCCAAATCCATCAGTAAAATATCCTTCATCAATTACAGTTAAGAAAATATTAAGAAGATTTTTATCAGCTTTTTCCAGTTCATCTAAAAGCAAAACTCCATAAGGTTGATTGCGAATTGCTACTGTTAAAAGCCCTGGTTCATTGGTGGTCATATCGCCAATTAGTTTTGGAATATCGTATTTTGATTGATAATTAGACATATCAAATCTTATTAGATAGTTATTTTTAGTTTCAAGGTCAGTTTTTGTTGAAGAGAAGAATGTTTTGGCAATAGCTTTGGCAGTTTGCGTCTTGCCAACTCCAGTTGGTCCTAAAAATAAAAATGATGCTAGAGGTTTTTTCCTTTTTCCAATAAGAAGAAAAGAGCGTCTTAAGGCGCTTGATAATTTTTCAATCGCTTCATCTTGTTCAATCACTTCATTTTTTAAAAGTAGTTCAAGCGATAATAATTTTTCTTTCATTTGTGAGGTTAATGTCACTGGTACATGAGTTTTTTGAGTTAAGACATAATCAATATCATCAGGGGTGATTAAAGGTTTTTCTTTTTTGTTTTTTACTAAACTTTTTTTATAAACACAAGCAGCATCAAGAAGATCAACGGCTTTTTCTGGAAATGGAATAAATGTAAGATAAAACTCGCTTTTTTCAATTGCTTCTTTGATCGCTTCGTAACTAATTATTACTTGATGATAGTTTTCAAACTCAATAAATTTTTCCAAAAGAATTGTTAAAGCCTCATCTTTTGACACTTCAAAAACATCAATTTTAGAGAAAAGTTTATTAAATTTATCATTGGGAAAGATAAATTTTTGATAAAAAAATGGTGTGGTGGTGGCAATTAATTGTAATTTATCAGATGAAGCATATTTTTCAAGTGACGTCTCCCAATTAATATATTTTTCAAAATTATCAATAAATAAGATGATGTTATCAGCCTCAACTGCCTCAGATAAAAGCGATTCAAATAAAGAGATATCATTATTTAATTTTTCCATATCAATTTTTAAAATTCTTTTGTACATCAGATTGACATTGGTTTTGCCAAGATAGATATTTTTTGCTAAAGCATCAATAATAGTGTGTTTTCCCACCCCTTCATCACCAACAATAATAACATTAGCTGCTTGATTTTTAGATAAAATAAGCTCAATCTCTTTAATCTCTTTTTCTCTATCAACAATGTTTTTAATATGGTAAAGATAATTGGGTGAGGCTAAATCTTTGGCATATTGATCTAGATTTGGCGTATAACCGTAAGCCCAATCACGAGCTAATGGCGGATATGATAAAAGATTTTCCAGTTTCCACCAGTCTTTTTTTAAAAGGTGTTGTTGATAAAAATTTTCAAACCAGTTTTCTACCTCAATTTGATTTTCTTGTTTTAAAAGTCTTTTGCTTAAAAACTCTTTTTTCAACGCTTCTTTTTCCTCAAGCGGTGATTTTTTAAAAAGATAAATAAGATAACTTAAAGGAATTGTTAAGAAAAATATTAAAGAGATAAAAGGCAAGGTAATCATATAAATTATCTGAAAAAGAAGATAAAAGATAAGAATTGAAAATCTCATAAAAAAACCAATCGAGTGCGAGATTAGATTGAAAAAAAATCGATCTAACCATTCAGAAAAAGTAAAGCCAACTTGAGTTTTTTTTGCTTGAAGATTTTTCCAAGGATGAAATAAAGTTTTAAAAAGTGTTTTTACGGAAAAAAAATAAGGAAAGAAAATAAAAAGATTAATGACTGCTTCTCCAAAATTTTTTAGTGATTGGTGATAATATTGAAACAAATTTTTTTTCATAATTTGAGTATAAAGAAAAAGAGGAAAAAGAGCAAGAATGAATAAGTGTGTAACGTGGAACGTGAAACGTAAAACTTATAAGGACAGAACCTTTTTTTCAAAAAGGTTCTGTCCTTTTTATCTTATTAAAGACTGTCTTTGCAATTCTGCAAAAACAGTCTTTTTCATTTTTAATTATTCATTATTAATTATTAATTAATTTTATCTCTTGAAAAAAGAAAAAAATATATAATAATTTTTTTATTGATTAAAAAAACATGAAAAAAAAATTAAAAAACAAAAAACAAAAAAAACCGCCTTTAGGTAATAACTACAATAATAAAGAAAATAGAGAAATTGTTGTTTATATTTTTAACGTTGTTGAGGATGAATGGTCATTTTTATCTACAATTCAACCAATTGAAAAAAGATATGAAAAAATAAATAAAAGTAATTCTGCAGCAGAAGCTTATCTTTTTGCTAATGCAGAAGAAAATAATTTTTTTTATATTTCTCCAATTGAGATTTCAGAAACTTTTAAAAATTATTTTTTAAGTGTTGTTGGTAATAAAAATTTTGAGGTTTTTGTTCCTCAAATAAAAACAGGATTAATATGTAAAGATCTTTATACTGATAAACCGTTATTTTCTGATTTAATTAATAGATTAAGAAAATATAGTAAAATAAAATTGATAAGTTACGCTGCTTCACCAGAATTTTTAGAGTTAAAAGAAAGACTTTTGCAATTAGGTTTAAATGTAATTACTCCTGAAGCGCCAGAATTAGAAAATGCTTGGACAGTAAATTTTTATGGAAGTAAGTCTGGTATTCGTCAGTTAGCTCAACAAAGTAAGGCAGATGAGCCTGATTTTATTATGCCAGAGGGACTTATTTGTGTAGGGCGTCTTGATGCGGCGAAAATTGCTGCCAATATTTATCTTAATGATAAAGGTGTTGTTTTAAAGACAAATAAAGGTTCGGGTGGTGATGGAGTTTTAATTTTTCGTGAAGGAGAGTTGCCAAATGATTATAAGATGTGTGAAAAAAGAATCTATGAACTTTTAAGTGAAGATGGTTATTGGGAAAGATATCCAATTATTATTGAAAAACTTGTTAATGTTGATTATCAATCATATGGAGCTTTTCCAAATATAGAGTTTAAAATTCATCGTAATGGAAAAATTGAGATGCTTTATTATTGCATAATGAAAGTCACTAAAGAAGGAAAATATTATGGAGTAGATATTCATGAAGATGTTTTAAATGAAAGAATTGCAACAAGAATTACAGACACAGGTTATTATATTGCTGAAAAATATGCTGAAGAAGGTTATCGAGGTCATTTTGATATAGATATGATTGCTGCTAAAGGCGGAAAAATCTATGTTTCTGAGTCAAATACTAGAAATACAGGTGGAACTGATATATATAAATTAACGAGATATCTTTTTGGCGAAGATTTTTTTTCAGATGTTTATGTGTTAAATCGTAATAATTATAAATTCAAAACTAAGAAAAACCATCTTACTTTTGATAAGGTTTTAAAAGCAATTGAGCCGCTTTTATTTAATAAAAAAACTAAAGAAGGGGTTGTTTTATCATCATCAATATCAATTGTTGAAGACAAACAACTTCTTTATACGGTTTATGGTAAAAGTAAAACTCGAGCATATAAATTAGAACAACAATTAATAGAGCTTCTTAATAAAATTGATTAATTTATGAAAATTATTGTTCTTCTTTACAATCAACGCCATATCTATCCTGATCCAAAAGATTATCGCAATCAACTTGAGGCTGATTTTGATGATCCAGAAACGACAAAATGGCAGATAAAACATCTTAAAAATTTAGGATTTAATGTAATACCAATTGAGGCTAATGAAAAAGCTTATTTAAAACTTTATAAATTAAGAAAAAAAATTGATTTGGTTTTTAATGTCGCTGAAGGGATATATGGTTTAGATAGAGAATCTCATATGCCGGCAATTTTAGAAATGCTTCAAATCCCCTATCTTGGTTGTCGTCCTTTAACTGAAGCGATTATTTTGGATAAAGCAAAAACAAAAGAAATTTTAATATCTTGCAATATTCCAACATTATTTTTTCAAGTATTTAAAAATGAAAAAGAAAAATTAAATAAAAAATTAATCTTTCCTTTAATTGTTAAACCAATTGCTCAAGGATCATCAGCCGGTATTACAAATGAAAGTGTTGTTTATAATGAAAAACAATTAAAAAAACAATTAAAAAAATTAATTAGTTCTTTTAACCAACCAGTTTTAGTTGAGCCATTTTTAAAAGGTCGAGAGTTTTCAGTTGCTATGATGGGCAATCCTCCGAAAGTTTTACCAATAATTGAACCAAATCATAAAATTTTACCTAAAGATTATTTACCTTTTGATTCGCTTGAAGTGAAATGGTATTTTGAAGAAAATGGTGGCAGTAAAAACTATCTTCAGTGTCCAGCTACTAATTTATCAAAAAAATTGGAAAACAAAATAAAAGATATTTGTTTAAAGACTTGGGAAGCTTTGGAAATAAGAGATTGGTGTCGCGTGGATATAAAATGTGATGAATTTGAAAATCCTTATGTTTTAGAAGTTAATAGTCCTCCGGGAATTATACCTCCTGAAGTATCAACGACCTCATATTTTCCTTTAGCCGCCAGAGCTGCAGGAATAGATTATGAAGAGTTATTAAGTAGGTTAATAAAAATAGCTTTAAAAAGATATTAAATAAATTTTAATTTTTACCTGCCCGCCGTTTTAGGCGGGAATTTTAATTTTATTTTGGTGGGCACGGATAGAATCGAACTATCGCTCTCTTCTTTATCAGAGAAGTGTTTTACCATTAAACTACGTGCCCTTATTAAAAATTATAACATAATTTAAAAAATAGTATATAATATTTTTATGCTTTATTTTTCAGAGATTGTCAATAAGAAAGTTTTTACTGAAGACAAGATCGAGATTGGTGTTTTAAAAGATTTTATTTTTTTAGTATCAGAAAATCCTTTAATAACTAAAATTGTTGTAAAAAATAAAAATAAAGAAAAATATATAATTTCTACTGATTATTTAATAAAAATTAATGATAATATAGTTGTTAAAAAAAACTATTTAACATCTTCTCTTGAAGAAAATGAACTATATATTGTTAAAAATCTACTCGACAAACAAATAATTGATATAAAGGGTAGTAAAATTGTTCGAGTAAATGATGTTGTGATTAATAAAATTGATAACAAATTATTCATTGCTGGTGTTGATATTGGATTTATTGGATTATTAAGGAGAATTAGAGTAATTAATCCTCATTATATTTATAATTTTTTAAGTCGTTTAAATATTAAGCCAAATTCACAATTTTTATCATGGGGAGATATTCAACCGCTTGAACTTTCCCAAGGACATGTAAAACTTAAAAAAAAGGAAGAAAAAATGGAAATGATTAGACCTGAGGATTTAGCTGATTATTTGGAGAAAACGAATTTAATTAATACAAGAAAATTTTTAAAAATTTTAGATACTGAAAAAGCCGCTGAGGTAATAAGTAATTTAAATATTAATTATCAAACTGCTCTTTTTAAACATTTTCGTGCTGAAAAAGCCGCTAGATTTTTAAAATACATTGATCCTGATGAGGCAGTTGATGTTCTTTTAACTTTATCAAAAAAAAAGCAAGCAGAAATATTAAATTATCTTGATGATAATTCAAAAAATAATATTTTAAAATTATTAGAATTATCAAAAAATCCAATTGGTAGTTTAATAACAACAGAGTTTTTAACAGTGGCTCCTAATGAAAGTATTAGAGTGGTAATTGATAAAATAAAAAAAGAAACAATTGATTTTTCTACTTTAGATTATATTTATGTTGTTAATAAAAAATCTGAGTTAGTTGGTGTTTTTAGTCTTTTTGATATGCTTGTTCAAGATTTAGATACACCAGTTTATAAATTTATGACTCAAAATGTAATTGTTGTCCATTTAACTACCCCAGAGGAAATTGTTATTAAAAAGATGTTTAAATATAAGCTTTATGCTTTACCAGTTATTGATGATAATAAAAAAATATTAGGTATAATTACATTAGATGATTTATCAGAGAAAATTATTAAAAAGTTAAATTTATAAGTTTTTTATTTTTATGAAAAAATTAATAGTTATTGCTGATTGGGCGAGTGATTCTTTAACATGTAATGAGGTTAAAATTGCTGTTGATGGATATTTAAAAGATCCAAATTTATCTGATATTAGTTTTGTATCTTCTACGCCATCAACAATTCATACTAGTTTTTTACTTAATCAAATTATTGAAGATATTGAAAGATATGGTCGACCAATGGAAACAGTTATTTTTCAAAACACTGATCCTCGACTTGAGTATAAGCAAGCTACAAAAAGAGCTGAAGGTGCTAAACCAGTGATAATTAAATTAAAATCAGGTATTTATTTAACAGGACCTAATGCTGGTTATGATTTTTCAATGATAAAAGATAGAATTGAAGAGGTTTTTCAATATGTTGGTGTAAATGAAGAAGGTCAGTTTCATTCTCGAGATTTGTATGCACGTATTTCTGCTCATTTGATGGATTATATGGAAGATGAACTTGATTTAGAAGAAATTGGTCTTGATGAAATTTCAGATCTTAAAGGTTTTTATATTGGTCATATTGATAATTTTGGTAATATTAAAACAACAATTACTCAAGAGGATTTTAAAGGAAAATATGAGTATGGTGATTTTGTTAATATTAAAATTAACAATTTATCTAAAAAAGCAAAGTTTGTTTCTAATTTGTTTGGAGGAGTTCCGGGTGAGTTGGTAATTTATCCTGGTTCATCTGGAAAAAAAGATAATCGATTTTTAGAGATATCAGTTTGGAGATATTTTACTGAAGAAAAACCAACAACAGGACTACATGAGTTTAATTATCCAAAAGTTGGGAGCGTGATTGAGATAAGTAAATAGAATAAAAAATAATAAATAAACAAATAATAAATTTTTA
>CAYOZH010000018.1:10115-11195 GCA_964408415.1 uncultured Gammaproteobacteria bacterium | reverse complement strand
ATTTAATATTAAAAACAAAATTAATATTAAATAATTTATTTTTTATTTTTTTATTAATAGTTTTTTTACTAACTCTAATATTTAACTTTTATCTTACTAAAAGACCTGTTGTCATTTATAATCAAACTTTTTTAAGCGGTAAAAAAATTTTAACAATTCCTATTGAAGATTTTTTATATGGAATAAATTTTATTTATTTGCTTATCCTTATTTATGAATTTTTATTAAGTCTTTCAATCTTTTGAAGATACGCTTGCATATCAAACTTTCTTTCTAATCCTTTTTCATTCATATATCTTACCATACCAAAAATTTTTCTTTCTCCCCATGAATGATCAAATTGACCAAAACTCCAAGCAATTCCAGCATAACCATTTGGATCACGACCATCAAGCTCATACTTATCATTTAAATAAATTAACCATTGATAAGCTTTTTTCCAATCCAAACTCCATTCAATCACTTTTTTAGCCCAATACATTCTCATATAATTATGCATCTTTCCAGTTAATACCATCTCTTTTTGACATGCATTCCAATATTTATCATGAGTTAAACCTTTCTCTAAATGTTCTAAATCATATACATAATCTCTTTTATCTAACAAATGTTTATCTAAACTGGTAATTGACCATTTAGGTAAATTTTTCCAATTATCATAATTTTCTTCATAATAAACAAAATTATGTGAAAGCTCTCTCCAAACTAAAAGTTCGTTTAAAAACGATATAAAATTTTCATCTTTTAAAGAATAATGCTTTGAAATTTCATAAACAATCTTCACAGGAGATATAAACCCAAAATGTAAATATGGAGATAAATTTGATTGATAATCTTTTCCCGGATCACTTCTAAATTGTTTATAAAAAGATAATTTTTCTTCAATAAACTCTTTTAAAATTTTATCAGCTTGAAACTCACCACCAATAAATTTACTTGGCAAAACATTATTATTAAACTGAAGGAGATTAAATTGTTTTTCAATATCATCAATGCTTTGATTGATAATCTTTTCTTTATTTTTAACTTTATCAATAGAAAATTTTTTTAAAAAATAGGGAATAAGTTCAAAGATTTTTT
>CAYOZH010000018.1:0-10100 GCA_964408415.1 uncultured Gammaproteobacteria bacterium | reverse complement strand
CTTATTTGAAAAGCAAAATTAACTCTTTTCTCACTTAATAAATTAATTGGGAAAAAAGTATTATTTTCAACTACATAAACTGGTTTACTAATTTTTTTTATTAAAAAATTAATAAAACTTCTTTGACTTCTTAAATAACCAAAATCAACAATTACTAATGAAGCATCATCTAAAATTTTTAAATCATCTAAAAAACTATCAACTTTTTTCAAAAAAAAGTTTGCACCTAAATTTTCTAATTTTTCTTTTAATTCTAAAATACCTTGTTTTAAAAATTGATATTGTCGCCAATTAGCATTTTTAATCTCTTTTAAAGAAAAAAATACTAAAAGAGGTAAATTAAGACTATTAGCTTCATCTATTGCTAATTTTAAAGAATAATTGTAATCAATTCTTAATCCTCGCTGAACCCAGCACAAAACATACTTATTTTTTTCACTCTTTTTTTCCGTATTATATTTTTTAATTCTTATCAACAAATTATCATCATTCATAAAATTATTATCTATAAAATTTTTTAACAAAATAATATCCAAATAAAAATCCACCGATATGAGCAAACCAAGCTACGCCTCCTTGTTGAATATCAAAAGTAACTAAAGATCCTAATCCAGAAAAAACTTGAATAAAAAACCAATATCCCAAAAAAAACCAAGCAGGTAACTTAATTAAATGAAAAAAACCAAAAAAACTAGGTACAATAGCCTCTATATTTGATCTTTTAAAAAAAACAATATAAGCTCCAGCAACACCAGAAATTGCACCAGATGCCCCAATCATTGGAATGTCGCTATTAAAATTAAAAATTAACTGAAAAAAAACAGCTAAAAATCCAGCCAATAAATAAAAAACAAAATAAAAAAAATGACCAAGCTTATCTTCAACATTGTCACCAAAAATATGCAAAAACCAAAGATTAGAAATAAGATGAAAAAAACCACCATGAAGAAAAATTGAAAATAAAATATATTTATAAGAATCAAGATCTAAAAAATTAAATCGTGAAGGAATAAAACCATATTGAAAAATAAAATCTTCAAAATTAGAAGCTGATATTTGAAGCAAAAAAACAAAAATCGTTGCTATAATAATCAAATAATTAACAAAAGGAAAACTTCGTCTTGGAGTAGAATCGCGAATTGGAAACATTTAATAATTATATATAAAAAATGTTAAAAAATAACCTTTTAAATTTTTTTTATCAAAAAATAAAAAAACAATTAAAAAACTATCAATTCCAAACTTTTCTTATTGGAATAAAAAATAATAATCTTAATGAAGATCAAAAAAAACAAATAAAAATTAACTTAGGAAGATTACTTGAAAAAAATATTAGAAAAAAAGTTGATTTTAAAAATCCTGATATTTTAATTGAGATTGATACTGAAAATAAAAAAATTAATTTAAAAATTAAATCTCTTTATATTTTTGGCTATTATGAAAAAATAAAAGCCGGCATACCCCAAACTCTTTGGCATAAAAAAAGATATCAAACATCAGTACAAGAAGAAATCGGCAATATTATTTTATCCTATACTCAAGGTGATTCTCATAGTTTTCATGGTTGCGGAAGAGAGGATATTGATGTAAAAACAATTGGTAGTGGTAGACCTTTTGTTATTGAAATAAAAAATCCAAAAACAAGAAATATTGATTTAAAAAAAATTGAAGATGAAATTAATAAAAAATCAGTATATGTAAAAGTTCATAATCTTAAATTTTCAAACAAAGAAAAAATTAACGAAATCAAAAAAGCCACTCCAGATAAGACATATCAAGCAAAAGTTTTACTTGAAAAAGAAGTTGACAAAAAAACTTTAATTGCTGCTTGTCAAAAATTAACTAACATCAATATCAATCAACAAACACCAACAAGAGTTTTAAGACGAAGAGCAAATCTACTAAGAAAAAGAAAAGTATATTATTTCAAACTTTTAAAATATCATCCATTAACACCTATTTTTGAGATAAAAACTCAATCAGGCACTTATATAAAAGAGCTTGTTAGTGGTGATAATCAAAGAACAAGACCATCTCTATCAGAGATCCTTTCTCAAAAAACAATTGTTACTGAGTTAATTGTCGTAAAAATAGATTATTAAAAAGGTATAATATAAAGATAAAAAATAGCTGAGAATAGAGGAGAGGTGCGAGAGTGGTTTAATCGGCACGACCCGAAGGGTACCCTTTGGGTCCTGAGAGAGCGTGATTAAAAAATATGCAATATTATCTTTATATTTTACAAAGTTTAAAAATAAAAAGATTTTATATTGGAGTTACAACAGATCCAATGCAAAGATTAAAAAAACACAATAACGGTTCAACTAAATCTACAAAACCTTATCGACCTTGGAAAATAATATACTTGGAAAAATTTGACAATAAACAAAAAGCCTATCAACGAGAATTTTTCCTTAAACATCCGCAAGGTTTTTTAGAGAAAAAAAAGATTATAGAAAAATATAAAATTAATGTAAAATATCAAGATTAGGAGAGGTGCGAGAGTGGTTTAATCGGCACGCCTGGAGAGCGTGTGTGACGGAGACGTCACCGCGGGTTCGAATCCCGCCCTCTCCGCAAAATTAAAAAAGAAAAAAATAATCAAAAAAAATTAAAAACAATTAATTTTAAAAAAACATGACCGAAAAACTAAAATATGATGGAAGATTAAATATAACAAGAACAAACATAGATAAGGTTATTGAAAATTTAACACAATTTGGAAATCCAAGAAGTTTAAACGCAGCACTTAGAGGAGAAGATCGATATACAGCCGCACTTATAAATTTAAAATACTTATCTTCTAAAGCAATAAAGCAAGATAAAAACACTGAAAATGCTTATAATTTTTTTGAAAAGATATTTAATATTGGCACAAGTGATGAAATTAGAAAAAAAGGTAAGGGTAGAAGAAAAGAATTATATAATCCAAAAGGTTATACAGAATCTATTGCTTTAGAACTTAAAATACAACCTCAAACTCTTCGAAGAATAATAAGAATTTTTAGATTAATTTTAGTTTATGAAGCTATAAATGATGAAACAATAAACCATAATGATAATTTTTATCAAACAATAAAACAATTATGTGATCTTGATTCTAATTTACCACCCTCTCAAAGAGATAAAAATTTGTCAACTCTTTTTAACAAATGGGATGGATCAATAAGTAATTTTTATAGATTAGTTTATCAATTAAGTCCTAATGGTTCTTGGTTAGGAAGATTCTTTCCATATGAGATAGATTTTTTTAAAGAATTTTTAGTTAGATTAAAAGGGGAAAAAGGTATGAATATTTTTACAAAAAAAATGCTTTCAATTATTCTATCTGATAATCGTCAGCATTGGTTAAAAGAAATCAAAGATGAAACAGGCATACCAGTTGATCATAACACCATTCCTGATCTTATTTCTATAATATTAGATGACTTATTAATCACATAATCTAAAATTTCATATCCCACTACATTCATCAGGAGATTTTGGAATTAGGGAGTTATTATCAAAGGCCATCAAAAGCCTGAATAAGGTGAGATAGTGTTTGGTGGCCGATTAGCTACGATCCATAGCACAGGAAGAAATAATAGTGAAGCAGCAGTTCAGTATAGCACTGTGTCAGCGACCATAGCATCATTTGAATCGGGAGAAGTTAATAAAATTGATGAAAAAAATATTATACCAATTTGGTGATAATACCAAATATTAATGTGTAATTTATCATTTAACAGGTAGTTTTGATAAATAATTGTTAATAATGTTTACATAATAATTAATTGATTGTGATAATCAAAAATTAATGTAATTATAATACAATGACATATAGATATTTAAATACAAATGCAAAATCAAATAAATATAAATAATCAAAACAACCAACAAATAGATCAAAATTTAGTTAGTCAACCTATACAAACTTCGAAAAAACCGAAGATTAATTGTCTTTTTATTGGTTTAGTTCTTGTTGTTTGTCTTATTCTTTTTGGAATCGGAAAATTTTATCTTAGAAAACAATCTTCTAAGATTATAAATAAAAAGCAAAATCAACGAACTTCTTTACCTATTGTTACAATTAATACTACTACTAGTAACTGGAAAACATATACAAATAGCAATTTTGGCGTCTCTTTTAGATATCCTGGTGATATTTTTGTTTACGAAGGAAATCCACAAACTAATTCTCAATATTGGTCAAATAAATTCAATGGTAGTATTCCAAGAGAGCTGAGTCAAGATGGTGTTTGGATGAATTTATCTGTAACAAAACTTAATGATGCTGAATTTGATTTTTGGTCAAATAAAATTAACTCGGACCAACCAGGATTAAAAACAGCAACTTCATCAGAAGTCTTAAAAATAATTAATATAAATGGAATTAGAGGTATAGTTTATTATAATTTATCCAAATCAAATTTTGAACCCACTTATGATTATACCGCAATGTGGTTAAAAGATAAGATGTTATATAAATTATCTATAGCTGCTTTTACTAATACTAATCTAACTATATATAAAAATATTTTTTACAAAATTCTTGCCACTTTTCAATTTACAAATTTAGAACCTAATACACCAAACACAAATTGGAATAATTATATTAATAAAAATTTGAATTATTCCCTAAAATATCCGGCTGATTGGGATAAATTTGAAGCTGATAATGGAAATTATGTTCGTTTCTTTAAAGGAACATATTCACCTAATTTACCAATACCTGAAACATATATTTCAATTTTATCCAAAGATAATGCTTCTAATAAAACAGTTAAAGATTGGTTAATATCAGAAGACATCTTATCAAACTCAAATAATATATCAACTCATATCCAAGAAAAAAATGTGGTTGTAGGGGGGATTTCTGCAATTCAAACTTTTACACCTATAAACGGTGGACAGGAAACAATATATATTCCTATTGATAATAGAATTCTTCAGATAACTTATGTTTTTAAAGGAGAAAATTTAGATGAATACGATAAATTAGTGCAAACATATCACCAAATACTTTTAACTCTTGAGTTTCAATAATAGTATTCAACAACCAAATAAAATCACGGGTTCGAATCCCGCCCTCTCCGCAAAATTAAAAAAATAAAAGACTGTCTTTGCAGAATTGCAAAGACAGTCTTTATAAAAAGTCTTTATAATATTAAAATTAAATTATTTAAATTATGTACCAAAATATAAAATTTTGTATTTTTTAAAACATACATTTAAAACCCCACGGTCGTGGGTTGATAAATCCATATTTTCAAATCAAGTTTAAAAAAATAGTCTTTAATTAATAGTTTATAATCTTACCTACATCTCACATCTCCACCGCATTTTGGACATTTTTCAATTAAAGTATTTTCTGGTCTTTTAACTTTTTGATGGCAATGAGGACATTCAAACTCTAAAGAACCATATTTATCTGTTTTCTCCTCAGACAATATCCCTCTTGGCCCAAATATATTATTTTCAAACGACCCCCGCCATGAATTTACTCCAAATAATCTTTCACTTTTATTATTTCCACCACCACTACATCCTGACATCATTTTTAAGCTATTAAACAAACTCTCATAATTTGGTTGATAAACTAGAGGATATCTTGTATCAGGATAAAAATTAAATTCTTTTTGTTCTCTTGAGTCAAAATTAATCATTGTTTTTTCTTGTTCTTTTTCTGTTAACTTCATCAAAATAAATCCAAAAAGAAAATCAATACCTCGCTCTAATTCTTGTTGTTGACTATTTTTTAATAAATTCATTAAATAATCTCTTGACCAATCAACTATATCGCTTATCTCATCATAAAATCTAAATAAATCATGATTTCCAATCATTTGGCTAATTCTATTTTCATTAATAGCTTCATTTCTATTAGTTTTTTGAAAATAATTTAAAAATAATCTTAAAAAACTTTCAAAATCAGAAAATTGAATATTTAATCCTGTGATTGCTTTTAATTTTTCTTTTTCAGGTAGATCAGAAGGTATTTCAATATTTAAACTTTTTAAAAAATCCAAAATAGCATCTAAAGAAGTATCTGTCCTTATTGTTAGTCCTCTAATTTTATTACCATCTTTCCAATAAAGTTGACTTTGTGTTTCAGTATATTGATAATTTTTACCAGTCCAACCCTGAGGAGAGATCCGAAAAATAAACTCTCCTTCTTTTAATTGTTTAAGTCCTGCTTCTAAATCTAAAATTCCTTGATATACCGCTCCCTCTCTTTCTTCTTTATCTACCATCTCTGACATTGGTTTATCAGTATAAAGATCTCCAATCAATCTTGTGCTATCATCAAATCTTAAACTAAAAGGTAAATAAGACTCTTGTTTTATATATTCCAAATAATATCCATAAACATCAAGTCTTAAAGTTGCAAAAGCCTCATCAAAACCTTTTTTTTGTAAAATTTCTAAAAATAAATTTCTTTGATTATTTATTCTAAAACTAAAATCATTAAATCTTGAAGAGTTTAATTTCCACCATGAAGAAAAATTTTCTAATTGAGAACTATAGTCAAACTTTGATTGTAGTCTTTCATCTTTATAAAAAAATCCTGGAGTTCTTTCAGCAAAATACACCATAATTCACCCTGCTCGGGGTAGAGAAGATCTAGTCGGTCTTCGGACTCTCTCGACTTTCGTCGAGGATCACCGCTGCGGCACAGTCCCGGATTTTCACCGGAGTTCCCAAATATTTTTTAAGCCTTCCCATCCAGCCTAAAACGGCGGGACAGTGGCTTAAACTAGATCTTTAAATTTTAATATTATAAAAATACTAAATTATTTCATTATTTTCAATATAATTTAAGTAAAATAAATATATGAATTGGTTATTAAAAAATAAAAAAATCTTCATCATTTTAATATTTTCATATTTATTAACTGTATTGATTAATAATTCCATATTTTTTTCAAATATTCCAAAAATCAATCAAGAAAAAATTCGAAGAAATGTTAATATTGTAAAATACCAATTAACAATTTTAAAAAATAAAATATCATATAAATTATCTGCCAAAAAAATAGATTATAAAAATCAGTTTTATAATGAAGATTATAAAAACAATGATACTTATTTTTCTTTAGAATCTGCTCCTACTTTAGCACCTACAATTACAATAAATTATCCAACAAACAATGAACAATCAAATTTTAATAATGAAATAGATAATGTAATAACTCCCACAAAAGAAATAATATCTCCCACTATTATTGAAGATAAAATTACTATAATAGAACAAATAACTCCAAAAATAACAAAAATTGAACCAACAATAACAAAATACATAACTAAAAAACCTACATTAATACCCACCACCAAAATATCAAAACCAACAAACAATCTATCAAATAATAATGTTGAAATCATTTCTAATCCTTTTTCTCAGCCTTATTACAACCCTTCTAAAGCATATCTTTGTTACAACAATGAAAAATTTATTGAAGTTTATGCTAATAATTTAAAACCAGATAATTGTTACTCTAATATAAAAAAATATTTAGAATCACAAATGACTTCTGTAAAAATTTTAGGTAAATCAATATCAGTCCATAAACAAGCTTATCCTGCTTTTAATGCAGTCTCGCTTGAACTAGAAAAAAATCCTGTTGCAAAAAAATATAAAATAAATACTATTGGCGCTTATGTTTTTAGATGTAATGTCAACGCTACTAAAGGAGACAAATTTGATACTTGTAATCCTGATTGTAAACTTTCCGCGCATTCATTTGGAATAGCCGTTGATATTAATTGGGAAGAAAATTGCAATGGTTGTGACAATTATAATATACCAATAGAAATCGTTGAAATTTTCGAAAAATATGGTTTTAGATGGGGAGGAAGATATAAAAAAATTTTTGGTGCAACGATTGATGCCATGCATTTTGAATATATGTATGATCTTTGCAAAGATATAAAATAATTATTGAATAAAATGATTTTTCATTTTTAATTATTCATTATTAATTAATTTCTCATCTTCCGTATTACCGCCTGAACCACACCAAAAATATCTAATTTAAATTTAGGGTAGAGAAGAGGGTAATTAGGATTAGCTGGTTCAAGATAAGGAATACCTTTTTTATCTTTTCGAAATACCTTCAAAGTCCACTCTCCATCAATCTCTGCTAAAACTACATCTCCAGGATAAGCTATCTTTGTTTTTTTAATAACAACAAAATCTCCTTCAAATATACCAATCTCAATTAAAGAGTCGCCTTTAACTTTTAATAAAAAAGAAGAATTAGGATCATCGATTAAATACTCTTCTAAACTTAGATACTCTCTTTGTTCATCAGCCATTATTGGAAAACCAGCTTTAATAATTCCTAAAACTGGCAGACTAAAAAAAAGCGAGGTTGGAGAGAGCTTGCCATCTTTTTTTTGCAAAAAACCTTTTTCAATAAATTTATTGACAAGATCAAAAATTGATTTTTTAGAAGATAATCCAAATATTTTTAGCATCTCAGAATAAGAAGGTAGACGCTTATTTTTAAAATAAAACTTTTTTATTTTGTTTAATTTTTCCTCTAAATCTTTCATAATCAATTTAAATAACTTTTAATAAACTATTGTTTACAATATAACAAACTTTCGTTTACTTTGTCAAGAGATATTTGATATAATTTTAATATGATAAAAAAAGTTCTTGTTTTTCTAATTGTTTTAATAACTATTTTTTATACAGAAAATTCTTATTTATTAAAAAATCAAGCAATATTAACAAAAAAAATCTCTGAAAATAAAAATCAATTGATTTTTGAAGGAAAGCAAAAAGATATTAATTTAAAACTAATTTTTTTTAAAAATGAAAAGCAAAATTTTTACCCAGAAATAAATGATAAGGTAATCTTTGAAAAATTAAATAATCAATATGTGATTACAGATTTTTATCGAATCAAAGGCGTTTTTTACATATTAATTCTTTTTCTATTAATTTCATTTTTTGTCATAAAAAAACAATTTATTACTACTTTTTTAGGATTATTTTTATCTTTTTTTATAATCTTTTCATCTATTATTCCTAATATTTTATCTGGATATAATCCAGTGATATCAGTGATATTAGCTGCAATATTTGTTATTCCAATAAATTATTACTTAACTCACGGATTTAATAATAAGTCTCATTCAGCCATACTAGGATCAATAATCGGTTTAGTCATTTCATTAATTTTAGGTTATATATTTACAAAAATTACTTATATCACCGGTACCTCATCTGAAGAATCAAATTTTATCTTAGCTTTAACTGAAAAAAATTATGATTTTAGAGGTATTTTTATTGCCTCAATAATTATTGGCGTTTTAGGGTCAATTGACGATGTGACAATTAATCAAGCATCAGTAGTAGAAAAAATCGTTGAATCAAATAAAAGTTTAAAAATAAAAGAAATTTACAAAAAAGCAATCGATATTGGCAAAGATCATATTAACTCAATCATCAACACTTTAATCTTAGTTTACACTAGTGCCAGTCTGCCACTTTTGCTTTTATTTCAAATATCAAAAAAAGATTTTTTAGAAGTTTTAAATTATGAAATAATTGCCTCAGAAATTATCAGAACTTTAGTAGCAACAATATCAACTATAATTGTTATTCCCTTAACTACATATTTTGCTATCAGACTTTACAAAAAAAATTAAAGACATTTTTGACACTGACCAAAAAATTCAAATTGATGTGAATCTATTCTTATTTTATTTTTTCTAGTAAGTTTTTTTTCTAATTTTCTTATAATTTTATCTAAGTCATGATCATAAAAATCATAAACCTTTTTACATTTTCGACAAATAACATGATGATGGTGATCTTTTTCTTTTAACTCATATCTTATCTTGCCATCACCGAAATTTACTTTAATTAAAAAGTTATTTTCTGTTAAATAGTTAAGATTTCTAAAAACAGTCGATCGATTAAAATCTATTTTCTTTTTTTTCAAATAATCAATTAGATCTTCATATGAAAGGGGATATTTTGATTTTTTAAAGCAATCAATAATATTTTTTCTAATAACTGTATTTTTCATATTGATCAATTATATAATATTCTATGAATAAGTTACGAAACATATGAGACTCTAAGAGGTTTACAATCAATGTCACCT
>CAYOZH010000017.1:0-11422 GCA_964408415.1 uncultured Gammaproteobacteria bacterium | reverse complement strand
CTTTAATTTATTAAATTATTTATTATTGATTAAAAATTTATTATTGTTTATTTATTATTTTTAACAAGGACAGAACCTTTTTTCTCAAAAAGGTTCTGTCCTTAATAATTAAGTCAATTTAAAAATTGCTCATTTTTGTTTATTTTTGTATTGTCCTGACAATCCACAGGCGACCTCGTAGGTCGGATTGGAGTATTTTTATAGATTCCGCATCAAGTGCGGAATGACAAAAAAACTTTTGACTTTTGCATTTTTATTTTTGATTTTTTTAAGTATTAGATGTTTTTACCACGACAACGACAATAAAGTAATAAGAAGAACAAATAACCAAACAAAAATATATTCCCGGACAGTTTCTTTAAAAAGCTTTTTATCTAGATAATTATAAATAATTCCAGCTAAACCATAAAATGTTGCTGTTAAGAAAAGTGAACTACTTGTTGATCTTAAAGGCACAAAGCTAACTAAAATCGCTAACTCTCCTAAAACAATAGCAATAAGTAAAGCATAATTAAAAATAATCGGTTCAGGCTTTCTATCTAACTTAATTGTCCAAAAAAGCTGAAATGAAAGCAAATACCCTACTATACCAACAAAAAAACCATTCACATAAAAATAGCTTTTTAAAGAAAAGATTACATTAAATAACAAAAAAGCAATTAATGTCTGATAAAAAAAATTGATAGAAAAAGCCGCCCGATAAAGCTGCAAGCTCTTCTCTATTCCAACATTAAAAATATTTGAACAAAGCAAAACTGCATATATTGATACTCCATAAACTAAAATAAAAGGCAATCTTGTCAACCAACGACTAGAAAATAAAAAATAAAACATATAAAAAGATACTGTTAAAAGCATTGGTATTAAAAACAGATTTAACCAACCAATCTTTTCAATTTTTTCAATCAAGGAAATATAAGTAAAAAAATAACTTGCTAAAAGAAGTAGTGGTATAAAAATTGGGGCTTTATCAAAATAAAAAAATGTCGATAATAAAAGCAAAAATGTTAATGCCAAAGAAGAGATCACTAGCCTTAATCTTTTTTCAATTTTAATGGCTCTTTTTTTAATAAACTTATCCAAGGTTTGTAAATACTTTTTGAATATCATCAAATGATTCTAAAAATTCTATTAATTTTAAAATCTCATTAATTTTATTTTCATCATTAAGCTCCATTTTCATTTGAGGCTTAAAATCAACCTCAACTGTTTCATAAGCAATATCACCTATTTTCTCTTTAATATGCCCCATCAACTCATATGGAAAATATAAATAATATTTTTCTTCATCTTCATCAAGATCAAAAGCTTGAAGTTTATCTGATATCTCAAAAATTTGATTTTGATCAATCTTATTTTTGTTAAAAACCGCTAAAGCGCATTTTTTAAATTGATAAGAAACTGCTCCTGATTGAGCTAGTTTTCCTCCGTGTTTTTCTAAGTTTGTTCGCAGTTCTGTTAAAGTCCGATTAGGATTGTCAGTGGTTGCTAAAATCAAAAGCGATACTCCATAAGGAGCAAATCCCTCATAAATCACTTCTTTTAACTGATCTTTTTGTGGCCCTAATCCTCTTTCAATTGCTCGTTTGATATTTTCTTTTGGCATATTTGAAGCCTGCGCTTTTTCAATTGCTAAACGAAGTTTGTTATTAAGCTGAGGGTCACCAATTCCTCCACCTTCAATCAATGCCAAAGTAATCACCCGGCTAAGTTTTGCAAAAACATTGCCTTTTATTTTATCATTAGCCTCTTTTTTCCTTTTAATATTTGCCCATTTTGAATGTCCCGACATAGTAATAAAATTAAAAATTAAAAATGAAAAATAAAAATTTTTGTATTTTATTATTTTGATATTTGATATTTTATATTTAATATTTAATATTTGATATTTCTATTATACTTGACTTTTTATTTTTTTTAAATATACTAATCCTTAATCTATGGAAAATTTAACTGAACTAGAAAAACAAGCAATTGATGCTGCTATTAATGGTCAATGGGATGAAGCAATTTCTTTAAATGAAAAAATTATTGCCGAGGACAAAAATAATCTTGAGGCTTATCTTCGCCTAGGTTTTGCTTATTTACAAAAAGGTGATTTAAAAAAAGCTAAAGAAGCTTATAACAAAGCCAAAAAAATTCAACCAGAAAATTATATAGCAATAAAAAATTTAGAAAAAATAAAAATTCTTGAAACAAAAAAAAACAAACCCTACTCTACCTCGACTTTAAGCCCATACGCATTTTTAGATATTCCTGGAAAAACAAAGTCAATTACCCTTGTTAATCCTGGTCAAAAAGCTGTTTTAGCTGGTTTATCAATTGGTCAAGAAGTGTTTTTAAATATAAAAAAAAGACGAATTGAGGTAAGAACAAAAAATAAAGAGTATCTTGGATACCCACCAGATGATATTTCAAAAAGATTAATTATTCTTATTAAAGCGGGAAGTAGTTTTAAATGTTATATAAAAGAAGCTGATCTTAAAAACATTGTTATTTTTGTTAAAGAAGAAAAACGCGGAAAAAAAGTCAGCCGCTATGCTCCTTTTCCAATAAATAATGTTTTTACAAGCAATATTAATGTCAGTGATGAAAATCAAGAAACAGACTCTGAAGAAATCTCAGACATTGATCTTGAAAAATTAGCAGAAACTTTAACTAATGAAGAAAAAGAATATCTTCCTTTTGAACCTACTGATGAAGAAAGCGAAGAAAATGAGGAATAAATTTATCATTTATAATGCTTTATCTTTCCTCTAAAAAATATAATTGTTCCTTTGATTTTTTTAGTATCAATTAATCTTCTGATTTCTTTTGGTACTTGAAAATCAGACATTGATCGCCAGGCTAAAATAAAAGACAAAATAAAAATTAACAAAAACCAAATAAACATATTATTTCACTGACCAATCTTTTTCTAAACTTCCTAACTTTAAAATTATATCAGAAACTAAAGTCTCCCCTTTTTCAAGACTACAATTAAAATAAGAAGCTAAGACTTTTGAAACTAAATTTATCTCTTTAGTAATTATCTGACATCTACTATCATTTAGATTCTCATCTTGACTTAAATCAACTACCTTTATCCCCTCACCTTCAATTATCTGACTTAAAAAATAAGCAGTGGAATAACTTTTTTTATAAAATATTTGAACAGTTGGCATAAGATCTCGATAATTTTTTTTGTAAAAAATCCCTTGATAATTTTTGTTAAAATCCTCTTGATTAAATACTTCATCAATTTTAATGACTCGATAATCAGATTTATTTTTATTTAACATTTTAAAAAACAAAATCAATCTATCAAGAAAATTGGCGTTAGATGAGGAAAAGATAATTGAACTTATTTTCGGAGTGTTCAAATTCTTTTCATCTTCTTGATAGTAAACTTTATCTGTTGTATAAAAATATAGATCAACAAAGGAAGCAGTTGCCCCTGAATAAGCTTTTTTTATAATCTCTGTTTTTTTCTCCAAAGATACTAGTTTTCCCAAAGCCCCATTTCTATACCAACCATAACTACCAGGGACTAAAATTTTTGTATCTGTAGGAATCTTTAACAAATAATTAACACCAGTATTTGATAAAGACAAATAAAAACTATCAGCTCCATAAAAAACAATATTTACCCTTTCTTGACCCTTCAAAAACACCGACGAAATAATATTTCTATATAAAAAAAATATAATAATTAAAAAAAGCCCAAAAAAAATAATTACTTTTGACTTTTGACTTTTGACTTTTGACTTATTATTATTTTTATATCCCATGCTCAATCTTTAATCTTTTAATTTTATTAACAATCTCTTCTTTATCTAATCGATGAAGAAGATAAATTTTTTTTATGATCGATAAAGCTGCCTCAAACTCTGGTTGAATAATTATATTAACACCTAGATCCTTCATTCTTATTTGATCTTGTTGTTTATGAACTCGACTAATAATAAAAATATCTTTGTTTAATCTTTTAGCATTTAAAATAATTGCTTCTTGAATATTTCTTTCTGGCACTGCCAAAATCAAAACTCTTGCTTCATCAACTTGAGCATAGTCTAAAATATCAATATCAGATGGATCGCCATAAATAATATTTACTCCTTGTTTTTTTGCTTTTTCTACAATATATCGATTGTAATCTATAGCAATATAAGGAATATTTGCCATCATCAAAGATCGACCAATATAGCTACCAATTCGACCATAACCACAAATCACCACATGATTTTTTAAATCAAGCTCATCAATTGGCGATTTATCGCTATCAAGCTTATAGGAAATATAATTTTCTAAAAAAGGCAGATATTTTTTTATTAATCCGCGAATATTTTTATAAAGTCTGTCTTTTTTCCTAATTAAAATTGGCGTAATAATCAAAGTAATCAAAACACTGGTAATAATAAAAAGATAATCTTCATTAGAAACTAAATTATTTAATAGCGCCGTTGACATCAAAATAAAAGCATCCTCATCAATCTGAAAAAGATATAAAGCGAGATTAAAACTTGTTCTTGTATGAAATTTTAAAAACAAAAATATTAATAAAATTATTAATGCCTTAACAAAAACCACTAAAAAAGTAAACAAAAATATTTTTGGCAAAACCATGATTTCAGAAAAAATCTTAATATTTGTACCAATATAAACAAAAAAAATCACTGCCAGAAGATCGCGCATTGGTCTAATCTGAGTAAAAATATGATGATGTTCAAGAGTTTGTGCTAAAAGAATTCCAGCAATAAAAACACCAATAAGAGTGGGAATATTCAAAAGTAATGATAAATAAGTAATAAAAAATATAAAAAGAATAATAAAAAGATTAAAAAGCTCTCTTGAGCCTTTAGCAATCCGACTAAATAAATAAGGAATAATTTTTTGGCCAAGATAAAAAAGACCAGTAATAATTATTCCTGATTTAACTAAACTTATAAAAATTTCAACAAATAATTTTAAAAAAGTAATCTCTTTACCATCAGTAATTGAGGTAAAAATAATCATAAAAGGAATAAAAGCAATATCTTGAAAAAGCAAAATCCCCATGGCAATCTCTCCTAAAAATGATGACTCTTCTCCTCTATCTTGGATTATCTTGGCAACAAGAGTTGTACTTGATGAAGATAAAGCAATACCAATTAAAAATGAGGTTAACAAAGAAAATTTAAAAATTAAAGAAACAAGAAAAATAAAGATGATTGACAATAATATCTGAAGACTAGCTCCAATTAAAATAATTCTTTTAAAAGAAAAAATTCGGGAAAAATTAGTCTCAAGCCCAACGGTAAAAAGCAGAAGCAATATACCAAAATAAGCAAAATTTTTTATTGCCTCAGATGATGGAATTGAAGAAAAAATACTACCATAGACCAAACCGCCAATAATATAACCCACTAAAGGAGGCAAATTCATTTTTTTAGCAATTACTCCAAAGAAAAAAGGCAAAGATAAAAAAATAAAAAAATTAAATACCAAAGAAGCACTAATTTCACCCATAATAATTTAAGTATAAACTGAATTTAAAAAAAATAACATAAGATTTTTGGTTTTCAAATATATTTTCATAGTAACAAATTTAGCACGACCGCGATAAATTTGTACCAAAAAAAAATTTTAAAAAATGCTAATTTTTAAGGCTAAATGGTACAATCTTGTCGCGGCCGCGACAAGATTGTACTAAGACAATATTAAAACTCAAAAAATTAAAAACTATAAACTTAGATTCTGATTTTCGAATTGTTTTTTATAAGATTATTTTCTCAATTTTTTCTCGCAGTCTATGCAAAATGGAGCTTCAGGAATAAGCTTAAGACGAGCAACAGCAATTGGTTTTTTACATCTTTCACAAACTCCATATCTATCTTTAGCAATCTTTCTTAAAGCATTATCAATATCAGCAACTTTTTGCTCTAAATCTTTAATTTGCGCTTCAATAGTCTCATGACCCATCTGTTCTCTCACATCAGTATCAATTGCAGCATTATCTGAAGCATGATCTGGATCTTGAAATGGATCCTCTTTTTTTAATTCTTCTATTTGTGTTAAACTTTTTTCCTTATCTTTAAGAAGCTTTTCTTTTAACTCTAAAATTAATTTTTTTGATAATTTTTTGTCCATAATATTTAATAAAACTTAAAATAGCGCTCCTAAAATAATAAACAAAATACCCACCAATTGTCAATAACAAAATTAATGATACTAGCCAATTAAAACTAAAACCTAAAAAGTATAATTGATTTTCTTTGATTTTGTCAAATAGAAAATTTATTAAAGCAAAATAAAAGATTGATAAATAAAAAAGAAACCCTTTAAAAAACTTTTCTTTTCTGATTTCCAATAAAATTTTTTGAGAAAAAAAAGCCGCAACTAGAAAAAATAGCGACTCATAAAAAGCAGTTATGTGTCTTAAACCTTGATAACCTAGATATTTTACGCTTATAAAAAATGTTGTTTTTGTCCCAACTTCAGCTCCTGAAAAAAATCCTCCCAGCTTTCCTAGAACTAAAGCGATAAAAAAAGATGTCATCAAATAATCAACTACTTCCAAAAACTTAATTTTTTTAAAATGTGAAAAAATTAAAAAATAGAGAAAAAAACCAACTAAAAATCCATAAATAGCAATTCCTGGATAACCATTGATTAAAATAAACTTTAATAAATTAAAACCAAATTTATCAAAATTCAAAATCACATAAACTAATCTCCCCAAAAAAAGACCAAAAAAAATTGATAAAAAAACTCCATCAAATATCTCCTCTTCTTTGTATGAAGTTAATCTGATATTTCTCCACAAAATAAAAAGCGCCCAAAAAAAAGCCAAAACTAAAAAAACTCCAAAAGTATAGATTTTAATTGGACCGATTGTCAATAAAACTGGAAGCATAAAATAACATCTAACATCTAACTTCTAACATTTATAAAATTGACCTAATTTTTAATTAACCTAAAATAATAATGTAAATAATTCAAAAGTCAAAATTCAAAAGGCAAAAATTTAAGTTAAAAAGTTAAAAGTTTTTTTAATTTTTAATTTTGAATTTTAATTTTGACTTTTGACTTTTGCATTTTGACCTTTTATTAGTATAATTTATTTTTAATGAAAAATAAAGTTTTGAAAGTTGGTTTTGATTTAGATGGAGTTTTACTTTATAATCCTGCTCGAATTGCCCGACCAATAATCTATTTTTTGAAAAAATATCTTTTAAAAAGAAAAACTGATCAATTTTACTATCCCAAAAACAGATTAGAACAGTTTATCTGGCTTTTACTTCATAAAAGCAGTCTTTTTCCTCAACCAGGAATAGATAAAATAAAACAACTTATTAAAGAAAAAAAAATTAAAGCCTATGTAGTTTCAGCCCGTTATGAATCTTTAAAAAAAGATTTTTATTATTGGAAAAAAACAATTGATCCGAAAAATCTTTTTTCCGGTTGGTATTACAATGAAAAAAATCAACAACCATATGATTTTAAAGCCCAGATGATAAAAAAACTTAATCTTGATATTTTTGTTGAAGATAATTGGGACATTGTTAAAAAGTTAAAAGTTAAAAGTCAAAAGTCAAAAGTGAAAACAAAGATTTTTTGGATATGTAATTTGCTTGATAGAAATATAAAATATCAATATAAATTTAAAAATTTAAAAGAAGTGGTTAGTAAAGGATTATTATGAAAATTCTTATTACTGGCGGAGTTGGATTTATTGGTACTAATGCCGCTATTTATTTTGCCAATAAAAAACACGAAATTGTCTTGGTTGATAATTTTTCAAGAAAAGGAGTTAAGATTAATGCTTTGTTTTTGAAAAAAAATTATCCAAAAATAAAAATTATAAAATCAGATGTTCTTGAAGTTAAAAATTACCTTTCATATCTTAAAAAAACTGATGTTATTATTCATCTTGCCGGACAAACTGCCGTAACCACCTCAATTCAAAATCCAGAAAATGATTTTAAAAATAATCTTTTAGATAGTTTTACTTTACTTGAAAGTGTTAGAAAATATAATCCAAAAGCAATAATCATTTATTCATCAACTAACAAAGTTTACGGTGATCTTTCAAAATTCAAAAAATTTTCACCAGTTGATGAATCTGCTCCCCTTGATTTTATCTCACCTTATGGCTGTTCAAAAGGGGCAACTGATTGTTATTTTTTAGATTATCATCGAATTTATGGTCTTAAAACAGTTGTTTTTCGTCAATCTTGCATTTATGGTAAACATCAACTTGGAGTTGAGGATCAAGGTTGGGTAGCTCATTTTGCTAAACAATTTTTGTTTAAAAAACCAATCACAATTTTTGGCGATGGAAAACAAATAAGAGATTTGCTTTATGTTGAAGATTTAATTGAGGCTTATGAAAAAGCAATTTTAAATATCAATAAGGTTGCTGGTAAACCAATTAATATTGGTGGCGGAAAAAAAAATGCTTATAATCTCCTACAAGTGATAAAAATGTTAGAAAATGAATTTGATTATCAAGTAAAAATAAATTTTGAAAAAGCAAGAGTAGGCGATCAAAAATATTTTGTCTCAAAAAATCTTTTTGCTAAAAAACTACTCTCTTGGCAACCAAAAACTCCCTTTTCTAAAGGCTTAAAACAACTCATTACTTGGCAAAAAGAAAATTTAAATTATTTAACTAAAATTTAACAATGAAAATTCTCTTTTTTTCTCCATATTTTTATCCCTATACTTCAGGTCTAACGAATTATCCTTGGAAAATCTTAAATTATCTTGGAAAAAAACATCAAATCAAAGTTTTAACATTTAATCATCAAAAAACTGTCATTCCTGGCTTGACCAGGAATCCATATAAAATAGATTCCCGCTTACGCGGGAATGACATTATCTATATACCTTATCTTTTCAAAATCTCCAAAGGCTATATCTCACCTCAATCGCTTTTTTATTTTTTAAAAGAAATAAAAAATGCTGATCTGGTTTTTTTAAATTTGCCTTCAGTTGAAGGATTACCGCTTTTACTTTTAGCAAAAATTTTTAGGAAAAAAACCATTTCTCTACTTCACTGTTTTTTAAACGGCGGAAAAAATATTTTCGAAAAAATTATTTTTAAAGTCGCTAATTTTTTTGTTTATTTTCAACTTTTGCTTTCTGACAAAATTGTTGCTTATACAAAAGATTATTTAAAAAAATATTTTATTTTTAATCTGATAAAAAACAAAACTTATTTTCATTTACCGCCAATTTTAAAAACTCAAGAAGATAAAAAATATATTAATTTTTTAAAAAAACTTACTAACAAAAAAATTGTTATTGGCTATGCTGGTCGAATCTCCTCTGAAAAAGGCTTAGAATATTTAATAAGTTCAATTAAACGTTACACGTTACACGTTACACGTTACACGTTATTATTCGCTGGCCCCTTTGGCAAAGAGGTTGCCGGTGAGGAAAAATATTTTTTAAAAATAAAAAAATTACTTGATAAAAATAAAATCGATTATCATTTTTTGGGAACTTTAATACCAGAAAAACTTTTTGCTTTTTATAAAGCAATTGATGTTTTGGTTTTGCCATCAATTAACTCAACTGAGGCTTTTGGTATGGTCCAAGCTGAAGCAATGATATCAGGTACACCAGTGATTGCAACAAATTTGCCTGGTGTTAATATTCCTATTAATTTAACAAAAATGGGGATAATTGTTGAACCAAAAAATGAAAAACAAATTCATCAGGCGATTTTAAAAATCATAAAAAATCGCAAAAAATACACTAATAAAAAACTTGTTGCGAATGCTAATAAAATTTTTGATATAAATAAAGTTTATAAGTTTTGGGAACAAATTATCTTTTAAATGAAAACTATAAATTTTTTTATAAAAAAATATCTTTATCATCGACCGGCATTTTTTTCCTTTATCAGGCCTCAAGAGGCTTTTTATTTTGAAAGCTATAAAAATCTAATAAAATCACCAATTCTTGATTTTGGCTGTGGTGATGGTTTTTTTACTAATATCGTTTTTGGGAAAAGAAAAATTGATATTGGTCTTGATTTGATAAATAATCAAAGAGTTATTGAGGCAGAAAAAAATCAAGTTTACAAAAAAATTGTTCTTTATGATGGCTTAAAAATTCCTTTTAAAAATAATTATTTCAAAACTATTATCTCAAACTGTGTTTTAGAACATATTCCAAATCTTGATTTATCTTTAAATGAAATTTATCGAGTTTTAAAACCCGGAAGTTATTTTTTAACAACGGTTATGACTAATAATTGGGAAAAGTATCTTGTTGGCAAAAAATTTTTTGGCAAAAAATATACCTTTTGGTTGAGAAAAAAACAAGAACATTTTAATCTTTTATCAGAAAAAAACTGGTCAAGAAAATTTAAAAAAGCTGGTTTTAAAATTGAAAAAATTTTTGGTTATATTGATGAAAAAAACGCTAGAGTTTTGGAACTAATGCATTTTTTCTCAATTGACTCTCTTTTATCTTATAAACTATTTAAAAAATGGGTACTTTTCCCAAAACTCAACTCTCTTCTCTACTTTAATCTTGCCTTAAAAAATATTAAATTAAATTTCGATATTGAAAAAAGTTGTGGATTGTTTTTTTTATTGAAAAAATAGTTTTTTTATTTTTAAATTTTTAAGTGATAAATAAATTAATAAAAAAATCAAAGAAAACATTATAGGTATCCAAAAATTTTTTCTATTTAAAAAAGTAGCATCTAAATATTCTTTAAATGAATGTTTAGAAAAGTCTTTTGGTAAATCATATACATCCATCCAAATTCTACGTTCTCCTGTTAAAGCTGGTTTATACATATTAATCACTCCTAACCAACCCATAATTAAAGAAAAAATAAAAGAAATAGTAAAAAAGATATAAATTATATATTTAATAAATTTATTAGAAAGATTGTCAATTTCATTAAAAAACAAAACTAAAGGCACAGTAAGTAAAATAACATAAGGATAAAAATATCTAACATCATATTGATTTCCACCCCAAAAAAAATAATTTTACTATTTAAACCAATATTTATAAAAAAACAAAATAAGAAAAAATAATCAACAAAAAAAATTTTTTTTATTTTTAATTTTATTGAAAAAAAGTAATAAAAAAAATTAAAAAATAAGAAAGAAGATATGAAAAATAAACCAAAAAACCTATATTTTTGAGCATAAAGAACAGAACCTACGTTAAGTAATTCCTTAGGAAGGCTTTCAAAATGATAAAAAACACTCATTGGTAATTTATCATAATTAAATAAAACTGAAATAAAAACAGGAATAAAAGACGCTGAAAACCAAGCCTTATTAGTTTGATCTTTTAAAATTTCTTTTACTGGAGGCCATAAATTAACCTGTGTTGACCAAGGAGTTTCATATAATTTAAAATTTAAAAAAATTTGTATTAGAAATAAAAATATAATTAAAAAAATTAAAAAAAATTTTTTATTTTTTTA
>CAYOZH010000016.1:0-16132 GCA_964408415.1 uncultured Gammaproteobacteria bacterium | reverse complement strand
TAAATTCTTTAGTTTTTATTAGTTCTATATATTCTATAAAATCTATAATTTCTAAATTTTCTATATTTTAAAATGAAATTATAAAATTGCATTATTTAACAAAATAAGCTTTTATAACAAGATTATTAATTAAAATTTTTTTGAACAATAATGAAGATTTAGATTATAAAAATATTTTCAAAATTTTCTTCTTTAAACGGTCCAATGAGAACAAAATTTAAGTGTTTTTTGACAAATAATTGTTTTGCTAAAGATATCAGATCATATTTAGTCACTTTTTCAATCTCTTTTATTGCCTCCTCAACTGTCTTATACCTATTAGTTAAAACTAAAGAAGTGCCAAAAGAATTAGCAATATTAATTGAGTCCTCAAGCGATAATAATAATCTTCCTTTAAGATATTCTTTAGCTTTTTTTATCTCCTCATCTTTTAAATCACCATTAGCAATTTTTTCATGCTCAGCAATAATCACTTTTACTGCCTCTTTTATTTTATCTAAGTTATTAACAACTCCAGCATAGGTAGCAATATAACCAACATCTTGATATAGATCTTTTTCTGTATGAACATAATAACAAAGACCCCGACGCTCTCTCACTTCAATAAAAAGCCTTGATGACATACCGCCACCTAAAATCGATGATAAAACTGATAAAGCATAACGCCTTTTATCAAATAAAGAAAACGCTCGATAACCTAAAACAAAATGAGCTTGCTGGGTATCTTTGTATTTAACAAAAATCTCTGGTTTTTCTTGACTTTCTTTTACTTTTTGAAAGTTAGTTTTTTTATCTCCTTGCCATTCTGAAAATTTTTCCTCAATTATCTTTTCATAAATTTTTAATTTTAAATTTTCATTTTGAATTTTGACTTTTGAATTTTGAATTTTGCTTAATCCTCCAGCCAACACTAAAACCGCATTTTTTGGTTGATAAAGACTTTGAATATAATCAACAAAAGTTTTCCTAGTAAATGAAGTCACTGTCTCTTTTGTTCCGGCAATATCCATCCCTAAGGGATTATTTTTATAAAGTAAATTTTCAAAATAATCAGCTACTTTTCTATATGGCGTATCCTCATACATATTTATCTCCTCGACAATCACTCCTTTTTCTCTCTCAATCTCCTCCTCTTTTAAAAGCGGATGTAAAACCATATCAGACAAAACATCAATCATCGTCTCAAAATGATCAACAGTGGCTTTTATCCAATAACCAGTATGATCTTTTGAAGTAAAAGCATTAAAAACACCGCCTAGTCCTTCAACAATTGAAGAGATGATAAATGATGAAGGATATTTTTTGCTTCCTTTAAAAGCCATATGCTCAAAAAAATGAGCCACTCCATTGTTTTTTTCATTTTCATATCTGCTGCCAGCGCCAACCAAAAGCAAAGTTGTTAAAGTTGGAAAAGCCTTAGTATCAATAAGTAAAACCCTTAAACCATTTTTTAATTGAGCTTGTTTGATAATCATTTTTTAATTTTAACAACTGAAGTAATCTGTGAATTTGGAATAATAATTGTATTGTCGTTTTCATCTTTTAAAACAGTATAACGAAGAGTGAGTTTTTTCACTTTTCCCTCAAGGGAAGCAATTTTCACATGATCGCCAACCTCAAACTGATTATCAAAAATAATAAAAAATCCGCTGATTAAATCTTTAGCTAAAGATTGAGCACCAAAAGAAAATGTTAATCCAATTATTCCCGCTCCAGTTAAAAATGGAGTCAGGTTAACTCCCCATAAAACCAAGATATAATAAATCACACCAAAATAAATCACTACATAAACAATACTATCAAGAAAAGATCTTAATGTCTGTGATTTTCTTAAAAGTTTTTCATTTTGAGTCTTCTCTAATCCAAAAACCGCAGTTTTTAAAATTTTCTTTATTATTAAAGTTAAAAAATAACCAACAACAATATAAATAATTGAAAAAATTAGATTTTTAAAAATAACTGTATTCATATAATTTTGACTTTTGACTTTTGAATTTTGAATTTTTTTAAGTGACTGCTGAGGGATTTGAACCCCCGACCTTCTGAATGTAAGTCAGACGCTCTAGCCGCTGAGCTAAGCAGTCAATATAATAATTATACTATAAAATAGATCTAACATTTAAGATCTAACATCTAACATTTAAAAAATTGACCTAATTATTAAGGACAGAACCTTTTTGAAAAAAAGGTTCTGTCCTTTTTAAAATAATAAATAAACAAATAAATAAATTTTTAATCAACAAAAAATAATTCAATAAATTAATAATTAAAATTAAAAAATTTTTAATTTTAAATTGCAATTTTTAATTTTTCATTTTTTTTTTTTTTTTTATTTATTTATAATTTTATCCATGAAATTTTACTCTTTTGCTTTTGGTTGTCGGGTTAATGAAGCAGAAAAAGAAGCTTTAGATAAACAACTTCTAAATGAAGGAATGATTTTTGATGAAAAAAATCCTGATATTTTTATTATTAATACTTGTTCAGTCACCCAAAAAGCAGAAAGAGAAGCAAGAAATCTTATCTATCAAACAAAAAGAAAATTACCAAATACTAAAATTGTTATCACTGGCTGTGCTGCTACTTATTGGCAAAAAAATAATCTTTACAAAGACTTGCCTATTGATCTTTTGGTTGATAATTTAAACAAAGAATTTCTCGCAAAAATAATAAAAAAAAGACTGTTCCAATCCTCCCAATTCGACCTACGCGGTCGCCAGTGGACTGATAAAACAATCCAAAATCAACTAATTTCAAGCAAATTTTTATCATCAAAAAGGATGATGGTAAAGATTCAAGATGGTTGTCAGCGTTTTTGTAGTTTTTGTATTGTCCCCTATCTTCGAGGTCTGCCAAAATCATACAAAATCAAAGAAATAGTAAAATATATCAATTCTCTTAATAATCAAAAAAATAATCATAAAGATAAAAAATGTCATCCCGAACTTGTTTCGGGATCTCATTTTTCCGAAGTTATCCTCACTGCCATTAATACCGAAGCTTTTGGTTATGATACTGGTGAAAGTTTTATTGACTTAATTGATGAAATTATTAAAAAAACCTCTATTCCTCGAATTAGTTTTGGCTCAATTCATCCTTGGTCAATTACTCCCCAATTTATTAATTTTTATCAAAAAATTTTAACAGTCAATCGGCTTGTCAATTTCTTCCATATTCCTCTTCAATCAGGCTCAAATGCAATTTTAAAAATTATGAAGCGCGGATATACAAGAGAGGAATTTTTGGAAAAATTGGAAAATTTGAAAAACATTAATCCCTATCTTTTTTTAGCCACTGATATCATTGTTGGATTTTTGGAAGAAACTGAAAAAGAATTTGAGGAAACTTATGAATTTTTAGAAAAATCACCCCTTTCTCGTTTTCATATTTTTCGCTTTTCAAAGCGCCAAAACACCGCTGCTTATTATCTGGCAAAAAAATTAAAAGAACCAACAGTTGAAGAAAAGAAAAAACGGGCAAAGATTTTAAAAACTCTCTCTGATAAAAAATTTTCCCTTTTTCAAGAAAAAAATCTTGGTCGTTTTTCAAACGCTTTGATACTTAATAAAAAAGAAAATGATTTTTACGAAGGACTTTTGGATAATCAACTACCAGTTTTTATACCAACTGACAAAAAGATACAGCCTGGAGATATTATTAAAGTTAAAGTTGAAAAAATAAACTCAGGAAAATTAATTGCAAAAATGATATAATTTTCATTGATAATTAGATAGCCTAGTGATAAAATTATTTTTTTAGGGTCCGTAGCTCAACTGGCAGAGCAGCAGCCTTTTAAGCTGTTGGTTCCGGGTTCGAGTCCCGGCGGACTCACAGGTGGTGATCGTAGCTCAACCCGGTAGAGCATCTGCCTGTGGAGCAGAATGTTGCGGGTTCAAATCCCGTCGATCACCCAAGCTAAATGAAAAAATCTCTTTTAAAATACACTTATCTTTCAATTTTTACTTCAACCGTTGTTATTTCTTTAAAAATACTTGCTTATTTTTTAACCAAATCAGTTGGGTTTTTATCTGATGCAATTGAATCTTTAGTAAATCTAGCATCAGCCATTATTGCTTACTTTATGTTAAAGTTGGCAGAAAAACCAGCTGACTATAACCATCCATATGGCCACACAAAAGCAGAATACTTTTCTAGTCTTTTTGAGGCAGGAATGATTTTTATTGCTTCTTTGTCAATTATTTTTTCTGCAATTCAAAGAATTATTCATCCTAAAGCTCTTGAACAAATATCCTTAGGTCTTGTTGTTTCTTTTTTGACAACGTTAATAAATTTTTTCACCGCAAAAATACTTATCTCTGCTGGTAAAAAAAACCACTCAATCACTCTTGAGGCAGATGGTCATCACTTGATGACTGATGTTTTGACCTCAGTTGGAGTGATTGTCGCTGTTTTTTTAGTCCAAATGACAGGATTCTTAATTCTTGATTCGCTTGTTGCTATTGCTGTTGCTTTAAATATTTTGTTTACTGCTATAGTCTTGATAAAACGCTCTGTTTCTGGATTTTTAGATGAGTCGCTTGATAAAAAAGATCTAAAAATCATCAGCAAAATTTTTCAAAAATACGAAAAAAAAGATATAAAATTTCACTCAATTAAATCCCGCCAGTCAGCTCAAAAAAAATTCTTAAGTTTTCATATTTTACTCCCAAACAACTGGTCAATCAAAAAATCTCATGATTTAGTTGATAAAATTGAAAAAGAAATCAAAAAAAACTTAGGCGAAATCGAAATTAATAGTCACCTAGAACCAGTTGACGATAAAAAGTCTTTTGAGGAATAATTATTATATGGAACAAAATATAGAACAAAGAAGTGAACAACAAACAACATTTGATTTACTTGTTAAAGGTTGTTTAATTGAATTAGATCAAAAACAAGGTGATAATCATCCAAATAAAATTTCTTTTAGGTTTTTAGATACTGTAGGAAAAATATGTTCAAATGATAACACTCGAATTGTTGGTGGATATTTAACTTTAAGAATGCTCGAAAAAGTAATTAATGAAGCTGTTCAAAAAGGAGACATAAATGTTGAATTATTACAAAAAACATTTGGTCCAAAATTAACCGACATTTTAAGCATTTTTCAACCAAATGAAAATCAATTTAATTCAAACAGTCCCTTAAAAACATTAGGTCTTAGACTAAATGATCTCTTATTAAATGTTTTAAACGTCTTAACTTCATATAATGAATCTAATTCTAACGAAAATAATGAAAATATTCCTAACTTATTAACCTTAATTCAAATGACAAAAAATACTTTAAATCCTCAAAATTGGGATATTGGCCTTTCATCACAAACCTTACTTGAAAGAATTCAAAAAATAATTCATTATTGTGAAAGACTTATTCCTCAAGAAAAAATTTCAAAAGCTCAGGAAATTGTCCAACAAGAAATTTCTAGTTATAAAAAATAAATAAAGGACAGAAACTTTTTTCAAAAAGATTCTGTCCTTAATAATTAGGTTAATTAGAAATCATTTTTTTACACGTTACACGTTATACGTTCTACGTTACACCTTTAAGTGTTAGATGTTAAAGTCCTATTTCTCCCGCTATCTTTTTCATGCTCTCCAAACAAATCTCAACAAACTTTTCCAAAGGTATATTTAGACCTTCTTTAAGTTCGCATTTTTTAACGTCCTCTCGCCGAGTGCCAGCAGCAAATTTTGGTTCTTTTAAAAATCTTTTCATTACTGATGATAATTTAACATCTGATAATTTTTTTGAAGGATAAACTAAAGCTACGGCAACAATCAAACCAGTTAATGAATCAGCGCAAAATATAGCCCACTCAGCTTTGTTTTTTGAAAAATAACCAGTTCTTTCTGGCGCATGAGCTTTGATAATATTATTAACAGTTTCTGAAATTGTTAATCCATATTTAGCTAAAACCTCTAAAGTCTTATTTGGATGAAAAGGCTTAAACTCGCCTGAATAATCAATATCGTGCAATAATCCAGCCAATAGCCAATCTTCTTTTTTCGGCTCCAAACTTCCCAACTCACTAACTTGTGACAAATAATCATAAATTCCACCCATACAAGCCTCAAGAGCAAGCGAGTGCTTAAAAATATTTGTCTCAAGTTGACTTTTTACCGCCTCTAAATATTTTTGACGATTTGAATAATTAACTAACATATTATTTAAATTTTTATTATATAATTATTCTTTATGGAAATCATTAATTTTTTGATTGAGTTTGTTCTTCATATTGATAAACACTTAGGAGAAATCATAAAAAACTACGGCACGCTCACCTACTTGATTTTATTTTTTATTATTTTTATGGAGACTGGTTTTGTCTTTACTCCATTTTTGCCCGGTGACTCGCTTTTATTTGCTTCTGGTGTTTTTGCATCTTTGGGAAGTTTTAATTTATTACTACTTTTATTAATTTTGTTTTTTGCCGCAGTTTTAGGAGATACTGCCAATTACTGGATTGGTCATTTTTTTGGAGAAAAAATTGTTTCTCATCCAAAAATTCCAATTAACAAAGAACATATTGAAAAAACCAACAAATTTTTTGAAAAACACGGTGGAAAAACGATTATTTTAGCCAGATTTGTGCCAATTGTTCGCACTTTTGCTCCTTTTGTTGCTGGTGCCGGACAGATGAATTATAGAAAGTTTATATTTTATAATATAATTGGTGGGGCTTTGTGGACATCTATTTTTACTTTAGCTGGTTATTTTTTTGGTAATATTCCTTTTGTTAAAAACAATTTTTCTTTAGTAATAATTGTTATCATTCTTATCTCTCTTGTTCCAATTATTATTGAAGTAGTTAGTAAGAAAAAATAATTTTAATAAGCAATTCCTTTAAAGTTTGGGCAGTTTTTTTTCACCCATTCTAGATAATTAGGATTACATTCAGGTTTTTTATCTGGACCTGGCATACAATCAATATAACCAGTTTTTGGACAAGTAAAATTTTTATCTATTATTTTCTTTACACATACTCCTCCAGCATCAGGATATTTATCTTTTATTACACACTCATACTCCTCAGGACATTGAATATTAGCAATTCCACCACAGAATTGATTTTCTTGATTATTTTGAAAAATTTTTATCGATTTATTTTTAAAATTATCAAAGTTTAAACCAATAAAAAAACCAAATAAAATAAGTAAAATACCAATTATAATTTTATTTACCAATCTCATTATTTTAATTTTAATAAACAAAGACCGTCTTTGTCAAAATTCGTTAATAACTCAACTTTGTTTTTTTGGTATAAAACTGTGTCCTCGACTCTTAATCCCCACCAACCTGGAAAATAAACTCCTGGTTCAATAGTAAAAATATGATTATCATCAATTGCCTCATCGATTAAAAAAGACACTTTTGGATATTCATGAATCTCAAGGCCAACTCCATGACCTAAAGAATGAGGAAAAAATGGCAATCCTCCTTTTTTAAAAAGTTCACGTGTGTATAAATCAACTTGTTTATAACTTTGAGGCTTAGCAACAGTAAAAAATTCAATAGACTTTTTTTGAATTTTTAATAGTTTTTGATAAATGTTTATCTTTTCATTATCAGGATTTATAAAAAACATCCGGGTAATATCACTATTGTAATTTTTATATTTAACACCAAAATCAATCAAAACTACTGAATTATTTTTCACTTTTCCCTCTCCTTCTCTTGTATCATAATGAGGAATACTTGAGTTTTCATCAATAGCAACAATTGGATAAAATGCCAGATCATAACCTTTTTCTTTCAACCAAAACTCGATTTTAAAAGCTATCTCTTTTTCAGAAATACCTGGTTTGATAAACTTTGAAATTTCATCTAAACATTGATCAGTTATCTGGCAGGCTTTTTTTATAAACTCAATCTCTTGTTTATCTTTTTTTGTTCGCAATTTTTTTATTAAAAAATAAACAGGAACAAAATCAATTTTTAACTCATCAACAAATTTTTTATACTCAAAAAACTTTAAATCTTCTCCTTCAAACCCTAATTTTTTAATATTTTTTTTATCAATAATCTCTCTTAAATAATGCAAAATATTTTTTCCTTCTTCATATAAAATAATTTTTATTTTTTCATTTTTAATTTTTAATTTGCTATCATATCTTCTATCCGTAAACAAAAATACCTCATCTTTTAAAACTAACACCCAAGCCTCTCTTTCATCAGAAGATAAACCTTTAAAAGAAGTAAGATAAAAAATATTATAAAAATTAGAGACTAAAAAGCCATCAAGATTATTTTCTTCTAAAAAATTTTCAATTTTTAAAAGCCGAGACATTTAATAATTGTACTATAAAAGTGGTATAATTTAATAAATTTTTGGGCCACTAGCTCAACTGGTAGAGCATCTCCCTCTTAAGGAGGTGGTTCAGGGTTCGAGTCCCGGCGGGCTCACTTATTTTATGTCCACATCTTTAATTTCATATACTTACCTCTCAATTTTCACTGCGTTAATAACGATATTGTTAAAAATTATCGCCTTTTTTCTTACCAAATCCGTTGGCCTTTTGTCAGATACCGTTGAATCGCTGGTAAATTTAGCTGCAGCTCTAATTGCTTTTCTTGCCTTAAAAATCGCCCAAAAACCAGCTGACAAAAACCACCCTTATGGCCATACAAAAGCCGAATATTTTTCCAGTATTGCGGAAGGAATTTTTATTTTCATTGCCTCCTTAACCATTATTTTCTCAGCTTTCAACCGCCTTTTTCATCCAAAACCATTAGAAAAAATCTCCCTTGGACTTTTAGTTTCTACCATAGCTGCATTCATCAATTTTTTTGTTGGTCAGGTTTTAATCAAAGTTGGCAAAAAGAATCAATCAATTACTTTAGAGGCTGATGGACAGCATTTAATGACTGATGTTTGGACATCGATTGGCGTGATTTTGGCAGTTTTTTTAGTTGATAAAACTAAAATTTTGATTTTAGATCCACTGGTAGCAATATTTGTTGCTTTAAATATCCTTTTAACTGGTACAAGTCTTATCCATCGCTCTTTATCTGGTTTTATGGATGAGGCAATTGACAAAAAAGATTTGGAAAAAATTGATGGTATTTTTGAAAAATATGAAAAAAAAGGACTAGTTTTTCATGAGATAAAAAGTCGTTTGAAAATTAAAGCCCAATTTCATAAGCCACTTTCTTCATCGCTTCAAGACAAATTTCAATGAATTTTTCCAAAGGAATATTTAGACCTTGAGGAAGCTCACATTTTTTTATATCTTCTCGTCTGGTACCGGCAGCAAATTTTGGCTCTTTTAAAAATCGTTTTACTACTGACGACAATTTCACGTCTTTTAATTTTTTTGATGGATAGACTAAAGCCACGGCCGTAATTAATCCCGTTAAAGAATCGGCGCAAAATATCGCCCACTCACCTTTGTTTTTTGGCTGATAACCAGTTAAATCAGGCGCATGGGCTTTGATAATGTTGTGAACTGTTTCAGAAATGGTTAGTCCATATTTTGCCAAAACTTCCAAAGTTCTTTTCGGATGATCAGCTTTAAACTCGCCGGAATAATCGATGTCGTGGAGTAATCCTGCCAAAAGCCACTCCTCTTTTGTTGACTCATTGCTAGTTAACTGGTTGCTGGTTGATAAATAATCATAAATTGCCCCCATACACGCCTCTAAAGCTAAAGAGTGTTTAAAAATATTTGGTTCAAGTTGAGCTTTCACTGCGTCTAAATATTTTTGACGATTAAGATAGTTGAACATAAATATATATGATAACAAAAATTTCTCTTAGTTTTGACATTTGCGATTTGAGTTTTGAGTTTTTTTTGGTATATTTTACTTTTATGGAGATTATTAAATTTCTATTTGAATTTATCTTGCATATTGACAAACATCTAGGTGAAATTATCAAAAATTATGGCGCTCTTACCTACTTCATTTTATTTTTTATCATTTTTGCTGAGACTGGTTTTGTTTTTACTCCATTTTTGCCAGGTGATTCTTTGCTTTTTGCTGCCGGTGTTTTTGCCTCTTTGGGAAGTTTTAATATTTTGATTTTACTTGGAATTTTGATAGTTGCTACTATTTTAGGAGATACTTTAAACTACTGGATTGGTCATTTTTTTGGTGAAAAAATTGTAAGAAATCCTAAAATTCCCATTAACCAAGAACACATTGAAAAAACCAACCGTTTTTTTGAAAAACATGGTGGAAAAACAATCATTTTAGCCCGATTTGTCCCAATTGTCCGCACCTTTGCCCCATTTGTTGCTGGCGCTGGACAAATGAACTATGGAAAATTTATTTCCTACAACATTATCGGTGGTGTTATTTGGGTATCTATTTTTACTTTAGCTGGATTTTTCTTTGGTAATATTCCTTTTATAAGAAAAAATTTTTCTTTGGTTGTTATTGCAATTATTCTTATATCTTTAGTACCAATGATTATTGAAATAATTAAACATAAAAAAACCAAATAATTTCCTCGCTAATCTTCATAAAAATTGGTAAAATAATCTTTGATTTAAGCTTGGGTCCGTAGCTCAACTGGTAGAGCGTCTCCCTCTTAAGGAGGTGGTTGGGAGTTCGAGTCTCCCCGGACTCACAAAAAAATTTTTACCAAATAAAACTTGTAGAGAGATAATTAATCATGTCTCTACATTATAAACATAAACTACATTATAAACTCTACATTACAAATTCTCTCCTCGGCAACACAGATTATCTACAATAATTCTAGAAAAAATCTACAAATATTCTATCTTTTATGCTATCGCTTTCAAAACAGAAAATATTTTTACAACAATCCAAAACACACTCAAAAATTCTATCTTGACAGCGATCGCGTTCAAAACAGAATAAAAATTCTGTAAATTCCTCTTTAAAATTTTTATTTATTCCTTTATAATTTTTTTATGGATAAAAGAAAGTTGGGACTAACTTCAAAAGAAGCAGAAAAACTTCTACAAAAGTATGGACTCAATGAAATCCGCGAAGAAAAAAAGTTTACTCTTTTAAAATCTTTTCTCTCTCAATTTAACAACTTTTTAATCATTCTTTTAATTGGTGCCTCCTTTGTCTCTTTTTTTATCGGTGAGACTTTAGATGCTTTGTTTATTCTAGCCATTGTCATCCTCAATGCTTTTTTTGGTTTATATCAAGAATATCAAGCGGAAAAATCTTTGGCGTCTTTGAAAAAAATGACAAAAGCAATGGTTAGAGTTTTTCGCGATGGTAAAGAGCAAGAAATCGACAGTCGCTATTTAGTTCCTGGAGATATTGTCTTTTTAGAAGAAGGAACAAAAATTCCAGCTGATGGTGAAGTGATTGAAGCTTATAACCTAGAAGTCAATGAAGCGATGTTGACTGGCGAATCTTTACCTGTTATTAAAAATTTATCCGAAGCAAATTTATTATACGCCGGAACCATTGTCAGTCGCGGTCGAGGTTTAATGAAAGTGACTGCCACGGGTTCAAACACCCGCTTTGGTCAAATTGCTAAAACTTTAGGGGAAATCAAAGAAACAAAAACTCCTTTACAAAAAAAACTGGAAAATTTTACTAAACAATTAGGAATTATTGGTATTATTGCCTCAATCATTGTTTTTATTCTTTCTTTTATTAAAGAAAAAAATACGATCGAAAGTTTTATTTTAGCTGTTTCTTTGGCTGTTGCTGCCGTTCCTGAGGGTCTTCCGGCTGTTATGACAATAATTTTATCAATTGGGGTTGAGCGAATGGCAAAGAAAAAAACAATTGTTCGAAAACTAAATGCGATTGAAACGATGGGATCTTTAACTCTAATTGCTACTGATAAAACCGGCACCTTAACCACTAATCAAATGCGGGTAAAAAAAATCTGGGTTGATGAAAAAGAATATGATATTTCCTCTCCTCCAACAGAAAATAACCATCCATTTTCTTTGATTTTATTAAATAGTGTTTTATGTTCAACTGCCTCACTTGTAAAAAAAGTTGATCATGGAGATGAATTTGATGTTATTGGCGACACAACCGAAGGAGCACTTTTAATTATGGCTCATCATCAAGGAGTTTTTTATGAACAAGAAAGAAATAATTGGCAGATCGAGGAAGAAATACCATTTTCTGCCATTACAAAAAGAATGACAATAAAAGTCAAAAGTCAAAAGTCAAAAGTCAAAAGTAATTTTGTTTTTTCCAAGGGAGCGCCTGAATCAATTTTGGAAATTTGCAATTTTTATCAACTAGGCAATGAAGTAAAAAAATTAACGCCTGTAAAAAAACAACAGATTGAAAAAGAGTTTGAAAAATTTGCTCAAAAAGGACTGCGAATGATTGCTTTTTCTTATAAAATACCAGATAAATCTTCAAAAAAACTGGAGGAAAATCAAATATTTTTAGGCTTTGTTGGTATTGCCGATCCAGTAAGAGCTGAGGTCAAACAAGCAGTAGAAAAAGCAAAAAAAGCTGGAATTAAAGTGGTGATGATCACTGGTGATAATGAGTTAACAGCTGAGGCAGTTGGAATTGAGGCAGGGATTATTAAAAAAGGAGAAGATATTTTATCAGGAAAAATTTTACGGACGTACTCAGATGAACAACTGTTGGAAATTTTGCCTAAAGTCAAAATTTTTGCTCGCACCTATCCAGAAGATAAATATCGTTTGGTTAAACTTTATCAACAATTGGGCGAAGTAGTCGCTGTCACCGGTGATGGAGTTAATGATGCTTTAGCTTTAAGACAAGCAAATGTTGGTGTCGCTATGGGAAAAACTGGTACTGATGTTGCCAAAGATACCGCTCACATAATCATTACGGACGATAATTTTGCTACTTTAGTTTCCGCTATTGAACAAGGAAGAAATGTTTTTGTTCATATTAAAAATGCGATAAAATATTTACTGTCGTGTAATATTAGTGAAGTAATTTACATCATCTTAGCTCTAATTTTTTCTTTACCAGTGCCAACAGCTTTACAATTATTGTATATCAATATTGCTACAGATGGTTTACCAGCGATCTCTTTAGCTTTTTCTCCTGATGATAAAGAAATTTTGAATAAACCACCAAGAAGAACTTTAACTATTTTAGATAAAGTTGATTTTAACTATGTTTTTTCCTTAGGTGCTTTAACAACTATTTTTACTGTATTTTCTGCTTTTTATAAAACTGACGCATCAATTATTTTTACTACCTTAATTTTTGTCCAACAGATGATTTTAATTGATTTATTTTTATCTCACAAACATATCTTTTCAAATTACCGTCTTCTTTTTAAACCAATCTTTCAAATTGCCTTTTGGTTTCCTTTCTTACTTCACCCACTTTTAATTTATCATCCGTTTTTTCAACAAGTTTTTAAAACAACACCCATCGCTCTACCTACTCTAATAGCTCTTTTCTTTTATTCAAGCCTTATCCTTTTGGGTATCCGAGGAGTAAAGGAGTTTTTGAAGATATAAAAGAATATTTAATTAACTTCTACCACAAAATTCCCCACTTTTCCCTCAACATAAATAAATTTATACTTTTTTCCTTCTAAATACTTCTTAATCTTCTCATCTTTTAAAGCCTCTTGCTCAATAAAACTTTTGGTTTTTATATCTTGAATTTTAACTTTTATTGTCCCTCTTAACTTTCCATTAACTTGGATTGGTATAACAACCTCCTCATCCTCCACTACTTCTGCTTTTGGCCAAGATGACAGATGAATTGATTCTTTTTCTCCAAAAATTTCCCGCCAAATTTCCTCAGTTAAAAATGGCGCAAAAGGAGCTAAAATTTGTAAAAATTTCTTTGCATTTTCTACTGAAAGATTTTTATCACTTTCCACACTTTTCTCAAAATCATTCACAAATTCCATCATCGCCGCAATCGCTGTATTAAACTTAATCTGACTTATATCCTCTGTTACTTTTTTTACTGTTTTATTCAATTTTGCTACTAACTTCTTGTCTTCCTCAATTTTTAATTTTTGATTTTTAATTTTTAATTTTTGATAAATCTCCCACACCCTTTTTAAAAATCTATAACATCCTTGCAAAGCTTTTGTTGACCAAGCAATCTCTGATGAAAACGGCGCCATAAACATCTCATAAAGTCTTAAAGTATCAGCACCATACTCAGTAACAACATCATCAGGATTAATTACATTGCCAAAAGACTTACTCATTTTTCGATGATCCTCAGCCAAAACCATACCAACATTTCGCAATCGCAAAAACGGCTCTTTAAAATTCAAAATTCCTAGATCATATAATGCTTTTACCCAAAAACGGGCATACAAAAGATGAAGCACCGCATGCTCCGCTCCTCCCAAATACCAATCAACTGGCAACCAATTACCAAAATTTTTAATTTTAAATTGCCAGTTATCACCTAATGACAGCGAAAACGCCTGATTTTGAGTCAATGGCTTGGGTGACCCGTCGGGTGAAGCCGACTCAAAATCATGGCGTCGAGCTTTATTATTCCAAAATGGAAAAGCTAAAAAATACCAGCACGACCCTGCCCAATTAGGCATTGTGTCTGTTTCTCTTTTTGCCGGTCCGCCACATTTTGGACAAGTTGTATTCACAAATTCCGGTATTGCTGCTAAAGGCGACTCACCTGATTCAAGCGGCTCATAACTTTCAACATAAGGTAATTTTAATGGTAAATCTTTTTCATCAATTGGTTGCCAGCCACATTTTTCACAATTTACCATCGGTATCGGCTCGCCCCAATATCGCTGACGTGAAAAAATCCAGTCACGAAGCTTATATTGGACTGCTTTTTTACCTAAATTTAACGCCTGTAATTTTTCTGTAATTTTTTTAATTGCTTCCTGTGAAGTTAAACCATTAAACTTTCCAGAATTAACCAAAACCCCATAATCAGTAAACGCTTTATTAATTTGTTCATTTTTAATTTCTAATTGCAATTTTTGATTTTTGTCCGCCAGCTGGCGAATTGATTTTTGATTTTCAGTAATTACCACTTTTATTGGCAAGTTAAATTTCTTAGCAAATTCATAGTCTCTCTCATCATGCGCCGGCACTACCATCACTGCTCCTTCTCCATACCAACCCAAAACATAATCTGCCACCCAAATTGGTATTTCCTCACCTGTTAAAGGATGAATTGCCTTCAATCCCGTATCAACGCCAGTTTTTTCTTTTGTTAAATCAGTTCGTACCAAATCCAATTTTCTTTTTGCCTCTTGAACATATTTTTTAATTTGTTCTAATTTTTCTTTTTGAATTTTGTCGGTCGGCTGATAATTTAAAATTTCATCAATCAACCAATGTTCTGGTGCTACCACCAAAGCTGTTACTCCAAACAAAGTATCTGGCCTAGTCGTAAAAACTTTAATAAATTTTTCTTCATTAATTTTTAATTTTTGATTTTTAATTTTAAATTTTATTTCCGCTCCTTCTGACCTTCCAATCCAGTTTTTTTGCATTTCTAAAATTCCTTGTGGCCAATCTAGATCCTTTAAATCCTCCAAAAGCCTATCGGCATATTTTGTAATTTGAAATACCCATTGAGGCAAAGTTTTTCGAGTAATTGGTTTTTGACAACGTTCATGAGTACCATCTGGCAAAACTTCTTCCTCAGCCAATCCAGTTTTACATGAAGGACAGTAATAAACAGGGATTTCTTTTTTGTATAAAAGCCCCATCTTGAAAAACTGAATAAAAAGCCATTGAGTCCATTTGTAATATTCAGGATCAGTGGTAGAAAACTCGCGTTCCCAATCATAAGAAAAGCCAAGCATTTTCATCTGACGCCGAAAATTGGCAATATTTTTTGGCACTAAATCCATTGGATTTTTCTTGGCTTTAATCGCTGCATTTTCTGCTGGCAGTCCAAAAGCATCCCAACCCATTGGATGAAGTACTGGATGACCATTCATTCTAAAAAATCTTGCTAAAACATCAGTGCCTGTATAAATACGGACGTGACCAACATGAAGACCAGCACCTGATGGATAAGGAAACATTGATAAAACATATTGTTTAGGTTTACCAGTTTGCAAGTTTGCATATTGGTAAGTTCTATAAACTCCTTCTTTTTCCCACACCTCAATCCACTTTTCCTCAAACTTTTCAGGCTGATATTTTTCTATCATATGATGAATTTTACTTTACCAAAATAATATTGACAAGAAGAAAAAAAGAAAATTAATATAATAAATTAA
>CAYOZH010000015.1:7725-16730 GCA_964408415.1 uncultured Gammaproteobacteria bacterium | reverse complement strand
AATTAAAATAATGAGTTAATGTTTTTTTAACTTTTAATTATATTTAATAAATTATATTTAATATTTGATATGAATTTTTGATATTTGATATTTCTATAACACACCCCTTTATTCCCTCTCAAGAGGGGAAAAGTGTGAAAAAAATTTTCTCTAAAGAGGGGAAAATAATGAGGTATATTCATTATTAATTATTAATTATTAATTATTTAAGTATTTCTCAATATTTCTTTCATGCTCTTCAATGGTTTTTGAGTAGTGCATATTGCCATTTTTATCTGAAAGATAATACCAATATGGAGTGCTAGTATCAGCCTCAATTACCGCCATGATTGAATCTAAACCAGGATTACAAATTGGTCCAGGAGGTAAACCTTTATTTTTATAAGTATTATAGGGAGAGTCAATTTTTAAATCATCTAAACTTAAGTTTTTTTTCCACCAAGTTTTTTCATTTATTTGATAACCTAAAGCATATTGAATTGAAGCATCAACTTGCAGTGGCCAGTCATTTTTTAATCTTTTTAAAAGAATACTAGCAACAGTTTTTTTATCTTGTTTATGTTTAGCTTCTTTTTCTACAATTGAAGCTAAAGTAACGACCTCATCAACTGTTAAGCCTTTTTTTTCTGCTTGTTTTTTAAGATTGTCATTAAATTTATTATTAAAATTATTATTTAAAATATTGATAATCATTTGACTATCAGCGTTTTTTGGTATGAGATAGGTATCTGGAAAAAGATAGCCTTCTTTAGCAAGTTTTGTAAATTCAGTTTGAGAAATATTGAATTCTTTACTTAAAATTTCAGCAATTTCTTCTTTTCTTAAACCCTCAATAATTGTGATCCAGATATCAAGTGTTCCATGAGTTAAGTTATTAGCGATTTCGTACGCGTTCATTGATTGTGATAATCGAAAATCTCCTGCTTGGATGCTTTTTTCAATACCAAGTTGTTTAACAACAAGAAAAAAAACGATTTTGCTTCGGATTAATTCCTCTTTTTCTAGATTATCAATAATTTTTTGTAATGGTTGACCTGGAGTAATAACAAAGATTTTAGTTGATTTATTGTTTTTATTTACTGGCAAAGTGCCTTGTTTAAAAAAAAGATAAGAAAATAAAGCTAAAAATAAAATTATTAAAAATATAATTGAACTTTTCTTCATATTATTTTTCAATAATAAAAATTGGTAAATTTTGTAAAGTGACTTCAGCCTCTTTTAACAGATATTTGTCACTTGAGTACATGATCATTATTGGTTCGTTTTTATCAACATTATGATCTAATTTTTTTAATAGATAAATTCCTGCTTTTTTATCTTGTGGTGCGCCCAAAAGTTTAGCGATTGTGTTTAAATTATAATTGTTTATATCTTTTATTTTACCAGAAACAGAGGAGACAATTTCTTTTTTAAACTCAGCTAATTTTAAGTTTGTAGATGTGATATTTTTATCACCTTTTTGAGCAGCAACAATTTCTCTAAATTTTTTTAATGCTTCTCCTGATTTTAAAATCCGTTGTGCCTCTTCTTCGCCATTAAGATTTTTTATTCCTTTTTCTTTAAAACATAAATCTAAAAGCATTCCGGCTAATCTAACAGCTTTTGCTTCAAGTTTTAGTGGTCTATCTTTGTGTTGTTCTAAGACATATAAGACATCTCTTGCTTCAAGCACTGGTCCGATTCCGCGACCAGCCGGCTCTAACATCTCGTTAATATCAATAACAGTTTTGATATTAAATTTTTTTGCTAAATTTTCAAATTTTTTTGCGACTTTTTTTGCATCAGAAAAATGACGAATTTTAGCAGTTTTTCCATAAGGTAAATCTAAAGCTAAATGAGTAGTACCAGCGGCAACCTTTTTTGCCATAACAGAGATAATAATTTTGTCAAATGATTCAAATGATAAAGGCTCCTCAACTCTTATGATAATATCATCAGCTGGAGCAATACCAAGATGACCATTCCAAGCAATACAACCACCAACATTATTAACAATTCTTTCAATTTCCTTTGGTGAAAACTCAACATTAGCAATTGCTTCCATTACATCAGCAGTACCAGCGGGCGTTGTTATTGCTCGAGAAGAAATTTTTGGGATTTTAAAACCAGCAGCAGCAATAATTGGTACAAGAATCATTGTTACTCTAGTGCCAGCAATACCGCCAACCGAGTGTTTATCAGCGACAATGCCTTTGAATTTTAGTGTATTTCCAGTTTCTACCATCGCTTTAGTAAAAAAATATAGTTCTTCAGCAGTATATCCTTCTTTAAATGATGAGGCGACAAAATATGTGATTAATATATCACTTAATTTTTCTTTAGCAATCTCATCCATTATTGTATAAACTTCTTTATAAGTAAGTTTTTTTCCTAAAAGTTTTTTTTGGATTGCTTTTATAGCAATGATTTTTTCTGTATCCTCATTTTTATTCATATTGGTTGTATATTTCTATAATTTTTTTCTGATATTCTTTAACTTTTATTAAAATTTTTGTAATTAAATAGATTTCTTTAACATTAATTATCCAACAAATAAAAATATATATCAAGATAAATATACTAAAAACTGTCACTAAAAGAAAAAATACATTGATTGAAAATGAGGTATTAAATATTAAGCCATCAAGAAACTTCATAGCAAAATAGGCGATAAAAGAAGAAATAAAAGCGCTAAATAATATTTTTATTGTTGATAAAAAAAGATTTTTAATATCAAACCCATTGATTTTTTTTGAAAGAAATATGAAAAGCAAAGTTGTGTTGGTGATTATTGATGCGGAAAATGATATTGCTAAAGCCCAAACAGGCAATTTTAAATAAAAAACAAAAATAAAACTGAATATTATATTAATCAATATTGCAAAAAATCCGATTAAAAATGGTGTTTTGCTATCAATCATTGCGTAAAAACAGCGAGTTAAAAGATAATAGATTGAGTGAAAAGGAAGACCAATGGCAAAAAAAGATAAAGTTTTTGCTGTATCAACAGTTGCTTGCCAGTCAAATTTTTGACCACCAAAAAAAAGCCTAATTAAAGGAGTTCTGGCAAATATAAAAAATGCTGAAAAGGGAATGATCATAAAAAACACATTTAAAATAGATTGGATAATAATATTTTTAAATTCATCAATTTTTTTATCTTTATAAAGATCTGTTAGATAAGGAAGTGATGCTTGACCTAGGGCAATACCAATTACTGATACGGGTAAAAGTTGTAGATGTTGAGCAAAGTAAAAAATTGTATATGATCCGGCTGATAAAAGAGAGGATAAAATAAGATCAATCGTTGCATCAATTTGAGCAATGATCACAGTTAAAGTTCGCGGAATAATCATTTTGAAAAAATCAATTAGAGCTTTAGTTTTTTTAATTATTAATTGGTATTGAAACTGAGAGTATTTAATTATTGGAATTTGAATAATAAATAGAATAAAACTTCCTAAAACAACGCCGTATATTGGTGCATAAAGTCCTAGTTGATTGTGAAAAATAACTGTTGAGATAATAATGTTAATGTTATATAAAACTGGTCCTAAAGCAGATAAAAAAAAGATTTTGTTAGCTTGACCAATACCAGTTAAGATATTGCCAGCAACAAAAAATGGCAATTGTCCAAAAAGTAAAATTCTTGAGAAAGTAACAATTATTTTGATTTTTTCTTGAGAAAAACCAGGAGTAATAAAATTAATAATAGGAGATAAAAAAATATTAAGAACTAAAATAAAAATGAAAAGACTAATGAAAAGAAGATTAATAATTGATGAAATAGTTTTTTTTAATTCATCTTGATTGTTTTTTAAAGAAAGATATATTGGTATAAATGAGGTAGTTAAAGCACCAGTGATTAAGATTTCGAAGATTAAATCGGGTATTTTGAAAGCAGCAAAAAAAAGATCAAGGTCTTCTTTGGTAAAAAAAGTGGCTAAAATTCTGTATCTTAAAAAACCTGAGATTGAAGTAAGGATAATCATTGAAGAGATTAAAATTGCTGATGAAAAAATACTGGTTTGTTTGGCAAAAATAAAATCAGAAGTCTTTTTCAAAAATCTGTTCATAAGAGTATTATAATGGATTTTCTTCTTGACAAAAGGATATTTTTGGTGAATAATGGTTATATATGGTGTTTTTTGGTGAATATCAACTATCTTTTACCTCACCTGGACGTTTAGTCTTACCTAAACGCATTCGTGAACTTCTTAAAGGCAACACTTTTATTTTAACCAAAGGATTTGATTTATGCTTAGCTGGTTATGATAAAGAAGATTGGGAAAACAGAGCCAAAGAGCTTTTTAAATCATCACTTTTATCAAAAGAAAATTTAGATAAGCAAAGACTGCTTTTTTCCTCAATTGTTTATCTTGAAATTGATGATCAAGGAAGATTTGTTATTCCAAAAAATCTTTTAACTTATGCTGGATTAAAAAAAGATGTTGTTATTTTGGGGGTTGGTGATCATTTTGAGATATGGGATCAAGAATCATGGAAAAAATATAGTAAAGAAAAAATAAATTTATAATTTTTGATTTTTGTTCGCCAGCTGGCGGATTTGAATTTTTTATTATGCACACCCCAGTACTTTTACAACAAGCGATTGAAAAGTTAGCCATTAAAAAAGATGGATTGTATATTGATGCTACATATGGTGAAGGCGGTTATACAAAAGAGATTATTAAAAAAGGAGGAAAAGTTTTGGCGATTGATTTAGACATTGAACAAATTCAAAAGCCAAAATTCCCGCCTAAAACGGCAGGTAAAAAAAATTTAAATTTGATTCAGGGGAATTTTTCTGAAATTGAGACAATTGCTAAAGAAAATAATTTTTTTCCTGTTGATGGAGTGGTATTTGATCTTGGTTTATCAATGAATCAACTTGAAAATTCAAGAAGAGGATTTTCTTATAAAAAGCTAGATGATGATTTGGATATGCGGCTAGATTTAAGTCAAGAAATGACAGTTAAAGAATTGCTTGGAAAATTAACAGTTTTTGATTTAGCAGAAATATTAGAAAAATATTCTGAAGAAGTTAATGCTGAAAAGATTGCTAGAGCAATAAAAAATAGTCAAAAAATGGAAAAAGTTAAAGATTTAGTTTTAGCAATTGATAAAGCATTAGGAAAAAAAGATGAGAAAACATATGCCAGAGTTTTTCAAGCACTAAGAATAGCAGTTAATCATGAATTTGAAAATTTAGAAAAAGGGTTAACAGGAACATTAAAAATCACAAAAAAAGGCGGAAGAATAGTTGTTGTCACTTTTCATTCGCTTGAGGATAGGGTGGTAAAAAAATTTGTTTTGAAAAATCATTTAAAGTTTGTTGATAAAAAACCAGTTTTTGGAGTTAAAAGTTTTGAAAGAAGCGCTAAATTAAGAACAATAATTATATGAAAAAAATCAGTTTATTTTTAGGATTTTTAATCAGTTTATCAATAATAGTCAATTTATTGTTTTTCTTTTTTTCAATTAAATTAAGTGACGATATTAGTCTATATGAAGATAAAATGGAAAAAATTCATCATCAAAATATCAATTTAGAAAGACAGTTGTCACAAATTTCTTCTCTTGAATATGCTAAAAAAGTGGCTATTAATCTTGATTTAAATAAAAAAGCTGAGCCAATTTATTTAGAAAATTTGAAATATGCCTTTATTTTTAATAAATGAAAACAAAAATTTTATTTTTAGGATTTATACTCCTTTTTATCTTAATTATTATTAAACTTTTTTATATTCAAATAATCTCTCCAGTTAATGTTAATTATGATTTATATTTAAAATCAAAAAAACTTTATCCTGAAAGAGGTAAGATTTATGATCGAAAAAAATCTCCTTTAGTTTTAAATCAAAACTCATATTTACTATATATTGAGCCGAAAAAAGTCGATGATAAACTAAAATTACTTAAATTTTTAAGTGAAAAATTAGAGATGGATGAGGCATCGCTTGAAGCAAAAATTGATTTTAATAAACAGTGGGTGGCAATAACATCAGGATTACTTGAAGAGAAAAAAACAGAGATTGAAAAACTTAACTTAAAAGGAGTTGGTTTTGAAAAAAAGATGAAAAGATTTTATCCTGAAGCCTCTCTTTCTGCTCATATTTTAGGATTTGTTGGTAAAAATGAAAACGGCGATGATGTTGGTTATTTTGGAATTGAAGGATTTTATAATCAAGATTTATCAGGTCTTCCGGGTTTAATTGAGACAGAAAGAGATCTTTTTGGCAGGCCAATTTTTTTTGGTGTTCAAAAAAAATTAGATCCAGAAAATGGCCGAGATTTAATACTAACAATTGATAAGACAGTTCAAACAATTGCTAAAAAGAAATTACTTGATGGCATTGAAAAATATAAGGCAAAACAAGGATGTGTTATCATCGCTGATCCAAAAACACTGGCAATTATTTCTTTAGTTTGCTTACCTGATTATGATTTGGATAATTATTATCAATTCAATGAAAGTTATTTTAAAAATCCAGCTATTTCTGAAGTTTATGAACCCGGATCAATTTTTAAGCCATTAATAATGGCTGCAGCAATTGAAGAAAAAAAAGTTAGACCAACTGATATTTATGATGAACAAGGACCAGTAAAAATTGGTGAGTATGAGATAAAAACATGGAATAATAAGTATGAAGGAAAAATATCAATGACAAGAATATTGGAAAAATCTTCTAATGTTGGTATGGTTTATGTTGGTGAAAAATTAGGGAAAAATAAAATTTTTAATTATTTAGATAAATTTCAATTTGGAAAAATTACTAATATTGATCTTCAAGGTGAGATAGCGGGAGTGATAAAACCAAAAAATCAATGGTATCCGATTGATTATGCGACAGTGACTTTTGGTCAAGGAATTGCGGTGACACCAATTGGGATGATTAAAGCATTTTCAAGTATTATTAATGGTGGATATTTAATGAGGCCATATGTTGTGGAAAAAATTATTTCTTCAAAAGGAGAGATTAAAATAAAACCAAAAATTGAAAAGAAGATTTTTTCTAACTTAACCTCAGAAATTATGAAAAAAATGTTAGTTTCAACTGTAGAAAATGCTGAGGCAAAATGGAATCGACCAAAAAATATTAAAATTGGCGGAAAAACAGGCACAGCGCAAATTCCAATAAAAGGCAATTATGATCCTTCATTAACCAATGCTTCATTTATTGGCTTTTTGCCAGCTGATGATCCGAAAATAATTGCTTTAGTGATACTTAAAGAACCAAAGACTTCTCCTTGGGGTTCAGAGACAGCGGCACCAATATTTTTTGAAATTGCCAATGACCTTATAGTATACTATGGCATAAATAATGAATAAAAATATGTGGCAAAAAATTAAAAACATTTACCATCTATTTCAGGCAATCATTGCCAATATTTATTATGGTTTTCCTTCAAGAAAAATAAAGGTTATTGGCGTCACTGGTACGGATGGAAAAACAACAACAACGACCTTGATTGCTCATATTTTAAAACAATCCAGAAAAAAAGTTTCTTTTATCTCAACAGTTTATGCAGAGGTTGCAGGAAAGATATATGATGTTGGTTTGCATGTGACTACTCCCTCATCTTTTATGATTCAAAAGTTTTTACGCCAAGCAGTTGATAATGGTGATGAGTATTTTGTTTTAGAGACGACCTCTCATGCTTTGGATCAAAATCGAGTTTGGGGAGTAAAGTTTGAGATTGGAGTGATTACTAATATTACTCATGAGCACTTAGATTATCATAAGAGTTATGAAAATTATGTAAGAACTAAAGAAAAACTGTTAAAAATGGCAAAAATTGGCATTGTTAATAAAAATATCAAATATCAAATATCAAATATCAAATATTCATATCAAATATCAAATACAATAAAAAAAATTTTTCCGAATATTACCAGATATAACCAAGAAAATTATTCAGCAGCATTTTTAGTTTGTCAACTGCTTGGTTTATCAGAAAAAAAAATTATTAATGCTATGCAAAATTTTACATTACCAAAAGGCAGATTGGAGGTTTTTTATGATAAAGATTTTAAGGTGATTATTGATTTTGCTCATACACCTAATGCTTTTGAAAAATTACTGCCTGAGATTAGAAAAAAATATTTGAAAAAAAATGGTCGATTAATCCATGTTTTTGGTTCAGCTGGTCTTCGCGATAGAACAAAAAGACCAATTATGGGCAAGATGAGTGATAAATACAGTGATTATATAATTTTGACCGAGGAAGATTATCGGACAGAAAATGTTGATGATATATGTTTTCAAATTGCCTCAGGAATAAAAAATAAGCCCTATGAAATCATTACTAATCGAGAAAAAGCAATTAAAAAAGCAATTATTATGGCTAAAAAAGGAGATGTAGTTTTGTTGACTGGTAAATCTCATGAAAAAAGTTTGGCTCGAGGAAAAAAAGAGTATCCTTGGAGCGAATATAAAGCAGTAGAGAAAGCGATAAAATTAAAAATTAATAATGAATAATGAAAAATGAAAAATTTTGACTTTTGACTTTTGAATTTTGAATTTTATTATTATGATTCTATTTAATAAAAATTTAAAAATTTATTATTCAACCTTAATTAACGATGATCGTTATTTTAGTGGTTTTGGGACGAAGGATATTGGTGATGGAAGAAAAATAGAGACGATTTTAAAATTTTTAAAAATAAATCAGATTGATTATAAAAAAATTGTTATACCTGATCAGATTCATTCGGTTAATATTGAGATTTTTGAAAATAAAAATAATGATTTAATTCAAAGAATTGATGACACTGATGGATTAATAACAACAGAAAAAAATATTTTTTTAACAGTGGTCACGGCTGATTGTTTACCAATGATTATTGTTGATAAAAATATTGGCGCAATTGGTATATCTCATCAAGGTTGGCGTGGTAGTATAAAAAAAATGGCGCAAAAAATGGTGGAAAAGTTTATTCAATTAGGGAGTAATTTAAAAGATATAAAAGTAGCTTTAGGTCCTCATATTGGTCAATGTTGTTATGATGTTGATGAAGATAG
>CAYOZH010000015.1:0-7715 GCA_964408415.1 uncultured Gammaproteobacteria bacterium | reverse complement strand
TATCAGTTTAAACAAGAATTTGATGGTTATTCAGAGAAAATTTTTCACTGGCAGCAAGGTCGTTGGCATTTGAATTTAGGACTTTTAAATTATTTGCTACTGAATGAGATTGGTTTGCAAAAAGATCAGATTGATTTTTTTCCATTTTGCACAAAATGCAATAAAAAACAGTTTTTTTCTTTTCGTCGAGATAAAAAAGAAAATTATGGAGAAATGTTAAGTTTTATTATCAAAAATGAATAATAACTTTTTAAATCAATTTAAAAACGTTTTTTTTCTTGGTATTAAAGGGGTGGCGATGGCTAATCTGGCGGTTTTTTTAAAAAAAATGGGAAAAAATGTTTATGGAGTTGATGTTGAGGAAGAGTTTATAACTGATAAATTACTATTAAAATATAACATATTATATCAAAATAATTTTAATGATTTGCCGGAAAATATTGATCTTTTTGTTTATTCAGCTGCTCATCAAGGATTAAATAATCCCTTAACAAAAGAGGCAAAAAAAAGATTAATTACGATTATTTCTCAAGCAGAATTATTAGTAGAGATAATGAAAAATTTTCAAAATAAAATTGCGGTTTCTGGTTGTCATGGTAAGACAACGACCTCATCTTTACTATCATATGCTTTGCTTAAATTAAATCAAAAACCCTCATACATCGTCGGTGTACCTTTTTTTGGAGATTATCAAGGCGGTGATTATCAAGAAAAAAAATATTTTATTGTTGAAGCTGATGAATATGGGATTAATCCGCCAATTGATAAAACGCCAAAATTTTTAAAATTAAATCCTGATTGGATAATCTGTACCAATATTGATTTTGATCATCCGGATGTTTATAAGGATATTAAAGATACAAAATCAGCATTTTTAAAATTTTTTCAGAGTAAAAAGTTGATTGTCAATATTGATGATGAAAATATAAAAGAGGTAATTGGAAGAATTAAAAACAATCACAATATCTATACTTATGGTTTTTCTGATAAAGCTGATTATCAAATATTAGATTGGCAAGTTAATGAAGATGGATCAAAGTTTACAATAAAGAATTTAGGAGAGTTTAAAATTGATCTTTTTGGAAAACATAATATCTTAAATGCCACTGCAGTGATTATCCAGTTATTAAAACTTGGATTTGATGTTGATAAAGTAAAAGAAAGTTTAAAAGGATTTGTTGGCGCGAAAAGACGAATGGAATTAGTTTTTAAAGGAGATTTTTATATTGTTGATGATTATGCTCATCATCCTCAAGAAATTAAAGCTACTCTTGAAGCAGCAAGAGAACGATTTAAAAATAAAAGATTGATTGTTATTTTTCAACCTCATACTTATTCGAGAACAATGTCACTTTTAAATGATTTTAAGGAAAGTTTGGAGGTAGCTGATATTGGTTTTGTTTTGCCGATATTTGCCTCAGCAAGAGAAAATAAAGGTAATTTTAATGTTTCATCAAAAGACATTGTTTCTAATTCAAAAAAATTATTTTATTGCGAAAATGAAGATCAGTTATTGAAAAATTTAGAAAAAATATTGAAAAAAAATGATGTTGTTTTTACAATGGGAGCAGGAGACATATATAAATTAAAAATCAAAATTCAAAATGCAAAAGTCAAAAGTTAATATGTTAGATATAAAATCAAGGATTGAGAAAAATAAGGAGATATCGAATCTTTTTACTTTGAAAAATCAGGTGATAGTAGAAAATTTTTTTGAAGCAAAAACAAGAGAGGATTTGATTAATATAAAAAAATATTGTTTAGAAAATAACTTGCCACTTTTAATAATTGGCGGTGGATCAAATATTGCGATATTAAAAGAAAAGGTAAATGGTATTGTGGTAAAAAATAGTTATAAAGAACTAAAAATTATTAAAGAAAATGACAATGAGGTTATTATCTCTGTTTCTTCTGGTTATCCGGTGTCTCTTTTAATTGCAAAATCACTTGAGGCTGGTTGGAGTGGATTTGAATATCATCAAGGATTACCAGGCACAGTTGGCGGAGCAGTTTATATGAATTCAAAGTGGACAAAGCCTTTGACTTATTTTGGTGATAATTTAATCTATGCATATCTACTAGATAATCAAGCTAAAATAAAAAAAGTTTCTCGAGATTATTTTCAATTTGCTTATGATTATTCGATTTTGCAAAAAACAAAAGAGATTTTACTTGAAGGAATTTTTAAATTAAAAAAAGAAGATAAAAAAATTATTAAAGAAAGAAGTTTATTTGCCTTAAATTATCGAAAAAAAACTCAACCTTTTGGAGTTGCAACTTGCGGATGTTTTTTTAAAAATCCAGGCAATATTTCCGCTGGTTATTTGATTGATAAGGCTGGATTAAAAGGATTTTCTGTTGGTGATTTTTATATCTCTGATATTCATGCTAATTTTATTATTAACAAAGGTAAGGGTAAAAAAGAAGATTTGTTAAAATTATTATCAATCATAAAAACAAAAGTAAAAGAAAAATTTGGTGTAGAATTAGAAGAGGAAGTGATAATAATTTAAAATTAAAAATTAAAAGTTAAAAGTTAAAAATTATTTTTCATATTTGATATTTTATATTTGATATTTGATATTTTTATGGAGGATTCTTATATTATAAAAGGCGGGAAAAAAATAGAAGGCGATGTTTATTTATCAGGAGCAAAAAATGCTGCTTTAAAGATGATAATTGCTTCGCTTTTATTTGAAGAAAAAGTAATTTTAGACAATGTGCCTCAGATTAATGATGTGAAAGAATTAATTCATTTAGTGAACCAATTAGGAGCGAAAGCAGTTTTTATAGAAAAAAATAAATTAGAAATTGATCCAAGAGGATTAAAGTTAAATAGAGTTGATTTTCTTTATGCTTCAAAAATAAGAGTTTCTTTTATGCTTTTTGCGCCATTATTATATAAGTTTGACAGTTGTTATATACCTAACCCAGGTGGCTGTCGGATTGGCGCTCGGCCAATTGATAGAATTGTTGAGGGAATGAAAAGTTTAGGTGTTGATGTTGTTTATAATCCAGACACTGGTTATTATTATGCAAAACTAACTGAAAAACCATCAGGTATTTATAAATTTTCTAAACCAACTCATACAGGAACAGAGCTTTTGATAATGTTATCGGTTTTTTCCGATAGTGAAGTAATATTAGAAAATTGTGCTTTAGAGCCTGAGATTGATGATTTAATAAATTTTTTAAATCAATCTGGGGCTAAAATTGAAAAAAACGAGCGAACAATAAAAATTACTGGTGTAAAAAAACTTAGATTTAATCAACCTTATTCAATCATTACTGACAGAAATGAAGCAGTAACTTTTGTTTGTTTGGGATTAGGAACTGGCGGATGGATAAATCTTAAAAATATTAACCCTATTTATTTAGATGATTTTATAATTAAGTTAAAAAAAATTGGAGTTAGTGTTGAAAAAAATAGTCAAGGATTATTATTTAAATCGGAAAAAAAATTAACTGCTACTCATATTGAAACTATGCCTCATCCTGGATTTATGACTGATTGGCAACCAAATTGGGCAGTGTTGATGACTCAAGCTGAAGGAATATCAACAATAACTGAACGAGTTTTTGAAAATAGATTCTCTTATGTTGAGGAGTTAAAAAAGTTAGGAGCAAAAATTAATTTTATTGAATTTACTCCATCTAATCCTTTTGATTATTATTATTTTAATTATGAAGAAGGAAAAAAATACTCTCAAAAAATTGAGATTATTGGTCCAACAAAATTTCATGGAGGAGTATTAAATATCGTTGATCTTCGGGCTGGAGCTTCATTAGCAATTGCCGCTTTAATTGCCAACGGAGAATCAATTATCAATCAAGTCTCTATACTAGAACGCGGTTATGAAGATTTTGTTGAAAAAGTTAAAAAAATAGGTGGAGAAATAAAAAAAGTGTAATCCTCATTAAACTTTGATAAAATTAGTTTATGAGAAAAATCAAAAATATTCTGATTTTAGCTGGAGGAGATGGAGATCGATTTTGGCCATTGGAAAATAAAGTTTTATTTAATTTTTTAGGTGATCCGCTTATCATTCATCTTATTCGTCAATTAAAAGAATACGCTGAAAAAATTCATATTGTTAGTCATAGTTCAAATGCTTCAACAATAAAAAGATTAATTGATAATTATGGTCTAGTAAATAATGTTGATGTAACAATTCAAAAAAGCGATATTCCAGGACAAGCAGGCGCAATTGAAACAATGAAAAATTTTATTAGTGGTGAAGTTTTGATTTTGAATGCTAATGATAAAATTGATTTTTCTATTTTAAAAAATATTACTCAATTACCTTTTAAAAATAATCAGATTATTTTATTTGGAAAAAAAGTTAATGAATATTTTCCTGGAGGTTATTTTAAATTTAATAACGCTAATCAATTAGAAGAAGTGATTGAAAAACCGAAAAAAGAAGCAGTTCCTTCAAATGTTATTAAATTAGTTTTAGATTATTTTTCAGATTTTAAAATATTAACAAACATAATCTCTACAGTTAAGACATTAAATGATGATATTTATGAACAAGCAATAAATAAAATTTTGAAAGAAAATAATGTTAATAAAGATTATTTTGTTTATGATGGAGAATTCATAAGTTTAAAATATTCTTGGCATGTATTAACAATGATGAAAAGTTATTTAAGAGAGTTAAATAAAAGATATATTTCAAAATCAGCCAAGATCTCTAAAAAATCAAAAATAATTGGTGATGTTTTTATCAGTGATAATGTTGTTATAGGAGATTATGTAAAAATTTTAGGACCAGTATTTATTGGTGAAAATTCAATAATTGGTGATTATTCTTTAGTTCGCGAATCACATATTGGTGAAGATTGTTTAATTGGATCATATAGTGAAATTGCTCGATCATATATTGGCAATAAAGTGTTTTTGCATAGGAATTATGTTGGCGATTCGGTTTTAGACAACGAGGTGATGATGGGAGCGCAAGCAGTTACAGCTAATTTAAGATTTGATGGAGAGACAATTAAATCAAATATTTATGAGAATAGAATTGATACAAACTTTTCTAAATTAGGAGCGATTATTGGTAAAGAATCAAAAATTGGCGTGAATACCACTATATTTCCTGGAGTAAAAATTGGTAAAAAAACTTGGGTTGGACCAGGTGAGTCTGTGAGATATGATTTAGAAGATAAAACATATCTGATTTTTGGCGAAGAAAAAAATAATTTGAAAGTTTAAACATTATGAAAAAAATTACTGTTGTTGGCGGTGGAACTGGAACTTTTGTAGTTTTATCAGGATTAAAAAACTATCCTTTAGATTTAGCTGTGATTGTTTCAATGACTGATTCAGGTGGATCAACTGGCAAACTGCGTGATCAATTAGGGGTGTTGCCGCCAGGTGATTTAAGACAGTGCTTGGTCGCTTTATCTGATGCTCCAATTTTATGGAGAAAACTTTTTTTGTATCGTTTTGAAAAAGGAGATTTTCAAGGTCATAATTTTGGTAATTTATTTTTAGCTGCTTTAGAAAAAATTTCAAATAATTATGATGAAGTCATTGAAACTGCTTCATATGTATTACAAACAAAAGGAAAAGTAATTCCAGTTACTCATGATAAACTACATTTAACAGTTGAATATGAAAATGGCAAAAAATTAACAGGCGAGGGATTAATTGATGAAAATATAACTGAAAGATCAAGGATAGTTAATGCTTATTTAACCCCATCAGGTCAAGCTAATAAAAAAGCTATTGATAGAATCATAACTTCTGATTTTATTGTTATTGGACCAGGAGATTTATATACAAGCATTATTCCTGTTTTTTTAGTTGATGGAATAAAAGAAGCTTTTAAAAAAACCAAAGCAAAAATTATTTTTATTATGAATTTGATGACAAAAGCTGGTCAAACTACTGGTTATACTGCCTTAGATCATATAAAAGATTTAGAACGATTTTTAAATAAGAAAATTGATTTTATATTAATTAACAACTCGCCAATAGATAAACAAATTTTAGAATTTTATCAAAGACATGATGAAGAAAAAGTTATTGATAATTTAGATGATAAATTTTATAAAATTATAAGAGAAGATATTATTGATAATAAACCAATTGAAAAAAATAAAGTTGATATAGTTTATCGAAGTATTTTGCGTCATGATCCTAAAAAATTAGCTGAAGTTTTAAATAAAATTTTTTATGCTTAAATACCACAAGATTTCTTTTAAACATGCTTGGGATGGATTGGTTTGGTCATTAAAAACTCAACCAAATTATCGAATTCATATATTTTTATCGTTATTGTCAATAGTTGGCGGATTTTATTTTAAAATTAGCTATTTTGAATTTTTATTAATTATTTTTTTAATTACGGTTGGATTGGTTGTTGAGACAATTAATACCGGATTGGAGCAAACAACTGATGCGATTGATAAAAAAATTCGTGAGGATATTAAAATTGCTAAAGATGTTGCAGCAGCAGCTATGCTTATTTATGCAATTGGTTCTTTCATAATTGCTTTAATTATATTTATTCCAAGAATTTTTAAATTAATTATATGACGTCAGTATATTTATTTGCTTTAATTGTTTCTTTTATTTTTAATTTTTTTTTAATAATTCCTTTTATTAATTATTTATACAAACTTAAATTTCAAAGAGTTGAACAAGGATATAAAGATGTTTTAAATAAACCAACGCCAATTTTTGAAAAATTTAACAAACATAAAACTGGTACACCAATTGGTGGTGGAATTTTAATATTGGCAACAACTACTTTAGTATTTTTTTTCTTTATTTTTATGTATTGGTTTTTTAAACAAAAAATTCTTACCAATTATCCTTCAATTGCTTCTGAGATAAAAATTATTATTTTTACTTTTTTATCGTTTGGTTTTTTAGGATTATTTGATGATTTTCAAAAAATTTTTGGTTGGAAAAAAACAGGTTTTTTTGGTTTAAGAATGTCTCAAAAATTTTTAATTGAGTTTGTTTTGTCAATTATTATCTCTTGGATGCTTTTTAATGAGTTAAAAATTGATATTGTTAATATTCCTTTTTTTGGTGTTTTTGAATTAGGTTATTTTTATTTAATATTTGCTAGTTTTATTATTATTGCTTTTGCCAATGCAGTCAATATTACTGATGGTTTAGATGGTTTGGCTAGCGGAATTATGGCATTTTCATTAGTTGGATTTTGGGTGGTGGCAAGATCAATACTTGATGTACCAACTTCGCTTTTTATTGCTGCTTGGCTTGGTGGAATTTTAGCATTTTTATATTTTAATATTTATCCGGCAAGAATTATGCTTGGTGATACAGGAGCCTTGTCTTTTGGCGCCACTTTTGCGGTAATTGGTTTGATTTTGGGAAAATCATTGGCATTGCCAATTGTTGGTGGAATTTTTGTGATTGAGGCAGGTTCTTCTTTAATTCAGATTTTAGGAAAAAAATTTTTAAAGAAAAAAATATTTCCAGTTGCGCCTTTTCATCTTTATCTTCAATATAAAGGTTGGGAAGAGCCGAAAATCGTAATGCGACTTTGGCTTATCTCAATAATCCTAGTCTTCTTTGGTCTAATGATTGCGTTTATGAAATAAGAATAATTAATAATTAATAATGAATAATAAATATACCTCATTATTTTCCCCTCTTGAGAGGAGATTTTTTTCAGACTTTTCCCCTCTTGAGAGGGGATAAAGGGGTGTGTTATAAAAATATCAAATATCAA
>CAYOZH010000014.1:0-20176 GCA_964408415.1 uncultured Gammaproteobacteria bacterium | reverse complement strand
TATTTATTATTATTTTTATTTTTTAGGTTAATTAGGTTAATTAGAAATTAGTTAATTTTATAATCGTTAGATGACTTTATGGCTTCTGATTCTTTAAAAGTACCACCTCATGATTTGGAAGCTGAGCGATCAGTGCTTGGAGCGATTTTGATTGATTCTGAAGCAATGGGATTAGTAGCTGAGTTTTTAAAACCCGAACATTTTTATACTCCAGAGCATAAGGCAATTTTTAGCTGTATGTTGTCTTTGTATGAAAAACAACAACCAATTGATATTGTCACCATTCAAGACGAACTTAAAAAAACTGATTCTTTAAAAAAAATTGGTGGAAAAGCTTATCTTTCGGATTTGATCAATACTGTGCCAACTTCAGCTTATGTGGAGCATTATGGGTTGATTGTTAAAGGTCATTTTGTGAGGCGAAAACTGATTGATCTGTCTTCACGAATGGTGGAAAAAGCGTTTGATGATAAGGGCGATGTGAAAAAATTACTTGATGAGGCTGAAGTGGCGATTTTTTCTTTATCGCAAGAGCATTTGCATAAAGATTTTGTTGAGTTAAAGGAGATATTAGCAGAAAGTTTTGAGAGGTTAGAGGAATTTATGAAAAAAGGTACTCATCTTCGCGGAGTACCAACTGGTTTTCCTGATTTGGATAATAAATTAGCGGGAATGCAAGAGTCAAATTTGTTGATTTTAGCTGCAAGACCAGGAGTGGGAAAAACCACTTTTGCTTTAAATATAGCTTTAAATGCAGCGACAAAAGATAAAATACCAGTTGGATTTTTTTCTCTTGAGATGAGTAAGGAGGAGTTAGTTGATAGACTTTTGGTTGGAGCGGCTGATATTGATGCTTGGCGACTAAAAACTGGTAGACTTTCAGATGATGATTATAAAAGATTAACCGAGGCGATGGCGACTTTATCTGAGGCACCGATTTTTATCGATGATACGCCAGGCGCTTCAATTTTGGAAATGCGTACCAAAGCAAGAAAATTGAAGATGGAAAAAGATATTAGATTTTTAATTGTTGATTATTTGCAACTTGCTAATGCTGGTAGATTTTATGAGTCACGGGTAAATGAGGTTTCAGCGATTTCTCAAGGTTTAAAAAATCTTGCTCGTGAACTAAAAATTCCTGTCTTGGCTTTGTCTCAGTTATCAAGAGCAGTTGAACAACGAGGCACAAAAAAACCGCAGCTGTCTGATCTAAGAGAAAGCGGCAGTATCGAGCAGGATGCGGATGTAGTGATGTTTTTGTATCAGGAAGAGGAGACTGAGGATCTGCTTGATCAAAATAAAAGATTGGTTAAACTTTTTGTTGCCAAACACCGCAATGGTCCAATTGGCGAAATTGACCTAATGTTCAGAGGCGATAGAGTGAAGTTCTATAGTGTGGACAAGTGAGGAAAATTAAAAATTAAAAGTTAAAAATTAAAAATTGCAATTTAAAATTAAAAATTTTTAAGTTTTGAGTTTTTTCAATATTATCCTGCTTATCATCACTCCAATCACCGCTCCAACAACAACATCAAAAAAATAATGAACGCCAAGATAAAGGCGAGAGTAGGCGATGAGGAAGGCAAGAAAATAATAAAACCATTTTCTTTTTTTATTAAAAAAAGATAGGGTTGTGGCAGTAGCAAAAGCAATAGTAGCATGACCCGAAGGAAAAGAAAAATCAGAAGGATAATTTTTAATTTTTAATTTTAAATTTTTAATTTGTAAAAACGGTCTTGGACGCTTAAAAATATTTTTTAGGATAACTTCGCTTGTTAAAAAACTTAAAAAAATTGTTAAGGTAAAGATAATAATAAATTTTTTATCTTGTTTTGAAATACTAGGATGGGCTTTTTCTTCAAAAAAAACAACTAAAAGAATAATTGTTATCCAGATAAAAGCAGCTGATCCGATTACTGAAAAAAAAGAGAAAATCGTATCAAAAAAAATATTGTGAGGAAAAAGATTGTGAAAAAATAAGGTTAGTGATTTGTCAATATTTAATAATAAATTTAACATTATAAAATATTATAATAAACAAATGAGAAAAAAAATTAAAGCAATAATTTTTGATTTTGATGGAACAATTGCTAATACTTTGCCTTATACTTTTGCAAAAATTATTGAGATTGCTAAAAAATACAAAATAAAAGAAGAAAATAAAATCATTGAAAAATTGTCATCAATGACACCAAAAGAACTTTTGAGATCTTTTAATATCAGTTGGCTAAAATATCCTTTTATTATTTGGGAGATTAAAAAAACGCAAAAATTATTGTACTATCATTTAGATAAAATTGAAGTTTTTTCCGGAATTAAAAAAACTGTTCAGTTATTAAATAAAAAAAATATCAAGGTTTTTATTTACTCATCAAATCTTAAAAAAAATATTGATTATTTTTTAGAGAAAAATGATTTGAAAAAATATTTTGAGAGAGTTTATGTTGGTAGCAATCTTCTTGGAAAAAATAAAGATTTAGAAAATATTTTAAAGAAAGAGGGATTGAAAAAAAATGAAGTGCTTTATGTAGCAGATGAGATAAGAGATGTTTTAGCTTGTAAAAAAGCGGGGATAAAAATAATAGGAGTAAGTTGGGGTTTGGCCGGAGAAAAGAATTTAAAAAAACATAATGCTGATTTTATAATTAAGAAGCCTCTAGAGATAATAAAAGTTGTCGAGTGCTTCAATTGATATAGCTAATAAATAAAGATTTTATTTTTTCCATTGATTATTTTTTGTTTATTTTTTAATGATTTAATTGGATACATATAGGAAACAATTTTTAAATTTGAGATTTGAGATTTAAGATTTGATACAGTTTTTTCAAGATACCAGGGGGAGATGTAAAGATAAAAAGTTAAAAGTGAAAAGTCAAAATTCAAAAATTTTTTTATATTAATTTTAAAAATATCATCATAAACGATTTTTATATTTTTTTTATTTGGATGAAAAAGGCGCTTAATATACATAATTAAGAGCAAAACAGGATTGATTTCAACAGCAAAAAATTGAGTATTAAGATTTTTTTCATAAGCTTTTTTAGCTGCTTCAAAAATCACAATTCCATCACCTGCACCTAAATCAAAAACTACTTGATTATTTTTCAAATTTAAAGCCTTAATAATTAAAGGCAGATCTTTTTTATTTGAGGGAAAATAGGGAATAGGAGAGAGAGTTTTTGAGGAAAATAAAAAAATTATTCCAAAAAAAATTATTAAAATTATTAAAAATGTTATTGACATAGAAAATTATTTTATTGTACACTAAAACAGTGAAGAAAAGTACTACTTCACTAAATTTTTTTGATTCTATTTCACCGCTAGACGGAAGATATTTTTTAAAACTTCATAATTTAAAAGATTATTTTTCAGAATTTTCTCTTGTAAAACATCGAATTTTGATTGAGATAAAATATTTGTTTTTATTATCAAAACAAAAAATTATCAGAGATTTTCAAAAAAATGAACAAGATTTTTTAAACAATCTTTTTATTAATTTTGATAAGAAAGAATTTGAAAAAGTGAAAAAAATTGAGGAAAAGATAAATCACGATATCAAAGCAGTTGAGTATTATTTGCAAAAAAAATTATTAACAACAAGTTTAAAAGATATTGTTTCATTTATTCACTTTGGTTTAACTTCAGAGGATATTAACAATCTATCATACAGTTTAATTTTATTTAATTTTAAAAAAGAAGTTTTAGAAAAAAGAATTGATAAATTAATTAATCAAATTTTTCTTTTAGCAAAAGAATGGAAAAATGAGGTTATCCTGGCACGTACTCATGGTCAAATAGCTGTACCAACAACAATTGGAAAAGAACTGATGAATTATTATCATCGCTTAAAAAAACAATTTCAAAAAATTAAAAATTTTCAATTTGAAGGAAAACTAAATGGAGCAGTTGGTAATTTTAATGCTTTGGATTTTGCCTATTCTGATAAAAATTGGTTAAAAATATCAGAGGAGTTTGTCAGATCTTTTGGTCTTCAGCCAAACTTATACACAACTCAGATTTTATTTTATGATAACTACTTAGAGTTTTTTCAGATAATTCAATTAATAAATTTAATCTTAATTGATTTTTCAGTAAATATCTGGCAGATGATAATGCTTGAAATTTTTGAGCAAAGAAAAAAAGAAGAAGAAGTTGGCTCGTCAACTATGCCGCAAAAAGTTAATCCGATTAATTTTGAACAGGTAGAGGGAAGTTTAGGTGTTGCTAATTCTATGTTTAATTTTTTTATACAAAAATTATCACATTCAAGGCTACAAAGGGATTTATCAGATTCAATTGTTAGGCGGATTTTTGGTGAAAGTTTAGGATTTACTATTTTAGGCTGGCAAAGTTTGGAAAACGGCTTAAAAAAAATTTTTCCCAATAAAAGTTTTTTAAAAGAGGAGTTAAATAATAATTATCAAGTGTTAACCGAGGCAGTTCAGATTGTTTTAAGGCTAAAAAATAATATAAAAGCTTTTGATAAAGTTAAAGAGTTAACCCGAGGTAAAAAACTGACAAAAGACGAATATCTACAGTTATTAAATAAATTAGGGCTTAAAGATAATAAAAAATTAAAAGATTTAACACCAGAAAAATATCTTGGGCTGGCAAAAAAACTAGTTGAAAAAAATTAAAAATTTAAATTTTTTCATATGATAAATCTAATCATTGGCGCTCAATGGGGAGATGAAGGAAAAGGAAAGATAGTTGATCTTTTAGGTGAGACAGCTGATTATGCTGTCCGTTTTCATGGCGGTAATAATGCCGGTCATACTGTGGTTATTGGTGAGAAAAAGTTTCCTTTTCATCTTATTCCATCAGGGATACTTCGGCCAAAAACAGTTGGTGTGATTGCCAATGGCGTGATTATTGATCTTGAAGTTTTACTTAAAGAGATAGAGTTTTTAAAAGAAAATGGTTTTTCTTTAAAAAATAAATTGCTTATTTCTTCCCGCTGTCATCTAATAATGCCTTATCATAAGGCTTTAGATGAAGCTTATGAAAACGCCCGGGGAAAAAATAAACTGGGTACAACTCGGCGGGGAATTGGACCAACTTACGCTGATAAGGTCTCCTACAATGGAATTAGAGTTTATGAGCTTGTTAATTGGTCGGCTTTTGAGGAAAAATTTAGTTTTCAGGCAAAAATAAAAAATAAAATTTTAAAACTTTTTGGCGTTAAGCCGATTAATATTAAAAAAAGCTTAATTGAGTTTAAAAAATATCGGGAAAAGATTTTGCCTTATGTATCTGATACTTTTAAGGTCTTGCAGGAGGCAGTAAAAAACAAAAAAAATATTATTTTTGAAGGCGCTCATGGAGTGATGCTGGATAATGATTTTTCACCTTATCCTTTTGCAACTGGTAGCAATGTTGTTGCCGGCGCAGTTAATACAGGAGCCGGAGTAATTTTGCCAAAAGATACTAATGTTTGGGGAGTGGTTAAAGCTTATTTATCGCGAGTTGGCGGAGGACCATTGCCAACAGAAATAAACGATAATATTGCTGATTTAATAAGAGAAAAAGGTTGGGAGTATGGGACAACTACTGGTCGGCCGCGGCGGATTGGTTGGCTTGATCTTGAGGCGGTTAAATTTTCAGTTAAAGTCTGCGGTATCAATAAAATTGCTCTGACAAAAATTGATGTTTTATCAGGCTTGGAAAAATTAAAGGTTTGTGTTGGTTATCAGTATCAAGGGAAAAATATTGACTATAGTGAGTGCGGTTATTTGGAGCTAGCAAAACTTAAGACGGTTTATAAAGAATTTACCGGATGGAGCGAGAATATATCCAAAATAAGAAAATTTTCTCAACTGCCAAAAAATTGTCAAAATTACATAAATTTTATTGAAAAGTTTTTAGAAGTACCAATTGAGATAATCTCGGTTGGCGCAGATAGAAATCAAAATATTTATAAGTTTAAGGACAGAACCTAACAAGTTCTGTCCTTTAAAGGACCGTCCCTAAATATGTTAAATATCAGAAAAGATATTGGTTTGACTTTTGATGATGTTTTACTAATTCCAAAAAAAACTTCGATTGAATCGCGAAGCCATGTTGATTTGACAACAAAACTAACTAAAAGAATTACTCTAAAAATTCCCATTATTTCTGCCAATATGGACACAGTTACAGAAAGCGAAATGGCAATTGCGATTGCAAGAATGGGTGGGATTGGGATAATTCATCGATTTTTAACAATTGAAGCTCAAGTTGAAGAGGTAAAAAAGGTAAAAAAAGAAAAGTTTTTGGTTGGCGCAGCAATTGGGATAAGAGGCGATTATTTAGAGCGAACAAAAGCTTTAATTAAAGCAGGTGTTGATGTGATTGTTATTGATATTGCTCATGGTTATAGTACTTTTTTACTTAAAGTTTTAAGAGAGTTAACTAAAAAATTTCCAAAAACTGATTTTATTGCCGGCAATGTGGCAACAGCTGAGGCAACAGAGGAGATGATAAAAAATGGTGCTGCAGGAGTAAAGGTTGGTATTGGTCCGGGCGCTTTGTGCACAACAAGAATTGTCACTGGTGCTGGCGTACCACAGTTGACAGCAATTGCTGATTGTGTTGAGGTGGCAAAAAAATATCAAGTGCCGATTATTGCTGATGGTGGAATAAAACAATCGGGAGATATTGTTAAAGCTTTAGCAGCTGGAGCATCAACTGTAATGATTGGATCGCTTTTTGCTGGTTGTGAGGAAAGTCCGGCTTTGACTTTTTTTAGAAATAATAAAAAGTATAAATTAACTCGTGGTATGGCCTCACTTATGGCTAATGTTGACAGGCAAAAAAAAGATGAGTCAGTCAAACGCGATTTAAAAAAATATGCAGCTGAAGGAGTTGAGGCGGTTGTTCCTTATCGAGGGACTGTTTCTGATTTAGTGACCCAGCTTATTGGCGGAATAAAATCAGGATTTTCATATTGCGGAGCAAAAAATATTAAAGAGCTTTGGGAAAAAGCAGAATTTATTCAGATCACCCAAGCATCTCTTGTTGAGTCTGGGCCACATGATGTTGAAGTGATGTGAAATATAATATTTTATCTTGTTTTAAAACAGATTTTGATTATTTTTAAGAATAAGAATATTTTAAAGTTATCGGGTGGGCGAGGAGAGAGTTGAACTCTCATGAGGTTGCCCTCATAGGTTTTTGAGACCTACGCGTCTGCCATTCCGCCACTCGCCCAAACATTTAACACTTAACATCTAACATCTAACGTTTAACACTTAAATATTATACATTATAAAGTGTAACGAGAAACATGTAAAAAAATGACTAATTGACCTAATTTCTAATTAACCTAATTAATAATGTTTAACGTATAACGTGGAACGTGTAACGTGTAAAAAAAATAATAAATAAACAAATAAATAAATTTTTAGTCAATAATAAATAATTCAATAAATTAAATTAATTTTTTATTATTTTATGGACATTTATTATCAGATGGTAAGTTATATTCTATTTGACAACCTTGTTTTAATGATTTTCCATAATCACTTATGTAGTTATACCAAAAATCAATTACTCTAGTAAAAGTGGTTACTTTTAGACAATCGTTATTATTCCAGTTTTGATATCCATGTTGGTATGGACAAGCCCAGCGAGCAAAATTATCAGGGACCACAGCAGTACTACCAAATAGACATTCCATTTGTTGACAAATATTAGATTCGGGTCCTAGAAAAGTAAATGTACCATTTTTATTTCTTCTATAAAGACAACCTAATTGTTGAGCTTGAGTTGCTCCACCAGCAGCTGATTCTTCTATCCATAAAGAGATAACAAAAAGGGGATTGAAGTTATATTTAATTGCTAGTTTTTGGACTATCTGCCATTGTTCTTTAAGTTTTGATTGTTGATAATATTTTGGGTAAAAAATTTTCATTTTTTCATAAGCTTTATCAATCATTTCTTGTGTTACAGTACAATTTGGGTTTCGATAAGGTAAAGAATAATATTTGCCTGTATACCATGAGCAAATTTTATTTGTTGTTTTAGGAATATTTGTCGATGAATTTGGATAAATCATGCTTGAATTTGGCAATTCTTTTTCCATTAATTGGCAATATTGATCGATATTTGAGTATGATGATGAAGGATTTGTTGTTTGACTTATTGTAGTAGTTATAGTTGGGTTTGGTGTTGGTGTAGGAGTTGCTGTAGGGATTATATTAGGAGTAGGAATTTGGGTTATTGTAGGAGTTGGTTTTTTTAATAAAACAATTTCATCTTCTTTGACATTTTCTTTTAAAGAATATAGAACCAAACTATAATCTTGAGTATCAGTTATACCATCTGAATTAATATCAGTTTGAGGTTTATTACGATTACCTAAATCTTTAATTATTAATGAGGCTTCATATGCAGTTATTTTACTATCAACAGGATCAAGGTCACCAGAAAAAAAATATTCATTTGAAATATCAATAACATTTATATCTGTTGTTTTAAAAATTTGGTTTTTGACTAATTTACCTAAATATTTATTTGGTTTTATAAAAATGGAGTAAATTTGATTTAAATCTATATTTTTTAAATTAATATTGGTTGAAAATATATTATCTTTTTCTTGTGTAAGGTAAATATTTTCAAAATCTATAATTTTTTGATAAGGATTGTATAAGGTTATTTTTGTCAAAATTGGATTTTTATTATATCGAGAATAATCACCTTGAAGTTTTAATATTAACTTAACTTCTACATCATTAGCTTTGATTTTAATTACATTTTTAATGAATAAGATATTTAGAATAAAAAAAATTAATGATAGTAAAATTAATAATAATTTGAATAATTTTATTTTTTTCATTAATTTATAGTTATTTTTTTAAATTGTTTATCTAAATTAGTAATATCTTTACCATTAAAAAATATTTTACTTTCAGAGTTATTTAGAATCATAAAAAGTGGCTTGTCTTTATTTATTTTATGATCTAAAATTATTGTAATAAATTTAGTGTTAGGTTTTGCAAATTTTAATTTATTTTCTTCGCTTAAACTGACACCGGTAATAATTAAAGAATTATCTTTGATTAATTTTCTTGGATAAAAAACAAAACTATCTCCTTCAATAATTTTTTCTATAATAATATTTTTATCAAAAGTAAGTGTAAGATCGGCGGCGTCAGCTAAACTATCCTCACTTCCGTTAAGATAGATAGTTAATATTTTTTTATTTTGATTTATTGACTCTAATTTATATGAAAAAAACATATATGAAATTAAATTTTTTGATTCAAGAATTGGAGTTATTTGTGTAACATTTTGATTAAAATTATTTTTTAATTTATTTTTTTGTTGATTTGAATTTATATAATTTATTTTTTTAATTAAAAAAGTTATTACTAAAATAAAAATTACAAACAATATTAAAATTAAAATGTTTTTTTTCATTAAATTTAATTATAACTAAAAATTTTTATGAACAAAAGAACTCTCAATCCGACCTATGCAATTGTCTATGGATTATCAGGATAATATAAAAATAACAAAAAATGAATAATTTTAAATTGACCTAATTATTAAGGACAGAACCTTTTTTTCAAAAAGGTTCTGTCCTTGTTGTCTTTCTATCAAAGATTGTCTTTTCAATTTTTGCAAAGACAGTCTTTTATTAAATCACCAAGAAATGAAACGATCGCATTATTTTTTGATGATAATAAAATATTTTTTATTGTTGTAATAATCTAAAATTAAAAAATAAATTTTCAGTTGACAAAGGAAAAAAAATATATTAGGATTTCTTTTTAGAATGAAACTTAATTTTTTGCAAATTTTTGTTAATTTTTTTAAAAAATGAGCCTTCGGGCTCATTTTTTTTATAAATTTTTATAAATTTTTTAAAAATTATGAAAAAAACAGAGTATATCAAGGTCTCATCTTATGAAGGAAGAAAGGGTGAGGTAAAAAAAGTTGTTTTGCTTTATTCAGGTGGACTGGATACCTCAGTTATGCTTAAATGGATACAAGATGAGTATAAAGCTCAAGTAATTGCTTTAACAATTGATATTGGTCAGCAAGCAGATGATTTGGAGGAGATTAGAAAAAAAGCTTTAAAACTTGGAGCGATTAAAGCTTATGTAGTTGATGCTAAAGAAGAGTTTGCTAATGAATATATTGCTAAAGGAATAAAAGCCAATGCCTCATATCAAGGCAATTATCATTTATCAACTCCCTTAGGTCGACCACTTTTAGCAAAATGGGCAGTAAAAATTGCAGCTATTGAAGGAGCTGATTGTATTGCTCATGGTTGTACTGGAAAAGGCAATGATCAGGTGAGAATTGAGGGGACAGCTTTGACTTTAAATCCTGATATTAAGATTATTGCTCCGGTCCGCGAGTGGTCAATGGGTCGAGATGAAGAGCTTGAGTATGCAAAAAAACACGGTATTCCAGTGAGGCAAACTTCAGACAAACCTTATTCTTATGATGATAATATGTGGGGAGTGACAGGAGAGGGAGGAGAGATTGAAAATCCAGCTTTAATTCCACCGCTTGAAAAAATTTTACTTGTTTGCAATATCCCAGAAAAAGCTCCTGATAAACCAGAGTATATTGATTTAAATTTTATTAAAGGAATTCCAGTGGCTTTAAATGGGAAAAATATGAAGTTAGCTGATTTGATTTTAACCTTAAATAAAATTGGTGCCAAACACGGTGTTGGAATTACTCATCATATTGAAGATAGAGTAGTTGGTCTTAAGGTTAGAGGAGTTTATGAGGCGCCAGCAGCTGAGATTATCATTACTGCTCATCGCAATTTGGAAAAGTATGTTTGCACCAGAGTTGAGAATGAGTTTAAAAGCGAGGTTGATATTAAATGGGCATATTTGTGTTATGGAGGTTTTTGGTATGAGCCTTTGATGGCTGATTTAAATGCTTTTATTGATTATTTAAATCAAAAAGTCACTGGCAAAGTCACCTTAAAACTTTATAAAGGATCAGTTGAGGCAGTGGCAGTTGAGACACCAAATACGATATTTGATGAAAAACTAGCAACATTTATGGCCTCAAAAGCTTTTAATCAAAATGCATCAGCTGGATTTATTGAGCTTTATACTTTGCAAATGCGTTTGGCCCAACGATCAGAAAAAACTGTTCTTTTATCAATTGGAAAAAGAACAAATAAAATCAAATTAACAAAAGAAATAAAAAAACTGGCGGAAATGAAATACAAAATTTATGCTACTTACAAAACTCATAAATTTTTAAAAAGTTTGGGAATTGAGTCAATTTTAGTCAATAAAATTTCCCAACCGCATTTAAAACCAAATTTGCTTGATTTACTTGACCAAAATCGATTTGATTTGATTATTAATATTCCAACAGGAAGAAAAGTATCGCCAAAAGAAAAAACTGATGGTCAGATGATCAGAGAATATGCTTTGAAAAATAAGGCCTATCTGATCACTGATGTTGAAGTAGCAAAAAAATTTATTGAAAAATTAGAAAAATTAACTCATTAACTATGAAAAAAATTAATTATTTTGATTTAAAAACAGAGATTTTAAAAAAAATTAAAAAAAATGGTGGTTTTGTCAATGCTCATAGTCATTTAGATCGGGCTTTTACTTTGACGAAAAAAAATTTTTCTTTTACTGGAGCGAAATTACAAGAAAAATGGAGTTTGGTTGATGAGATTAAAAGAAAATCAACCGTTTCTCAGATATATGATCGAATGGCTTATACAGTAGAGATAATGCTTTCTCAAGGAGTGCAGGCAATTGGAAGCTTCATTGATATTGATGAGGTGATAAAAGACAAAGCAATTAAAGCAGCTCAAAAAATTAAGGACAGATATGAAAAACAAATAAAAATAAAGTTTATTAATCAAGTTTTAAAAGGAGTGATTGATAAAGAAGCTCGTTATTGGTTTGATTATGGGGCAGAGTTTGTGGATATTATTGGTGGACTTCCGGGAAAAGATAAAGGAAAAGAAGAGGAACATCTAGAGATAATTTTGCAAAAAGGAAAAGATTTAAGGAAAATGGTTCATGTTCATGTTGATCAATTAAATACCTCAAAAGAAAAAGAAACAGAGCTTTTAATTAAAAAGACAAAACAAGCAAAAATGGAGGGAAAAGTGGTCGCAGTTCATTCCATTTCTTTAGCCGCTCACCCAAAAAAATATCGTGAAAAAATTTATCAGATAACAAAAGAAATCAATCTGATGTTTGTATCTTGTCCTACTGCTTGGATTGATAGTCGACGAAGTGAAGAGTTGTCAGTGATTCATAATGCTGTGACTCCGGTTGATGAGATGGTGTCTTATGGATTGATTGTTGCTTTAGGAACAGATAATATTGCTGATATTTATAAGCCTTTTACTGATGCTGATATGTGGACTGAACTGCGATTTTTGCTTGAAGCTAATCATTTTTATGAGATTGATGAATTAGTAAAAATTGCGACTATTAATGGATTAAAAGTTTTAGGAATTAAAAAATGATTGATTTATCAATAAATCTTTTTGGTAAAAAATTAAAAAATCCTTTATTTCTTCCTTCAGGAATCGTTAATGATATTTCAGGTCATAAAATTGCTATTGATGCTGGCGCTGTATGTGTGGTTTTAAAATCTCTAACAATTGAACCGCGAGTTGGCAATCCGATTCCTCGAGTAGTTAAATATGAGTATGGTATTTTAAACTCTGTTGGGTTAAGAAATCCGGGCTTAATAGAAGGTAAAAAACAAATAAAAGAGTTTTTAGATAAAAACAAACAAACTCCGATAATTATTAGTGTATTTGCCACGAATATTAAAGATTTTAAAAAACTAGTTTTTGAGTTAATAGAGTTAAAGCCATTTGCGATTGAAATAAATCTTTCTTGTCCAAATGTAGAAAGTGAGTTTGGACAGATGTTAGGAAGTAAGGCTAAACAATCTTTTGAGGTGATTAAAAATGTAAAAAAAGTATCTCAAAAAATACCAATTATTGCTAAACTAACTCCAAATGTGGAAAATATTGCTGAGATTGCTAAAGCTTGTGAAGATGCAGGCGCTGATGCTATTGCTGCTATTAATACAGTAGCGCCAAGTATGGTAATTGATATTTATAAAAGAAAACCGATTTTAGGAATGAAAAAAGGTGGCTTATCAGGACCCGGTATAAAACCAATAGCGGTTGCTAAAATTTATGAAGTTTATGAAGCAGTAAAAATTCCTATTTTAGGAATGGGTGGAGTAGAAAAATGGCAGGATGTAGTTGAGCTAATGATGGCAGGAGCAACATTAGTTGGTGTTGGTTCGGCGGTATATCTTCATGGTTACAATATTTATCAAGAAATATTAGCTGGTTTAAAAAAATTTCTCGAAAAAGAAAAGATAGCCAATATTAAAAGTTTAATTGGGCTAGCTCATTAATAATATGACTCAAAATATCATCAATATTTTAAAAAAAGTTGGAGCGATTTTGACCAATGATCACTTTGTTTATACCTCAGGAAAGCATGGTTCGGTCTATATTAATAAAGATTTTTTGTATCTTCATCCAAAAGAAACATCAATTGTCGGAAAAATGTTTGCCAAAAAATTTAAGGATTTTAATATTGAGATGGTAGTAGCGCCGGCTATTGGAGGAACGATTTTGGGTAGTTGGACTGCTTATTATCTTTCTCAATTTAAAAAGAAGGAAATTTTGTTTGCTTATACTGAAAAAGATAAAGGTCAGTCAACATCTGGAAAAGAAAGCGATCAGATTTTTAAAAGAGGTTATGATAAGTTTGTTTTTGGGAAAAAAGTTTTAGTAATTGAGGATTTGACAACAACCGGCATCTCGGTAAAAAAAACATTAGAGACAGTAAAAAAAGCCGGTGGTAGAGTAGTGGCAGTTGGCGTGATGGTGAATCGAAATCCAAAGGAGGTTAATGAAAAATTAATGGGTGCGCCATTTTTTAGTTTAGGTGTTTTTGAAGCCCAGGCATTTGATGAAAAAGACTGTCCTTTATGTAAAAAAAAGATTCCGATTAATACAAAAATCGGTCATGGAAAAAAATTTTTAGAAACAAAAAAATGAGTAGTTTTTTTGAAAAATTAGAAAATATTGTCGAAAAAAATAAAAGTCTTATTTGTGTTGGGTTGGATAGTGATTTGGAAAAAATACCAGGAAAATTTAAAGCAAAAAAATATCCTCAATACAGTTTTAATAAGTATATAATTAACAAGACTTTTGATTTAGTTTGTTCATATAAATTAAACACTGCTTTTTATGAGGCTATAGGTCATCAGGGGATTTATGAGTTAAAACTTACCTGTGATTATTTACGAAAAAAATATCCAGAAATTCCAATTATAATTGATGCAAAACGAGCTGATATTGGTAATACTAACCGTGGTTATGTTGATTTTGTTTTTAAATATCTTCAAGCCGATGCGGTGACTGTTAATCCATATTTAGGTAGTGAAGCCCTAAAACCGTTTTTGGAAATGAAAGATAAAGGAATAATTGTTTTGTGTAAAACTTCAAATGAAGGAAGCGGAGAAATACAAAATTTAAAGTTAAAAGTTAAAAGTCAAAAGTTAAAAATCACGCCTAAAACGACGGAAAAAAATCAAAATCTTAAGGAATTAAGTCTGTATCAATATTTAGCTTATCAGGTGGTAAATAAATGGAATAAGAATAAAAATTGCCTGCTGGTGGTTGGCGCAACTTATCCAAGGGAGTTAAAAGAGATAAGAAGCATTGTTGGTGATGATATCTGGTTTTTAGTGCCAGGTGTTGGTTCTCAAGGAGGGAATATTAATCAAGTTTTAAAAGCGGGATTAAATAAAAAAGGAAAAGGATTGATTATAAATATTTCTCGAAGTGTGATATTTGCAAAAGATTCAAGAGAGAAATTAAAAGATTTTATTCAAAACATTAGTTAATTTTTCAAATAAATCTTTTTCTTTTTTATATTCAATTAAATAATCAGTAATTCCTTCAGCGGTTGTTGATAGGGGAGCATTTGTTTTTTTTAAATAAATTATTTTTTTGTTGTTAGCTTTTGCATAACCAATTTCTATTCCAATTCCAATTGATTTGTAAGATAATTCAGCAATAATCAAGTCGCTTTTATCAATTAATTCTAAAGCATCTTTCATCATTTTTTTATTAGTAGTTTTTTCTTTATAATCAAAAACAAAAGAATAACAATCAATATTAAATTCTTTTTTAAGAAACTCTTTTAAATTTTTATTTAACTTTTTAAACTCTTTTTTATTTTCAAAACTGTAAGACAAAAAAGCTTTCATTTTTTAACTATAAAACATTTCTAAAGTTTGTTCAATGATTAGTTAATAAGATGACCTATGTGGTTGTCTGTGAATTGTCATCTAACATTTAACATCTAAAATTTAAAAAAATTGACCTAATAATTGCTCTAATTAATAATGTGTAACGTGGAATGTGTAAAAATAAAAAAATTGACCTAATTAAAATAAATCCTAAATTCTAAACTCTAAATCCTAATAAAAATTTTTAATTTTTAATAAATAAATTTTTAATCAATAATAAATAATTAAATACATTAAAAACTCAAAACCTACATGTTAAAACTAAAAACTACAACTTAAAACTAAAAAAATATTTTACTCTCTTAATATCAAATATCTAATATCTAATATCCAATATCTTTTTTTATTTTTTTCATTTTAAATTTTTAATTTTCATTTTGAATTTTGATTTTTGATTTTTTCTTTGTATACTATTTTTATGTCCTATCAACCAGATAAAAAAATTCTTAAAAACTATGCTTCGGTGATGGTTGATTTTGCCTTAGGAAAGGGGAAAGGAGTAAAAAAAGGAGAGGTGGTCTATCTTGTTTATGATGCAGCAGCTTTACCACTTGCACTTTCAATATATGAGCGAATTTTGGAAATTGGCGCTCATCCAATTGTTAAAGAGGCAAGAGAAGAGTTTGAAAAGATATTTTTTAACAAAGCCAATGATGAACAGCTTAAATTTACCCCAAAAAAATATTTAAAATCTCTTGTTGATACAATTGATCATCGACTTTATCTGATTGCATCAGAAAATCCATTTTTATTAAAAGATGTTGATCCAAAAAAAATTGTTTTGGCTAATTCATCTCGTCAGATTTTGAAAAAATGGATTTTTGAAAAAGAGGATAAAGGTAAGCTCACTTGGTCACTTTGTCTTTATGGTACTGAGGGTATGGCAAAAGAGGCGGGATTAACAATTGAGGAGTTTTGGCAGCAGATAACCAACGCTTGTTTTTTAGATGAAGAATCACCAATTGAAAAATGGAAAAAAGTGTTTTCAGAGATTGAGGCTTTGCGAAAAAAAATAAACTCTTTGCCAGTTGAAAAATTTCATATGATCTCAAAAGACACTGATATTTATATTAGTTTAGGAGAAAAGCGGATTTGGCAAGGAGGGCGAGGAGCAAATATTCCTTCATTTGAGATCTTTACTTCTCCTGATTGGCGGGGAGTTAATGGAAAAATTTACTTTGATTTTCCTCTTTATCGTTATGGTAATTTGATAAAAGATATTTATTTGGAGTTTAAAGATGGTGTTATTGTCAAAGCAAAAGCGAAAAAAAATGAAAAGTTACTTCAAGAGATGATTCGTCAAAAAAATGCTGATAAGATAGGTGAATTTTCCTTAACTGACAAAAGATTTTCAAAAATCAATCGGTTTATGGCTAATACTTTGTATGATGAAAACTTTGGGGGAGAGTGGGGTAATAGTCATTTGGCAATTGGTTCATCATATCATGATTGTTATTCAGGTGATAAAAACAAAATGAAAGAAAAAGATTGGAAGAAATTAGGTTTTAATGAGTCAGTCGAGCATTGTGATATCATTAACACTCAGCAAAAAGAAGTTTATGCGATTTTAAAAAACGACGTAAAAAAACTTATTTACAAAGACGGAAAATTTATGTTATAACTATAATAGCTTATGAGGCTTTTAAATTTGCTTAAGGAAAATAATATTATTAAAATTTCACCAGATGCCACTTTATCACAAGCCTTAAGCAAGCTTTCTACCTCTCATGATGCAGTATTTGTCTTTGATGATAAGGGAAAATTTTTAGGATTAATTAACCCTTATTATCACGCAATTCGTAATTCCTATCCTAGCAACACTAAAGTTATTCATTGTCTTTTTCATCCGCCAAAAATTTATATTAATTACCCATTAACTAAAGTGGCTGAACTTTTTATTCAATCAAAAGTTCATTATTTGCCAGTTTTTGATCAAAAAGATAATTTTTTAGGTATTATTTCAGCAAGAAGAGTGTTAAGTTATCTTCGTTCTTTGCCACTTTTTGAGGAAAAAATAGGAGAGTTTATAAAATTTAAAAAATTACCAATTATTATTGAAACAAATACACCAGTTTCAGAAGCAATAAATCTTTTTAAAAAAGAAAAAGTTTCAAAACTAATTGTTGTTGCTAAAGATAATAAGTTAAAAGGCGTTTTAAGTTATTATGATTTGATAAATCTTTTAATTACTCCAAAAGTTAAAGAATCAAAAGGAGATAGATTAGGATCAAAATTTCATCTTTTAAATAAACCAGTTTATGAGTATTATAAAACAACTGTTTTGACTTTGACTGAAGATGATTTTTTAAAAAAAGCAGTTGAATTAATTCTTGATAAAAAAATCGGTAGTGTGATTATAGTTGATAAAAATAAAAAGCCGCTTAATATCATTACTACCCGAGACCTTTTGCAATTTTATATCAATCAATCAAAAGCAGGATTTTTTAAAAAAATCACTTCTAAAATCAAATCAATTCTACCTAAAAAATAATTTATGAAAAAAATTTTTTTCATTTTTGTTTTGCTTTTGGCGATTTTTTTTCGATTTTACAACTTAAATTGGGATAATAATCAGCACCTTCATCCAGATGAGCGCTTTTTAACTATGGTGGCAAACGCAATGAAAATTCCTGATAATTTTCAAGATTATTTTAATCAAGAAAAATCAACCTTAAGTCCTTATAACATAGGTTATAAATTTTATGTTTACGGAACCTTTCCTTTGATTTTGACAAAATATTTAGCAGTTAAATTAGGCTTAGATAATTATAATGATTTTGCGATTTTAGGTCGATTTTTATCAGCATTAATGGATTTTTTGTGTGTAGTGTTAGTGTATAAGATTGGAAGGTTGATTTTTGTGGATTCCTGCTTCCACAGGAATGACAACGTTTCAATTTCTACGCCTGCCCTGAACCGAACTTATTCTGGTTTAGAGTTTCACGTTCCACGTTTCACGTTATACGTTCCATATTTTATGGCTTTTTTTTATGTTATCTCTGTTTATCCGATTCAATCAGCTCATTTTTTTACCACTGATACCTTTTTGAATTTTTTTATGCTAGGAAGTCTTTATTTTGTTTTGAAAATTTGTTGTGGATTCCGCATCAAGTGCGGAATGACAAAAAAACTGTATTTTGTTTTATCAGCGTTATTTTTCTCACTTGCTTTATCTTCAAAAATCTCTGCTTTATATATTTTACCTTTAAATTTAGCAGTAATTTTTGTTTGGGAAATTTTAAATTTAGTTAAAAATAATGATAAAAAATATTATACGTTTCACGTTTCACGTTTCACGTTATACGTTTTATGTTACACGTTATTAGTTTATTTTTTCCTTCGTCTTTTTAATCCTTATTATTTTCAAAATCCATCTTTTTTTGATTTTCGTTTGAATAAAGATTTTGTTGATAGTATTAATTCGCTTAAATTGTTTACTACAAAAGAAGCCTGGTATCCGCCAGGAGTTCAGTGGATAAACAAACCGTGTTACGGATTATTGCTGACAACGTTTTTGGTGGGGTTGGGACCGGTGAATTTTGTGGTGATGGTTATAGGAATTATCAAAATAATATCAAATATCAAATATCAAATATCAAATATTCATAGCAAATATAAAAAAGATAAAAAAATAAATTTAGAATCAGTTTTTATTAATTCAATTATTTATCTAGTTTTATTTTGGGTAGTTGGTTATTTTGTTTATCAGTCAAGTCAGTTTGTTAAGTCAATTCGTTATACGATCTATCTTTATCCTTTTTATGCAATTTTTGGTGGAGTTGGAATTGCTTTTATATTTAATCAGATTAATAAAATGAAATTGAACAATTTTCTCAAATACGTTATATGTTATACGTTTTACGTTACACTATTATTCTGGCCTTTGCTTTTTTTTACAATTTATTTTCACAAAAATACTCGAGTTGAGGCATCAGAGTGGATTTATAAAAACCTACCTAATCAAACAGTAATTTTGGGAGAACATTGGGATGACCCTTTGCCTTTATTGATTGAGAATAATTATGGAAAAAATTTTCAAGTGTTGCAGTTGCCAATTTTCGACCCAGATACAATTGAAAAATGGCAGACAATGAAAAATTTACTTGAAAAAGCAGATTATTATGTTTTGTCCTCTAATCGCGGTTGGGGAAGTATTCCAAAAGTTCCAGAAAGATATCCTTTGATGAGTAAATTTTATGATTATTTATTTCAAGAAAAATGTTTTTCAATAAAAGAAAATTGTTTTCAAGATTCTTGTCATTCCGAACTTGTTTCGGGATCTCAACAAGAATCACAATTTTGTTTTAAAAAAATCAAAGAATTTTTGCCTTTTTATTACCAATTTATTCACTATCCAGACAGTTGGGTAGAGGAGACTTTTACTGTCTATGATCAACAAACAGTGATGATATATGAGAAAGTTAATTAAAAAAATTTTTTAAAGTTAAAAATTATTTTATTAAATTTTTTTAAAAGTGATTTATTTTTAAATTGGTTAGTATTTACTTTTATTTTTACAGTGTATTTTTGCTCTTCAGTAGGATTAATTAACTCTGGAGACACTATTCAATACTTTACTGCAGAGGCTATATTGAAATACGGGAGTATTGATATATCATTTTTAAAAATGATCCTCACTATTTTGTTTATCTTGATATATATTATAAAGATAATCAAACATTAAATGTTAGAGGTTATTTAAATAGTTTTTTAGCAATTCCTTTACATCTCTTATCAATTTTAACACATCATTTATTTAATTTAAAAAATTTTCCAAAAGAAATAATTGTTAGAAATTTTTCTTATGAATTAAGCGTTGTTTCTTTTTATACAATTTTTTCTGCTTTAGGTATTTTTTTTATTTATTTAATTATTAAAGATATTAATAAAAAAAATT
>CAYOZH010000013.1:0-25510 GCA_964408415.1 uncultured Gammaproteobacteria bacterium | reverse complement strand
TAGCCGGTTTTTTTCTTGTTTTTTATTTTTTTGTTTTAACAGAAAAAAAATTTCAAAAAGAAATTGTCTTAAAATATCTTAATCTTTTAATTTTTAATCTATTAATTTTTTTATCATTTTCAAAAACTGCAATTGGTTGTTTTTTAATTTTAAACACAGTTTATTTTTTAAAAAATAAATCTAAATGCTTTATTTGCAATATTTCAAAAATTTTTACTCCAATAATTTTGTCATTAATTTTTTTATTAGGTAATACTGATATCTTAACTTTTAATAAAAGAGTGGTTTTATTATCAAATAGCATTATAATTTTTAAAAATCATTTTTTACTTGGAGTTGGCCTAAATAATTATTTATTTTTTCAAAGTCAATTACCAGACAAATTGCCACTTTTTTTTAATCAACCAGTTCATAATATTTTTTTATTACTTTTAACTGAGATTGGCGTTTTAGGCTTAATAACAATTTTATTTTTATTTTTTAAAATAAAAAAAATTCTCAGCATTAATTTTTATCTAACAGCAGCTGTCTTCATAACCGGATTTTTTGATCACTACTGGTTGACTTTAAATCAAAATTTTTTACTTATGGCTTTTATTTATGGGAGTTTTTCTAGTTCTTTTTTTATTTTTAAATTAAGATCAAGAAGTTGATTAATATCTTGCTGAAGCCCTTGAGGAGAAAGTTTCATAATTTCACTAATTAATTCATTGTGTTTGGCGTTAGAAAGTTTAACTAACTCAATAAAGCTTGATGGTGGTTGGTTACCTTGTTTTTTAGCCTCTTTTACTAAATCAATAATTTTTTCAAAATATTTTTCTCCTTTAGAAAAACTGGTAATTGCTGCTTGATTTTTGCCTTTTTTAGCAAGAAGCAAGGCCATTGCTACTCTTTTATCAGAAAAGTTAAGATAAAGCTGGGCTTTTTTTAATAAATCTCGAGTTATAAATTCATTAATTCTATCTCGAATAATTTTCAAAAAATATAAAGGATGATCGGGTAAAATACCAGGATATGGCAGATCATAAACAACTTTTTGTTGAGAAGTGTTAATTTGTGTTCCAGACGATTCCATAACAAAATATGTCATCGCTGGAAGAACTATTAAGCTAAGAGAGATAATTAAAATCTTGCTAAGATTTTGAAAAAATTTCATATATTTAATTAATATTATACCACAAAAATAAAAAAATAGGCGCCTAAAACGGCGCCTGATTTTTAAAAAAAAACCAAAATTTATTTAATCATTCTTTTTAAAGATTTTCCAGCAGTAAAGCCTGGAGTTTTAGTGGCTGGGATTTGGATTTCTGCACCAGTTTGAGGATTGCGTCCTTTTCTAGCAGCTCTTTTTCTAACCATAAAGGTTCCAAATCCAGTAACAACCACTTTTTCTCCTCTTTTCATCGCATCAGCAATAGTATCAAAAACTGTTGAAACAGCTTCTTTAGCTGCTTTTGCAGTTAAATTGGCTTTTTTAGCAACCTGAGCGACTAAATCAGCTTTTGTCATTTTTATCACCTCCTTTTATTTTTTATAACTTATAACTTAAATTAATCATTAACAGATTAGTAGTTTTTTGGCTTTGTGTCAAGCCGTATTTAAAATATCTTATTATAACAATCCATATCAAAATAGGGCCATACGACAATAAAAAAAATAATTTAAAAGTTAAAATTAAAATTTTTTTAAATTTTAAATTTTTAATTTTCATTTTGCCTTTTGACTTTTGCATTTTGACTTAATATTATTAATTTATGATAAAAAAAATTATCTTTTTTCTTTTAATTTTTTTGTTTTTTACTAAAACAGACTTTGCTCAAACACCTACTCAATCACAAACTAATAGTTCTAGATATGCGGCTTGTGATCTTTGTGGTTTTTGTCCACCTAATCCACCACCTCAAAGTTGGCTTAAGTGCAAACAATGTCTTTATCCTAATTTAAGTGATGACCCAACCTTAATGGAGACTTTAAAAATTGACCCGGAAACCAATCTTCCTCCATCACCTGAACCAGGCAAACAATATACTTTTTTAGGTTGTTTAGGTAGTGGCAGTAGCTTTACTGAAGAAGGCGCTGCTGGCGGAGTCGTCCAAAGTATCTTAAATATTATTTTTTCCATTGCTGGCGGTATTGCTTTTCTTTACTTTTTATACGGAAGTTTTATTATTGCCACTTCTCACTCTGATCCGGAAAGATTAAATTATGGCAAACGCGTTGTTACAGGAGCAATTATTGGTTTGGTTTTTACTATAGGAAGCATATTTATTGTTAATTTTATTGCGGGAGGGGTGCTAAAACTACCTGGATTTGGCTGACAATAAATTTATTTTTTTCCTGTTTTTCTTAAGAAAAAACCGGCTAAACCACTAGCAAAAACTGATGGAATAAAAAATGTTGGTAAACCTGTGGCAGGAATTGATTTTGTATTTGTTAAGTAATTATTAACTTTATAGGTGGTTGTTTTTGTATTTGTATTATTGCTTGTGTTTTCTTCAATAACTACAGTTGAGGTTGTTTTTGGTGTTGGAGAAATAGTTGTTTTTTTAGCAAAACTTGGAGTAAACTTTCCTAAATTTAGCTTTCCAGTAATAACAGCAAAAAAAACAATAACAACCACCAAACCTAAAACAAAGGAAACAACTTTATTAAAATTATCCATATAGTATATATTATATCATTTACTATTATTTATTGCAAGTTTTTAAAAATAATTGTATATTAAACTTAAGTATGGAAAACCCACAACTACTTTTTTCCTGGCGCGCACCTCTTAGACCTTATAAAAAAAGATCAAAGCTTATTATAAGATTTTTTTTAAGTGTGGCGTTTTTGTTGTCAGCAATTGTTTTTTTCTTTGGAGATAAAATTTTAATTATTCCTATTTGGGCAACTCTTTTTCTTTTTTATGTGTTAACAATCACCCCACCTCCTGAGGTAGAAAATAAAATCACTGCTTTTGGAATTGATGCGGCTGGAGTAGTAGTTCGTTGGGAAAACTTATCTCATTTTTATTTTGAAAAAAAATTTAGTTTTTATACTCTAACTGTTGTTAGTCATGGACCATACTATTATCACCTTTATTTAGTAGTCCCAAATGAGGCGATTAAAAATAAGTTAATTGAAATTTTAAGCCAATATCTTTTTTATCAAGAAAAACCACAAAAAACCCTTGTTGATAAATTTATTTCTTTTTTATCAGACCTTATTCCTGATGAGACTGAAGAACAAACTCAAGATGTTTTACAAAGATTAAAGCAGGCATCTCTTTAACTCCAAAAATTCGTCCCCAGTTAATCACCCCTTCATCAGTTGATACTAAAAAACCTTCTTTTTGTTTTGCTAAAACAATAATCTCAAAATCAGCAACACTATCTAAAAATCCCTCTCTTGTTGCTTTTCTATATCTTTCTCTAAATCTTCTTATAAACTCTCCAATTTTTATTTGAAAATCTTTTTTATCAAGATTTTTTTCATTTACAAACCTTCTTGCCGCCTCCCTAATCTCTTCCTCAGCAATATTTAAACCACGGTAACTTCTTACTCTTATATCCTCAACTATTTTTTTAAAAACCTCGCTAGAAAACCTGGTTTTGTTTAAGTCTGGTGACTCAATGGTAATTAGGGATAAAAACTCCTTGGCTTTTTCTAAATCCTCACCTTCAAAAAAACCTAAAAATTCTTTAGTTGTGCTTGGGGTCATAAAAAAATCGCCTTTTTTGTTCTGTTTTATTTGTTTAATTAAAAACGAAAGATTGTTGATTACTTCTTTTGTTGTTTTACCTAAATTTAATCCTGCCTCCATGTTAAAAAATATGTTTGTATCTAAAACAAAGTTTTCCATATTAGTCTTGGACTCTCACTGGCATAATAATGTGTAAAAAATCATTATTATCAACCATTTTAAAAACTGTTGGTGAGTCAGGTCGTAATAACTCAATTTTAATTTTTTTTGAGGTGGTTTTACTTAAAAAATCAATTAAAAACTTTGAATTAAAAGCGATTTTAATTGGCTCGCCCTTTACTTCTGCTTCTTGAAAGCTAGTGTTTTCTTCTTTAGTATTAGTTTTTGGACTAAATTTTATTCCACCTTTCCCAATTTCCAACAAAACAATATTAGAAAACTCTCGAGCAAAAACAGAGACTAATTTTACATTTCTTAAAAATTCATCTCTATCCAAAATCACCTGAGTTGTGCTTTCCTTAGGAATCACCCTTTCATAGGGAGGGTATTCTCCTTCAATAAGTCTAGTAGAAAGTTCGTCTTCATTAATATAAAAAGTCAAAACTTTTTCTTGCTCTTCAAAAGAAAACTCAATCTCATCGCTCTCAGTAATTCTTAAAACCTCGCTTAAAAACGAGCTAGGAACAATAACTGACGATATTGGTAATCTTGTTTTTAAATTATATAAAGATAATCTAAAACCATCTGTAGCAACAATCTGGGTTGTTTCATCAATACCAACAAAGTTTATTCCAGTTAGTACTGGCCTTGTTTCATCAGTTGAAGCAGCAAAAAAAATTAAAGAAAAAACTTCTTTTAAGATTTTTATATTCATTTTTTGTTTTTCGCTTATTATCTTTTTTAAAAGTGGAAAATCTTTTGCTGTTATAATTGGAAACAATCCTTTATTTTTTTGTTGACCAATAACAAGATTTTTTTCTTTAACCATAAAATCAATCTCCCCAGGAAGAAGAAGAGATAAAAACTCAGAGATTTTTTTTGGTTCAACTACTATTTCAAAATCATCATCACCTTCTACTTTTAAATAGGTTTTATAATATGAATTTAAATTGGTTGAATGGATAAAAAGTTTGTTTTTTTCTTTTTTTAAATAAATTCCCTGAAGCGCGGTTGATGAAGAAATTCTGTTTGATATAAATTTTGTTGCTAAATTAATTTTTTCCAACAATAAATCTCTATTAATTTTCATTTTTTTGAAACAATTAAATTTATAATTAGTAGTAATAGGTTGTGTGTATAAGTGTATAAAAATTAAACTTCGTTTTCAAGACAAAACAAACATTAAAAAATCTTTTGTGGATTAGATGTTGATTTTATGTTGATTGATCAATGGCTTGGATTATTTCATCAATTTCTTTTTTAAAATCAGGATTTTTCATAATCATTTTTGAAATTTTTTCTTCAGCATGTAAAACTGTTGTATGATCTTTTCTTTTTAACTCAAACGCCACCTCAACCAATTTTAGATTAAGTTTTTTTCGCAACAAATACATTGCTATTTGTCTTGGAAGAGCGAGACTTTCTTTTCTTACAGGGCTTTTTAAATGGGAGATTTTTACATTATAATAATTAGCAACAGTTTTTATAATATCAGTTGGAGTAATTTTTTTTGTTGGTTGACCATTGGTTTTATTTGAAAAATATTCCTCAACGGCCTCAAGATCAACAACCTCTTTTTTTCCAAGAATTTTTGCGTAAATTGATAGAAGAGTTCCTTCTAATGCTCGTGAGTCAGTAATTTTTTCAGCAATAATTTTTGCCGACTCAATATCAAGATTAATATTTTTTTCCCGAGCTTTGATTAATAAAATTGCTGATCTCAGTTCAAAATCAGGTGGTTGAATATCAACAATTAATCCTCCAGAAAAACGAGAACGAAGTCTGTCTTCTAGATTTTTTATTTCTTCTGGTGGTCTGTCAGAGGTTAAGATTATTTGGCCTCCAGAGGAAACAATTGAGTTAAAAGTGTGAAAAAACTCTTCTTGAACATGAATTTTTCCAGCAATAAATTGAATATCATCAATAATTAAAAGATCAAGCGAGCGGTATTTTTTTCGGAATTTTTGAGTGGTTTTTTCTCTGATCGACTCAATTAACTCATTAGTAAAATTATCTCCAGGACAAAAATATATTTTTTTATTCTTGTCTTTTTCTAAAATTGCTCGCGCTACTGCTTGGGCTAAATGAGTTTTTCCTACACCAACACCACCATAAAGAAATAATGGATTATAAGCCGAACCCGGATTATTAACTACGGCTTGAGCTGCAGCATAAGCAACTTGATTAGTGGAAGAAACAGCAAAATTTTCAAAGCTATATTTTTTATTTAAACCAGCTCTTAAAAATAAGTCATCAGTAGTTGGTTCAAAACTTAAAAGCGGTGTTTTTGCTTGTTTTTTTGTTTGTTCAATAATAACAAACTCAACAGCAATCTTTTTTTTAAAGATTAATTTTATTTTTTCTTCAATTTCCTTTGTTTTTGGCTCTAAAAATTTTTTTATTCCAAAACTATTACAACCAATAATTATTTTATCTTCTTTTAGTTCTTGAGGTTTTGTTTGCTTCAAAATAGAATAAAGAACCGAGTTTTTATCGGTATAATTTTCCAATTTTGTTAAAAACTCGTTCCAAAAAGAGCTTAAGAAAGACATATTTTTTTATTGTGGATAACTTGTCCACAAATAATAAACAATTTCGCAACAATTGTCAAGAGAGATGTTTAATAAAAATAATTTTTTTATTAACAACAAGAAGAATTAAATTAGAAAGAATTAAAATTAAAGCTCTCCTAAAGCTTCTTTTCTTTTTGTTTCTTCTTTAACTAAGGTTAAAAATCGCTCAGTTGATGAAAGTCTTTTATGGCCAACGAGTTGAGCGATGTATTCAATTGAGGCACCATTTTGTAATTGATGAGCAATAAAAGTATTTCGTAAATCATTAACTGTTGCATTTTCAATTCCCACCTCTTTAAAACAACGATCAATTATTTGTCTAATGTTTCTTATTAAAAGTTGATTACCAGTACGAGTGATAAAAAGATGATTAGTTTTTCCATTTGGTCTAACTTTTAAATACTCATCAAGGGCTTTTTTTAAAGCTTTATTAATTGGCACCTCGCGACTTGGTGATTTGCCATATGGTCTGATATAAATTGTTTTTTCTTTAATATCTTCAATCCTTAAATTTGCGAGCTCCCCAATTTTCATGCCAGTTTGAAGAAGGGTTTCAACTAAAGCATAGGTCCGTGGGTCTTCTTTAGCATAATCACGAAGCGCTCTATACTCTAGTTTACTAAAAATTCTTGGTGGTGCTTGAGTGTATTTTGGATGAGAAACATCAAGAGATGGGTTTTGTTCAATTATTCCTTCATTTTTGAGATAGCGAAAAAAAGTTCTAATAGAATTAAGTTTTCTTGAGGCTGATTTTTTTGTATAGCCATCAGTAATTAATTTATTAATAAAAGAAGAAATGTCATCTTTTTTTATTTCACGGACATAATTGATTTCTTTACTAGTTAAATAGCCAACAAACTGTTCTAAGTCTTTTTTATAGGCTATGATGGTAAAACTTGATTTTCCTTGTGATTCTAAATATTTTATAAATTTGTCAACCAAAGACGGCATCAAAAGATTATCCATAATAACCCATAATATATCATATAAAGCAAAAAAAATCAAGGAATTATATAATTTTACTCTATTTTATTTCTACATTATAAAGAGGGCCGCGAAGCTGAATATTAGCAGGCGCTCGAGCATTGAACCAGTCTTTAAATTCTTTTCCGTCAAAACTAACACTTCCAGCATCGCCTGATAGATTAATAGTGATAGTTTTTCCATAATTGAAATCTGCAAAAACAGAGATATTATTTATCCGATTAAATGGATTTATGCCTCTTTTTCTTAATTCTTGTTTAACTTTTTCTTCATTCCAAACATCACCACCAGCATCAACTTGATAAAGATAGCGAGAAGTTGAAGAGTCGGCTTTTGCCAAAAGAAGAGCATTGACAATATCAGCTACTTCTTCTGATTTCAACCAGGCAGTATTATTGTATTGACTTCTTGATCCCCAATTACAATAAAAAATCGGTGAATCTTTATCATAGGCTTTTAAAAAAAGATCAGAAAAACTATTTATGTCTCCATTTGTATCCCGACTGTTTTTTGTCCAAGAGGTTCCACTCCAACCAACATCAGCTGAAGAAAAAATATAACCACCATGAGTTGATGAAAACCATGCTTTGATAATCTGACCATCTTTTTTAATTACTTTACCCGCAGTTTCATTAACCGCTTGTTCCCACGATCCACCTTTTGGATCTGATTTAAAAACTTGGCAATATTCTGTTGCGCAAATTGACCCTTGGCCATTATTTGTATAAGCTAATGCATATGAGCGAGCAGCAATTGCTTGGGCTTTTAAAGCATTAAAACCATCTGTTCCCCAATTATTTGGTACTTCATAAATTCTTTTTACATAATCCTCAAGAGAATATTCACCATAACCATCAACCTTGATTTTTATATTAGTATCAATTGTTTCAATGTTATCAAAATTATAATAAGCTTTAAGTATTTCCTCTTCATTTTGACCTGATTTAGCCCTTCCATATGCGCCCCATTGATTTAAACCAACTCGATTTGGGACGCCAAATGTAAAAAATCCAAACCTTGGAGAGAATCCAGGATCACGAAAACTACCATCTTTTGGATCATAGTCAGGTTTGCAACTATAAGAAACATTAGCTGAACGAGGAATATAAATGCTAGCAAATTTTTTGGCAATTAACTCTTGCTGTTTGGCTGATAATTGGGCGATTTTTGAGCGAGTTTGAGCAATTTGTTGATTTAGTATGGTTGCTTGTTTATCAACCTCATTTTTAAGATAAGCTAATTGATTTTTTTCTATTTCTAACTTTTTTTTCGTTTCCTCCAAATTTTTTATATACAAAACAATTTTTATAATCATATCTTTGTCTTGATTGACAAGTTTTTGTTGATAGAAAAATCCATTTAATGATGAAGATAGATTTTTACTGAAAAAAATATTTAAAAAAAACTGATTATTTTTATTGGCATTTTTATAAAAAGAAACCGCTCTTTGATTTAAAAGATTTTTTTGATAAGCAAGAGCCTCTTCGCCCTTTTTTACTTCTTCTTCTTTTTTATTAATTTCCACCCCTAATTCAGTTATTCGAATCTTAATGTTGTTTAATCTTTGATTTAATTCTTGATAACTGCTTTCTTTATTGGCAAGATCTTTTTTTAAATTTTCAAGCTCTTTTGTTACTTCTTCTAGTTCATCTCCTTTAACAATAAAAACAAAAGAAGTTAAAAAAACTAATAAAAAAAACAAAACGAAAAAAAATCTTTTCATAAAAATATTATAACGAAATTAATATTTGTTATTAGAAAGGAAGTGTTAAAGGAGTGTCATTTTTACTGTTGTCTTCTAAATATTTTTTCCAATCAACTTTTATTGCTAATTTACCATTTGGAGTAGGATAATAAATCTCATTATATTTCACTCCAAAATCAAAAAGTTCTTTTGTAAGCATTACATCATCAGTGCAGTATTTTTTTAATTCATTAATCTTTCCCTCTTTATACAAATTGATTGCTTCAAGTCCAGAGCCGGACTTTTTTTTATTTAAAGTCGCCATAACAATCTCATTTAAAGCAATTCGTCGACCAACTTTTTCTTTAATATCCTCTAAAATATCAAAAGTTTTAAAGTGATTTACATTTCCAGGATAATAAGCTTGCAAAACTTCAAGATCAAAACTTTTTACATTAAAACCGATTATGTAAGAGGCTTTTTCAAGAAAAGAAAAAATTTTATTAATTTCTTTTTCTTCAAAAGAAAAAGCTTTTTCGCTAGCATAATCAAAAATAACCGCCACACTAATCTCTAATTTTCTTGGATCAGAAAACTCTCTAAATGAATATTTTGTTTCCACATCAAGGACTACGGGAAAATTTTTCATATTAATTTTTTTTATTTTCAGATTTGTAGATCTCAACTTCTAAAATATTGACATTATCAAAATTTTTTTTGATTTTTGAAACAGGAATTTTATTTAATTTTTCTTGATAATCATTAAATATCTGACTAAAAAATTCAAAAAATCTTTCTTTTTCTTCATCATTTTTTAAATCGTTAATTTTTTTCATAAAAAACTCATCAAGTTTTCCTAAGCTCCATAAAGTTTCAACAAATTTTTTATTTTGAAAATCAAAATTTATTAAAGATCCCTGAATTGGTTTTAATCTAAACCTCATCATTTTTATCTGGGTAAACATCTCCTCAAACGAAAGTTTTTTTTCTAAAGATTTTTGAAATTGTATTAGCTCCTCAATAATATCTTGAGTTTTTTTTCTTCCCATAGGTTATAATTATTATATGTTAAGACAAAAAATACAAGAGGACCAAATTCAAGCATTAAAATCAGGCGATAAAGACAGACTTAATGTTTTAAGATTTATTCTTTCTCAAATTAAAAATAAAGAGATTGATAAAAATCCACCAGCTGGAGCAGAATTGACTGATGAAGAGGTGGTTTTAGTTTTAAAAAAAATTGCCAAAGAGTTAAAAGAATCAATTGAGGCTTTTAAAAAAGGAGAAAGAGAAGATTTGGTTAAAGAAAATGAAAGACAATTAGCAATTGTTAATCAATATTTACCAAAAGAATTATCTGATTGGCAGTTGCAACAAGCAATTGAAAAAATAATTTCCGACAACAAAGATATTTTTGAAAAAAATCCAAAAGCAATCATTGGTATTTGTATGAAAAATCTTCGCACTCAAGCTGATTCCTCAAGAATTATGAAAATCTTATCAGCATATGTCAAAAATTAAAAAAATTATTTTTTTTCTTATTTTAATTTTTTTTGTTTCTTCTCTTATTCCTAATATATTAAACTATAAAAACAAAATTGATTTTTACAATCAGATAAAAAATGATTATGAGCAAGAAGTGAAAAAAAATATTGAGTTAAAAACAAAAATTGCTAAACAAAAAAGTGTTAATGAAGTTGAAAAAATAATAAGAAACGATTTAAATCTTACTAAACAAAATGAAGTGGTGGTGATTATTCCTTCACCAACAATCTCTCCTACCCCAACACCAACAACAGTTTTAAAAAACTGGCAGAAATGGATAAGGGTGTTTTTTTAAAAGTTGGTTACGGGGCCGGGAGTCGAACCACGGTCTAGGAGATTATGAGCCTCCTGTGCAGCCGTACACTACCCCGTAAATAATATTTATATTATAATATAAATTATGAAAAATTTCACCCTCTCAGTAATTGTTCCTGTTTACAATGAAGAAAAAAATATTGATCCATTTTTAAATCGACTTCTTGAGGTGATAAAAAAATACCAATATGAAATTATTTTTATTAATGATGGGTCAACTGATAGAACTGAAGCAATTATAAAAGGCTATTGTCAAAAAAATAAAAATATAAAACTAATTTCTTTTACTCGCAATTTTGGTCATCAGATGGCGCTTTCTGCTGGCTATAAATTTTCAAAAGGAGAGGGAGTGGTTTCAATTGATGCTGATTTACAAGATCCACCAGAGTTAATTGATGAGATGATAGAAAAATGGTTAATGGGCAAAAAAATTGTTTATGCAAAAAGACAAGAAAGACAAGGAGAAAGTTTTTTTAAGCTAGCAACTGCAAAATTTTTTTATAAAATAATTAATTTTTTATCTGATGTACCAATTCCTCAAGAGGTTGGTGATTTTCGTCTTCTTGATAAAGAGGTTGTTGATTATTTAAATAATCTAAAAGAAAAACCTGAATTTTTGCGAGGTCTTGTGGCTTGGCCAGGATTTGAAACTGATTATATCTATTTTAAAAGAGATAAAAGATTTTTTGGAAAAACTCATTATTCTCTCTCAAAAATGATTAATTTAGCTTTAAATGGAATTACTTCTTTTTCTATCAAACCGCTTCGATTATCAACTTATTTTGGATTTTTAGTTTCTTTGTCAGCAGTATTGATTGTTGTTTTTAAATCTGTTCAACATTTTGTTTTTCATCAAGGCGATTGGTTGCCTGGTTGGGCATCGCTTTTTTTCTCAATTGTTTTTTTAGGCGGAGTGCAATTAATTATGATTGGAATTATTGGTGAGTATTTGGGTAAAATATTTAAAGAAATTCAAAATCGACCAAATTTTTTAATTAAAGAAAAGATTAACTTATGAGAAAATTAGGATTAATTTTAATTGCTATTGGTCTGGCGCTTTTAATCTTTGTTTTTATTAATTTTTTAAAGGAAAAAAATAAGATTGCCTCGCCAATTCCAGAAACTGATGGAGTAAAAGTAATTTTTATTACACCGACAAAATGATTTTTAATCTACAATAATTATTGTTCTAAATTAAATCTAAATATTTTCCCCTCTCCTCCTAAAAACAAAATATCAATTATATTTAAGATCAAATAAGCAGAGACAAAAAGAATAAAACCAATTAAAGCATAACGGATTGTGCCTTGAGCTTTTTTTACCTTTTCTGCGTTACCAAATGATGTCAGGTATTGAAAAGCGCCGTAGACAAACATAATAAACAAAATCAAAACAATAAAAGCAGTTGACATATTTAAAATATTGCCAAAGACTATTTCTAAACAAGAAAGCGTTGGCACACCATCAACCATACATTTATCCCATGAGGTAGTAATAGTTTGAGCAAGCACTGGCATTTTTTAATTATCTTTCAATTAATTTAGGGAATACAATTGGTTCAGATATTCCAAGACCTATACTTAATATTTTTTCCATTACTGTAACAACAGCTAACACGGCAAAAATTAAAATCAAACCAACTAAAGCAGCTTGGATTTTTTGTCTTGCTTTATCAACATTTTCTTTATTTCCTCCAGATGTTATCCACTCTAAAGCGCCAAGAAGAAGATATAATAAAGCTACTAATCCAGCAACTACAAAAAACATTCTAATTAAAAAAGTTAATACCTGATCAAATCCTGGAATTGAAAAGCCAAGAGCGACTTTTGAAATTGGTACATCGCCTACTGAAGAGGCAGCTGCTAAGACAACTGAGTTTAAAAGCATATTTAACATATAAACAAATAATATCTAAATATTTTTTTTCTGTCAAGGTCTATTCATCATGACTTCTAAACTGGAGGGCTTCGGCGATGAAGGAGGATTCAATAATAGTTTTTCCTTGTAAATCAGCAATTGTTTGAGCGATTTTTATGGTTTTAAAATAACTGCGAGCAGAAAGAGATAGTTTGTTAATTGCTTCTTTTAAAAGAGAAACGGCTTCTTTATCCAGTTGACAAAATTTTTTTACCTCAGCTGGTGTCATCTCAGCATTAGTTAAAATTTTTAATCCTTTAAATCTTTGTTTTTGTATTTCTCGAGCAGCAATAACTCTTTTTCTTATATCCTCACTTGTTTCAACAGGCATATTTTTTATCAGATCACTTTCCTCAACTGGCAAAACATCAATATGAAGATCAATTCGATCTAAAAATGGTCCAGACAATCTTTTTTTGTATTTTAAAATTGCACTAGGCGAGCAGTGACAAGGCTTTTTTGGATGACCCAAATAACCACAAGGACAAGGATTAGAGGCAGCAATAAGTAAAAATCTTGAGGGAAAAGTTAAACTACCTTGAACTCGAGAGATAGTGATTTTTCCATCCTCAAGAGGTTGACGCAAAGCCTCAAGCACTGATCTTGGAAACTCAGCTACCTCATCTAAAAACAATACACCTCGATGAGCCAAAGATATTTCACCCGGTGTTGGGTTAGTGCCACCGCCAACTAAACCAATTCTCGATATGGTATGATGAGGAGAGCGAAATGGTCTTTTGTTAATATAAAAACTTGTTTTTAAAAGCCCAGCAACAGAGTAGATTTTTGTTACTTCAAGTATCTCTTCTTTTTCCATCGGTGGTAAAATTGAGGCAAAAGCTTTAGAAAGCAATGTTTTTCCAGTGCCTGGCGGACCTTTAAACAAAATATTATGAAAACCAGCAGCAGCAATCTCGCAACCACGTTTGGCAATTAGCTGACCTTTAATGTTTTCAAATAAAAACTCATAATCAGTTGATTCATTAAAATTTATTTCTGTTCTTTCAAATGAATTTATTTTTACTTCATTATTCAGATGAAGAACTAAATCAGATAATTTTTCAACTGGAAAAATATTAACATCATCTACCAAAGACGCCTCTTTTAAATTATCAACAGGAATAAAAATATTATTGATTTTTTTCTTTTTTGCCATTAAAACAATTGGTAAAACTCCAGGCACTTGTCTAATTTTTCCTTCAAGCGAAAGTTCTCCCAAAAAAAGCGATTGATTTAACCCATCTTTTTTTATTAAGCCAGAAGCAGCTAAAATACCAATAGCAATTGGCAGATCAAAAGCAGAGCCAATTTTTGGAATATCAGCTGGAGCAAGATTAACTGTCAATCTTGTATCAGGCATTTTAAAATTACAGTTAATAATTGCTGCTCTTACCCTTTCTTTAGCCTCATCCACTGATTTATCAGGAAGGCCAACAATAGTAAAACCAGGAAAACCCCGCTCAGCGACATCAACCTCAACTTCAATTAAAATCCCATCCAGTCCTAAAGTTGTTCCAGAAAAAACTCTAGCTAACATTTTAACCATTTAATCATTTATTAGCTAATCTCGTCAATGGATTATAGCCTACAAAAATTAAGTTTTGGGTTGATATAAAAACATTTTTAAATAAAATATAAATTCACTTGCAATTTAATTTTTTTTATTTTATGATTTAAAAGTTATGTTAATTCATGCTAATAATGATAGTTTTCAAAAAGAAGTGATTGAGGGAAAAGGATTGATTCTTGTTGATTTTTATGCTGATTGGTGTGGTCCTTGTCGGATGACAGCACCAGTTCTTGAGGAATTGTCAAAAGAATTAACTGATGTAAAAATTGTTAAAGTCAATGTTGATGAAAATCCAGAGTTAGCTAGTCAATATCAAGTTTTCTCTATTCCAACCTTTATTATCTTTAAAGATGGTGAACCAGTTCATCAATTTGTTGGCGCTATGGGTAAAGAAGGATTTTTAAATGAGATAAACAAATGTAAATCTTCTTAATCAGTTTTTATTACTCTGACAACTTTTCCACCGATAACTTTTAATGTCAAATGGGCTTTTGCTAAAAGATATAAAGCTAATGTTGCTAACCATCTAATGCTTGAGGTAATTGGTGCCTGAAGTCCAACAACAATTTTTTCATCAGAAATTGGCAGTTTTATATTTTGATAATTTTGAAAATTTGTTGATGAGGTTGGTTGAAGACCAAGTTTTTTTAAATCAGGTGGAAGTTCAATAGTATCTTGTCGGGGAGAAACAAACGGCTTAACCTCTTCCTCAACCTTATGTTCAATCACCTCTTTTATCTCAAACTTTTCCGGCGCAATTGGTTCAGCCTCTTTGTTTGAGTGGCCAACAATATTATTACTCCCTTTTTTATATTTAACAACCAATTCATCAATGTTAGTAAAGTTTTGAGCCATATTTTTATTATATATAAAAAATTATTCTTTAATAGAGACTGTCTTTTTTAGAAAAGAGTCTAGAAAAAGCAAATAATAAATCTGAAAGACGATTAAGATATTTTATTATTAAAGGAAATTTTTTGAGTTTCACAACTCTTCTTTCAGCACGACGACAGATTGATCTGACAATATGAATGATTGCTGCTATTTCTGTATCACCAGGAATTATGAACTTATTTAATGGTGGTAGTTTTTTTTCAATCTCATCAATTTTATTTTCAAAATCAACAACTTTATTTTCTAAAAATTTATCTTCATTTTTTCCACCAGACAAAACTGCCATAATTTGATAAAGATCTTTTTGAATAGAGATAAAAAAATCTTTATCTTTTTTATTTTTCAATTTAACAACAGCTAATCCTAAAAAAGAGTTTAGTTCATCAATTGAGCCAATTGCTTCAATTATTTTATCTGATTTTAAAACTCTTTTTCCACCAAACAAAGATGTTTCACCATTATCACCTGTTTTTGTGTAAAGAGACATTATAGAAAATTAAAAATTAAAAATTATTTTTTTATCATCCGCATTCACTATAGCCGCAGCTATAACATTTTTTACAACCCTCCTCATGAACAAATGAGGCCTCACCACAAGACGGACAAATATCAAAAATTTTGTTATCATCATTATCCATTACAGTATTAATAGTTGGTTGAGTAGTTGTTTCAACCAGTTTTGGCGCTTCTTGTTTTGGTGGTTTTGTTTCGCCATTTAATCCATAATGCATTGCTAAAACTTTGGCAATCGCATCAGGAAGACTTCTGATTTTGTCTTTGCCAAAACCATAAGCTCTAGCACCACCAATATCTTTTAATTGATTTATAATCTCTCTTACTCTTACCTCAACAGGTAGATGTGAGGAAAAACGAAGAGCAGTTGAGATCATTCTTCCTAAACCTTCAGCCATGGCATAAATATCACTACCAGCTTTACCAATAGTGATAAACATTTCCAAAGGTTCTGGCGGATTACCACCATTAGTGTTTAGGGTGATAAAAGCAACCCCAACTGGAGTATTGATTTTGTAAGTTGCTCCATGAACCACCATTGGTCGTGGTTTTATTGTATAAGCAGGTGGTTTAACTTCTTGTTTTTTTTCTTCAGTTTTTCTTTCCAATACTCCCTCTCTTGATCCTTCTCTAAAGAAGGTAATACCTTTGCAGCCAAGTTTGTAAGCTAAAGTATAAAGTTTTTTTACATCCTCAACTGTATAAGTTTTTGGTGCGTTAACTGTTTTTGAGATTGAAGCGTCAACATATTTTTGAATCGCAGCTTGAACATAAACATGATCTTCTGGTGTTAATTCATTGGCAGAGACAAACCAATCAGGTTTTTTTAGTTTTCCTTCCTTTATCTCTTTTTCATGTTTTTGATACCATTTTTCATATAAATGATGGCGGATTATATGAGTGCCGAGTCTATCTTTTCTAATAAACTCAAACTCAAATACTGGCTCAATACCAGATGAGGTATTGGCCATAAGCGATGTTGAGCCAGTTGGTGCTTGCATTAAAAGTAAAGAGTTGCGGATACCATTTTTTCTTATTGCTTCTTTTACATCTTCAGGTAAAGCAGAGACAAACTTTCCTTTTAAAAATAGTTCTTTATCAAATTTTTTAAAACTACCTTTTTCTTTAGCGATTTCCGCTGAGGCTTTGTAAGCTTCATCGCGAATAATTTTATAAACTTTATCAATAAATTTTAACGACTCTTTTGAACCATAACGAATATGAAGTTTAATTAAAGCATCAGCTAAACCCATTGTTCCAAGACCAATTCTTCTTTCACCTTCAAGTTGAGTTTTTCTAATTCCCTCAAAAACATAAGGATCCATATCAACGACGTTATCTTGAAAACGAACAGCAGCTTTAACAATTCTTTTTAGTTCTTTAAAATCAAATTGTCCTTTTTTATCAATATTTCCTCCTTTTACCAAAGCTGAAAGATTAATTGACCCGAGATTGCAGACTCCCCAAGCTGGTAAGCCTTCTTCACCACATGGATTAACGCAGATAATTTTATTCCAATAATAATTATTATAAAGCTTGTTGTATCGCTCCATAAACACCACTCCAGGTTCAGCGCTTCTCCAAGCAGCTTTAGCAATCAAGTCCCAGATTGCTCTTGCTTTAACAGTCTTATAAACAATTACTTTTTTGCCCATTTTTTTCCAAGCCTCAATATCACCGTCCCATTTTTCATCATAATCAGGATCTTTTGTATCAGGAAAGACTAATTGCCAATCTTGATCTTTTTCGACTGCTTCCATAAATTTATCAGAGACATTTAAAGAAAGATTGGCGCCATTGATTTTTCTTAAATCTTCTTTAACAGTGATAAACTCTTCAATATCAGGATGCCAATCCCAAAGCATAAGCATCAATGCTCCTCGACGAGTTCCTCCTTGTTGAATGATGTCTTTGGTGGCAACAGAAAATAGTTCTGCCCAGTTAACAGGACCTGAAGAAAAACCATTAACTTTTTCTACTCTTGAGCCTCGAGGACGAAGAGTTGAAAGGTTGATTCCTACTCCACCACCTCTTGCCATAATCTCAACCATTTGTTTTAAAGTTTCCAAAATTCCATCTCGAGAGTCTTTTGGTGAAGGAATGACATAGCAGTTATAAAAAGAAACAGCAAATCCAGTACCAGCTCCAGATAAAATTCTTCCACCAGGAACATATTTAAAATCCTTCATAATTGAATAAAACTCTTTTTCCCATTTTTTTTGATTGTCTTTGTTTTCAACTGAAGAGACTGCTTTAGCAATTCTTTTCCACATCTCATCAGGTGTTTTCTCTAGAGGATTGCCTTTTTTGTCTTTTAATGAATAACGATCTAAAAAAACCTTTTCTGAAACACCTGATAATTTCATAATATTTAAAATATAAATTTATAATAATTTTTTTATTTCCGCCTCAAAATCTTCAACATCAACAAATCTTTTGAAAACAGCGGCAAATCTAATATAGGCAATTTTATCTAATTTTTTTAATTTTTTAGCAACAATATTGCCGATTTCTTTACTTTCTATTTCAGTGGTTTCTTTTTGTTTTAGTTCTTTTTCTAATTCATCAACTAGTTTTTCTATTTGATCACCAGTAACTGTGGTTTTATCACAAGGCAAAATCACGCTTCTTCTTAATTTTTCTCTATCAAATCGCTCTCTTCTTCCGTCTCTTTTAATGACTAATATTGGTAACTCCTCAACTCTTTCATAAGTGGTAAATCTTTTTTCACATTTTAAACATTGTCGTCTTCGTCTGACTGTTAATCCATCATCAGAAACTCGAGTTTCAATAACCTCAGTGTCTTTGTTTTTACAAAAATGGCAAATCATACGATTAGTGTCAGATTACAATTTAAAACACTAATTGTAGGATTTCAAGATGTCAAAATATATAAAAACTATATCAAGTGATTTTTTTAGCCTCAAGGAAAAAAAAAGATAAAAATTCCCTAAAAAATGTGAACGAAAGTAGAGAAAGTAATTAAGTAATTGAGTAATTAAGAAATTAAGGGGAAAAAACAATTTAAACTTTTGTCTTTTGCTTTTTGCATTTTGCATTTTGCATTTTGATTTTTGAATTTTGACTTATAATTATCTTATGTCTTTCTTAAAAGATCTTTTTTTTCCAAAGTTTTGTCTTGGTTGCGGAAAGCCAGGAATATATATTTGTTTAAATTGTCAAAAAAAACTTGAGTATATAAAAACACAAAAGTGTTTTTATTGTAAAAAATCAAGTCTTTATAATCTAACTCATCAAATTTGTTTAAAAAAATTATCTATTGATCAAGTCGGTTCAATTTTTTATTACAATGACTTTTTTAAAAAAATTATTAAAAATGTTAAATACCGTTTTGCCAAAGAGATATTTAAAGAATTGTTTAAAATAATTAATGTTGATAATATAAGGTTTTTGGAGCTTTATAAAAATCTAGAAAACGATGTTTTCATTCAACCAATTCCTCTTCATAAAAATAAATTTAAAGATCGAGGCTTTAATCAAGCATTTATAATCAGTCAATATTTAAACCAATTATTAAATTTTCCAGTTATTGATATTCTTGAGCGAGTTAAAGAAACAAAAAATCAAGCAGAAATAAAAGACAGAAAAAAACGCTATCAAAATGTCAGAGGCGCTTTTAAAATAAAAAAAGATGTCGATTTAAACTTGATTAAAAATAAAAGAATTATTTTAGTTGATGATGTGATTACTACTGGTTTTACTGTTAATGAGGCGGCAAAAATATTAAAAAAAGCGGGTGCAATAAAAGTTTATTGTTTTACTTTAGCTCAAGGATAAATGATATAATAAATTATTATGAAGCCACAAAAAATTGAAATTTCCAGCAAAACCATTGTTTTTACAGTTTTTTTTATTTTGTTTTTATTTTTTTTATGGCAGATAAAAGAGTTAATTTTTGCCTTGATTTTAGCTTTTATAATTGTTGGTGGATTAGAAAAACCAGCAACTTTTTTAAAAAATAAAATTAAATTACCTCATACAATTGTCTCAACAATGATCTATATTTTATTTTTAGTTAGTTTTTTTTACCTTTTTTATATTATTATTCCTCCACTTTTTATTGAGATTACTCATTTTGCTAAAAAATTTCCTCAAATTTTAATAACAATTTTTCCTCAATCAAATCAATATTTTGATCTTAATTTTTTATCGCAAAATATTCCCCAATTAACAACTAATGCTTTTGCTTTAATAAAAAATATTTTTTCTAATGTAATTTTTATTATTTCGATTTTTTCTTTTTCTTTTTATTTTTTAATTGAGGAGGAGTTTTTTTTAAAAAGCTTAAAAAAGTTTTTTGATGACAACGATGCGGAAAAAATAAATGCAGTTATTAAAAAAATTCAAAACAAAATAAGTTTTTGGTTTTGGGGAGAATTTTTTTTAATGTTTGTTGTTGGTGTCTTGACATATATTGGCCTTTTTATTTTAAAAATTCCTTTTGCTTTACCTTTGGCGATTTTAGCAGGATTACTTGAGGCAGTTCCTAATCTTGGACCAACCATTGCTGCTGTTCCTTCAGTTATTGTTGGTTTATCATCTTCATTATTTTCTGGTATTGGTGCTTTAATTTTAGCAATTTTAGTTCAGCAATTAGAAAATAATCTACTTGTTCCTTTAATTATGAAAAAGTTTGTTGGAATTAATCCAGTTGTTAGTTTGATGGCGCTTATTATTGGTGGAAAAATTGCTGGGGTTTTAGGAGTATTATTGGCAATTCCTACAGTATTGATTATCGAAGTTATTCTTTTGGAAATTTTAAAAAATAAAAAATGAAAGTTGCTGTTTTGGGAGGAGGAATTAGTGGTTTGACTACTGCTTATTATTTGGCTAAAAATGGTTTTGAGGCAACAGTTTTTGAAAAGCAAAAAAATTTTGGCGGATTAGCCTCTGGATTTAAAGCAAAAAATTGGGAATGGAGTTTGGAGCGGACATATCATCATATTTTTGCCAATGACAATGATATTTTAAATTTTTCTAAAGAAATTGGTTTTGATAAATTTTTTTTTAAAAAACCGCAGACTTCATCAATATACGATAATAATTCAAAAGTTAATAAAAAATTTGAAATTTTCCCTCTTGATAGTCCGGTTGATTTGCTTAAATTTCCCTATCTTAATTTAATTGATAAATTACGAGCGGGAGCGATTTTGGGATTTTTAAAACTATCGCCGTTTTTACCATTATTTGAAAAAACTACCTCAATTGATTTCTTAGAAAAAACAATGGGTAAAGATGCTTATGAGATGTTGTTTGGACAACTTTTTCGGAAAAAGTTCGGAGATTATGCGGGAAATATTTTAGCATCTTTTTTTTGGGCAAGAATTAAAAAAAGAACAAAATCTTTAGGTTATCCAGAGGGCGGATTTCAGAATTTTATTGATTACTTGGTTGATAAACTAAAAAAAATGAATGTTAAATTAATTAGTGATTTTGAAATAAAAGAAATCTTAAAAATTCAAAATTCAAAATTCAAAATTCAAAATTATATTTATGACATTGTTATTTCTACTTTGCCAACACCAATATTAACTAAAATTTCAACGAAAATATTTCCCGCATATTTCCTGCAAAATCTCCGCAAAATTAAGTATTTGAATGCTTTAACAGTAATTATTGAGTCAAAAAAACCGCTTTTAAAAGATGTTTATTGGCTTAATATTTCAACTTCAAAAATTCCTATTATGGCGATTGTTGAGCATACTAATTTTATTGATAAAAAATATTATGGTAATAATCATTTAATTTATTTAGGTTGGTATTTAAAAGATAATGATAAATTAATGCTTATGGATAATGAAAATTTGACTAAGTTTATAGCGTCTTATTTGAAGTTAATTAATAACACGTTTCACGTTTCACGTTCTAAGTTATACATTTTTCGCTCTTCTTTTGCTCAGCCAATTTTTGATAAAGAGTTTATTAAAGTAAAACCTGATTTTTTTACACCAGCAAAAAATTTTTACATTGCTAATCTTGATATGACTTATCCTTATGATCGGGGAACAAACTATGCGGTAAAATTAGGAAAAGAGGTAGCGGAGATAATATCATCTAACATTTTGAATATGTAACATATAACGTAGAACGTGAAACGTGTAGAATAATAATAAATAAACAAATATTGATTTTTAATCAATAATAAATAATTCAATAATTCAATAAATTTAATAAAAAGACTGTCTTTACAATTCTGCAAAGACAGTCTTTAATAAAAAATAACAAGGACAGAACCTTTTTTTCAAAAAGGTTCTGTCCTTAATAATTAAGTTGATTTAAAAATTACTCATTTTTGTTTATTTTTATATTGTCCCAATAATCCACAGGTGACTTCGTAGGTCGGATTAGTATTTAATCGGGAAATCTTCGGTAAATATGCGGGAATTTTTACTTCATCTCTTTTAACTTCTTTTTAAAATAATCAACATAGGGAATAACTTTTGGATCTTGCTCATAAAGAACTGATAGATAAAGCGATAGGAAACTACCAATTGCCATCAACTCAAATGCTTGTTCAATCTTGTTTTTTCCCTCAAGTTCATACCAGATAGTTTTAATCTGATTTTGCTCAACAACATCTTTGGTAATAATAAATCTTTTTTGGATTGGAGCAGAGTAAACCGAAGAATAAAAGAAAACAAAAATTAGTAAATCTTTAAGAGTTCCAGGAAATTTTAATCCTTCCATTAGATGATGATTTAGTTCAGGGATAACTCGAAAATCAGAGATTGATTTAGCAGTTTCATTGGTTTGATTGGCAATCGCATTACCAACTCCAGTTAAGTGTTCAGAGACGATATAAAAAGGATATTTTTGATAGATATTTTGCGCTAATTTTTTTATCTTATTGTTTTCAGTTTTTACCTCAATTTTGTATTCTTCAGTTTTTGCTTTTAAATAATCAATAGCAGAGTAAATATTTTTTGCTGATTCATTAATTAAGTCTAATCTAAAAAGCAGTCCTACAATTCCACCAACAAAATAACCAAAACCAATTCGCGGCTGATTCGAGGGATTGTGAATTGGATTGATATGATAAAATGGCATTTGATTTTCTTCAAAAAAAGTTTTTAATTCACCACCAACAGTCAAGCCAGTGATTAAAGCTTGTTTTTCTTTAGCTTGGTGAGCCATTTCTAGCACCTCTTCAGTTGTTCCAGAATATGAGGAAAGAATGACTAATGTTTTTTCATTAACAAAGTATGGTAATTGATAATTATCATTGATAATAATTGGTTTTTTTAATTTATCTTTAAAAAGTTCTTTAATGATAAGACCGGGAAATCTTGATCCGCCCATACCACAAACAACAATGTTTTCAGCTTTACCTAAATAATCACTAGAAAAATTTATTTTTGTTGCCTCAGAAAAAGCTTGCTCAAGTTGTAAAGCTAAAGAATTAACTGATTTAATAACGGTATCGCCACCCTGCAGATCAAGAATTTTTTTTATATCATCAAGATTAGTCATATTTGTTATAATTGAATTAGTAATGAGACGTTTTTTTATTTTACTTAAAGCACTACGTGTTAGTCAATGGATTAAGAATTTAGTGATTTTTACCGCAATTATTTTTACTGGCCAACTTTTTAATACCCAAGTTTTTATAAAAACTTTAGAGGCATTTTTTATTTTTTGTCTTTTATCATCAACCTCGTATGTTTTAAATGATATTATTGACTATCCTTATGATAAGAAACATAAAGTAAAAAGATATCGACCAATCGCCTCAGGAGAAATATCTCTTCCTCAAGCAACCTTTATTGTTTTTTCTTTAACTTTAGTCTCTTTAATTTTAAGTCTTTTTGTTTCAATTCAGTTTTTTCTTTTAAGTATGTTGTTTTTACTTCTTCATTTTTTTTACTCGCTTTATTTAAAAAAATATCCAACAATTGATCTTTTTACTATATCTTTTTCTTTTATGATCAGAACTTTTGCTGGCGAGGTGGTTTCTGGTTATCATATACCAATTTGGCTTTTATTAACAATCTTTTTTATTTCCCTTTTTATGGCTTCAATTAAACGTCATGCTGAACTTTTAACTCATGGATTGGAGACAAGAGAGTCGCTTTATCGCTATAAAGAGCATTATTTAGATTTTTTAACTCAGACATTTGCTGCTTTGACAATTATTGCTTATGCGACATACACCTATGTAGAAAAAATCCCAGATATCAAAACTCCTTTATCTTCATCAATTCAACTAATTTTTCCTGGATTTGAAGCAAGAAAATGGATGATGATGACAATTCCTCTAGTTGTTTATGGAATTGCTCGTTATGCTCAACTGCTTTATGAAAAAACTGAAGGCGAGCGACCAGAAAAGTTAATTACTAGTGATACTCATTTGATTGTTACCATTATTTTATGGGGATTGATTGTCATTAGTCTAATCTATCTTTTGTAAATTTTTGTAGGTTATAATCAATTGACAAAAGAAAAAAACTTTTGGACAATTATAAAGTTAAACTATAGTTATAATTTTTAAAAATTATTATGAAAGATCAAAATTCTCAAAAAAAACAAGCTATTAATTTAGCGATTGAACAAATTCAAAAACAGTTTGGTAAAGGGTCAATTATGCGTTTTGGCCAAGGACCGGTTGTAGCAGTTGAAACAATCTCGACCGGGATTTCTTCTTTAGATGCAGCTTTGGGAGTTGGTGGAATTCCGAAGGGAAGAATTATTGAGATTTTTGGACCAGAGTCATCAGGAAAAACTACAATTTGTTTATCAATTATTGCTGAGACTCAAAAACAAGGAGGAGTGGCGGCTTTTATTGATGCCGAGCATGCTTTAGATCCAGAATGGGCAAAAAAACTTGGGGTTAAACTTGATGATCTTTTAGTGTCACAGCCTGATACTGGTGAGCAAGCGCTTGAAATTGCTGAGACTTTGATTAGATCAGGTGGTATTGATTTGATAGTAATTGATTCGGTTGCTGCTCTTGTGCCAAAAGCTGAGATTGAGGGTGAGATGGGTGAGTCACAGATGGGAGTGCAGGCAAGATTGATGTCTCAAGCTTTGCGAAAATTAACCGGCATTGTTTCAAAATCAAAAACAACAGTGATTTTTACTAATCAGATCAGATTAAAAATTGGCATTATGTTTGGTAATCCAGAGACAACTCCTGGAGGACTGGCATTAAAGTTTTATTGTTCAGTAAGAATGGATGTGAGAAAAATTGAGACTTTGAAAAAAAACAATCAAGTTTATGGCGCAAGAGTGAGAGTAAAAGTGGTGAAAAATAAGGTTGCGCCACCATTTAGAGAAGCAGAGTTAGTGATCACTGCTGATGGGATTGATAAGGAAGAATCTTTAGTTGATGCCGCTTTATCATCAGGAGTAATTAGCCGATCTGGATCGTTTTATAAATACGGAGAAAAACTTTTAGGTCAAGGTAAAGAGGAAGTTAAATCAACTTTAGCAAAAGATGAAAAGCTAAAAGAAGAAATTAGAAAAAAGATAATAAAAAATGAATAATTAATAATGAATAATGAATATACATTGTAATTTTTCCCCTCTTGAGAGGGGATAAAGGGGTGTGTTATAAAAATATTAAATATCAAATATCAAAAATCAAAAATTCATATCAAATATTAAATATAATTAAAAGTTAAAAATTAAAAAAATCATTAATTAATTATTTT
>CAYOZH010000012.1:0-26654 GCA_964408415.1 uncultured Gammaproteobacteria bacterium | reverse complement strand
AGTGACGGTTTTTGTCTTAGATGATCGAGGATTAGGTGTTAATGGAAAAAAAGTATATTTAGAAAGAAATAAAGCCTTAAATATAGATGAGATACAAGGTTTGACAGATCAGTATGGTAAAAGTTATTTTGATGTTTCATCAAACGAGGCTGGAGAGTTTTATTTGCGAGTTTTTGTCGATGATATAGAGCTTAAACAAAAAGTGCATTTAAGTTTTTATTAAAATCGGCAGTTTTTCTTCATAAATGATGATGGCTTTGGTTTTTGAAAGATTTGCTGGATGAAGTAAAACATTGAAAAAATAAATTAAAAGACTAATTATCTCTAAAACAATTATTATTTCTAAAGTTTTTGCTTTAATAATCATCCATAAAAAACTGAAAAATTTAAATATTATTGCCCATATTGGTTCAATTTTTAGTTTTAGCGATATGCTATTAGGCGATAAGTTTTTATCATAATTAGCTTGAGTAAAAAGTCTAAAATTTTGTGCTTCAGATGAGGGTAGAGAAATAGAAAAATTGCCTTTTTCATCAGATTTTATTGATAATTTTGGTAAATTAAAAGCCTCAACAGGTTTAACTAGTATAAATGAAGATAATAGATTAAAAAATATTGATTTTGATTGTTCAGTAAACATTGATAAATTAATGTCAGTATTTGGGATTGTTTGTCCGGTTAAAATTACTTCATCGCCGACAAAATAAATTGATTTATCAAGAGATATGGTTGGCGGCATAATCACTGGTCCGATAGTGACATTATATTGGGTGGGAAAAGGAGGCAGGCAAACAGGTGAAGAAATTCGGCCAAATTGATCTTTGGCGCTTAGACAAGCCTCATGAGGTGAAAAAGGAGAAAAGCGATTTTTAAATTCAAAATAACCGTTTTTATCAGCTGTTGTTTGGTCAAAAATACCTTGACCAGCAAAAGTCACCTCAGCAAAAGGAGAAGTATAACCATAAAGATTAAAACGAAATTCACCAATTGAGACAGAGTTTAATACTTGATTTTGAAAAGTCTTTATGCCGGCAACACTACCATAATCGTCTTTAAAATATAAATAACCAATTTGCAAAGGTATTAAAAATAAAAGTAGAGTTATGATTAAGAAGCTTTTTTTACTCATAAAAATATCTTATCATAAAACAAGAAGTTTTATTAATTTTTCTTTCGCAGTTGTTCTTTTAGTTTTTCTATTTCTTCTTGTTCTTTTTTAAGTTGAGCTTCAAGATCAATCTCTTTTTTAACGAAATTTTTGTAGAGATTAGAAATTAAGAGAATAAGAATAATTATTGTTAAACCGATTACTAAAGCGACTCTCCAAGGAAAAACCCAAACATAGATTTTTCCATCAATTATTTGTCCTTTTTCTCCATAATTAGCAAGGATTTCAAGAGTATATTTGCCAATCATCCATTTTTTACCTAATTCATTCTCATAGTTTCTAACCATATCAGGAAAGATATTTTTTTCTTTAAGGCTATTTTGATCAACAATATTTCCAAAAACATCTTTTAAAGTAATCACTCCTTTTGGAGCAATATGATAGTCACCGCGATTTAAAATTTGAGTTTCGACTTTTATTGGTCCAAATTCTAAGAAACTTGGACTATAAAATCGAGTTAAAATCGCTTTTTCGCTAATTGAACCAGCAACTTTAAGATAAAGTAAAGAGGCAATTCGTGATGAGGTTCCCAGTCCAGCTTGATAGTTTTGAGTTTTATTTTTTTCTGGTTGAGTTTCGTGTTCAAAAAAAACTGCCACATATCTGCCTCCTGGTCGGGCAGAGGAAGGCACATCTATTTCTCCTTGAAGAGAGACTTTGTTATTGGCAGGAAGAGTGGCTTTCTCATAATTTAGTTTTATCCAAGAACTAGCAGAAAATCTTATTGGCGCTTCATCTAAGTTTTCAATTAATCTTGGTGTGCCATTAGCATCTTGGACAATAAAATCAGCAGTTTTAAAAAATCCAGAAATTGGCTCGTTTGATTGATTATAAAAACTAATGGTTATATAGGCTTTTTCGCCAGGTTTAACTTCAATTTCTTGTCGAGCTGGCATAACAACTAAAGGCAAAGTCGATTGAGCACTAACTTGCTTAATAACTAAGCTAAAAAGAATAAAAATAATAAAAATTTTTAAAAATTTGTTGATTTTTTTCATATTTTAAAAAGATGCGGTTGCTGTATAGCGAACTTTATTAAAATAATAACCAGCTGGTTGAGTGGCAGAGACATTTAATCGATAACAGACGTAAACTTGAGATGAAGCAACCGGTGTTGATGCTGACATAATTGTTTGTTTTGTCTCGCTAGCTTCTTGATCAGCAAATTGTTTAGCAGAGAAAGTTCGACCAGATTCATTATAAGTAAAAGCAGCGTTAGTTCCGGAAACATTGGCTAAAGAATAGCCTAAACCATAATAACTAGTACTTGTCCAGTCTTGTGAGGTGGATTCAGTACAGCCAGTAGCATTACAAGTAGTGTCTTGAATACATTGATCAGATTCTCCAGCTGAGGCTCCAGTACAAACTTTTCCATCTTTTCCCATTTGATCATTTTCTTCAATTTTTACATTATAACCTGATGCGGCGTTAGTTGAAACAGTGACAGTTTGAGCAGCTTCTTGAAAAGCGCCGAAATTAGAAATTATTCCCCAAGGAACAGATGTGGCAGTAGTTGTTATATCAGTTGTTTGTCCGCAAGCGCTGGTTGAGGTATTAACACCAGCAATAGTTAAAGACAAAGTTTCTTGGATTGTTGCTGAAACTAAAACACCTTCAACAATCGCTACTTTAATATTTGATTCATCTAAAGTATAATCTGAACCATCACGAGTTTTTACATTAATTGTATAAACATCAGCTACTCCTTGAGTATGACCAGATAAAATTGGTGCTGGATTAATCAATTGTTTGTTAGCATCGCCGACTGTTACAGTAATTGTTGAACTAGCAGCACAGGAGTTAGTATTTCTATTAATTAATATTGTATGATCGTTAGTGCCATTAGCGGGGGTTACTGATGCAACTGTCCAATTATTATTACACCCTGATGAGGAAACACTAATATTTGATATTCCCAAACCATTTAAGTCAAAGCCATTTGTACTAACGTCATTTGCTGTATCAGGAAAACCATCATTAGTTTTTCCAGCTACTTTAACAGCAGGAATAGTAATTAATATATTTCCATTAGAAGGAACAGTATTAGCTAATGTAAAGTTAATAGTGTGAATTGCTGATTGAGTAGAAATAACATAATCATTAGCACCTAAAGCAGTTGAGCCTAAAGGAGAAGAAATGTTGAAAGTAGTATTGTCAATGACATTAACGACATTATAAGTTGTTTGACTATAACAACCATTTAAATTAGGTCCAGCAAAACAAACAGTATCTTTTGGAAAAAGATGTTTTGTATCGTTATCAGCATTACCTGAAGAGTCAATAGTAATTACTGAACCATTGGCTGCGCCTGTAGCAACTCCAGCGCGATATGACAATCTAGAATTGCTTAAAGTAACAGAGGCATTAGTAAAATTTGCAGAATCTAATTCTGATTTTTGAGGCAATGTAAATAGAAAATTATATAAACTAAGGTTAAAAATTAAAATAAAAAGAATAATTTTTCTTAATTTTGATTTTCTTTTCATAATAAAAATATGACAGTTTTTTTTATTTTTGTCAATAGGTATTTGTATTTGTTTATATTAAAAAGACTATCTTTGCAGAATTGCAAAGATAGTCTTTAATAAAGACAGTCTTTAATGTAAATAACTCTTGTAAATAACTCTTGACAAATATTTTTTCGTTTGTTAAATTGTTAGTATAAATATGATTAAAGAAAGACGGACGAAAATTCTCCTTATACTTTTTTTATTATCTGACGTTAATTTTGACTGGATTAATTTTGATACAAATATTGAGAAAATTTTTGACTTGTCAATTAATCAAAAAACAAAAGGAGTAATATCTGCTCTTATTAAAGAAAATTTAATTGAAAAATCAGCAGATAAAGAAAATCATTATCGATTAACCGAGATTGGTTTTAATTATCTTTGTTTTGAATTTCCTTTTTTTAGATTTTTAAAAGAGACTTGGGATAAAAAATGGCGAATTATTTCTTATGAGATACCAGAATCAAAGCGAGAAATTCGCGATCGTTTACGACGCGAAATGCAAGGTTGGGGACTTGGTCCTTGGCACAGATCATTTTGGCTCACACCTCATCCAGTAATTAATAAACTTAAAGATTTAGTCTCACAAAAAGAAGAAGAAAAATATATTCAGGCATTTGAAGCAGATTATGCTTTTGGGGATAGAGAAATATTAATTGAAAAAGTTTGGGAAAAAACTAATTTAGATAAAAAATATCGAGAGTTATTTAAAAAATGGCATGATATTTTGTCTTCAAATGAAGAAAAAAATGATAAATTTAAAAAAATTATTACTGAATACATTGTTTTATTAAGGCAAGATCCAGGTCTACCAAAAGAGTTAATTGGTGAAAGTTGGATTGGATTTGAGGGTTGGAATATTTTTAAGGAGATTAGAGCTATTCTTTTAGGGTAAATTTTATATCACCATTTATATCCGTTCGTTTAATTTTTATATTTAGGGCTTTTAATAGATTTAATACTTCTTTTGTTGGGTGACCATAAGAGTTATTTTTACCAACACTTATCACTGCTATATCTGGTCTGATAACTTCTAAAAATTTTTTGTTTATTCCATATTTTGAGCCATGATGAGGGATTTTTATAATATTTATTTTATTATTTAGAAAGTTATTATCTGTCAAAACATTATTTAATATTTTTGAAGTGGCGTCACCAGTGAATAAAATTTTAAAATTATTATTTTTAAAAATCATAATTTGCGAATAATCATTATCATAAGAAGAGACAAGATTTTTATTTGGCCAGAAAAATATAAACTGACTATTTTTTCCGACAGTTATTTTTTCACTTTGAAAGTAGTAATAAATTTTTGTTTTTTTATTTATAAGATTATTGATTAATTGTTTGTAAGTATTAGTAACAAAAGGGCTTTCTGTAGTAATAAAATTTTTTATTTTATAACGTTCGTTAATATAATAAAAACCCTGATAATGATCTTTGTTGGGATGACTTAAAAAAGCTAGTTCAATTTCCTTATCCCAAAAAGGCATATATTTTCCAAGACAAGAAAGGACATCTTTATTTGGTCCAGCATCAATAAGCACGTCTGTTTTATTTTTTATTCGAATATACGCAGCATCTCCTTGCCCGACATTACAAAAAACTACTTTTGTCGATCTGTTAATTTTTAAAAATATAAAGTAACTTATCAAACCAACCAAAAAAACAAAAATTACCAAAATCAAAATTTTTCCTATTTGTTTTTTTCCTATTGTGGCGGCCTCCATAAAAATACTAGCATCAAAAAATGATACGATCGCATTATTTTTTGATGATAAATTTTGTTTTTATGTTGATTAATCAATCCAAAATTTATTAATGATTTTATTAATATTTTTAAAATTTGATTTAATCGCTTCGATCATTATGATATTATCTTTTAAGCTATTTTCTTTTAACCAATTTTTGATAATATCGAATTGATTAAATGGAGAGATCCAAACTGATTTTTGTATCATTAGAAAACCAAGTTTTTTTAACAATCTTCTTAAGCAGTTTCTTTTATATTTATTAATTTCATAAATATCAAAGATAATAATTCTTATTTTTTTATCCCAGTTTTGTTTTTTAAAATAAAAATATGGATAGTTAATTTTTAAATAAATTTGAGCTTTTTTTGTTGGGAGTAAGTTATTTTCTTTTTCTTCTAAATATTTGTTTTTCTTTAATTTAGAAATTATATTATTGTAACTTTTAAACTTTGATTTGTATTTGTTATTTTTATTGAAATTAATATTTTTTTCATTTTTAACATATCCATAATAACTTGAAATTAAATTAAAAGGATCTTTAAAATCAAAATAAATATCTATTAATTTAGATGATAATAACAATATAAAATCTTTTAATGAAATTTTATTTTTCCCAATTTTTTGAAACGATCGTTTCATTTTTTGTGATTAAATTTATAATTTGGATTGATTTAACAATTAATTTATTTTTCTAATTTTTTTTAATTTTTAATTAAAAATTATTAAAATTTATAAAAACACCAGGAATTTTAGATAAGAGATTGATTATCCATATAATGTAATTTAAGATTAGGTAACTAACCCAAGCAAAGGAAAGTCCTAAAAAATAGTTGATTTTTCCCAAAATTGCCGTTAAAAATCCTAAGATCATTAATGGAGGAATAAGAAAAGAGACTAAAATATTAGAAAAAGGCGCGATTAATGAGATTTGTTTAAAATATATAAAAATTATTGGCGCGGTAAAAATCTGGGCGGCGATTGAGGTTTTAAATTCTGCTTTAATATGATTAATAAAATTTTCTAGTTTATTTTTAGCTTTTTTTGTTTTTAATTGACCAAAAAGAATGATTCCAAGCGTGGCAGCGTAAGATAATTGAAAAGAAATTGATTTTAGCCATTTTGGATAAATAAGTAAACTAATTACAAAAGATAAAAGTAAAGCATATAATGAGTAATTTTTTCTTTCAGCAAAACTTGATACGAGCGTTAAAATACCCATAAAAGCTGCTCTTAAAATCGGGGCTTGAATACCTACGAAAATAACAAAAAATATTATTGTTAGTACAGTTATCAATACTGATATTTGTCTGCTAAAATTTTTAGTGACTGTCATAACAATTGAGGCTAAAAGAGTGATATTTATACCAGAAAGAACAACTAAATGAAGCAAACCAACGACTTTTAGCTGATAATAAAAATCTTTAGTTGTTTTTAGGCTGATTCCAAATAAAATACCATTAAGTAAAGAAGCATGCGGTTCAGGAAGATAGTGATTAATAACGTCTGTAAAAAAACCAGGAGTCATTTTATAAACTAATTAAACTCTTTATTTTTTCATAGGTACTTTTATTAACGATTTTTTTGTTTAAAAGATCTTCGAGGCTTTGGTAAGGTCTATTATCAATAATTTTTTGAGCGGTAGTTTTACCAATTCCTGGTAAACTATCAAGCTCATCTAGGGTTGCCTCATTTATGTTAATCAAAGTTGAATTATTATTTATTTGTTGATTGTAATTAGGTTGAATAAAGTTAATCGTTTGTGGATTTTCAGTAAAAAGTCCGACTTGAACTTCCCAAATAGAGGGAATATAGATTTTTTCCTGATCATTTAAAACTCTTGCTAAATTAAAATTTCGATAAAAAAAATTTTTATCAGCATTATCTGATAAACCACCAGCTTTTTTTATAATCTCTTTTAGTCTTGTGCCAACTGGGGCTTCATAAAGGTCTGGTTTATTAACACTTCCTGAAACATCAATGTAAATTTTATTTAATGATTGAATATTTGTTTCCCTTGGAAGATTTATTTCATCCTCAGTTTCTACATTATTTTTTAAAAGAATTACTAAAGAAGTGATAGTAAATATTAGCGCTATTGTCATTAAAATAATCTCAACAATGTATTTTTTAAAGATTTTTTTCATTGATAAATTTATAAAGAAGATTTTTTTATTTGTCTATGGATTATAACCTACAAAAGTAATGTTTTGGATTTTTATAATAAAAAAAAATTTTCAAAGTATATGTTTTTATTCTTCATCGGTTTTAGATAGTTTTTTTAAGATGTAAATTAGTATAAAAAGTAAAATTATTATAAGAGCGCTAAGTTTTAAAGGAAAAGCAAAGAACTGAGTTTTAGCAAAAACAGTTGGTGAGTTTTCGCCAAAGTTGATTTGCGTAGATAAATTATAAGGTCCAATAAAAAATCCAGAAAGGATTAAAGAGGTGGCGGGTAGATTATTGTTTTCAATATTAGCAGATGGAGTAGCCTCAATTAATCTTTGCGATTCAGAGAGAATATTTTTTGGAATTATCTGATATTTAAAACTATGACCGAAAATATTTTTTAAATTTATCTCTCCTTCAGGTTTAAGCAAATTTTTGCCCTTATTTTCCAAAATTAAAATAACAGGAATTTTATCAAAACTATCAAAAAGATTAATTTTTTTATTAAAAATTTTTAGTTTTGATAAAACATCAAAAATAACTACTTTAGGCTTTACATCAATAATCCCAGTGTTAGTAACTGTCGTTAAAATATTAGCGCCAATTGAGACTTTTGCTTGAGAAGAAGTAATACCGTTAAGATTGGTCTGAGGTATAGTTTCAGCAAGTAAAGTATAGTAATAATCACCTTCTGGAGCGCCGTCAGGAATTCTGATTCGAAGTAAAATTTGCTGTGTCTCACCAGTTTTTAAAAAAAACGGACGTTCAAGTTGAATATCTGAGTTATCAAGATCAAATCTTACTGGACCAAAAAGACTAGTTTTTAATCTAACATTGCCAAGATTATCTTTTGGTTCAAAACTAACAACTTTTAGCTGTAAATAAGTTGGGTCACCATAATTTTTTAGACTATAGGCAATCATAATTGATTTACCTGGTTTAATAGTAGTTTCAAGAAGAGGAGGTGATAAGGAGAGGGAAACTTGTTGAGCATTAACTAAAGGTGTGATGATTATAATACTTATAAAAATTATAAAGATGACAATTTTTTTCATAATTAAAAAGATGGAGTGGCGACAAAATTAATAACTGTTTGATAACTACCAATTTGTTGAACGGGTGAGATATTGACTTTAAAAGTCATTGTTGCTTGTCGGTTTTTACCAACATTATTTGATGACATTACGACTACTGGATTTTCTGAAGCGCTTAAATCAGCAAATGGTCGAAATTTTGAAGATGAACTAAAGTCAGTTGGAATATCATCGCCACTCATATTATAACCAAAACCATAAGCTGAGTTTGAGGTCCAATTTTTTGCCACAGACTCAGTACAAGTCTCACTACCTCCGTCACAACTAGTATCAGGAATTGTGTTGCCAGACAAAGTTTTTAAAGGGCTAATTTCCGCAGCAGTTACCTGATATTGTCCAGCAGCGCCAAAATAAACAGTAAGAGTAGTTGTCGCAGTTGATGGGGTATTAGGTACGAGCGTGCCAAGATTAATATTGATATTTGAGACAGAAAATCTAAAAGGAATAATTGAGTGAAGATACTGAAATCCAGCTTGGACAACATAGCCAGTTGAGGAAAACTCACCAGCTGCCAGTTGTCCTAAAGTATCAGATAGTTTATAGCTTCCAGATGATTTTTCACCAGCAGCAATTGAGGTGTTGACAGATTCGATTTTAAATCGAGGAGACTCCATGCTAACAGCGTAAATATAGTTTGCAAAAATAAGACAACTAAGAATCATTAAGATGTAATTAATTATTTTCCTCATATGCCGATTTAATTAAATTGCATCGAGCATATACTTGATCACTAAAGATGATCAGTATATTTTTCAATTAATTTTTCCATTCTTTGGACAGATTTTTTAATAATATTTAGTTCATGATCGCCTAAAAAATTATCAACTGCCTCTTTAATATTTTTTAAATGATTTTTGATTAAAAGGGTTAAAAAAAGGAGATTGTCTTCTTGGATTTTTTGATTTTGTCTTTTTAGAGCTTGAACTTCTTGATATTCTTTTCCTAAAAATAAAGAAAAAGGAGTAATAAAAGCTAAAGACAATATTGGTAGTAGATTTTTAAAACTTTGATTTTGAGGAAGAGAAAGAATAAAAAAAATAATTAAAGTAATAGTGGTGACAATTGAGATAATTGGTTCAAGTAAAAGGCTTAAAGAAAAAAGTAAAAAATATATTAAAAAGAAAAATGGCGATTGAGTATAACCAGTTGAAGCAATAATACCAACAATTATTAAAGTAAACACTACTGATTCAGTGAGTCTTGTTTTTGAGCTTTGTTCTTGAAAAAATTTTTTGACAACATATAAAACAATAAACAAAAAAGCAGCAATTTGCAGATCATAATTAACAAGATTGGTTTGAGGAAAAATAAAAGCTAAGATTATACTGACAATAAGAACTAATGAATGAATAATTTCTTTGGACATATAAAAATATCTATGTTATAATTTTTATAATATTCATTATAACAATAAATACTAATGTCAAACAAAACTATTACACCAAATATATTTAACGGCGTTTTAGATGAGTTAAAAAAGGTTTCTTGGCCTTCTCGTCAGGAGACAATAAGATTAACAATGATAGTGATTATTGTCTCCTTGATAATTGGAGTTTATATAGGTATAATAGATGTTTTGTTGGCAAAAGGATTAGAATTTATTACCAAATTTAGATAATTTTATGAATCAAGCTCAAATCAATGAAGAAAAAAAACAAGTAGAAAAAGTGGCTCAGGCAACTGAAAATCAAGCAAAATGGTATGTCATTCATACTCAGACAGGTTATGAGCAACGAGTAAAACAAGCTCTTGAACAAAGAATTAAATCTTTAGGAGTTGAAGATAAAATTTTTAATATTGTTATTCCAACTCGAGAAATTGTTGTTGTTAAAAAAGGCAAAAGATCAAAATCAAAAGAAAAAGTTTTTCCTGGTTATGTTTTAGTTAATATGATTTTAGATGACAATTCTTGGTTGGTAGTTCGTACCACTGAAGGAGTAACAGGATTTGTTGGTGCTGGACTTAAACCAACGCCAATTTCTGATAAAGAGGTTGAGGCGATTATGAAGTTTGTTGAGCAAGAACAACCAAAGTTCAAAGCTAAATTTTCTGTTGGTGAAGCGGTTAAAATCACTGAAGGACCTTTTACTGACTTTTTAGGGACAATTCAAGAAATTGATGAAGCTCGAGGAAAGGTCAAAGTATTAGTATCAATTTTTGATCGAGAAACACCAGTTGAGTTAGATTTTTTACAAGTACAAAAATTATAATTTTTATAAAATATGGCAAAAAAAGTTAAAACAATTATTAAATTAAATTTACCAGCCGGTGAGGCAACTCCAGCGCCTCCAGTTGGTCCGGCTTTAGGCCAGCATGGTATTCCAATTATGGATTTTATTAAGGAATACAATGCTAGAACTGCAAAACTTAAAGGTCAAGTAATTCCAGCAGTAATTACAGTTTATGAAGACAGAACTTTTACATTTATTACTAAGCTACCACCAGTCGCAGCAATGATTAAGAAAAAATTAGGATTGCAAAAAGGATCTGGTAAACCAAATACAGAAAAAGTTGGTAAATTAACCAAAACGCAAGTTGAAGAGATTGCTAAAGAGAAAATGGCTGATTTAAATGCTAATGATCTTGAAGCAGCGAAAAAAATTGTTGCTGGAACAGCAAGATCAATGGGAGTTGATGTAGAAAATTAAAAATCAAAAATTAAAAATTTTTCTGTCATGCTGAACTTGTTTCAGCATCTCGAATATAATTTTGTTTAAACTATGGGAAAGATTAAAACAAGGATTTTAGGACTTGAGGAAATTGAGGAAAAACAAAAAAAAGAACAAAAAGAAAAAGCAGCAGCAAAAAAAGCGCAAAAGAAAAAAGAAATAAAAGAAGAGGCCAAAACTGAAGAAAAAATAGAAAAAAAACAAGAAAAACAAGTTGTAGAGGAGAAAAAAGTTGTTGTTGAGCCTCGAAAACGAGGAAAAAAATATCAAGAAAACAAAAAAATGGTTGATAAAAATAAGCTTTATTCATTAAAAGAAGCGGTTGAGATGTTGAAAAAATTTAAAAAAGCCTCTTTTGATGAGTCGGTTGAGCTTCATTTAGTTGTTGATGAAGTTGGTTTAAAAGGAGAGGTGGAACTTCCTTATTCAACAGGAAAAACTGTTAGAGTAAAAATAGTTGATGATAAAGTGTTAGAAGAGATTGAAAAAGAAAAACTTGATTTTGATATTTTAGTCGCTCATCCTTCATTTATGTCAAAGTTGACTAAATTTGCTAAAATTTTAGGACCAAAAGGTTTAATGCCAAATCCTAAAGCCGGAACAATCTCTCCTAATCCAGAGGAAGTAGTGAAAAAATTTTCAAAAGGAGTATTACGATGGAAAACTGAGCCAAAATTTCCTCTGATTCACCAGATGATTGGAAAAATCTCTGCAAAAGAAGAGGAGATAGTTGCTAATGCGGAAAAATTTATTGATGCTGTTGGTAAAAAACATATCACAAAAGCCTATATCAAAACCACAATGTCTCCATCTTTAAAGATACAAATATAAAAAAATATAAAACACTTAAATATTTCAATTAATTTTATTTTTTAATAATTTTTGATTTTTTTGTTGCAATCTTAACGCGGTAGTACAAAGATTGTCCCAAAATCCAAAATTTAGCCTCGAATTTTTAAAAAATATTATAAAAATTTTGTTACCATTTTGAATGCGGTCGTACAAAGATTGTTACTAAAAAAATATTTTAAATTAAAATATCTAAAGCTTTAGTTTTTATTATTTAATTTTTTATTTATAATTATTAATATTGTTTTGAAAAATATTAATAAAATTAAAAAAAATTAAATAAAATTAAATAAAATGGATAATAATACTGAAGTATCTTATTTATTATTATCAAAACAAAAAGAACAATCACATAATTTGCAAATTTCAACAAAAATTTTAGAACAATATTTTGGTCCAAAAATTTTTGATTTTGAAGGTTTATTACCTGGTGAAGCAGAAAAAAAAGAGCAACAAGTATTTTAGAAAAATTTTATAGTTTGGCTTTTGATAAAGGGTTGATAAGAAGTGTTTCTTTAGAGATTAATGGAAAAAAACATGAAGAAAAACAGGCTTATTTATTATCTCGTTCAGCTTGGATTGATCAGATAGAACAAAAAACTGATGAAAACTTTGAGGGTTTTCAAGGAGTAATAATGCTTGATATTGCTGGTTTAAATAATGCTAATAAAGTAACAGAAGATGGATCAATAGGAGGTGATTTTTTATTGCAAAGAACAGCAAAGTTATTAAATCAAGCTTTAGATGAAATAAATCCAGATTTAATAAATAGTTTTGACTTTATTCCTTGTCGTTATGGTGGTGATGAGTTTGCTGTGGCAATAATTAAGAAAAAAGACGCTGTTTTTAATCAAAAAATTGATTTAGAAAGTATTCTAGCAGAAATAAGAAAAAAAATAACTTCAGAAAAAGCTTTTTATAATAGAGATGGAGAGGTTAAAGAAGAACTAATTGCTTTAAAAGAAAAAGAAACAAAAGCTATATCAATGCCTACAAATGAAGTAGATAGATTAATTTTTATTAGTTTATTAAGATCTGGAATTGTTATTGATGCAGATGATATAGAGATTATAAAAATGATTTTTACTGAAAATGGAGAAGTTGATAAGCAAGCAATAAAAGATCATTTTAGAAAATATTACATACAAGAGCCTGATTATGAAACTGAAGCTGAAAGTTTGAAGAATGATTTAATAAATAAACATCCAGAATTCAGTGCTTCTTTACATCTAGCTAATTTTTTAGATAAAAAAGATGAAGAGGAAAATGGGCAAACATCAGAAAAAAGATTAATTTCTTTATTAAAATTTATTAAAAAAAGTTTAGGAGATAGATTATTGAATGGAGAACGTGTTTTGAGCTTTAATGATTTTCAAGAACATTTAAAAATAAAAGAATTTGAACAAGTTGTTGGTATTGAGATGAAGTTTGTAAAAGAACTAAACGATCATTTTTCAATGGTTATTGCTGATGATATAATCAAACAATTTTTTAACTATTTAAAGAATAAAATTGATGATACTATTTTAAGTAGATTATATATTTACAGACGTGGAGGAAGTTTTTTTATTGGTGTAAAAAAAGGCGCAAATTTACCAGAAGATTTTTATCAAAAACTTGAATTTGTTGCTTCTAATTTTTCAGTGTTAAATATTTTAGGAAGAAAAACTAGCTCCTTAAATATTCCTTTAAGTTTTAAAGTTTGGGACAATCCAGATATTGATAAGTTAAAAGAGTTTATGGATAGTTTAGACGAATATTGGTATTCAAAAGTTCCGGAAGATGTTAGAGAAAAAGTGAAAAATGGAGATATTAAACTTCCAGAAAAACCTAAAACAATAGATCAGTTGTTTGCTCAATTAACTTTAGATAATTTATATTTATTATTTTTTGGTAGTGAGAAAAGAGGTAAAGAAAGGATAGAAAAGTTATCTACTTCTTAAAAATTCTTTTGTAGAGAATTAATTTTTTTATTATACTTTTTTTATGGATAAGGCAAAGATTTTGATGTTTAAAACGACTGATTTTTGGTTTTATTTATCTCAAAATCAAAAAGATTTGATAAATGAAGGAGTGTATTTGATGAATGATATTATTCACGACGGTGCTTATCATTTTAAAGACTATTCATTTTTAGTTTTTCCTTTTGCCAAAGCTTATGAAGGATTTTTAAAACAGCTTTTTAAAGATATTAAATTTATCTCTCATTTAGATTATATTTCTGATCATTTAAGACTGGGTAAATTAATGTCTCCCAATCTTGTTAGTAGGCTTGGTAATCGTTCGCTTTATAAAAAAGTTAAAGACAAAGCTGGTCAAGAATTAGCTGATAAAATCTGGAATTGTTGGAAAATTGGTAGAAACCAAGTTTTTCATTATTACCCTCATAATCTTAAAGCTTTAAGTTTTGCTGAGGCAGAAAATATCATTGATGAAATTTTAAGAGTTATGGAAGAAAGTTATAAAAAGTTATTAAAATAAGTTTTTATGGTTAATTTTTTTTCTCCAAAATCAATTGCGATTGTTGGCGCTTCAAATAATCCTTTTAAACTTGGCAACTTAGTGGTAAAAAATCTTCTTAATCAAGGATTTAAAGGAGAAATTTTTTTAGTAAATAAAAAAGGCGGAGAGGTTTTAGGAAGAAAAGTTTATGAAAGTTTATCTCAAATAAAAAAACCAATTGATTTGGTAGTTTTATCAATTCCGGTTGATGGCGTGATTGAGATTTTAGATGAGATAGGAAAATTAGGCATAAAAAATTTATTGATTTTTGCTGCTGGATTTAAAGAAGTTGGTGAGGAAGGTTTGAAAAAGGAAAAACTTTTAATTGAAAAATCAAATCAATATGGATTTAATATTCTTGGCCCTAATTGTGTTGGTTTTGTAAATACCGAGGAAAATATTAATCTTACTTTTTTAAGAGGTAAAGTAAAAAAGGGTAATATTGGAATTATATCTCAATCTGGGGCTTTGGGAAGCTTTTTAGTAGACTATTTTAACAAAAAAGAAAACCTAGGTTTTTCTTATTTTTTTTCTGTTGGTAATAAAACTAAAATTGATGAAATTGACTTGCTTAATTTTTTAGCTGAGGATAAAAACACAAAAGTGATTGGTTGTTATTTTGAGTCAATTGAAAATGGAAAAAAATTTAAAGAAGAAGTAAAAAAAATTACTAAAAAAAAGCCAGTGGTAATTTTAAAATCAGGAAAAAGTAAACAAGGCGCAAAAGCTGCCTTATCTCATACAGGTAGTATTGTTGGTGATGATGATGTTTATGAGGCAGTATTTTCACAGACGGGAGTGATTAGAGCAGAAAATTTAGAAGAATTTTTGCTTATTTTAAAAATTTTTAGTTTTGAAAAAGTTCCACTTGGTGATAAATTGTTAATTTTAACAAACGCCGGTGGTGTGGGAGTGTTGATGGTGGATGAAGTGGTAAAAAATAATCTAAAAACAATTTTAATAAGCGAACAAGTAAAGGAGGAGATTATTAAAAAACTACCCAATGCTTCAAGAATAAGTATTCATAATCCAATTGATCTTTTAGGCGACGCAAACTCACTTGATTTTCAAACTGTTTTTGATGAGGCTTTAAAAGATATTAATTTTGATTTAATAGTAGTTCTTTTAACACCGCAAGCTAATACTGAGATAGAAAAGACAGCTGAGGTAATTGTCAATACTCAATTAAAAACAAAGATTCCTATTTATCCGGTTTTTTTAGGCGGAAAGTCAGTTCAATTAAGTTTAGATTATTTTGATAAAAATAAAGTTGTTGGTTTAGATGGTTTTTATTTTTTAACAACTGCGATTAAAAAAATTGTCAATTATCAAAATTGGTTAAAGATAGAAAAGGATAATGTTTTAAATCTTAATATTAGTAACGATGAAAAAAAGAAAATAAATCTTATTTTAAAAAGCACTCAAGAAATTACTTTAAACGTCAGTAAAACTTTTAATATTTTAAAGATATTAAAATTACCGATAGTTAATTTTATTGAAGTAAAAAATTTATCAGATCTTAAAAAAGATGATTTAAATTATCCTTTAGTGGCAAAAATTAACTCAGATAAAATCTCTCATAAAACTGATGTTGGTGGAGTAGTTTTGAATATCAACAACTATCAAGATCTAGAAAAAGCTTATTTAAATTTAAGCAAAATTGATAATAATGTAGTAATTCAATCAATGATAAAAGGAGATGAGTTTATTTTTGGGACAAAGAAAGATAATGTTTTTGGTACAGTCGTGATTTTTGGATTAGGAGGAGTTTATACAGAGGTTTTTAAAGAAGTAATTAAATTAGTTTATCCTTTTTCTTTTGATGATTTTGTTAATCAATTAGAAACTAAAAAATTTTATAAGTTATTAAAAGGAGTTAGAGGAAAAAAAGAGGTTGATCTGCATAAAATTTATGATCTACTTTTTAAACTTGGTTATTTAACAGAAAGTTTTCAGATCTCTGAGATTGATTTGAATCCGGTGATTATTAAGGATGGGAAGTTAAATATAGTGGATGGAAGGATAATCAAATAAGCAAAGACAATCTTTGTAGTCTCGAAAAATAGTGATTTTTTTTATCAAAGACTGTCTTTGAAAAAAGTTGAATTTTAATTCGGAAAAAACTACTATTAAATTATATGACTGAAAATGAGTTAAAAAAGATTGCTAAGCTTTTGCGGTATTATGTTTTAATTTCAACAACAGAGGCAGGCAGTGGTCATCCAACTTCATGTTTATCTTCAGTTGAACTTTTAACTGGTCTTTTTTTTGGCGGATTTTTTCAACAAGATATAAAAAATCCTAAAGATATTTTTAACGACCGTTTTATTTTATCAAAAGGTCATGCGGCACCGCTTTTATACAGTATTTACACAGTTTTAGGAGTGGTTAAAAAACAGGAGTTAATGAGTCTGCGAAAATTTGGAGCAAAACTTGAAGGTCATCCAACACCAAAATTTGAGTTTGTTGATGTGGCAACTGGAAGTTTAGGTCAGGGATTATCAATAGGATTAGGAATGGCAATGGGAATTAAATTAAAAATTAAAAGTCAAAAATTAAAAATTGATGAAGAGCCAAAAATTTGGGTGTTAATGGGAGATAGTGAGATGGCTGAAGGTCAAGTATGGGAGGCAGTTCAACTTGCATCATATTATAACGTCAGTAATATTGTTGCTTTAGTTGATATAAATCGTTTAGGTCAAAGCGGAGAAACAATGTTAGGTTGGCAAATTAAAGATTATCAAAAAATATTTGAAGCTTTTGGTTGGCAGACGTTTGTTTTACAAGATGGTCATAATATTAATGAGATTTTAAAAACTTTTGAAAAAATTAAAAATAGTCAAGTTAATAGACCAAAGGTTGTTTTGGCAAAAACAATTAAAGGTAAAGGAATAAGTTTTCTTGAAAATAAAAATGGTTGGCATGGAAAAGCTTTAAATAAAGATCAGTTAAAACTTGCATTAAAAGAATTAGGAAAAATTGATTTTGATATTAAAGCTCAACTTAAAAAGCCAAAAAAACACCAAATTAAAGATGAAAAGAACACAGACGAAAAATTTTTTTCAATAATCAATAAATTAGAGAATTTATTAGATAGTAAAGATTTTAATACAGACGAGAAAAAATCAATGTCAACTAGAGAAGCATACGGACGAGAATTAGTTGAGTTAGGTAAGATAGATAAAAATGTGATTGTTTTAGATGCGGATACTGGGAATTCTACCTATGAAAATTTATTTCAACAAAAATATCCTGAGCGATTTTTCCAAATTTTTATTGCTGAGCAAAATATGCTGTCAATTGGATTAGGTTTGTCAAAAGTTGGTTTTAAGGTTTATATGTCAACTTTTGCGGCATTTTTAACACGAGCGTTTGATCAGATAAGAATGGCCCAATATAGTAATGCTAATTTAAAAATTGCTGGTTCTCATAGCGGTGTTTCAATTGGTCAAGATGGTGCTTCGCAGATGGGATTGGAAGATTTGGCAATGTTTAATTCTTTGGCAAAAAGTGTGATTTTTTATCCTTCAGATAAAACTTCAACACAAAAACTAACCCAATTAGCAAAAGACACAGATGGAATTATTTATCTTAGATTAACAAGAGGAGAAACACCGATTATATATGATGAAAGTGAGGAGTTTGAGATAGGAGGGTGTAAAGTACATAAATTAAATCCGCCAGTTGGCGGACAAAATCAAAAATCAAAAAGAATTTTACTTATTGCTGCTGGGATTACGGTTTTTGAGACCTTAAAAGCTCAAGAGATTTTAAAAGATGAGTATGATATTGTCGTTGTTGATCTATATTGTATCCGACCATTAGATGAAAAAACTTTAAAAAATTTAATTAAAAATTATCCAAACGTGATTGTTGTTGAGGATCATTATCAATATGGCGGAATTGGTTCAGTAGTGGAAAAATTTATTTTAGAAAATAATTTAAAAATTAACAATTACATTCATCTCGCTTGTAAAAAAATACCAATGTCAGGAAAACCCGAGGAGCTTTTGGAGTATGAGGAGATTGATTATAAGAGCATAGTTAAATTAATTAAAAATTTAAAATAATTTTTTTGTATAATTTAAATATGAATATTAATGAGAAAATAAATCTTATTAAGCAAGTTGGTGAAGAGATTATTGGTGAGGAGGAGTTAACTAAGTTATTAGAAAGTGGAGAAGAGTTAGTAGCTTATGATGGTTTTGAGCCTTCAGGGCAAATTCATATTGCTCAAGGTCTTCTTCGAGCGATTAATGTTAATAAAATAACGAAAGCTGGGGTTAAGTTTAAAATGTTGGTTGCTGATTGGCATGCGATGGCAAATAATAAAATGGGTGGAGATTTGGAAAAGATACAGACGGTTGGAAAATACTTTATTGAAGTCTGGAAAGCTTCAGGCATGGATTTGTCAAAAGTGGAGTTTGTCTGGGCGTCTGATTTGGTCAAAGATCCAAAATACTGGGAGTTGGTGATAAAGGTTGGTCGTTCCAATGCCTTGCGAAGATTTATTAGAACAGCTGAGATAATGGGTAGAGAAGAGTCGCTTGATAAACTAACTGGCGCAATGATTATTTATTCTTGTATGCAGGTATCAGATATTTTTTATTTAGGAGCTAAGATTTGTCAGCTTGGTATGGATCAGCGGAAGGTCAATATGTTGGCAAGAGAGATTGGTCCAATTTTGGGGTTTTGGAAGCCAGTGGTGGTTTCGCATCATATGCTATTGGGACTACAACAAAAGTCAAAAATCAAAAGTCAAAAGTCAAAAATTGAGAGAACAATTGAATTAAAAATGTCAAAATCTAAGCCAGAAAGTGCCATTTTTATGACTGATACAAAAGAAGACGTTGAAAGGAAAATTAACAAAGCTTATTGTCCAGAAGGAGTAATAGAGGAAAATCCGATTTTAGAATATTACAAATACATTATTTTTGAATCTTTTGATAGATTAGGAGTTGATAAGATAGTTATTGAACGTCCGGAAAAATTTGGTGGTAATGTCATTTTGAACTCGTTTCAAGATTTTGAAAGAAAATTTGCTAATAAAGAGATTCACCCAATGGATTTAAAAATTACTTTAGCAAAACTTTTAAATCAATTACTTGATCCAGTCAGGCGTCATTTTGAAGAAAACCAAGAAGCAAAATCACTTCTTGAAAAAGTTAAAAGCTTTCAGGTAACAAGATAAAATAATCTTTTCTTTAAGTTTTACAAGCAAAAACACAGGGCTTAAATAAGCAAAAAATTTTAAAAACATATATTTACAATCCCACGATCGTGGGATAATAAAAGTATATTTTAAATAAGAAAAAATAATAAGGACAGAACCTTTTTTTCAAAAAGGTTCTGTCCTTAATAATCTTTAATAATTAGACTAATTAGAAATTAGTTTAATTAGGTCAATTTAAAAATTACTCATTTTTGTTTATTTTTATATTGTCCTGATAATCCACAGGCGACCGCGTAGGTCGGATTGGAATTTTTTCAAAAATATTATAAAATATAATTTTATGTAATTGCCGAGGTAGCCAAGGTGGTCACGGCGGGGGTCTGAAAAACCTCAGATGTCAGTTCGACTCTGACCCTCGGCACAAAAAATTAAAATATTTATTTAAATAAAAAAAGACTAATTAAAGTATATTTCGAGGAAGAAAGTAAATATACAGTGCACTAATAAAACATAATAAACTCATTAATAAAAAAAGTATTTGAAAGCCAAGGTAAGCAGCAATCAATCCTCCAATAGCAGAACCTATCGCTGTTGAAAAATAATTTATTGACTCCCAAGCTCCCCAATCTTTTCCAACAGTATGTTTATTTAAATGTTTTGAATAAACAGCATCAAAAGCAGGATTATAAAATGCTTGAGAAAATCCAATAAATATTTGAACTAAAAACAAAGATAAAATCGAATTAACAAATATGTAAAAAATGAAGCCGACTCCTGTTAATATATATCCAATTACAATAATTAATTCATTTTCTTTTATACTATCAGAAAATTTACCAGATATGAAAGTTGTTATTCCAGCAATTAATGAAAATATACCACTTGTTAAACTAGCATCGAGTAAATCACCACCAATCTTGTTAACAAAAATTGAATAAATTGGTGCAATCATAGCGCCTGAGATTAATACTAAACTATTAGTCATGAGAAGAATTTTTATTGCTTTATTAAAAGATAATAATTTCATATTTTTATTTTTAAAAGGATTGTATTTAAGATATTATTTTATAACAAATTTAAAAAAATAAAAGGTATTTGTATTTTAAAAAATATTAATGTATAATTTTATCTATTGTTATTTTAGTTTTCGGTATCTATAAAAAAAGGGTATCGCTAAATTTTCGTGAGTAATCTTTTTCTTTTATTTTCGGCTTCTTTTTTATTTTTTTCTTGCAATTATTATTTACTACATTTATTAAAAGGGGGTGATAGAGAATGAGCACAAAACTTTACGTTGGTAATCTTTTATATGAGGTGACTGATGAAGATTTAAAAAATCAATTTATGCAAGCAGGCAATGTTGTCTCAGCAATGGTGATAAGATATCGTGATACTGGTCGTTCAAAAGGTTTTGGTTTTGTTGAAATGGGGTCAGAAGAGGAAGCAAAAAAAGCAATTGAGACAATGAATGGTCAAGATTTTCGCGGTCGTAAAATGGTTGTTTCTGAAGCCAGACCACCAAGACCACGCGAAGAGCGTTTTCGAGGTGGTAGAAGATTTAATCGAAGATCAAATTATAATCAAGACCAAAATCAACCTCAAAAAGCATAAAAATAAAATTAACGAAAACCACTCTCTTTAGTTTTAAAAAAGAGAGTGGTTTTTTTATGGTATATTTAAAATTATGGAAATAATTTGGTTATTTATAAAATCGGTTGTTTATATTATTTGTTTTTTTATTTTATGGCACAGTTCAGGAAAAATTGTTGATATTGTTGAAAAAATTGCAAAAAAGATTGGTTTTTCATCATTTGCTTTATCTTTTTTTCTTTTAGGTATTTTAACTTCAATTCCAGAGTTTTCAGTTGGCGTCAATTCTTTACTAAAACAAACTCCAGACATTTTTGTTGGTAATTTAATTGGCGCTTCTTTTTATCTTTTTACTTTAGTGATTCCAATTTTGGCTGTTTTTGGTGGAGGAGTAAAGATGGTGCATGAGTTAAATTATAAAGATATGATTTTTGCTCTTTTAGTAGTGTTAGCGCCAATTTTTTTGATCGCTGATAATGTGTTGACCAGAACTGAGGGAGTATTTTTGATTTTAATTTATGGGATTTTGTTTTATTTTATTGAAAAGAAAAAAAGTCTTCATCTGTCTTTTCGTGATCTAAGTGTTAAAAAAGTTTCTCATTTTTTAGAGATTATTATTGAACTTTTAGTTCATTTAGGAATAATTTTTATTGCTAGTAATTTTATTGTTAATCAAACAAGTGAGTATTCAAAAATTTTAAAATTTCCAGTTTTTGTTGTTAGCGTTGTGATTTTAGCTTTTGGGACAAATTTACCAGAGTTAAGTTTAGCGATTAGATCGATTTTTATGGGTAAAAAAGAGGTGGCTTTAGGTGATTATCTTGGGTCAGCTGCTGCCAATACTTTGATTTTTGGTATATTGGCGCTTTTAAATGGAGCGAGAATTCATGTTGAAAATTATTCGTTGAAAACTCTTTTGATTAATCTTTTTGGACTTGGAGTTTTTTATATTTTTTCCCAATCAAAAAAAGAGATCTCAAAAAAAGAAGGGAAAATTCTTCTTTTAATTGCTTTTTTATTTATATTAATAGAAATTTTGTTTCAATAAAATTTTATTTAAAATTTTTCAAAGAAAATTTGGTCTTTTTTAATATTTAAATTAATTAAAAAATTTTTTAGGCTTTCAGTGATATCTCTTGAGCCGCAAATATAATACTCAAAATTATTAAATTGATGTTTATCTTTAAAATAATTAATTAGTCCATCATTTACTCTTCCAAGATGAAAATAATTTTTATCAAGATTTATTTCTTTTTCTTGTGATAAACAAATTTTAAAATTAAAATTTTTATTTTCAAGTTTGATTTTTTTAAACTCATCTAAAAAATAAACAGAATCTTTTGTTTTTAATCCCCAAAAAAGAATTAATTGATTTTTAAAATTATCGAGCGTTAATTTTTCAATCATTGCTTTAATAGGGGCTAGTCCTGTACCTGTGGCTAAGAATATTTTAGGATTTTGATTATTTTTTAAAGTGAAAATTCCTGCTGGACCTAAAAATTCAACCTTATCTTCAACTTTTAGATTTTTAAAATAGTTTGAACCAATTCCTTGATCAATAATTTCAATTAATAAATCAAAATTATTTTGATTTTTTCTATAAGAGGCAATTGAATATAGTCGGTTAATTTTTTCATTTTTAAAAGGAATTTTAGCAATCAAATATTGGCCTGGTTGATAGTCTAAATTAAAATCAATTGTTTGAAAATTTAAAAGTAAAACTTTTTTTGTTAAAAAGATTTTCTTTTTTAAAATCGCAGAAAAATTTTTTATCATTTGATTATTTTAACAAATTTTTTAGTATTTAAATCAATGAAATATACAAAATTTAAATATATTGTTTTAGGAGGAAGTTTCGATCATTTGCATAGAGGTCACCAATTATTTTTAAAAAAAGATTATTTTACACTTGAAATTGAAAATAAAAAAGTAAAATTAACAAAAAATACTTTTATGACAATAAAAAAAACTATTCAAAAAATTTTAACAAAAAATGAAAAATGGAAAATTTTTGTTAAAGGAGAAGAAGATCTATTAACTTTACCAACAGTTTTATTTTCACCATTAAAATCAATTATTTTTTATGGACATTTTCAATATGGAGTAATTGGAGTAGAGGTGGATGAGAAAATAAAGAAAAAAATATTGATGGTTTTGAAAAAATTTTATTAATTTTTTTTTAGAAATTTGGTTTTTATAATTTTAAAGAAATTTATTTTTATCTTGTTGCCATATTGAATTCAATTTCTGATTGATTTAGTAGTTTACTATATATTTTTTCATCCGCATATAAAAAAGGTGTTTTGTCATAATCTTCTGCAAAAACAGGTAGACCATTATAGACTCCTTCTATTTCAAGTCTAGTTAAAATTGTAGTCGATATTCTACCTATTCCATCGGCTTTAACATAAGCTTTTCCATGCCATGGTTGCACTCGAGAAGTGGTTTCTTTTGTACATAAAATTCCAAGATGACTACCTGGTTTTGGATTGATTGAAGTTCTAAATGCATTTGTACTTAATAGTTTTGCTGGATCTAACTTTGTTAGAGTATCACCTAAAACTTGAGCATTGTGTTCAATAGCTTTTTCCCAAGATCTTTTAAGAACATATATTCTTAATTTTTCTAAAACTGGATCTTTTCTTATATTAAATAAATTTTGCATCACATTTCTGTATAGATTTGTATATGAAATACCTTTTTCTTGAGCAATAATAGAAATTTCAGGATATGGTAGTGAATTTTTGATTGATTCCCATAATGGAACAAAATTATTTTTTGGATTTTTAGGATCTTTTATAGGATCAGCTTTAATTGCAAATTTAATTGTTTTTTCAAAATTATAGGGATTAAAAATAGGTATCATTCGTTCTTCATAAATTTTTTTGGCTTTTTTATAATTTTCAATTCTTTGTTCTTTTATTTTAGTATCTAGATGAGTACTTAGAAAGTCTTCATAATCGTAAATTTCAATATGATTAAGATTAAACTTTTTTACAATGTTTTTAAGTTTTTTTTGATACAATTTTACCAAAGGATAACAAAGATCAAAGGCTTTGAGAAATCGTGTTCCTTCAGATAAAATAATAAATCTACATCCTTTTGGATAAAAATAAGATATAAGCCGAGCAAAATTGTTTAGATGAATAAGAGATGCAATTTCAGCAAAGTCGATATCTGATTCATCTCCTAAACCTGTTTTTAAGGGACAAATATTTTTTCTGGTAAACATCAATCCTACCAATATAATAGGTTCATTTTGGTTATATGCATTTTTTACTTTTATTGCCACTTCATTTTTTGTTGGGCCATAATGAATTTGTTTTCGAAAGTTGGAGTCAAATAAGGCTTCTGTTGTTATATCAATGATGTAGTTTATAACTTGGTTATTTTTATTTACTTTTTTTTCATTAGCTTCTATTCTTGAAATAAGATGTTTATTTGATGCAGTAATTAAAGATGAAAAAAATATGTTTTTTAGATATTTTTTATTTAAATAAAAACCTATTTTTTTTAATTTATCATCTGGGTATAAATTTATATTATTATTTTCAAGAAGATATTGAAATTTGTTTATAAATTGATTTTTTTTATCTTTCATTTTTATTTTTATATCTTTAAGTAAAGAATCTTTAAGTAAAGATGTTTTTTGAATTTTAAAAGCTTTTAATTAAGTTTAAATCTATTAATAATGAATATTTTTTGTTTTTAATATTATAATTAAAAAGTATTAAAAAATCAATGTTCTATTATGTAAACTTAATTAAAGCAGCTGATGTTTTAGCAAATCTTTATGAAACAGCAGATGATATAAAAAATGGTAGGCAAGATGGAGAAATGAAAAGATCTTTGGAAAAAAGAATTAATCAATTTGATTACAGAGTTGGAAAAATTAAAGAAGTTTTTGATGTTTTTCAAGCTCAAATTTGGTTGGAAATATTAAAAAATCATCAATAACTTTTTTTCATAAAACAAAAAAATACTTCTTATTAATTTTTCAAAAAAAGAAAAAAGAGTTAGGTTGTTGAGAAAAGATGATTTTTATATTTATTTTAATAAACTTTTAAAAATAGTTATAAAATATATTTAAAAGTTTATAATTTTTTAAAAAAATATGTCATTACCACATGGTGCCTTACCAGAACTTATTTCTCCTTATATTAAGAAATTAATAGATGAGACAGGAGGTATTAATGGGCCTATTGGCAAACAATTTATTTCTAGACCAGATTTAGAAAATAGATTTTATAAACAAAGTAAAGATCCTTTAATGGAAGATGAATTTGAGGTGGTTCCAGGTTTAATTTATAAATATAAAGGTAAAATTAAAAATAATAAGATTATTTATTATGGTCGAGCTTTATGGACAATTACTAGATTTTGTGCTACTTATTGTCGTTTTTGCACTAGAGGAAGAGAAGTTGGTTTACCGGCTACTAAATCTTTAGATCATAAAGCTGCAATTGCTAAAAGACCATTTTTGACAGATGATGATATTAATAAAGTTTTTCAATATATAAAAAATAGAAAAGAATTAAATGAAATAATATTGTCAGGTGGTGACCCTTTAGTTTCTTCAAAAGAATATTTAGAAAAAATAATTAATGGTTTAGTAAATTTACAAAAATTAGGAGATCTAAAAATTATTAGAATTGGCACAAGAGCACCTATCACTAATCCTTTTTTGATTAAAAATTGGCATTATGAACTTTTAGCTAAAATCAAAAATCCTTATCTTATGGTTCATATTAATCATCCGTTAGAAATAACCAAAGAGGTAATTGAAGTAATTAATAATTTTAGAAAGATAAGTAATGCTACTGTAATGAGTCAAACTGTTCTTTTAAAAGGAGTAAATGATTCTTGGCAAATTTTATATGATCTTTTCTATAAACTAACTGAAGAAGGAATAAGGCCTTATTATGTTTTTCAAAACGATCCGGTTTATTGGGCAAAACATTTTACAGTACCGATAAAAAGAGCAATTAAGATTTGGCAAGAACTTCGACCTAAACTTTCTGGAATTTGTGCCACAGCAAGATTTGTTATTGATGTACCTTTTGGTTTTGGAAAAGTACCAATACCTGAAGGTGATGCTTGGGAAGTAAATTATGATTATTTTTATGATTTTAAAAAGAAAAAATATTTATTAAATAAAAAAATTTAATTTATTATATTA
>CAYOZH010000011.1:0-31767 GCA_964408415.1 uncultured Gammaproteobacteria bacterium | reverse complement strand
TTTTTGCCAATAAAAAAGTTTTTTTTACTCAAAATTAAAAAAAAAAAATCTCAAAAAAACAAAATTTAAAAATAAATAAAATTATTGAAGAAATAATCAACAATAAAAATATTGAACTTTTTGACTATGAAGAAGAAATCTCTTCTTATTATTTAAAATTTTCTAAAAAGGTTATTGTTAAAGAATTTAAACTTAATGAAAATATTTTCAAACTTCAAGAATCAATTTTTCCAGGAAATTTAAAAAATTTTATTCAGATTTTAAATACTTTAACTCAAACCCAAGATGAGTTTTTTATTTTTAATATGTTAACAAAACACTTACGAGAATTAATTTTAATAAAAACTGAAAAAATCGATAAAAAAATTGCTCCATGGAAATTATCAAAACTAAGATATCAAGCAGAAAAATGGGAGCTAGATAAATTATTATCTTTTTATGATGGTCTTTATAAAATTGATTTACAACAAAAAACCTCCTCAACTCCTTATAATATAAAAAAATCACTTGAAATTTTAGCGTGTTATTATTTATGATATATGTATGAATCCAAAGATTTTTAAAGCTTATGATATAAGAGGTATTTATGGAAACGACTTTAATGAAAAAGATTTTTATGAAGTGATAAAAGGAGTGATTACTTATATTAAAAAAACTCTTCAAAAAGAAAAATTAACTCTTGCCTTTGGTTATGATGTAAGAACTAGTACTCCACCGCTAGTTGAAGCAGCAAAAAAAGCGATTATCGCTCAAGGAATTACTGGAGTTGATATTGGCTTAACAACAACACCAACTTTTTATTATGGAGCGCTCAAATATGGATATGATGGAGGAATGATGATTACTGCCTCTCATAATCCAAAAGAATACAATGGTGTAAAAATGGTCATAAGAGATAATAATAAACTAATTAAAATTGGTGCAGACTCTGGAATGGAGGAAATTAAAGATATTACTTTAAATAAAAAATTTTCATTTGATACAAATGATGGAAAAATTATTAAAAATGATAATGTTTTGAAAGATGAAGTCAATGAAGCTTTATCAAGAATTGATAAAAATTCTTTAAAAAAATTTAAAGTGATTACTGATACTGCTAATGGTATGGCGATTTTATACTTAAATGAATTTTTTAAACATATTGATATTGAAGTGATAAAAATGTTTGATGATTTAGACGGAACTTTTCCAAATCATGAAGGTAATCCTTTAAAGTTTGAAAATCTAAAATGGTTACAAGAAAAAGTAATTGAGGAAAAAGCTGATTTTGGGATTGCTCCTGATGCTGATGGAGATAGGGTATTTTTTGTTGATGAAAAAGGTCAGATTGTTCCAGCAACAATGATTACTTGCATGATTGCTAAAAAAATTTTAGAAGAAAATAAAAATGAAACAATAGTTGTTGATGTCCGCTACATTAGAAATGTTATTAATTTAGTAAATAAACTTGGCGGTAAAGTTGAGTTAACAAAAGTTGGTCATGCTTTTATTAGTAAAAAACTAACTGATGTTAATGGTATTTTTGCTGGTGAATCGTCTGGTCATTTTTTCTTAAGAGACACTGGTTTTGCTGAAAGTTCAATCTCTGTCATTGCTTATATTTTTGAAATCTTATCAAAAGCAAACAAACCAATGTCGGAAATTGTAAAAGATCTTTATACTTCTTATGAATCTGGTGAGTTTAATTTCAAATTAAATGAAGGAGTTACTAGTCAAAATATTATGAAAAAAATTGCTGAAGATTTTTCTGATGGAAAAATTAATTGGTTAGACGGTATATCAGTTGATTATCCAAATTGGCGATTTAATATCAGAGCTTCAAATACTGAACCTTTATTAAGACTTAATATTGAGTCTGATAATCCTCAAATCACTAAAGAAAAAACTGAGTTACTTCGACAAAAAATTCTTTCTTTAGGCGCTAAAATAGACTAAAAATTTGATATAATATCCTTATTTATGACTGATCAGAAAAAAATTAAACTATCTCAATATACTCAAGCACTTTTAAGCGCTTTAAACAGTATTAAACCTAAACTTCGACCTGATGATATTTCTGCTTTATCAGTTTCTCAAACTGTATCTTTTTTTGCTCTTGTTTATGAAAAAGTCAGAAATGCTGTTGAGTTTAGAGAAGATCATCTTGTTCTTCGAGCAGCGATCGAAAGAATCTTAAGACGAAGATTATCTATTAATCCAGAAGGTAAAGGAGAGGCAGAAAATTTACTTCGAGAACTACTTTGGGCAAGATATTTTGACAATGGTAGTCTTGGGGGTGAAGATGTAGTAAAAATTCAGCAATTAATTGATAGATTTCTTTTTTTAAGAAAAAAAACTCTTCCAGGAAGAGATTCAAATACACAAGCTTTTTTAAATGATTTTTTGTTTGATATTTTAACTTGTGAGATTGAAGAATATTTAAAACCTGCTTCCGCCCAAAAACAAGCTGATCTAACTTTTTTTATTTATCAGGTTTTAAGACAAAAAATTAAAATTGAAGAGTTAAGTAATGAGCAAAAGGACGCTTATTTTTTAACCGCAATTGAAAAAGTTTTTGGTAAAAGTGATAAAGCATATTTACATTATCATTTATTTATTACTTTTTATAAAAAATTATCTGAATTTTCTCAAGATGAATTAGAAAAATTATCTCATCAAATCATAAAAATCTTTAAAAAAATTGATGATATCATTAACAATGAATATGTTGATAAATTAATAAAATTTACTAAAAAACAACTACCTCCTTTTATTGTTTTATTCGATCTTATTGATAAAAATTTTGAAAATATTGAAACGATTTTAACTGATAAAGATAAACTTTGGGAAAAAGTTGATGAAGTTTGTCGAGAAAAATATGCTCAAATGGGTACAAAAATGAGAAATCTTGGTATAAAAAGTTTTATTTATATTCTTTTAACTAAGATGATTTTTGCAATAATTCTCGAGTTTCCTTTGTCAAAAGCAATTTATGATGAAGTAAATTATCAATCAATTGCTATTAATACTCTTTTTCCACCACTCTTAATGATTTTAATTTTAATGTTTTTTCGTGTTCCTGATGAATCAAATACTAAAAAAATTTATCAAAGAATAATTGAGATTATTGATGCTGATAAAGCTTTTGAAACAAAAGTAGCCTTTATACCAAAAAAATCAAAAACAAAAAAACCAATTTTAATTTTTGGATTTACTGTTTTTTATAGTATGACATTTTTAGTCACTTTGACATTAATTCATGAATTTCTTATAAATTTAAATTTTAACCTTATATCTGAAACAATTTTTATATTTTTTATTAGTGTAGTTACTTTTTTTTCCTTTAGAATTCGTCAAGTATCAAAAGAAATTACCCTTCAGGAAAAAGAAAGTATATTTACGCCAATTATTGATTTTTTCTTTATGCCAATATTGTCACTTGGAAAATTTTTTAGTTCAGAGATTGCAAAACTAAACTTTTTTATATTTATTTTTGATTTTATAATTGAAGCACCTTTTAAACTTCTTTTTGAAGTAATTGAAGAATGGATAAACTTTGTTAAGAAAAGAAAAGAAGAGATTATTTAATTTATTCTAATGCTCTTAAAAAAGTATTGACTCCATGAGCCCAACTTCCTTGAGATGGAGGAGTGTATTTTTTCATAATCATTGAGGCAGTAACTAATCCTTTATCAATATATTCGGTTTTTAATCCTTTAGCTACAGTTTCAATTGCTTCATCATATGAACTAAAACGTGTCACAAGCGACCCATAAATTCCCCAACCCCAACAATTGTAAGAGTTTTCTGGAATAACTCGACAAAGATTTGATTCTTGCATAGCAATTGCTGGTAATAATCGATAATCAAACTGATATTTATCTGAAACCTCAACAATTTTTTCTGCATAATCATATAAAGGAGAATTATACTTCCTAAAAAAAGCTTTTAAATTAGCCACTCGACCATCAGCAATTGTTGCTTCAGTCTTAACAGTTTTTTTTGAGTTGACAATATATGATGAATAAAAATTATTCTTTTTTTGATCAATATCAGCGATCATTTTTTCAATAAGAGATTGTTTTTCAAAATAAGCTAACGCTTTAATACTTAAAAATAAATTAATAGTCGCTAAAAATATGAATAAAATCAAATAAAAAATTAGCTTTTTTACCATAATTTAAGAATAACAAAAAAAGCTAAAAAATTAAATATTAATTTTGCCTACCCGCCGTTTTAGGAGGGCCGCCCGCCGTTTTAGGCAGGACTTTTGACTTTTGAATTTTGAATTTTGAATTTTGACTTTTAACTTTTGACTTTATAATAGTATGTCCAAAATGGATCAACTTTTAAAGTTTTAACAAGTTTTTTTTCCCAGCCAATAATTTTAAAACCATGGGAAATAACAAGAGCGCCTTTTTTTAACTCTTTTTCCATTTTTGGTTTTAATTTTTCAATTAGTTTTGGCATTAAAAATAAATAAAGATAATCAGCTTTTTTTAAATCTGTTTGAAAAATATCTTGAGTTTTAAAATTTATTTTATCCTTTAATTTTCTTGATAAAATTTTTGACCAAAAAACAAGTAGAGGATTAATATCAACCCCTAATCCAATCACTCCATATTTTTCAACTGCAGTTCTTACTATTCTTCCATCACCTGATCCCAACTCAATAAAAACTTTATTTTTTTTCAAATTAGCATTTTTTAAAATATCATCTATTCTTTTGTTTCTTGTTGCTACATATGGAGAACCTTTTAAAGAAGAATAAATTAATAATAAAGTATAAATAGAGATAAAAATAAGAAAAAATAAAAGGAGTATTAATACTGTTAGATAGATTAAAAATCCAATCATTTGTTTAGTATAATATAATCAAAGTTAATTTAAAAGGGAAAATTGCCTCTGTAGCTTAATGGATAGAGTAGCGGTCTTCGGAACCGTTGGTGGAGGTTCGATTCCTCCCAGAGGCACTAAAATAATTAAAAATTAAAAATTAAAAATTAAAAATTTTCATTAGAATTTTTATTTATTGTACGCTTCTGGCGTTTTGAAGTTCTTGAGATAAAGAATAAGCAGTACCTTGTTTTTTGCTGCGAACAGCAAAAAGTGAACCACGTTTTTTCTTGCGAGAAATAAATGCTTGAAGCCAGGTATGAGACTCGCCAACTTTAGCTCTAAGCGTTCTCAATAAACTTAAAACAATCTCTAAAAATCTTACATGATATATACCTGGTTTTTCTGGTAATTCATTAATCGCTAATTTTTCAACATCTTTAACCTCAGCAAGTAAAGAAGCATTTGATTTTTTAATAGCTTCAATCTCTTTTCTTATCATCTCGGTTAACTGAGCAATTTCACGTTTTATAAGAGTTGTTTCATAATACTCTTGATAACTAAAAACACGATTTTCTTTTTTTAACTGCTTTTTTGCTTCTTTGATGATTTGTTCTGAAGTTAATCCTTTTGATTTTTCATCATCATTTTCTTCATTATATCTGCCTAATAATTGATCAAACATACCGCCACCAATATCACTAATGGCTTTAGCAGTATTTTTAACAGTAGAAGAACCCAAATCAGTAATTGCTTCTAATGGATTTTTATAAGTAGGAACAGATTTTTTTTGATTAGTTGAGTTAGCCATATTTGTATAATAAATTATTATACTACAGGCTAATTAAATAATCAAGAGTTTTTTGCTTGCGAAGAATTGTTGCATAATAATAACTATTTTCTTTGGCTTGTTGTTTTTGTTTTTCATCACTAATGTTGGCAAATAATTTATCTAAATCTGCTTGATCTACTTTTATACTTTCTTTATCAGCAATTTCTTGCAAAATAAACTCAAGTTTATAAGTATCTTCAATCTCTTTTCTATAAGATTTTTTTAATTCATCCATGGTTATATTTTTAGATTTTAAATAACTTTCTGTTGTCAAACCAAGCCTTCTAATATCATCAACCAAACCAGTTAATCTATAATTTAACTCCTCATCTAAAATAAGATCTGATATCTCAACTTTTACCTCATTTAATAATGCCTCTAAAATTTTATTTAAAAGTTGAGTATTATCTTTTTCCTCAGGTTTTTTATCTTTATCTTTTCCAGGAACCCAAATATCTGGTTTTTTCTCTTTTTGTTTAACATCCTTAATAATTTTTTTATAATCTTTTAAATCAACAACTGGTTTTTCAGCAATAGTGATTTTTATTTCCCAATCTTCACCATCTTTTGCTTTAACAAAGTCAATTTTAGGATTATAAATTGGCTTAAGATCTTCTTTTTTGACGATTTCAGAATATATCTCTGGTAAAACCTTTGTAATCATCTCTTGAACAATCTGTTCGTTTGAGATATGTTTTTTAGCAATATTAGTTGGGACATTACCCTTTCTAAAACCAGCAACTTCAAGATTTTTTTGAAGACGAGAAAAAGCTTCATTCTTCTTTTTATCTAAATAATCAGCAGTGATTTTAACCTCAACCTCAACTGTGCTTTTTGGTAATTTTTTAATTTTGTAAGTATACATTTGAATTATAATTTTACAGGAAATTCAGTAAAAAGCAACTTGATTTTTTCCTCTTCTTGTTTGAATTGATTTAAAAACCAATTAACTCTTATTGCCCAAGTAGGACTTTCTGAATAAATTGGTCCAATTTGATAGATATCAATAGCGCCTTTATTAATATAATGATTTTTAAGACCTGATGCTACTGTCTCAATACCATCTTGCCAACTATCAAAAATTATATAACCACCGCCCCAACCAAAAGGATTATAAGAGTTAGGTAAAATAAATCGGCCAAAAGTTGATTCAAGTCCGGCAATTGAAGGTAAAAGATAGCAATCTAAACTATATTTATAACAAGTTGAGACAAATGATTTTTCCTCGCCAACTAAAGGAGAATTATACTTTTCTAAAATTCTTCTAATAACAATCTCTTTAATTGTATATTCAATTTTTTTATTTTCTTCAATCTTAAGATTGTTTACTAATTGAGCTGATGAACCACTAGCTACACTTTGGGAAAAAACAGTTTTTGCTAACAAAAATAAAAACAATAATCCTGTAATTATTGTTTTAAGGATTTTTTGTTTCATAAAAAAAATCCTAAAGCTTTTCAAAAAAATTGAAAAACCTTAGGATCTAATTAGTATTATAGCATAATACTATAAGAAATGCAAGTTTTTTATAAAGAAGGTCTTTGTGTTGAAAAACAGTATTTTCTAGCCTCAACAAACTCAACAAAGACTGTTTTTATTTTTTTATTTTTGTTGTAGAATTTTTATTTTGTGTTAAAATTATTATTATTGGTCGCGTAGCTCAGTTGGCTAGAGCGTTTCATTGACATTGAAAAGGTCAGAGGTTCAAGTCCTCTCGCGACCACAACAATTTATGAAAAATAATCTTGATAATTTAAGGCACACTACTTCTCATTTATTAGCTGCGGCAGTTTTAGAACTTTATCCTTATGCCAGGATCACTTTGGGTCCACCAATTGAAAATGGTTTTTATTATGATATAGATTTTGGTAATGACAAAATCTCTGAAGAAGATCTTCCTAAAATTGAAAAAAAAATGAGACAACTTGTTAAAAATTGGACAAGTGTTGAAGGAAAAGAAATTTCAATAGATGAAGCAAAAAAACTTTTTAAAAATAATCAATACAAACTTGAGTTAATAGAGGAAATTACTAAAAAAGGTGAGAAAATCACTATTTATAAAAGTGGTAATTTTATTGATCTTTGTCGCGGTGGTCATATTAAAAATCCAAGTCAAGAAATCAAACATTTTAAGCTTTTGTCAATTGCTGGAGCTTATTGGCGAGGAAATGAAAAAAATAAGATGTTAACCCGAATTTATGGTACTGTGTTTCCAACAAAAGAAGAACTTGATAAATATCTATGGCAACTTGAGGAAGCAAAAAAACGAGATCATAAAAAAATTGGTAAAGAGTTAAAACTTTTTATTTTACCTCAAGATGTTGGCTCAGGTCTTTTAATTTGGTCACCATACGGAGCTATAATCCGACGAAAAATTGAAGAGCTAATAATTAATGAACAAACAAAACGTGGGTATCTTCATGTTTATACTCCTCATATTGGTAAAAAAACTTTGTGGCAAACATCAGGACACTGGGACCTTTATCGAGATAAAATGTATGCGCCAATGAAAATCGATGAAGATGAATATCTAGTCAAACCAATGAACTGTCCTTTTCATATGATGGTTTATAAATCAGAACTTCGAAGTTACAAAGATCTACCTTTAAGAATTGCTGAAATTGCCACAGTTTATCGCTATGAAAAAGCAGGAGAACTTTCAGGAATGTTAAGAGTCAGACACATCACTCAAGATGATTCTCATATATTTTGTCGTGAAGATCAAGTCGTTGATGAATTTTTGGGGGTTTTTGATTATATGATTTATTTGCTTAATATTTTTGGTCTTAAAGATTATTATTTCAGATTGGGCCTAAGATCACCAAAAGAAAAATATCTTGGTAATGATGAAATTTGGATAAAAGCAGAAAAAGAGATTGTTAAAGCTATTGAAAAAAAAGGATTAAATTATATCAAAAGTGAAGGAGATGCAGCTTTTTATGGACCAAAACTTGATGTGATCATTAAAGACGCTATCGGTCGTCAATGGCAGTGTGGCACAATCCAAGTTGATTTTATGTTGCCAGAGAGATTTGGACTTGAGTATATTGATGAAAATGGCAAGATCCAAAGACCAGCGCTTATTCATCGAGCACCACTTGGATCTTTAGAGCGATTTGTCGCTATTTTAATTGAACATTATGCTGGTGCTTTTCCTTTATGGTTATCGCCAGTTCAAATAGCGATTTTACCAGTGTCAGAAAAATTTGTTGATCATGCTAATAAACTGGCAGAAATTTTTCAAAAAAATAACCTTCGTATTGAAAAAAATTTTGAAAATGAAACTTTAAGTAAAAAAATTAGGTCTGCTACCTTGAAAAAAATTCCTTATCTAGTTATAATAGGAGAAAAGGAAGTAAATGGATTAAGTCTAGAAGAGTATGAAAAAAATGGATTGGTAGCTATTCGAACAAGAGAAGGAAAAGATCTGGGTCAAATTAATATTAATCAGTTTATTTTAAATTTAAATAGACAAATTGAGACATTCTCATAAACAACCACAAAAAAAATATTACGAAATCAATTATCGGATTAACGCAGATAATCTGCGGGTAATTAATGAAAAAGGTGAGCAAGTAGGAGTAATGTCAAAAAATGAAGCTTTAAAAAAAGCTCAAGAATTAGGTCTTGATCTAGTTTTAATCGCTCCTCACGCTCAACCACCAGTAGCAAAAATAATTGATTTTAAAAAATTTTTGTATCAAGAAGAAAAAAAAGCTAAAGAAGCTAAAAAAGGAGTAAAAAAAAGTATTACTAAAGACATTAATTTAGGTTTATTTATAGCTGAAGGAGATTTATTAAGATTGGTAGAAAAAGGCAAAGAATTTTTAGCTGATGGTAATCAATTAAGAATTAATTTAACTTTAAAGGGAAGAGAAATTGCTAAAAAACAAATGGCTTTTGATTTAATTAATAAATTTTTAAGATTACTTGGTGAAATAAATATCTCAAAACCACCCAAACTTGAAGGAAGAGTAGTAAGAACTGTGGTTGCAAAAAAGAAATAACTTTTTTATAATATTACTTTAACCTATGAAAACAAAACAAAAAACTAGAAAATCAGCGGCAAAAAGATTTAAAGTCACTGCTAGTGGTAAAGTTCTTCATCGATCCAAAGGATTTAGACACTTAAGATCAAAAAAAAGTAAAAGCTGGTTAAGAAGAGCAAAAAAACTTAAAAGTGTTCAAGGAACTATCAAGCAAAAATTATTAAAAATGTTGGGTTTAAAATAAAATATGACTAGAGTTAAACCAGGAGTTCAAACTCGAAAAAGACACAAAAAAGTTTTGAAAATGGCCAAAGGCTATTGGATGAGTCGAAGAAAGCAATTTAAAAAAGCCAAAGAAGCTACTTTACATGCAGGTGAGTACGCTTTTGCAGGAAGAAAAAGAAAAAAAAGAGATTTTAGACGCCTTTGGATAACCAGACTTAATGCTGCTGTTAGAGAACTTGGGCTTAAATATTCTCAATTTATAAAATCACTTAAAGATAAAAAAATTGAAATAGATAGAAAAATTCTTTCAAAAATTGCTTTAGAACACCCAAATGTCTTCAAAAAAATCGTTGAAAAAGTAAAATAAAGAATCAAAAGTATTTGTTATAATAATATTTAACATGAATGATGTTAGTGAAAACACATATTTAGAAAATATTAACAAAGCAAAAACAACTGATGAACTGAAAAAAATAGAAATTGAACTTTTAGGAAGAAATGGCGTTATAAACAATTTACTAAAAAAAATTAAAGATATTCCTCCTGATCAAAAACGTGAATACGGACAAAAAGTAAATAGCTTAAAGAAAAAAATTGAAGAAAAAATTGAAGAAAAAAAACAAATATTGAAAAAAAACTCAACAAAATCTTTTTTTGATAAAACTTTACCGGGAAAAACTTATCCAAAAGGTAGTCTTCATCCCTTAACTTATATTATTGAGGAAATTGCAGAAATTTTTTCTTCTCTTGGATTTATTAGAGTTTCTTATCCTGAAGTTGAATGGGAATATTTTTCTTTTGAAGCTTTAAATATGCCAAAAGGACATCCAGCTCGTGATGATTTTGAGACTTTTTTTATTGATTTTCCCGAAAATAAACAATATGGAAAAATGGTCTTATCACCCCATACTTCATCTGGTCAAAATCGAGAAATGAAAAGAACAACACCACCAATTAGAATGATCAACATTGCTAAAACTTATCGACCTAATTGGGACACAACTCATACACCGATGTTTCATCAGTTTGAAGGTCTTTGTATTGATAAAAATATTAATATTACTCATCTAAAAGGAACAATTGATTATTTTGTTAAAAAATTTTTTGGACCAAAAAGAACAATCAGACTTCGACCAGCGCATTTTCAATTTACCGAGCCATCTTTTGAGATTGATGTTTCTTGCGGTGTCTGTGGGGGAACTGGAGAGATCAATAATAAAAAATGTAAAGTGTGTAAATCTGGTTGGCTTGAATTAGCCGGAGCAGGAATGGTTCATCCTAATGTTTTAAAAGCTGGTGGAATTGATGTTAATAAATATTCAGGTTGGGCATTTGGTTTTGGACCTGAACGCTGTATGATGATGAGAGAAGAAATGGCAATCGATGATATTAGAATTTTATACAGTGGCGATATAAGATTTTTAGAAAATTTTTAACTATATGAATATTAAAATTACCTACAACTGGATTTTGGATTATTTAGAAACTAACGCTAATCCTTATGAAATTCAGAAATATTTATCTTTATCTGGACCCTCAATTGAAAGAGTAGAAAAATTTGAAGATGATTATATTTTTGATATTGAGATTATCTCCAACAGAATTGACACTGCTTCGGTGATTGGTATTGCTCAAGAAGCAACAGCAATTTTACCTATGTATGGAAAAAAAGCTAAATTAAAATTTAATCCTTTAAAAGAATATGTTTTTGAAAAAATTAGATCTAAACAAGTGGAAAAAAACAATCTAAAAGTAAAAATTTTATCTGATAATCTTTGTTCTCGATTTAGCGCTATTGTTTTAGAAAATGTAAAAATTGGCCCTTCACCAGAATTTATCCAAAAAAGACTGACTGCAGCTGGTATTAAAATTATAAATAATGTCGTTGATATATCAAATTATTTAATGTTAACTTTAGGCCAACCTGTTCATACTTTTGATTTTGATCAAATATTAGATAAAACAATGATTGTCAGAGAAAGCAAACCTGGTGAAACAATCGTTACTCTTGATGAAAAAGAAGTAAAATTACCCGGTGGCGATATTGTTATTGAAGATTGTCAAGGTCGACTGATAGATCTATGCGGAATAATGGGAGGATTAAATAGCGCAATAAATAAAAAAACTAAAAATGTTCTTCTTTTCGTTCAAACATACAACAAAACAAAAATAAGAAAAACAACAATGACAACCGGAGTAAGAACAGTGGCTGCTACTTATTTTGAAAAAGGATTAGATGAAGAAAGAGTCGAACCAACACTAGTTTTTGGAGTTGAGCTTTTTGAAAAATATACTCAAGGAAAAATCGGATCAAAAATAATTGATATTCAAAATATCAAACATCAACCAAAAACTATTAATTTTAATATTTCTTTAATTAATCAAAAAACTGGTTTAGATATTGATAATAACACAATAAAAAATATTTTAATTAATCTTGGTTTTGATGTTCAAATAAACAAAAATAACATTAACATCATTGTTCCTTCATATAGAAAATATGATATCTCTATTCCTGAAGATATTGTTGAAGAGGTAGCTAGAGTTTATGGATATCATAAAATTCCCAATAATTTACCTCCTCCAGCACATGTTAATCAACCAGAAGATTTTAAAAATTTGTTTAAAATCATAAGACAAATCAAATATTTTTTAAAGCATCTAGGTATAAATGAGGTAATTAATTATTCAATGGTTAGTGAAAAATTGCTTAACGAATGGAGTCTTGATCCTAAAAAACACTTAAGATTAAAAAATACTATTTCTGAAGAAATAGAGTATATGAGACAAACCCTTTTGCCTTCATTATGGAAAAATTTGAAAGAAAATACTGGAAAAAAAGAGATTTTAAAATTTTTTGAAATCGCTAAAGTCTATTTACCGAAAAAAAATGATTTACCAGATGAAAAATATATGCTAGCAATTGCTGTTAATACTGATTATCTTGATATTAAAGGAATTGTTGAGAGTCTTTTCAAAGAATTAAACATTGATCTTAATAATGTTAATAAATTTGAAATTATTGAAAAAGACAATTTTTATTTTGTAGAAATTGATATTGATTATTTAATCAATAATTGGAAAATCCTACCAAAATATCAACCAATTAACCCTTATGCCGTCATAAAACTTGATAAAACTTTTGTTCTTAATGAAAAAAATAATTATCAAACTATCAAAAACAAAGCTTTTCAATCATCTCTTTTGAAAAAAATTGAAGTTATATCTTTATATGAAAACAAATTAACTTTACGTTTTTATTATTCTTCTACCACTGGAAATATCACTGAAGAAAAAGCTAAAAAAGAATTGGGAAAAATATAATAAAATTTTTCTAATATTTTTTTTCTAGTATTAAGGAGTAGGAGAGACTGTTGGGTTTAAAGTTGGGCTAGGAGAGTAGTCCCAGGGTTTATTTACTCCAAATTTTATTGTTGATTCACCCTGTTTGTCTTTTTCATTTGTCGCAATAATCTGCAATTCATAAACACCATCAGCTAAATTAATTGGTTCGTTTATTTCTTTTCTATCTCCATCAAGTGATTTAATTTCATTTCCGTTAATTTTTATTTTTATATTTTTAATTTTGGCAATACTTATTATTTTTGCTTTAATATTAAAACTATTTGTTGAAACAGTTGTTTGACCCATTGGATTTTTAATTGAAACAACAACATCATCAACTGATACATCAGAAACTTCAGTCGGCGGATGATATTTTGGATCAGATTGATCTTTAACCCAAACATCAATTGCTTCTTGCCAACGATTACGACCATCAGTTGATAATGGATCATTTTCAGTAATAACAATAAACTCTTTTTCTTCATAATTGCCATTTTTTATCTCAACATCATTAGCTAATTTACCATTAGCCTTTGAAATCTTAATTTTTTTATAAAATGGGGAAATATCTTTTGGCTCTGTGCCTTCGATAAAATATTCACTTCGAGTTGGATAACCATCTTTAGGTAAACCACCCAAAAAAGCATCGATTGTCAAAGCTTTAACTTTATCGGGTTTTGCCATAATGCCATCTTCATATTTTTTAAGAAGTTCGCGCATTAACTTATAAAAAATTGGTGAGGCACCAGTAGCACCTGAGGCAATTCGTGGATCCATTTTACTATTGTCATTATTACCAACCCAAACACCAACAGTAATTGATTTTGTATAACCAACCGCCCAATTATCTCGTTTATCATCAGTTGTTCCCGTTTTGACAGCAACAGTTTTTCCTGGAATATTAAGATAAGAGTTTGGTCCAAAAACTTCAATTCTAGCGTTATTGTCTGACAAAATATGAGAAATTAAAAAAGCCACCTCAGGAGACAAAACTTGTTTTTTCTTAGTTTTTACTTGTTTATAAATAGTTTTTCCGGAAAAATCATCTATCTCTAAAATCGAGGAAACATCTTTTTTTTGACCTTCATCAGCAAAAACAGTAAAGGCAGAAGTAAGATCTAACAAAGTTGTTTCACCACCACCAAGAGTAACTGACAAACCAAATCTATTTAAATTTTCTTGAGTTGGCGCAAATTGAACCAATCCCATTTGACTAGCTTTTTCCAAAAAATCATTAACACCAACAATTGCCAACATTTTTACTGCTGGAATATTTTCTGAATTTCCTAAAGCAAAACGAATTTGCATTGGACCACGATATTTACCATCATAATTTACAGGAACATACGGTTTATCAGAAGATGCACCACTGGTAAACTCAGTTTTAACATCCATTAGAACTGTTGCCGGAGTATAACCTTTTTCAAAAGCTAATGCGTAGGTGATTGGTTTAACAGTTGAGCCAGGTTGTCGCAGTCCTAAAGCTGCATTAAACTTACCATATTTTTCATCATTAAAATCATACGAACCAACCATTGCCAAAATCTCACCAGTTTTTGAATCTAAGATAACAACTGCGGCATTGGTAACATTATATTTTTTTAAATTTTCAATTTCATCTTTTACAATTTTTTCCGCTGTTTTTTGAACATCTAAATCTAAAGTCGTTTTTACTTTTATACCTTGATCAATAATCTTTTCACCATATTCTTTTTCAATCAAATCTTTTGTATAAAAAACAAAATGTGGTGCATTAATTGTTAATTTTGGAGCTGAAAATCGATATTTTTCTAAATCATTCAAGGTATTTAATTCTTGTTCTCTAGTAATATACCCGTCCTCTCTCATTCTTCGCAAAACATCTTTTGTTCGAGCACGCCAAGCATCATTTTTACCAATAAAAGGTGAATAAATACTTGGCGACTGAGGAAAACCAGCTAAAATCGCTGATTCTAAAAGATTTAGATCTTTTACTTCTTTTCCAAAATAAGCTTTTGCTGCTGACCCAACTCCCCAATATGTACCTCCATATGGAGCTTCATTTAAATACATTTGTAATATCTCATCTTTAGTGTAACGACGCTCAACTTCATAAGCTAAAATAATTTCTTGAATCTTTCGCGAAATTGTTCTTCTTGATGTTAAAAGAACGTTTTTTATCAACTGTTGAGTGATTGTTGATCCACCTTGAAGACCGCGACCTAAAATAATATTAATAAAAGCTCGAATAATACCAGTTTGAGACACACCCTGATGTTTATAAAAATTTTTGTCCTCAATCGCAATAGTGGCTTTTTTTAAATAATCAGGAATTTCCTCAAATTTTACTGGAATTCTATTTTTATCTTTGTACATATCATACAAAACTTTATTATTGCGATCTAAAAATACTGTTGAATAACCGCTAATTTTTGAAAGTTTTGCCGGAGAAGGTAAATCTTTAGCATACCAAGCAAAAATTAAAAAAGAAAAAATAAATCCAATTAAAATTAAACCAAAGAAAAAAATTAATCCATAAGTCAACATTCGTTGTTTTAGATATCGGTTACGAAACATTGATCTTCGAGAAATATACATAAGTATTAGTTTAACATAAGTAGAAAGAAAAATTCAAAAGTCAAAAGTTAAAAGTTAAAAGTCTCGCCTAAAACGGCGAGCAGGCAAAATTCAAAAAAACTTTGTTATAATAAAGAAATGAGAGTTTTTAATAAAAAAATAAAAAAAGAAACAGTTTTAAAAATAATTATTGTTATTTCATCACTTCTTCTTATTTTTTCTTCAATATTACCCTTATTTTTAAGATAAACTATTTAAAATAAAGTATAATTTAGTTTATGGATGGAATAAAAACCATTGATGAGCTACCTAAAACAAGTGCTACCACTATAAAAAAATTCAAAAAACTTGGTATTAATAATTATTTTGATTTAATAAATTATTTTCCTTTTCGTTATGAGGATTACTCAATAATCTCAAAAATTGGTCTTTTACAAGAAGGAGAAGTTGTAACAATTACCGGAAAAATCATTGATAAAAAAAATCAAATAATAAGACCAAAATTATCGCTACAAATTTTTTTATTAGCTGATGAAACAGGACAAATTGAAATTAGTTTTTATAATCAATCATATTTATTAAATTTATTTAAAAAAGATCAAACAATCAGTGTTGCTGGAAAAATTGAACGTTATGGAAGAAAGCTTAGTTTAAAACCACAAGAGTTTGAAATAGGGGAGAGCAAAATTCATACCGGTAGAATTATCCCTATATATCCTGAAAAAAATGGTCTTTCTTCAAAAATAATTAGAGAAAAAATTTATTATGCCTTAAATTATCCTCCTGATGAATTCTTACCTCAAGAGATAATAAAATATAATCAGTTACTCGATGAAATTAATGCTTATAAACAAATTCATTTTCCATCATCAAAAACACAACTTTTAAAAGCTAAAGAAAGATTAAGTTTTGATGAATTGTTTTTAATCCAACTTTCTTCATCGCTTGTAAAAGAAAACTGGAAAAAAGAAGTTGTTAGTAAAAAATTTATTTTTAATAAAGAAATTGATAACAAGCTTAAAAGTTTTATTGATAATTTACCATTTAAGTTAACCAATGATCAAAAAAAAGTTTGGAAAGAAATATTTAATGATCTTAAAAAATCTTCACCAATGAATAGACTTTTACAAGGAGATGTTGGTAGTGGAAAAACTGTCGTTGCTGCTTTAGCTTGTTATTTTAGTTTTTTAAATGATTATCAAATTTTATTTATGGCGCCAACTGAAATTTTAGCTCAACAGCATTATCAAACATTAACAAAACTTTTTGCTAATACTGATGTCAAAATTGGTTTAATCACAAGCAATATTAAAGAAACTAATTATAAAAATCAAAAACCAAACATAGCTGATATCATCATTGGCACTCATGCTTTAATTTCAAAAAAAAACAATTATCAAAATGTTGGTTTAGTAATAATTGATGAACAACATCGATTTGGTGTCAAACAAAGAGCAGAGTTAAAGGCTAAAGGATTAAATCCTCATCTTTTAACAATGACTGCCACACCTATTCCTCGTACTGTTGCCTTGACACTTTATGGTGAACTTGATTTTTCAACCATTACCCAAATGCCAAAAGGAAGATTAGAAATAAAAACTTTCTTTATAAAAAAATCAAAAAGAAATGATTGTTATCAATGGATAAAAAAACAAATAAAAGAAAATAAGGCTCAAGTTTTTATTGTCTGTCCTTTAATCGAAGAATCTAATGCTGAAACAATGAAATCAGTCAAAGCAGCAAAAAAAGAGTATGAAAATCTACAAAAAATTTTTTCTGAGTTTAAATTAGGTCTTCTTCATGGAAAAATGAAAACTAAAGAAAAAGAGCAGATTATGAGTGATTTTAAAGATCATAAATTTGATATTTTAGTAACAACACCAGTAGTTGAGGTAGGAGTTGATATTCCAGGGGCAACGATTATTTTAATTGAAGCTGCGGAAAGATTTGGCTTAGCACAACTACATCAGTTAAGAGGAAGAGTTGGTAGAAATAACAAACAATCATATTGTTTTTTGTTTAGTGAAAATGAAAATAAAAATATCATTGATAGACTTAATCTTTTTGCTAAAATTAAAAATGGTAGTCAATTAGCTTTAGAAGATCTAAAACTTAGAGGCCCAGGCGATATATATGGTACTAAACAACATGGAATTATTGACTTAAAAATAGCTAATCTTAATGATTATCAACTAATTGAAAAAGTTAAAAAAGCAGTTGAATATTTTATAATAAATAAAAAAATTGATGATTATAAAAATTTAAAACAAAGACTTAAAAATTATGAGATAGAAAAAATCACCAACGATTAACTTTTAGAAGATTTTTTATCTAATTTTTTTTATATTTTAAAATCTTTGCTAAACCTTCAGAAATAATTGCACCAGAATTTAACCAATACTCAAGTTTTTTTTCATCAATTACTACTTCTGCTGGTTCTTTATGAGGATTATAACGACCAATTTCCTCAATATATTTACCATTAGCTTTATAACGCTTATTAACAGCGACAATTCGATAATATGGTTGATCTTTTTTTCCGATCCGATAAAGTCTAATTGCAACTGCCATAATATAAATATATCATAAACTTTTAAAATTTACAAAGGCTTTTTTAGCTGCTTTTTCCTCAGCCTCTTTTTTTGACATACCAACACCCTCACCAATTATTTTATCATTAAAATATACACCTATCTTAAAAACTCTTTTATGTTCTGGTCCTTTTTCCTCAAGAACCTTATATTCTGGTAATTTTTTATACTTTGCTTGAATTAACTCTTGTAGGCGACTTTTAAAAGGTTGATATTCTTTGTTTTTAACAATTTTATCTAATTTTTTCTTAAAAAGAAATTTAACCACAAATTTATAAGCATTTTCAAAATTTGAATCAAGAAAAATCGCTGCAATTAACGCCTCAAAACAATCAGCTAAAATATTTTTGTTTTTTCGGCCATTCATTTTTTCTTCACCTTTAGATAAAAATAAATATTTATCAAGGTTAATATCTTTAGCTGCTTCAGCTAAGCTTTCGGTTTTTACAATAACACTTTTAATTTCTGTATATTCACCTTCTTTTAAAAATGGATAATGTTTAAAAAGATAAACTGAAGTTATTAAAGACAAAACACTATCACCTAAAAATTCAAGACGTTCATTTGAAGATAAATAAAAATTTTTATGTTCATTAAGATAAGATCTATGAACAAAAGCATTTTCAAGAAGTCTTTTATCGTTAAAACTATAATTTATATTTTTTTCTAAAGTTGAATAATCTTTCATAATATTTTATTTAATTTCAAAAACTACCTTACCTAAAATCGCATTAATAAAAGCATATGATTTTTCACCCCCAAACTCTTTTGCCAACTCAACCGCTTCATTGATAATGACTTTACTTGGATTCTTTTTTTCAATTAATAGTTCATATAATGCTAATTGTAAAATCGCTAAATCAACCTTTGCTATTTTTTCAACTGGATATTTTGGTGCGTATTTTTCAATAATATCAATAAATTTTTCTTTATTTTTTAATATTTCTTTAGTTTTTGTCAATAAAGTAGACTGAGGAAAAAATTCCTCGCTAAAAAGCTGTTGAACAATCTTCATTCTTTTTTTATGCCGCGGATCCATTTTATTTATGACAATATTTACAAATCCTATGAGGCAATTTCATTTTTCCACAATTTTTACATTCAACCAATTGTGGAAGTGCTTTAGCTTTAGTTTTTTCCCTTTTTCCGGTTCTTTGAGTGGAAAATTTTCTTTTTGGTAATGGTGTCATATATTTAAATTATAACAAATAATTATTGAAATGGATTAGATTTTTTTGGATAATCAAAATTATTCTCTTCAACATCTTGAGATATAAAATCAAAAGAAATTTTTTCTTTGATCTTTTCAATTTCTGTTAATAATTTATCAATATTAATAATTTGTTCGTTTTGATCATTTAAACTAAATGATTTATTTAGATTGCTTGTATAAAATGTTAAATTTAGTTTAGTAATATCACTTTTGTCACTATCATATTCTATCTTATCTGATGTGATTAATCGACCGCCATCAAAATTATAGTTTTTCAAAAAGTTTAAAAAGGCATTACTATCACCAACACCGCTAACTGATAACTTTATTTTATTCTTTGTTGATGTTTTTAAATCAACATTATAACCAACAATTAAAAATCCTGTTTTATCAGATAATCTTTCTAAGGAATAAATTATTGAAAAATAATCTTCAACATTAGGAATAAGAGTATTTAAAAGTTTCAAATCATTTTCAATAACTGATTTTGTTTGATCATCATAAGTATATGGCTCTGCTTGCTTTTTAAGTTGATTTATCTCTAATGATAACTTAGAAATAGTTGAATTTGCTTGAGATAATTTCAAAATTCCTATAAAAAGAACAATTATTGTTAATGTGAATAAAAAAATAAAAGAAATAATAAAAATAAAATTTTGACGAATAAGACTATATAAAAATGGTTTAATCTTTATTTTCATAATAATTATTTATTAATTTTTCATATGGCATAAAAACTCCGTAAAAAGAAAGTTCATAGTTTTCACCCTTATCAATCGTCGCCCCAATAATATAAAAATTCTTTAAAAATATTTTTTCAAAATTTTTTAAAAATTTTTCGGTTTCTAAAAATTGAAAAAAATTACGCATACTAGAAAAATCTGAAAAAACAACTGTAAATTCAAAATTTCGATTCTTATCAACAATAAATGTTTTTATTTTCGCAGATTGAGAACTATCTTGCAATGAATTGTTAAGAAGTGAATAATATTGAGAAGAGCTTGCATCTTCTTTTAAAAAACTTATCAAATCAGAATATTTTTTTCTTAAATAGTTTAACTTTGCATATTTATCTGTATTAGCAGAAATTATTTTTAGAATACTTGTTTTCTCTAAATTTAAATAATCTATTTTTTTATTTAAATTATTAATAGTTATTAAAAAGTAAATTAGAATTATAAACAAAATAAATAAAATGAGATAAACTCCATTTTGGAGATAATAAAAAATCTCCTCGTATTTTCTATAATCCTCTCTATTGATTATTAGATTTATTCTTTTTTTTCTCATCTTAAATCAGTTCCAATAATAGAAAAATAAAGTGGTAACTCAAAAGAAATTGTATTAACCAATTGATTTTTTTCAATAATAGACTCTGGAGACAAAATTTTAAAAACTATATTGGGTAATTTTTGAGAAATTAAATTTATTAAATAAGGAAAACTAACGATTTCATTGGTAAAATAAATTGTTTTTGGAGAATCGTTCATAATAAATTTATTAATTTCAGAGATTAATTCATTCACTAATGGTTTTATAATGTTTTCAAGAGGAAAACTAATCGATTGATTAGGTTGATAGTTTTTTAACAATTCTTCAACTTTTTTTTCATCAAAACCAGTATTAATAGATATCTCTTTTAAAAAAAGTTGGTATCCTAAAGATATGTTATGATTTTTTGATAATATAAAAGGTTTGTTTTTAAAAGATAACAAGGTTGAAGAGTAATAATCAAAATTTATTAAAACAATCTCGTTTTCATTTATTTTTTTATCTAAAAACTCAGAAACCAATCTTGATGATGAAGTCAATTGAGTTTCAATTGATTCTGGAATTAATCCTGATAATTCAAGTGTTGATTGAACTTTTGCAATTAATTTCTTTGACGCAGCGACAACCATTATTAAAAGTTTTTTATTAATTTGATTCTCTTTTATAATCTCTAAATCAATATTAGTTTCTTCAATTGGCATTGGAATAAATTGATCAGCTTGATATTTAATAGCAGAAATTAATTCTTTTTCTTTTAATATCGGCATTTCAAAAATTTGATGATATGTATAATAATTTGGTATTGAAACAACAACGTTTTTTTTATTAATATTAAGATTTTCAACAAATTTTTTTAAAAGATTTGCTTGTTCATCAACTATCTTTTCTAAATCAGAAGAGTAAAAATCCTTTAATATTTCAATCTTACCAATATAATTAACTTTGTATAAATCACCTACTCTTTGAAGATCAATAATTTTTATATATCTCTCATCAAACTCTATGGAAAAAAAATTACTCGCCATATTTTTAATATAAATAATCTATTTTTAAATATCAATAATCAATTAATAATTTCTTAATTTTATTTTTGTTTGATAATGAAGAGTAGCTGTTGATTCAATAGAATCAGTTATACAATCAGTTTTATTACCTTTATAACAAATATCAAAAGACAAATTAACAATTGGTGCTGAATAAAAATTACCACTTTGACAACCTATTGAAAAATTATAAATTTTTGTTGAATTAGAATTTAAATTAATTATTGATAAAGCAGAAGATGAAGAAATTTTATCGTTATTAAGATAAATTTTAAACCACTGAGTATTTAAATCTTCAAAAACAAGTTCTGAATTATTATTAAAATCTGAATCAAAACAAACTATATTTGATAAATTAGGGGGAACTGAACTATGAATTGAAATCGCATTATTTTTTATTAAATTTGATATGTTATTAATAATAAAATCACCTTGTCTTTTAACTTCTGTAATTGCTTTAACCTTTAACTGTTCTCGTGAAATTGTAAAAACAATAATAAAAATTGTTGGAATAATAAATCCTAATACTCCCAAAACAACAATAACCTCAATTAAAGTAAAAAATTTTTTCATATTATTCAATAATAGATAAAATTTGTTTTGATGTTATCTTATTAACACCTCCAACATCATTCCAACTAACAGTAATTGTCAACTCTATTTTTGTTACAGGATTATTTAATTGTTTTATTATTAATTCTCTTTTAAATAATGATGGTGAACCAAAACTCTGATTACAAATTCCTTGTTGATTCCAAGATAAATTATTTAAACAATAAGTTGTACCTGAGCCATTGTTAATATCTTTTGATGCAATAATATTCCAATCAGATTCTTTTTCATATTTTAACCACTCAACTGCTTCTTCAAGTAAATGAGTAGCAATAATTTTATATTGTTGAGTTTTGATATTTTTTAAAAAAAATACGGTTACAGACATTGCTGCAATAAAAAAAATAGAAATAATTGTTGTAAAAACTAATATTTCAATTAATGTAAAAGAATTTTTTTTCATTTAACAAGAAATTAATTGATTATCCATTTCAATAATACCATTATTGCTTATTGAAATATTTAAACATTGATTTATAAGAAGATTTTTTATTCTCAAATTATTTACATTGATATTAATATTGACTCCCATTGGTGGAAAATTAAAAAAAGAGTTATTCCCAATTACAAAAACAATGTTTGTTGGTAAATCATAAGTTTGAATGTTTAAATACGAATTATTACAACCAAACTGTACTTGATATTGATTACCTGATAAATTAATAAAAATTCTATAACCATTAAAATTAGTACAAGACTGATTATATAATTGAGAACTAATAGCTCTTTTTTTTGTTAAATCAAAAACTTCAGCAAATTTTTTTGCTTCATTTTTTAGTTTTTGCTGCTGATTAAAATTTTGATAATTAACAATTCCTCCTAAAAATAATGATGAAATAATAACTAAAATCACAAGAATTTCTATCACAGTAAAAGATTTTTTTTGATTATTTTCTTCCATATGGACCAAGGCAGTAATTACAATTAACACTTCCGCAAGAAATTGTTGTTGTACAAGATGAGTTAACACCCTCAAGATATGTTCCCAAAATATAATCAATATCTGAAATTTTTGTGTAATTATAAACATATGTTGGTACTTTAGGATCAGTGGGTATTGATTGAATATAGATTGTTGGACTAGTTAAATTAGATAAATTATTTGGATAAATATCATTATTACTTCTATACATTTCTAAAGCTGATCTTAATTGTTCTAAATCAGTTTTTCTGCGATTATTTCTAGATTCTTTTGTTAATTGACTATAAGAAAAGGTAATAATTGATGAAAGCAAAGCAATAACAGTAGCAACCACCAAAATTTCAATTAAAGTAAAATTTTTTTTCATTGTAAATTTTTAATACAACAACTCATATTGGTTGAATTACAATCCTCAGTTTCTAAATATTTTCCACCCCCTAAATTTTTTGGACAAATTGTATATCCATAAGAATCACAAGTGCCAACACACTGATAATCACCACCTAAAGGATCAGCTGGCATAGTAATTAAATCAACATTCGAGGATAATGATGGACAATTAGTTGTTGTTGCTGTTAATTTGTTTCCGGCAGCAGGTAATGATGTTGGATATTTATAATTACAGATTGAATAATACTGCTCAAAAGCGTTTTGAATTGCTTTTAAGTCTTGTTTTCTTTTAGCGTCGCGTGATTTTTTTTGAGCAGTAGAATATGAAGCAAAACCAAAAGAAACAATAACAGCAATAATACCTATAACCACTAACATCTCAAGTAAAGTAAAAGATTTTGAAAAAAATTTTTTTTTCATTTTTTTAAATAAATAAATTTTAATTATGGCTGATTAACAATATAACATTTTTGATTAACAGAACAAGAACAAGGACTAATACAAGAAACTCCATCAGGATCAGCGATATTTTCTAAACAAGCACATAAAGTATAAGTTAGATTATCATTATCTACAATATAATAATATTGTTTTCCTGGACTGGGATCAGTGGGAAATTTGTTCATATAAACATTACCATTATAACTAAAAACAGAGCCAGGTGAAGGTAAAGAAGAAGGGTATGATGGAGGAGACTGATCCTGTTTATACATTTCAAAAGCTTTTTGAATTTGTTTTAAATCTGACTTTCTTTGTGAATCACGAGCTCTTTCCCTTGCTCCCATAAAATTTGGTAAAAGTAAAGCAGAAAGCATACCAATAATAGCAATTACTACTAAAAGCTCAATCAGAGTAAAACAACGCTTAATCATAAATTTAATGGTAATCATTCCTAAAAATAAAGTCAAGGCTTATTACTTTTATAAGTTTTTATCAATAAATAATCTAATGTCAAACGAGAATTAAGATTGTTTCTATCAATAAGAGATCTAATTTCTAAAGCTTCATTTAAAATTTTTGAGTAATTTTTATCTTCTAATAACTTTTTTTTAAAAAACAAAATTAAATCATCAATAGTAATATTTTCAACGCTTTTTAAATCTAAACTTTTAGCTTTTAAAAAATTATTTAAAATTAATTCTTTGTCTTTTGAAAGCAATAATTCTTTTTTATTCAAATTAATAATTCTTCCACGAGACAAAATTGTTGGTAATAATTTATATTGATTATCAACAATTAAAACAAACAAAACATTAGAAGGCGTCTCTTCTAAAATTTTTAAAAAACTATTCTGAGCTTCAAGAGAAGAGTTATGAAAATTTTCAAAAATATAAATTCTTAATTTATCAAAATAAGTAATTATTTCTTTTTTAATATCTCGAATATCATCAATTGAATATTTTTCTTTTTGAGGAACAACCTCAAATAATAAATAATCAGACTTAATATATTTTTTTAAATATTCCAAAACCTCATTTTTTTCATCACTAACAAAAATTAAAGGCATCATACATATTGCATTTTATCAAAAAATTAATGTATATTAAATTTATGAACAAATTTGGAAAACAATTATTACAAAAACTAGTTGAAAATCATCAAATAACTCAAAATGAAGCTGATCATCTTGAAGTTATTGCTCTTCAAAAAAATATTGATATAGAAACATTACTTTTTGAAAAATCAAATATTGAAAAACAAGAAATAATAAAAGCAATTGCTGAAGTTAAAAATATTCCTTATGTTAACTTAAGTTCATTGCCAATTGATTCTCAAGCAATTGGTTTTATTTCAGAATCAATTGCGAGAAAGTACAATATTTTACCTTATAAATATAATCAATCAACTTCAACTTTATATATTGCTTCCAATAATCCAGAAAATATAACAATGATTGATTTTTTAGAAAAAAAAACCAATAAAAAAATTGTTTTAGCTTTAGCGCTTGAAGAAGAAATTAAAAAATATATTAATATTGCTTACAGTCAAGGACTATCCCCTGAAGTTAAACAAGCATTAAAAGAATACATACCTAAAAATACCATAACAAACAATAATACTTATCAAGTATCTATAAACGAAGCACCAATTGCTAAAATTGTCTCAACAATTGTTGAATTTGCAATAAAAAGTCGAGCGTCAGATATTCACATTGAACCTGAAGAAAATCGAACAAAAGTCCGTTACCGAATTGATGGTATTTTACAAGAAAAATTATCTTTACCAAAATCAATTCATGAAGCACTTGTTTCCCGAATAAAAATTTTATCGGAAATGAAAATTGATGAAAAACGAATTCCTCAAGATGGAAGATTTAATTTTAAAGTTGAAAATGAAGAAGTTGATCTTCGTGTTTCTACTTTACCAACAGTTAATGGAGAAAAAATTGTTATGCGATTACTAAAAAAAACTGGCGGTATACCTGATTTACATGATTTGGGTCTTCGCGGACCACAGTTAAAAGATGTTGAAGAAGCGATCTTAAAACCATATGGTATTATCCTTATTACTGGTCCAACAGGATCTGGTAAAACAACTACTCTTTACTCAATCTTAAGTCGATTAAACAAACCAAGTGTTAATATTATGACTTTAGAGGATCCGGTTGAGTATCAAATTCCTGGTATTAATCAGGTACAAATTAATCCTCAAGCTGGATTAACTTTTGCCACCGGTCTTCGTAGTTTTTTAAGACAAGATCCAAATATTATCTTAGTTGGAGAGATTCGTGATAAAGAAACAACTCAACTAGCCATTCAAGCTGCTTTAACTGGACACTTAGTCTTTTCTACTTTACACACAAATGACTCAGCAACTGCAATACCAAGATTAATTGATTTGGGGGCTGAACCATTTTTAGTCGCTTCTGTTTTAACAGCTGTAATTGCTCAACGAATTTGTCGAAGAATTTGTCCGTATTGCAAAACTCCTTATCAACCAGTTAAACAAATAGAGGGTAATATAAAATCTGTATTAGGTGATCTTTTACCAAAAAAATATCAAACTGAACCAATTACTCTTTATAAGGGTGAGGGTTGCCAGGAATGTAATCATACTGGTTATCTTGGCAGAATTGCTATTTTTGAAGTTTTAAGAATCAGTCAAACAATTAACCGTATGATTTTACAACAAGAATCAGCAAAAGCAATTGAAGATCAAGCTAAAAAAGAAGGATTAATAATTATGAAACAAGATGGATATTTAAAAGCTTTAGATGGAATAACTACAATTGAGGAAGTTTTAAGGGTTGCTGAAGTTTAAAAATTTTTAAAATAAATATATGGATTATCAAAAATTATTACAAATACTAATTGATAAACAAGGATCAGATATTCATATTATTCCAAATTATTATCCAACCATAAGAGTTGGAGGAGAACTTTACCAACTAACAACATTAGAAAAAATTACTCCAGAAATTTCAGAAAAAATAATCTTAGAATTCTTAAAAGATGAACAAAAAGAACTTCTTTTTTCAAATAGAGAATTAGATTTGGCAATTAGTTATAATAATTTTCGTTTTCGCACTAATATATATTTTTCTCAAAATTCATTATGTGCTAGTTTTAGATTAATTCCTTCAACAATAAAAACTCCTGAACAACTTAATCTACCAGCAATAATCAGACAAACAATAGACTTAAGACAAGGATTAGTATTAGTAACTGGCCCAACTGGCGAAGGTAAATCAACTACTTTAGCTTCAATTATTAATGAAATTAACAAAAAATATGCAAAACACATTATCACTATAGAAGATCCGATTGAATATGTTTATCCATTTTCTAAATCAATTATTTCTCAACGAGAACTTCATCAAGATACACATTCTTGGACAGTAGCATTAAAATCTGCTCTTAGAGAAGACCCTGATGTGATACTTGTTGGTGAAATGCGAGACTTTGATACAATTTCTCTTGTTTTAACAGCTGCTGAAACTGGTCATTTAGTTTTTTCAACCTTACATACAAATTCGGCTCCAGAATCTATTGATAGAATTATTGATATTTTTCCTCCTCATCAACAAAATCAAATAAAAAACCAATTAGCATCTGTTTTAAAAATGATTATTACTCAAAGATTATTACCAAAATTAAATAGTCTTGAAAGAATTCCTGCTGTTGAAATACTAATAAATAATTCTGCTATTGCTTCAATTATTAGAGAAGGAAAAACTTATTTAATAAACAATATTTTAGAAACCTCGGAAAAAGAAGGACAATTGCTTTTTGAAAAAAGCCTTCTTAATTTATATACCGCTGGAATTATTAGTAAAGAAACTGCCTTTTCATTTGCTATCAGACCTAAAGAACTAGAAAAGTTTATAAAAATAAAATTAATATAATTACAATTATGCTTTTTAAATATCGAGCTGTAAAAGATAATCAAATTTTCGAAAAAAAAATTGAAGCTAATTCAATTGATGCTGTGGTCGACTATTTGCAACGAAATAACTATATTCCCATATCGATAGAACCGATTAAAATTAAACAAAGTAGTTTTTTAAATTTTTTTAATAATAAATTAAATTTTAATGATATTGTTGATTTTACAAGACAGATTGCTATTATGCTTAATGCTGGTTTAACAATAATTGATAGTTTGGAAATTTTAAAAAAACAAACATTAAAACCAGCAATGCAAAAAATAATCATTGATATTGATAATGAAATTAAAGCTGGAAACTCTTTTTCTTCTGCATTAAAAAAATATAATAAAAATTTTTCTAATCTTTATATTGCTTTAGTTAAATCAGGAGAAGCATCAGGAAAGCTTGGTGAAATTTTACTAAAGTTAGCTGACAATTTAGAAAAAGAAAGAGAGTTTAAAAGTAAATTAAAAGGTGCATTAATATATCCAGTAGTAATTTTAATAGCGATGATAATCGTTATGTTTATAATGGTTACTTTTGTTATACCAAAATTACTTGGTTTATATAAAGATTTTAATGTTACTCTTCCTTGGACAACTCAACTTTTAATTTCAATCTCTGATTTTATGGTAAGATTTTGGCCATTAATGATTAGTTTATGCTTTGTTAGTTTTTATTTTATAAAAAAATATTTAGAAACTGAGATTGGTAAAAAAAATTTTGATCAATTTTTATTAAAACTACCAATTTTTGGTAATATAATTAAAATTTCTTCACTTGTTAATTCAACCAGAACTTTAGCAATATTAATTGGCGCTGGTGTTTCAATACTTGACTCATTAAATATTGTTATTGATACTTCTGATAATTTAATATTCAAGAAAGCATTTAAAAATATTTATCAAAAAGTAGAAAAAGGTCAATCTCTTGGAGTATCTCTTGAACAAGAAGAAGTTTTTCCACCAATTTTAGTGCAAATGACAGTAGTGGGTGAGCAAACTGGTAATCTTGATGATACTTTAATGAGACTTTCAAAATATTTTGAATCTGAATCTGAAATTGCTATTAAATCAATGACAACACTTATTGAACCAATGATATTAGTAATTCTTGGATTAGGAGTTGGTTTTTTAGTAATGTCAGTAATTACACCAATTTATAATCTTACAAGTTCTTTTAAATAACTCTTGACAACTGTTAAAATTTATTTAATAATGAATTTATATGAGAAAATCTAAAGCTTTTACTCTTATTGAACTTTTAATAGTAATTGCTCTTCTTGGTGCTTTAGCTGTTGGTCTTTTAGCTGCATTAGATCCTTTTGAACAATTAAAAAAAGGAACTGATACTGGTACAAGAAATACTGTTTCTGAACTTCATGGAGCAATTATTAGATATTATGCTATTAAAAATTATATGCCTTGGTGTAGTGATGCTCAAAATTGTAATGATCCAAATACAGTCACAGCCGCATCACTTGAAAACACTGCTATTGCCAATATTATTCAAACAGGTGAGTTAAAAACTGATTTTGTTCAATTAGCTGGCGGTCAATTAGGAAATATATATGTTACTGGAACAAATGATCCACCTGTTGTTGCTGTTTGTTATAAACCAGTTTCAAAATCTTTTGCAAGCAATCCTAATACAAAATATAATCAAGATGGCACTCTTTCAACAAATGGATGTCCAACAGGTAATCCAGCTGATAATTGTTACTATTGCGTAAAGTAATCTTTAATGAATAAAAAAAAAGCTTTTACTTTACTTGAACTTTTAATAGTAATTATTATTCTTGGAGTTTTATCTTCTTTTATAACAAGTAATTTTTTTACTTCATTAAAAAAAGGTAGAGATGCAAGACGAAAAGGTGATTTAGAACAAATTCAACGAGCCCTTGAACTTTATTATGAAGATAAAAGAATCTATCCGACCGAAATCTCTTTTGGACAATCTTTAACTGATACTGAAACAGGAAAAATATATATGAATAAAATTCCTAATGATCCATCTGGAAATAGTTATCATTATGAATCTGATGGAACTTATTATAAACTTTATGCTTGTCTTGAAAATAATCAACAAATTTTACCTTATGTAAGTAACCCTACAAACTTTGGTTGTAATAATGTTTGTAAAGGCAGTGAAGGTAATAATGTTAGTTGTATTTGGGGAGTATCGAGTTCAAATACTAATCCGTAAAAAATAATTCAAAAGTCAAAAATCAAAAATCAAAATTTATTTTCCTCTTAATTTCTTAATTACTCAATTACTTAATTACTTTTAATTTTATTCATTAACTCCAAAGCATCAGAGTAGTCTTTTTTTAATTTTAAAGATTCATTAATTTCTTTTAAACCATTTTTACGAGCTTCCTCTTTAATCAATTTATCTTTTGAATTATCATAAATTAACAAATAATATAGTGCTGTCGAATAAGGAATTTTTGGATCAGTTGGTGCTATTTTTTTTGCTTGTTGTAAAACTTTAATTCCTTCATATAAATAATTAATATCAGCTGTTGCTAAAAAGAAATAATATTGATTTTTTGCTTTAGTCTTTAAATAAAAAATATTTTTTTGGGAATTTAATAATGATCTGTTATTATAAAAATTACTTATCTTTATTAAATCTTGAGCATCTTTATTTTGTTTTTGAAGACCAGCTATAGCGCTTAAATAAGCTAAACTAAAAGATAATTTATCTTCATACACATGTTCATAACGAGTCTGTAGTGCTTTATCAAAATAAAAAGCTGCTTTTTGATAATTAGGATTTAATAATTTTGTATAACCATTACCTAATGCATAATAAGTATCAGCTTGATAATACTTATAAATTGAAAATAACAAATAATAACTAATACCTATTAATATTAAAATCAAAAATATTTGATCAAAATTTAGCCTTGAGATCTCTAATTTTTGTTTTTTATCTTCTTCTTTTTTCTCAAAATTTATTATGTTAATAACTAATCCAGGAATAAGATAAAAATATAAATTAATAGTTGTTGTTGAAAAACCAAAAAAATTAGTAATAATAATTGCAATATATGAGATTAAAAGACATAAAATCAGTATTTGCCTATGAAGACTACTATGATTAATTTTTATTGAATTTTTTATGTTTAAATATTTAAATTTTATTAATTGATTAAAAACTGAAAACTGAAAAATAAAAATTAATAACAAATAAGCTCCGAATCCTATAAATCCAGTTGTCGCTAAATAATTTAAAAACTCATTATGCGCTTTGTTATAAACAAAATCCCATTCAGAAATATAATTATGAACTAGTGGACGAGTAAAATTATAACTATAAGCAAATGTCTCAACTCCAGTACCGAAAAAAGGGTATTGTAATCCTAATTTTATTGCTCCTTGCCAAACAATTTTTCTAATATCAGCCGAATCTGTAATATTAACAACATTTGTGTTTTCTTTTTTTTCTAGATTGTTTTTAGATTGAAAATTTGATTTTTCAAAAAATATTTTTGATATTTGATATTTAATATTTGATATTTTATTTATTCCAGTATTAAAAAATAAAATCGGTAAAAAAACAATAATTATTAATAATAAAAATTGTTT
>CAYOZH010000010.1:0-32893 GCA_964408415.1 uncultured Gammaproteobacteria bacterium | reverse complement strand
TTAAATTGACCTAATTATTAAGGACAGAACCTTTTTGAAAAAAGGTTCTGTCCTTTTTGTCTTATCAAAGACTGTCTTTGCAGAATTGCAAAGACAGTCTTTATCAAATTAGTCTTTATCATTTTTCATTTTTCATTATTAATTATTAATTATCATTGTTTTTTAAAATTATTTTTAATATAATTTTTTTCATATGTTTAAACCAATTGCTGACAATCATAATTTTATTGAGATGGAGAAGAAGTGGTTGAAGTATTGGTATGAAAAAGGAATTGTTGATAAATATTTGAAAAAGAATAAAGATTCAAAAAAATACTTTTCATTTCTTGATGGACCGATTACTGCTAATAATCCAATGGGTGTTCATCATGCTTGGGGTCGAACTTACAAAGATCTTTGGCCAAAATTTTATAATTTATTAGGTTATAAACAACGTTTTCAAAATGGTTTTGACTGTCAGGGGCTTTGGGTTGAAGTCGAAGTAGAAAAAGAGCTTGGATTAAAGACAAAAAAAGACATTGAAAATTTAGTCCCAGGTGATAAATTTGCCTCAATTGCTAAATTTGTTCAGCTTTGCAAAGATAGAGTAAAAAGATTTTCTGCAATTCAGACAGAGCAGTCAAAAAGATTGGGTTATTTTGCTGATTGGGAGAATTCTTATTTTACAATGAGTGATGAGAATAACTATATGATCTGGACTTTTTTAAAAAAGTGTTATGAAAACGGCTGGATTTATAAAGGTCAAGAATCAGTGCCTTGGTGTCCAAGATGCCAAACAGCAATATCTCAACACGAGATTTTAACTGAAGATTATAAAGAAGTAGTTCATGAATCAATATATTTTAAATTAAAACTTAAAGAAAAAGATAATGAATATCTTCTTGTTTGGACAACTACTCCTTGGACACTGATTGCTAATATTGCTGTTGCTGTTGAGAAAACATATGATTATTCTTTGGTTGAAGTTAAAAATAGTGAACGATATTGGTTAGCAAAAGAGTTAGTAAAAACTGTTTTAGGTGATGATACTACTAAAATTGTTAAGACGGTTAAAGGTGAGGAGTTGGTTGGTTTAGAATATGAAGGACCTTTTGATAACTTAGAAGTAGTGAAAAAAGTAGCTGAAAATAACAAAGGTAAATTTCATATTGTTATTGCTACTGATGAAAATATTATGCCAATATCGCTTGAAGAGGGTACAGGATTAGTTCATACAGCAGTTTCTGCGGGAACAGAAGATTATAAGCTTGGTAAAAAACTAGGATTGCCAATGATACCAGTTATTGATGATGAGGCTAATTATTTAGAGGGATTAGGTGAGTTTTCGGGTAAAAATGCTAAAAAAAATCCTCGTTTAATCTTAGACTATATGGAAAAAAACAGTTATGCTTATAAAATTCACAATTATAAACATCGTTATCCTGCTTGTTGGCGTTGTAAGACAGAATTAGTTTGGAAAGTGGCTGATGAATGGTATATTGCGATGGATAGACCGTCAAAATATCAAATATCAATCCGTCAGCTGGCGGACAAAAGTCAAAAATTAGAAAATAAAACATTGAGGGAGAGGATGATTGAGGTGGCAAAAAAGATAAAGTGGATGCCTGAATTTGGTCTTGATCGAGAACTTGACTGGCTTAAAAATATGCATGATTGGCTTATTTCAAAGAAAAATCGTTTTTGGGGATTATCTTTGCCTATTTATGAGTGTAAAAAATGCGGTCATTTTGAGGTGATTGGTAGCAAAGAAGAGTTAAAAGAAAGGGCAGTTGAAGGTTGGGAAGAATTTGAAGGTAAATCTCCTCATAAGCCTTATATTGATAAAGTAAAAATTAAATGTTCAAATTGTGGTGAAATTGTTTCTCGAGTTGATGATGTTGGTAATCCATGGCTTGATGCAGGAATTGTTGCTTATTCAACTATTAAAGAAAATAATCAAGGTGAACCGCTTTATAAAATCAATAAAGAAGAATGGCGAAAATGGTTTCCAGCTGATTTTATTACTGAAAGTTTTCCTGGTCAGTTTAAAAACTGGTTTTATGCTTTGATTGCCATGTCAACAGTTATGGAAAATGAACCACCATTTAAGCGAGTTTTAGGTTATGGTACTTTGCTTGGTGAGGATGGTAGACCAATGCATAAAAGCTGGGGTAATGCTATAGAATTTAATGAAGGTGCTGATAAAATTGGGGTTGATGTGATGAGATGGATGTTTGCTCGTCAAAATCCTGCTGATAATATGCTTTTCGGTTATAAAAAAGCTGATGAAGTTAGGCGTCAGTTTTATTTGATTTTATGGAATGTTTATAAATTTTTTATAGAATATGCGAATTTAGATAATTTTGACTTTAGATATCAAGATTTTCTTGACTCAGCCGTTGAAAACGCCTCTCAATCGCGAAGTCCAAAGTTGCAAAAAAATTTGATATCTTCGCTTAATGATATAAACATTTTAGATCAATGGATTTTAAGTCGTTTGGCAACAATGGCTTTAAATGTTGAAAAATATTTAAAAGAGTTTAATGTTAAAGATGCTGCTTTTGAGATTGAAAAATTTGTTTTAGATTTATCAACTTGGTATGTGAGACGTAGTCGAGACAGAGTTTGGGTTAATTCTGATGATAAGGATGATAAGCAATCATTTTATGAGACAATGTATTTTGTTTTAGTTAATCTATCAATTATTTTATCTCCATTTTTACCTTTTATTTCTGAGGAAATTTATACTAATTTAACTGGAAATGAGTCGGTTCATCTAGAGTTTTGGCCTGATGAAGAGTTAATGAAAAAAATTAAAAATAATAAGTTAGAAGAAGCAATGGCTAAAGCAAGAAAAGTTGTTGAAGCGGGTCATGCAAAAAGAAAAGAGATGAAGATTAAAGTAAGAATGCCACTTTCAAAACTAGATATTGAATATTTAGAAAATATCAATGATATTTCAGATAAAATTTGGAAAGTGGTATTGGATGAATTGAATATAAAAAATCTTTATATAAATGGAAAATTAGTTTATCCGGAAAAAGAAAAACAAGTATCTCAAGAAGAATTGGAGTATGAAGGTAAATTAAGAGATTTTATAAGACAAGTTCAAGCAAAAAGAAAAGAGATGAGGTTAAAACCAAATGAATATCTTGAATTTGAGATTCCAACAGAATTCAAAAACAGTCAGGATTTCTTAAAAAGAAAACTAATGTTAAAATAAAAAGATGGAATTATTTTTACCCTCACTTTTTTTATCAATTTTTGGTTTAATTAATCTTTTTGGTATAAATCAAAGTTTATTTTGGAAACAATTATTAAATGTAATCATTGCTTTTGGAGTTTTTTTTATTGTTAAAAAACTTTCTTTTAATTTTTTTAAAATAAATTCTCGATTTTTTTATTTTTTATTTTTATTTTTATTAATTGTCAGTTTTATAATTGGTATTGAAGTAAAAGGCTCAAAACGTTGGTTAGATCTATATTTTTTTAGTTTCCAATCAAGCGAGTTTTTAAAACCTTTTTTTATTTTATTTTTAAGTGATTATTTATCTTCAAAAAAAATTTTTGAAAATAATTTATTTATTTTATTTAAAGCTTTTATATATTTTTTTGTGCCATTTTTAATTATTTTTAAACAGCCAGATTTAGCTAATTCAATGACTTTTTTAGTGATTTTTTTAGTTTTAATTTTCTTTTCAAAAATTCCAAAAAAATATTTGGTTTATTTTTTAATAATTGGATTAGTTACTTTTCCATTGATGTTTTTTATTTTAAAACCATATCAAAAAATGAGAATTTTAGCTTTTTTAAATCCACATTATGATGTTCAAGGTTCATCTTATAATATAATCCAGTCAATTATTGCTATTGGTAGCGGTGGTTTTTTTGGTAAAGGATTAGGACTTGGATCACAGTCAAAACTTTATTTTTTACCGGAAAGTACCACTGATTTTGCCTTTGCATCTCTTGTTGAACAATTTGGTTTTTTAGGTGGTTTTTTTGTGATTAGTTGTTATTTAATATTAATTTTTTTTCTTTTAAAAAAAACAAGTTATTATTTATTTAAAAAAGAAGAAGAAAGTCAAATGAAATTTTTATTTTCTTTAGGAGTGATATCATATATTATTTTTCAATTTTTTGTTAATGTTGGTATGAATATGGGGATTTTACCAGTGGCAGGTGTAGCACTGCCTTTTATTTCTTATGGAGGATCATCAATTATGGCGTTAATGATTAGTTTAGCACTTATTCCTTAAAAAACAATTTGCTTTAGACAATTTTTTTTGTATAATTTACTTTATGGTTAAATTTGCAGTCATAAAAACAGGCGGAAAACAATATTTAGTTAAAGAAGGAGATGAGATTGTTGTTGATAGATTAGAAAATAAGGAGAAAGAAAAAATTGAACTGGAAACATTAATGACTTTTACTGAAGATGGGAAAAATGTTGAAGTTGGTGCTCCTTTTTTAAAAGAAAAAACTCAAGCAGAAGTAATTTCTCATGAAAAGGGCGAAAAAATCAGAGTGGCAAGATTTAAAGCAAAAGTAAGATATCGAAAAGTAAAAGGCTTTCGACCACAGCTAACAACATTAAAAATTATTAAAATTAATTAACTATTTTTAACTATTTATAACTAATTTTAACTATTTATAACTAACTATGGCGCATACTAAAGCACAAAAAACAGTTCGTGGTAATCGAGATTCACAAAGTAAAAGACTTGGAGTGAAAGTTTATGGTAGTGAAAAAGTAAAACCAGGCAATATTATTATCCGTCAAAAAGGAACAAAAGTTAATCCTGGTCCAGGAACAATGTTGTCTAGAGACTTTACTATTTTGGCTTTAAAACAAGGTACAGTTAAATTCTACAAAAGAAGAGGTGAACTTTTTGTCTCTGTGGTATAAAATTAGTTTTTGTTCGTGTTAAAATATCTTCATGGAGGAAATCTTTGAAAAATTCAAAAAAGAAGAGGATATATTTAATAAAGCAAGAATTGTTAAGTTTTTGATTAAAGAAAAAGGTTTGCAAATTAAACAAATAGCGCAAAACCTTAATGTTTCTTCATCTTATATTTGTCATTTAGAAAGACTTCTTAATCTTCCCGAGATTATTATTGATGGCTATTATTCAAAAATGATTAATATTAGTCAGTTATTTTTATTATCAAGAATTAATGATCAAGATAATCTTATTAAAATTTATGAAAAAATTTTGTCAGATAATTTAACATTTCAGCAAACAGAAGAGTTAATAAGAGAAGAATTATACAAAATAAAAAATAAAGGTCAGTATTTAGATATTAATGAAAAGAATAATTTAATTAATAAATTTAATAATAAATATAAAAATTCTAATTTGAAAATAATTCAATCAAAAGTAAAAGGTAAAATAAACATTGAGATAAAAGATAATTTAGAAAAAAGTTCAAAATTGATAAAAAAATTAATTAACGCAATGATTGAGGCAAAGGATTAGTGATCCAACCAACAGCATTTGGCGGAAAATAACGATAAAAAACATGACCAACTAAACTTTGAATAGGTACAGAACAAAATTCCCTTGAATCAGATGATCGAGGACGATTATCACCCATAACAAAAACTTCATCATTTGGGATTTTGTAAGGTTCACCATTTTTTATACATCCTCCTTCCCAAAGATTGGTAACATCTGAAATATAATTTTCTTTAATTACTTTACCATTAATTAATACTTCACCATCTTTTATCATCAAAGTTTCACCTGGAAGCCCAATGACTCTTTTTATATATTCAATATCAGGATTTTTTGGCGATTTTAAAACAACAACATCGCCACGTTCAATACGTCTGAATTTATAAGTAATCCGACTTGTGAGAATATAATCGCCTGTATGAAAATTTGGCTCCATTGAAACACCTTTAACTTGATTTGGAGTAAGAATAAAAAGATAAACAACAATAAAAAGCGAACCAACAAAAACAACTGTTTCTAAAATATCAAAAACAAAATCGATAATATCTTTGATTATTTTTCCCATAAATATTTATTGTAGATAAAAACTGGTTTATTTACAACAGATTTTATATAATATATTTGGGCTTATAGCTCAGTTGGCTAGAGCGTTGCATTCACATTGCAAAGGTCCCTGGTTCAAGTCCAGGTAAGCCCACAAAAACATCTAACGTCTAACATCTAACATTTGAAAAAAATTAACCTAATTAATCTAATTATTAAGGACAGAACCTTTTTTTCAAAAAGGTTCTGTCCTTTTTATTCTTATTAAAGACTGTCTTTGCAATTCTGCAAAGACAGTCTTTTATTAAATCCCAAAAAAATGAAACGATCGCATCATTTTTTGATGATAGTAAAATATTTTTTATTGTTGTAATAATCTAAACATACTATAAGCGATGAAAATTATATGACGATCGTCATATAATTGTAATCGCTGAATAAATTTTGGATTGATGGATTAAGATAAGTTATGATAATTTAAATCTTAAATTTGTAGGTTATAAACTACTGAAAAAAATAAAAATATATAGTATAAATGTTGCTAATGAGAGTTATTTTAATATTAGGATTTTTTTTGAGATTATTAACGATATTTGTTTTTAAAAATATAGATAATTATGATATTCAATCATATTATTTAGTTGGTAAATCAATTTTTGAAGGTATAAAAATATATCCAGATATTGCAAAACTTCATCATCCTTATTTGCCTTTTTTTCTTTATATTGAGTATTTTGCTTATATAATTGGAAAAAATAAATTAATCATTTCAATAATAATAAGGTTTGTTAATACTTTTTTTGATATTGGAAATATATATTTAATTTATTTATTATCAAAAAGTTATAAAAAAGCTTTTTTATACGCAATAAATCCAATTTCAATATTAATTTTTTGTTTGCATGGACAATTTGATGCTATTCCTATTTTCTTTTTGCTTTTAACAATTTATTTTTTACAAACTAAAAAACAATTTATTTCGATGATTTTTTACTCTTTAGCAATATTAATAAAAACTTGGCCAATATTATTTATGTTTTTATTTTTAAAAAGATTAAAAAATAGAATATATATTTTTTTAGCATTATTATTTCCAGTTATTTCGATTTTGGTTTTTTCTATATTATTTAAAAATTCTTTTATTAATATTTTAAAAACAATTTTAGGTTATCAGAGTGTTTGGGGAGTTTGGGGTTGGTCAATTTTATTTCAAACATTGAGGTTTCGTTATCAAAAAATTATGATTTTTTTATTTTTAATAGTTTTTTATTTAATTTCATACTTAAAAAACAATAAAGATATTAAAAAAGAAATTCTTTTTTTATTAATCGTTTTTATCATTTTTTCTCCAACTTTTTCTATTCAGTATTTTTCCTGGATTATTCCTTTTTTTATCTTAAATTTTAAAAAACAATATATTTTTCCAATTTTTTTAATTACTTTTTATTTGATTTTTAATTATGCTTCTTGGGTAATTAATATTAAAACAATTTATTTTAATCTAATATCTTTTGTTTTTTGGCTTATACTTGCAATTAATTTTTTAAAGATATACTTTGAAAAAAAATTATTGTCATAATAATCTAAACATTCATTTTTGTAGGTTATAATCCATAGACAATTTATAAACTTCTTTTTATAAAAAAATATATGAAAAAAATTTACATTTTTTTATTTTTATTTTTTCTATTTAATATTTTTTTTGTTAAAGAAGTTTATGGTTTGCAATTTTATAAATATCAAAACAATCCTTTAAATATTTCTTTAATAGATGATTATTCTTATATTTTGCAAGTTGATGTTTATGAAAAAAATAATAATGGTTGTTTTGGAATTGCAGCGGCAAAAAAATCAAATGAGAGTTTTTATTCATTAGTAAATATTGAATCAAGGGATTGTGTAAATTGGGTAATGAAAAAAGAAGTTTTAAGATTAGGGCGAGATATAACTAATCCTAGATTATTTGTTGATACTAACAATCAAAAAATATTGTTTTTTACAATACAAGATGATCAAGATTTTTATCGAATATACTCAACAAATTGTGATAACAATTTAAATTGTTCAAATGATGTAAATCTTATTCTTAACCCAAACAAAAATGATTATACAGAAAAAAACGGTTATTTTGGTGCTAAGATTTTAAGATATCAAGATAAATATTATATGTTTTATGGTGTTTGGGGAAGTGATGGTTTTAAAATTAGATTGGCTTATTCAGATAACTTACAATCATGGACAAAATGTCAGTTTAATTTAATATCGGATGATGCTGACGGTCCATTTCCTTTAATTTCAGATAATTCATTATTTCTGTTTTATCACAAATCAAATTCTTCAGGAATAAAATTAGCAAAAGCTAATCTTCCTATTAGTTGTAATATGATTTTTCAAGATCAAGGTTATCAATTAATAAAAGGGTCCACATATGATGCTAAACACTTGATTTTTCCTTCAGTTTTGTTTGAAAATAATGATTTTAAACTATTTTATAGTGGTTTAAGTTCGTTTAATAATTGGAGTTTGAATCTTGCTTGTACAGATAGTGTTTGTGGATTTAATTTACCAACTCCTACTTTAATACCATCCCCAACTATTACTCCTACCCCAACCCCCACAAAAATACCAATAATAATTCTTCCTGGTTTTATGGGGTCGTGGAATAAGCGGGCGATATTGCATAATGAAGATGTAAATTATAATGATTGGAAGTTAGCACCATTTGTTAAAGAGTATAACGGATTGATAAATACTTTAAAAAATCTTGGTTTAAAAGAAAATGAAGATTTTTATGTATTCGCCTATGATTGGCGAAAACCAGTATTGGAAACAGTTGAGAATTTAAATAGTTTTATAAATAGTCATTTATCTCAAACTTTTAATAAATTTTCTCTTGTTGGTCATTCTTTAGGTGGATTAGTGGCAAGAATATATACTCAAAAATATAAAGATAAAGTAAATAAGATAATATCTGTTGGCTCGCCTCATCAAGGAGTGGTTCAGGTTTATAAACCAATTGAAGCAGGTGAGATTGATAGAGAAAACACACTTTTATGGTTAGCTCAAAAAATGATTTTAATTTTAAATAAAAATACTATTGAGTCTGATAGACAAACTATAACTAACAAATTTCCTGTTACTTATGATCTTTTTCCAACTTTTGATCTTATAAAAAATAAAAAAAATCAGATTAATCCAATTAGTAGTTTAAATGTAAAAAATACTCTATTGAATCAATTTAATCAATCAATAAATGAGATTTATGATATTTTTACTGCTATTTATGGTGAAAAAGATAAAAATACTCCTTCAGAATTTTTAATTGATTCGCCAAATTTGATTGATCAAGTTTTAGGCAATTATCAAGATGGTTATCCAATAGAAACACATTTTGATTATGGTGATTATACTGTTTTAACAAAAAGCGCTAAACAAGATGAAGATGCGGAAAAATTAGTTTTTGATCATGGAGAAATTATTACTAAAAAAGAAGCAATAAAAAAAATTTTAGATTTATTAGGTATTAATTATAATGAAGAAAAAATCGTTGAAGGAGAAAAGACTAATATTGCTAGATCATTAATTTTTCTTATTAAATCTCCAGCAAGAATGAGTGTTAATTTTAATAATAATATTTACGAAGAAAATGATGGAATAATCTTTATACCTAATGCAGAAACAGGGGGTTATCAATTAAATGTTCAAGGTACAGATTTTGGTCAGTATCAAGTAATTATTGGTCAAATTTCAGATAACAATGATATTTGGGAGATAATTAATGGAGAAATAACTAATAATCCTCCGGATCAACAAATTGACACTTATTTTATTAATTATAATAACGAAAACTCATATTCAATATTTCCTACTTCAACACCAACTTTAGTTCCAACTTTAACATTAACACCAACTAAAATTTTTGAACCTATTAATACTCCAACAAATACACCAACAAATACGCTAATTTTGTCACAAACAACTAATCAGTCAACAGCTTCTAATAATTCAAATAGTTCATCAACATCAAACTCAAATAAACAAATTTCATCAAAACCTACACCGACACCAACTTTAATTTTATTTTCAAAAATAGATAATGAAACTAATAAAAATTTAAACAATGATAATAATGGAAAAATTTTAGGTGAAAAAACAGAAAAAAAAGAGGTTAATCAATTAAAAAACAAAAAAAGTAATAATTTTATTTATTATTCAATTTTAGGAATAATAATCTTTTTTATATTTTTAATATTCAAAATGTATAATATCTTTCATGACAAGATTAAAGATTTCACTTCTGACAGCAACAAAAAATAGTCAAGAGACAGTTGAAAAAACTTTTAAATCAGTCAAAGATTTAGTTGATGAGATAATTGTTGTTGATAATGGTTCAAAAGATAAAACTTTGGCAATTGCGAAAAAATATCAAGCAAAAGTTATTTTTTATAAAGGAAAAAATTTAGGCAAGCAATATCAAAAAGGATTACAACTTATCAAAAATCAATGGGTATTAATTTTAGATAGTGATGAGCATTTGAGCAATCAATTAAAAAAAGAGATAAAAGATAAAATTAAAAATCAATTTTTAAATAATTTTGATGGTTATTTTATTCCTTTTCAAAATCACTTTTTAGGAAAACCAATTAATTATGGAGGAGAAAATTACAGCATGCTTCGATTATTTAAAAAAAATAAAATCAAAATTACCTCAGAGCCAACTCATCAAAAATATATTTTAACTTCAAAAAAAGTTGGTTATTTAAAAAATAAGATCATCCATTATTCTTACAGATCCTTATCTCAAATGTTAAAAAAATTTACTTATTATGCGATGGAGGAAGCAAAGAAAAAATTTAAAAAAGGAGAAAAATCTTCTTTAAAAAAAATTTTTCTTTATCCTTTACATATGTTTTACGCAAGATTTATCAAAGACAGAGGTTTTAAAGACGGATTATTTCGAATACCCCTTGATTTAGGATTTGCTTATATGGAATTTTTAACTTATTTGGTATTATTTATTTTGCAGTTAAGAAAAAAAATATGAATAACAAAATTGCTTTTATTTTTGTATTGTATAAAACTCCAAGAAAAGAAATCTTAAGACTGGAAAAAGAGATTAGTAAAATGGGTTTACAAAATTACAAGATTTATTTCGTTGACAATACTTCGTCAAATAAAGGTTATGCTGCTGGGGTAAACATTGGTTTAAAAAAAGCTATTAATGATGGTTTTAATTTATTTTTAATTGCCAATTATGACATCTCTTTTAATAGTTTAAAAATAAAAGAGATATTGGAAGCTGGAAAATACTTTGATATTTGGGGATTAGCGATGAAACAAGAAGGAAAAATTTATTATGGCGGAGAAATTGATTGTTGGCGAATGAGCGGCGGATTAATTGATAAAAAACCAAAACAAAGATTTTTTTCAGTTGATTTTGTTTCCGGTTCTTTAATGATTATTAAAAAAAATGTTATTGATAAAGTTGGTTTTTTTGATGAAAGTTATTTTATGTATTATGAGGAGGTTGATTATTGTTATCGGGCAAAAAAAGCAGGATTTAAAATCGGTGTTGATACAAAATTAATTTATGATCATTTTGAAATCTCAAAAACTAATAATCCCAAAAAAAACTGGTATCTTTTTAAAAACAGACTTAAATTTTTTTTAAAATATTCAACTCCTCTTCAAAAAATTAGGGAAATAATCAGAATTCCAAAGACAATATATGAAGAAATTAAAAAAAGAATTTTTTATCTAAATTTTTTTACTTATAATATTTTTTCTATTTTAAACAAATTATTAACTTTTATTCAGTTTATTGTTTTAATTAGAGTTTTTCCTCCGGAGATATATGGAATTTATAGTTTAGCTTGGGCTCATCTATCAATGTTTTTGCCGTTAATTGATTTTGGATCAACTAATTACGGCATTATTAATTTACCTCAGCAAAAAAAGCTGGTATTTTCTGATCTTTTAAGTTTTCGCTTTTTTTTATCATTAATAGTTTTTTTAATAACAATAATCAGTTTATTTTTTATTCCTTATAATTTAACAACAAAAATTACGATTTTTTTTATTTCAATTGTCAGTTTTCAAACAAGTTTTTTTGGTAGTTTATTGATTAAATTAACCAATCTCAATAAAATTTACATCTCTTCAATTATTAGTTTTATTTTTCAGTTTTTAGTAACTTTTTTTGTGATTTTGGTTAGTTTATTAACAAAAGATATTTTGACAGTTTTTTTAGTAATTTTTATTTTATATGGACTTTATTTAATCTATCTTTTAGATTTTTTACAAAAAATTGAATTAAATATAAAAATTAATTTTGATCTTAAAAAGTTTTTATCAATAATTAAAACCTCATATATTTATCTTTTAATTGCAGTTATTGCTCGTTGGTATAGCCGGGCAGATATTTTTTTGCTAAATTTTTTAAAAAATCAAGAGGTTGTTGGCATATATTCATCAGCATACAAATTTTTAGAGGCATTAATGTTTACAGTGACAGCATATAATTTATCATCATTGCCGATTTTAGTTTCTTTTTACAAAGATAAAAATTTTGATTTAATAAAGTTAAGAATCAAAAAAGATTTTATTTTTTTAAGTTTTATTGGTTTGTTTATCAGTTTTGCATTTTACTTTTTTTCCGATATATTTTTAAATCTTTTTTTTAAAAACAAATATCTATTGGCAATACCAATATTAAAAATCATTATTTTTAATCTGCCATTAATTCTTTTAACATCAATTTTTTTCAATTTTTTTTATGTCGTTGGCAAAGTAAAGATAATTTTGTTTTTAATGATTTTTCAGTTAATTTTTAATGTTAGCGCTAATTTAATTTTTATTCCAAAGTATAGTTATTTTGCCAGTTCATATATTTCTTTGATTAGTGAGGTTATTAATCTATTAATTTCAGTTTATTTTTATAAAAAATATTATGAAAATTTCGGTTGATTTTGGAGCAGTTGAAGGCAAAGGTTATTATGGGACAAAAATCTTTTCTGAAAATTTAAAAAAAGCTTTATTAAAGTATGATAAAAATAATCAATATATTTTTTATGATTTTAAAACTGTTAGACCAAAATTATTGTGGAGTCAATTAGGATTAAGTTTAGCAGAATTAAAAAATAAACCTGATGTTTTTTTAGCCTTAAATCAATCAATTCCTTTTTACGTTAATGATAAAATAATATCTTTTTCTCATGGTTTGTCTTATTATTTTTATCCAGAGTGTTATTCAAAATTTGAGATTAATCGATTAAAAAAACAGTTATTAACAATGACAAAACGATCCCAAATAATTGTTACTTCTTCAATTAAAGTAAAAAATGAATTAGAAAAAATATTTGAAAAAAATAAAAATTTAAAAATCATTAATTTGCCTTTTGGCATACCTTTTGATGTTTTGGAATTTAAAAATTTTAAAAAAATAAATGAAAAATATTTTTTAGTGGTTGCTAATAATCAGCCGATAAAAAATTTTAATTTTATAATTGAAAATTTTTTAAAAGCAAGAGTAGAAAAAAACTTTTATCTTTATGTTGTTACCAACAATACAGATGGCTTAATCAAAGAAAAAAATATTAAATATTTTCTTAATATCAGCCGTTCTCAATTAATAAATCTTTATTCACAAACTCAGGCTTTATTAACAGCATCTTTTTATGAAAGTTTTAATTTTCCAATTTTAGAAACTCTTGTTTTTGCTAAGTCTGTAATTGCTTTGAAGTCAGCAGTGATACCGGAATTTAAAAATTATGTTAATATTGCAAAAAATGATAATGAATTTATTAGTTTTTTAAAAAAAACACCTCGAAAATTAGATAAAAAAAATATTGATGAAATCAAGGAAAAATTTAGTTGGAAAAAATATGTTGAAAAATTGATAAAATTATATCAATAAATATGATATCAGTAGTTATTTTGCATAAAAATGAAAAAAATATTGAAAGATGTCTGCAATCAGTTGATTTTGCTGATGAGATAATTATTATTTTTGATGAAAAAAATAAAAATCTTGAATTTGAAAAAATTGTAAAAAATAATAAAAAAATTAAGGTTTTTTATCAGGAGTTAAATAATGATTTTTCCAGACAAAGAAACTACGGTTTAAGAAAAGCAAAAGGCGATTGGATTTTGTTTTTAGACAGTGATGAAGAAATTACTCCGGAGTTAAAACAAGAAATAATTAATGAAATTAATAATAAAAATCAAAACTTTTCTGCTTATTATATTAAACGACGTGATTTTTTTTGGGGTAGAGAAGTGCGATTTGGCGAATTAAGAAAAATAAGATCAAAAGGAATAATTAGATTAGTGAAAAAATACTCTGGTTATTGGCAAGGCAAAGTTCATGAAGAATATAAAGTTAACTCTGGTTTTAAAATTGGCAAATTAAAAAATTTTATTAATCATTATCCTCATCAAAGTTTAAAAGAGTTTATTAACGATGTCAATTATTACTCAACACTGCGAAGTTTAGAGCTTCAAGAATTGGGTAAAAAAACAAATGTTTTAGAGATTATTTTTTTTCCATTTTTTAAATTTATTTTGACTTATTTTATTTATTTAGGTTTTTTAGATGGCGAAGTTGGTTTTGTTTATTCGTTTATGATGAGTTTTCACTCGTTTTTAGTCAGAGCCAAGTTATATCAAAGGACGGTCCTTTAAGGCTCTGTCCTTGTTAAGAATATATGGAGATTTTATTTTTTTTAATAACGATATTTTTTTCTTTAGGTCAACTTGCTAGGATAACTTTATTTAATAGACAGATTAATTTTTATATTTATGAAATTTTTCTTTTGATTTTTTTATTAACTTTGATTTTTAAATTTAAACTCGAGCCAATTAAACATTTTTGGAAAAATTTTAAGGAGATTTTTTTATTTTTTTTGATTTTAATTTTATCTTTAATATTTAATTTTAATCAGTTTTCATATTTTCAAAATTTAGTTGGTTGGCTTTATTTTTTAAGACTAAGTTCTTATTTTATATATTCTGTTTATCTTTATTATTTTATTAAAAATAATCAACAGTTTAAAAAAACTATTAAAGTTTCTTTAAATATTTTTATTATTTTAACGATTATCTCAACGATTACTCAATTTTTTTTATATCCTGATCTTAGAAATCTTATGTATTTAGGTTGGGATCCGCATTTAGGAAGAACATTTGGAGTTTTTTTTGATACGAGTATTGCTGCAGTTATTTATAGATTAATTTTTTTTATAAGTAATAATTTTTTCATAAAAATAATTTATTTATTTTTTTTAATTTTTAGTTTTTCTCGAGGAGTAATTTTATCTTTTATTTTTACTTTGTTATATGTCTTTTTAAAAAATAATCAATCAATTTTTAAATTAATTATTTTTATTATTTTTTTAATCAGTGTCTTAATCTTAGTTCCAAAACCATTTGGTGAGGGGAGTAAATTAACCAGAACTTATACGATTATCTCAAGAATAAATGATTATAAAGAAGGCTGGAACTTGTTTTTAAAAAAACCAATATTTGGCTGGGGATATAATCGGCTAAGATATGTAAGAAATATTGAAAACTCAAATGCGGCTTCTAATTTTTCCTCAAGTTATCTAACAATTTTAGTTTCTTCAGGTTTTTTGGGATTGTTAAGTTTTTTATTTTTATTAAATTTTTTTTGGAACAAATTTAAAAATAAAAGAGAACTATTAATTTTAATTGAATTAACATCTTTTTTTGACAATATTTTTCTCCATCCTTTTATTTTATTTTTATTTTTTACTAGTCTTTTTGATAGTTAATTTTAAGAGTTTTTATTTCAGTATTTCCAGCAACATCTTCGGCAGTAATCTCAAAAGAATTTTCGCCTTCATTTAATCTAACTTGATATTGAAATTTTCCTAAAGCATCAACAATCACTGGACTATTGTTTATTTTTACAAAAACTTCTTTATCTGTTTCCCCTTTTATTATTATTTCGTTTTTGTTAACAATATTGCCATCTTTAGGGTCAATGATTTCTAATTTTGGTTTTGTATTTTTGTAAATAACAGTATATTTTTGGGTTTTTTTAGTTATATTGTCATTATTGTTTTTTCCAATTAGATAAATTTGATTTTCTCCCTCAACTAATCCTGAAATTTCTTCATTAAAACTATCTGAAGAAAAATTTTTTATTTCTTTAATTTTTTTATTATTTAAAATAAATTGAATCTCATCAATATTAGTCGCTGATCCAGAAACAATTATTGAGGCGCTGTTAGTGGCATTAGGAATATTATCAATTATTAAAGATGAAAATTCATTAGTGTTTTTAATTGTTTCAGTTGGTTTATTATTGGAAAAAATGTTAGCGATAAAAACTGATGTGTTTAAAAGAATTTTAAAGCCAAATGTAAAGATAAAAATTAAAAGAACAACAATTAAAAAAATAATAAAATAAAAGTTTTGAAAAATTGGATTATTATTTAATCTTCTTGTCATATTGAGCTGGGACCGAGAATCGAACTCGGAACCGACGGTTTACGATACCGTTGCTCTACCAATTGAGCTATCCCAGCAATAATTTTATCATTTTAAAAACTATAATTCATAATTATGAGCGGTGGAGGGGATTTGAACCCCCGACCTTCTCCTTGGGAAGGAGACATTCTACCACTAAACTACCACCGCAAAATTACAAAATTATTATATCTAAAAATAAGATAAAATTAACGAGGAATATTTAAAACCATACCAATCTCAATTAGATCAGGATTTTGAAGATTATTGGCTTGTAAAATCCTTGGCCAAGAATAAAAATCACCATAAACTTTAAAAGATATTAAAGATAAAGAATCTCCTGGCTGGACAACATATTTTCCTTCAGTATAAACAACTTGAGAAGTTTGAAGCGATGAAGTTTCGCCAGTTGTTGGTTGTCGAGGTTTAACTGAAGGAATAATTAATTTTTGACCCTCAATAATAGGAGATGATGGATCAATATTATTAGCAATTGATATATCATAAGCATTAAAACCAGATCCGTAAAACTTTTCTGCAATATGCCAAAGATCATCGCCTGGTTGAACAATATAAGTTTTTATTTGTGGAGTTGATTTTTTTGGAATAATTTTTTTTGGTTTAGTAAATAAATTAAAAGAAAGCTTTGGTAAAGCAAAATTAATTTTTATATTTTTTAAAAAAATATTATATGAATAAGAAGAAATTAGATATGAAACCAATATTCCTAAAATTAATTGAGGATATTTTTTTTGAATTAAATTAGATAAAGCCTTTTGATAGTTTGGAGTTTTTTGATAGACTTTTTTCATATTGGTATTATATCATAAAGCTTTTTTATTAAAATATTGTAAAATTGTAAAATCATTAAGATAGAGTTTATAGTTGTAATTTGAGAAAAAAATCTATAAAATATTATTAATTGCGGTCGTAGCTCAATTGGCTAGAGCGCATCCCTGTCACGGATGAGGCTGCGGGTTCGAGACCCGTCGATCGCGCCATTAAAAATTAAATTAATCATATGTTAATCTTCCTTGGTATTTTATTAATTCTTGTTCTTTATATTGTTGGTCAATACAATAACTTTGTTGTTTTAAAAACTCGCATTCAAGAGGCATTGTCAGGGATTGATGTTCAGTTAAAAAGACGAGCAGATTTGATTCCTAATTTGGTAGAAACTGTTAAAGGATATGCAAAACATGAAAAAGAGGTTTTTGAAAATGTGACCAAAGCTCGATCAAATTTAATAAAAGCAGAGACACTTGAAGAAAAAGCTAAAGCGAATAATGAGTTAACTGGCGCTTTAAAAACATTATTTGCAGTGGCAGAAGCTTATCCTCAACTTCAAGCTAGTGAAAATTTTAAAGATTTACAAAGACAACTTGAGGATACCGAAGACAAAGTTGCTTATTCAAGACAGTTTTATAATGCTAATGTTTTGGATTTTAATACTAAAGTACAAATGTTTCCTTCAAACATCATCGCCAATGTTTTTGGCTTTAAGCCATTTGAGTTTTTTGTTGCTAATGAGGAAGAAAGAAAAAAAGTTGAGGTAAAGTTTTGATTTTATGTCACCATATAAATTAATAAACCAAAATAAAAGAAAGACTTGGTTAATATTAGTATTATTTATCCTAATTTTTACAGGATTTTTTTATTTAATTGGTAAATATTTTGATGATCCTGGTAGTTATTTATTTTTAGGATTAACAATCTCAACTTTATCTTCAATTGGCAGCTACTTTTACAGTGATAAGATTGTTTTATGGTCTTTGGGCGCAAAAGAAGCCAGTAAAAGAGAGTTTTTTGATTTTTATACCGTGACTGAAAATTTATGTATTGCTGCTGGTTTACCAATGCCAAAACTTTATGTAATTGATGATCCAGCGCCAAATGCTTTTGCTACTGGTCGTGATCCAAAACATGCGGTAGTTTGCGCTACTACTGGTCTTTTAAAAATACTTGATCGATCTGATATTGAAGGTGTTGTTGCTCATGAATTATCTCATATAAAAAATTATGATATTTTATTAGCAACTGTTGTTTCAGTATTAGTTGGTGCGATTTCAATTGTTGCTGATTGGATTTCAAGAAGTCTATGGTGGGGAAGATATAAGGATGATGATGAAAAAAGAAATCCAATTTTTTCAATAATTTTTCTGTTATCACTAATTCTTATTCCAATTGCTGCTACTTTAATTCAATTAGCAATTTCAAGAAAAAGAGAATTTTTAGCTGACGTCTCAGCGGTTTTAATCACTCGTAATCCAAAAGGATTAGCTGATGCTTTAATAAAAATTTCTCAATATCAATCAAAAAGATTTATTCCAACCTCAATGGCTCATCTTTTCATTGTTAATCCATTAAATTCAAAAAATTCAACTAATTGGTTTTTAAATCTTTTCTCCACTCATCCCCCAATTGAAGAAAGAATAAAACTTTTAAGAGAAATGTAATATAAAATTCAAAATTCAAAAGTCAAAACTGAAATGAAAAATTTAAAATTTAAGAAACTTTTGACTTTTGATTTTTGACTTTTAACTTTTTATAATGTTTCTATGTTTTTTCAGATATTAATTGGCAAAATTATAAGCAAAATTAGTGAAGTTTTTAATATTGGTTCTGGTTCGACTTGGCCTGGACATATTGCTTTAAAAACTGATAAAAAATTTATTGAAAAAATAATTAAAAAAAATCCTCATTTAAAAATCATTATTGTTGCTGGAACAAATGGAAAAACAACCACTACTGCTTTGCTTTCTCATGTATTAAAAAAATTAGGTTATAAGGTATTTTATAATTATGAAGGTGCTAATCTTTTAAATGGTATTGCCTCAATTCTTATTAAAAAAACTAATTTATTTGGAAAAATTGATTATGATTATGCAGTTTTTGAAGTTGATGAATTTAGCTTTCCTCAGATAATTGATAAAATCTCACCAGATTATATTTTTCTTTTAAATTTATTTAGAGATCAACTTGATCGATATGGTGAGGTTAATACTATTGGTTATCGTTGGTTTCAGTCTTTTAAAAAATTAAAAAAAGAAACAATCTTTATTCTTAACGGTGATGATCCATTTTTATTTTTTAATGCGGAAAAATTAAAAAACAAAAAAATATATTTTGGCGTAACAAAAAAATCGATGAAATTAAAAGAATTAACTCATGATATAGATTTTAATTACTGTCCAAATTGTCAAAAAATTTTAAACTATCAAGCAATTGCTTATTCTCATTTAGGAGATTTTTATTGTTCTTGCGGTTTTAAAAGATCCTCAAATATCTATGATTTTGCTAATGAAAAGATCAACTATCCAGTAAAAGGACTTTATAATATTTATAACACTAATGCAGTTTTATCTTTTTTAAAAGAAGTATTAAAAATAGACAAATTTAATCAATTACTAAAAGATTTTAAACCAGTTTTTGGTAGACAAGAAAAAATCTTTTATAAAAATCGAATTTTTTTTCTTCTTTTATCAAAAAATCCAGCTGGATTTAATCAGTCTTTAAGAACAATTAAAAAGATTTTAAAAAATAAAAAAGGTAATATATTAATTATATTAAATAATCGTATTCCCGATGGTACTGATGTTTCTTGGATTTGGGATGTTGATTTTCAATTGATTAAAAAAAATACAAAAAATTTATTTGTATCTGGTGATAGAGTTTATGATATGGCATTAAGATTTAAATATGAGGATATTAACACTAAAAATTTTGTTAACTTTAGAGAAGCAATTGAGAAAATAATTGAGAGTACCAAAAATGATGAAATAATTTATGTTTTAGCAACTTATTCAGCAATGCTTGAAGTACGTAAATTTTTAGTTGGTAAAAAATTCATTTAGTTATGAAAATAAATATTGGTTGGCTTTATCCAGATTTGATGAACACATATGGTGATAGAGGTAATATCATTGCTTTATCTTATCGAATTAAAAAAAGAGGAATAAAATGCAAGATAATAAAAATTTCTTTAAAAGATGACCCAAATTTGATTTTACAATCAGATATTTTATTTATGGGTGGAGCACAAGATACTCAACAAGAAATAGTAAATAAAGATTTAATTGAAAATAAAGCTATTTTTTTAAAAAGAAAAATTGAAGAGTATACTCCTGGAATTTATGTCTGCGGTGCTTATCAGTTTTTAGGAAAATATTATAAAACTGCCTTAGGAAAGATAATTGAAGGTTTAGGTATTTTTGATCTTTATACTGAAAGTCCGGGAATTGATGCAAAAAGACTGATTGGTGATTTAATAGTTAAATCAAAAATTTTAAATAAAAATTTGGTTGGTTTTGAGAATCATACCGGAAGAACTTATTTAGGAAAAAATGTTAATCCTTTTTCTTATGTTTTAAAGGGTTTTGGTAATAATGGTCAAGATAAAACTGAAGGAATGATCTATAAAAACAGTATTGGTACTTATATGCATGGACCGATTTTGCCAAAAAATCCAGAAGTAGCTGATTGGATAATCAGCAAAGCGCTTGAGATTAAATACAAAAAAACAGTAAAATTAAAAAAACTAAACGATGATTTAGAAAAAAAAGCCCGTGATGCAGTATTTAGCATTAATAATTTTTAATTTTTGATTTTTGTCCGCCAGCTGGCGGATTTGACTTTTTTTATTATGTCATTTGTTCATTTGCACAATCATACTGGTTATTCTCTACTTGATGGAATGTGTCGTATTGATGAGTTAATTAATAAAGCAAAAAGCTATAATATGCCGGCAGTGGCAATCACTGATCATGGTAATTTATATGGAGCAATTAAATTTTATATAAAAGCAATTGAAGCTGGTATAAAACCAATTATTGGTGTTGAGCTCTACAAAGCGAAAAAATCACGTTTTGATAAAAATGGCAGTAATGATCGAGATTATTATCATTTAGTTTTATTAGCAAAAAATTATATTGGTTATAAAAATCTTTTAAAATTAGTAACCGCTTCAAATTTGGAAGGATTTTATTATAAACCAAGAGTTGATTTTGAGTTGCTTGAAAAATATTCAGAAGGATTAATTGCTTTATCTGGTTGTCTTCAAGGTGAAATTCCAAGTTTAATAAAAGAAAATCAATTTGAACAAGCAGAAAAAATTCTTGAGAAATATTTAAATATTTTTAAAAATAATTTTTATCTTGAGATTCAAAGACATCCGCAAATTAATGAGCTTGAACAAGTGAATAAAAATTTAATTAAATTATCAAGAAAATTCGGCGTACCTATTGTTGCTACTAATGATGTTCATTATATAGAAAAAGATGACGCATATGCTCAAGAAATTCTTTTATGTATTGGCACTCAGCATACAATTTTAGAAAAAAATCGGCCAATGTCAATGATTGATGTGCCTGACTATTATTTTAAATCTGATAAAGAGATGAAGGGTATGTTTCTTGATATTCCTGAAGCAATCGATAATACTTTAAAAATTGCCCAAGAATGTAATTTAGAGATTCCTTTAGGTAAATGGGTGTTACCAAAATTTCCTACTCCAAATAATGAATCTCCTGAAGAATATTTGAAAAAAATAGTTGAGGAAAGAAAAGAAAGAGTTAAAAATTATCCAGAAAAAGTTGTTAATGACAGAATAAATTATGAGTTGGATATTATTATTAAAAAAGGCTATGCGACTTATTTTTTGATCGTTCAAGACTTTGTGAATTGGGCAAAAAATAATGGTATTGGTGTTGGGCCAGGAAGAGGATCAGCGGCAGGAAGTCTAGTCGCTTATATTATCGGTATTACTGATCTTAATCCTTTGGATTATAATCTTCCTTTTGAAAGATTTTTAAATCCAGAAAGACCAACACCACCTGATATTGATATTGATTTTGCTGATCGTCGTCGTGATGAGGTTTTATCTTATGTAACAAAAAAGTATGGTGAAGATAAAGTGGCTCAAATTATTACTTTTGGTTCAATGGAGGCAAGATTAGCAGTTAGAGATGTAGCACGAGCTTTAGGTTTGTCTTACAGTCAAGGAGATCGGATTGCCAAAATGATCCCTTTTGGAAAACAAGGGTTTGCAATGACGATTTCTACTGCTCTTGAGGAGTCGGCACCGCTAAAATTCGCCTACCAGACTGAACCTGACGTAAAAAAAGTTTTAGATATTGCTCGAAAACTTGAAGGTTTACCTCGCCATTCATCAGTTCATGCTGCTGGCGTTGTTATTTCTGATAAACCATTGACTGAATACGTACCACTTCAAAGAGATACTAAAGAAGGAAAAATTATCACTCAATATGATATGTATTGTCTTGATTTAAATGCAGTTTCTAATCAAAAAGCAGTTGGCCTCTTAAAGGTTGATTTTTTAGGTTTAAGAAATTTAACTATTCTTGAAGAAGCAATCAAATATGTAGAAAAAAATTCCGGAAAAAAAATTGATATTCATCATATACCAATGGATGATAAAAAAACTTATCAATTAATTGCTGAAGGAAATACAATTGGTGTTTTTCAGCTTGAGTCAGGCGGAATGAGAAAACTGGCTAAAGACTTAAAACCAACTAAAATAACTGATATTTCTGCTATGGTTGCTTTATATCGGCCAGGACCAATGGATCTTATTCCAATGTTTTTAGAAGGTAAAAAAAATCCTAAAAAAATTAAATATCTTCACCCAGATTTAAAACCGATTTTGGAAGAAACATATGGCGTATTAGTTTATCAAGAACAAGTGATGGAAATTGCTCATAAGTTAGCTGGCTACTCAATGAGTGAGGCAGATAATTTAAGAATGGCAATGGGAAAAAAGAAAAAAGAATTGATGAAAAAAGAAAAAGAAAAGTTTTTAAAAGGCTGCCTTAAAAATGGTTATAAAAAACAAATGATTGAAGAATTATGGAATTTTATGGAGAAATTTGCCTCATATGGATTTAATAAACCCCATTCTGCTTCATACGGATTAATTGCTTATTGGACAGCTTATATGAAAGCTAATTACCCAGTAGAGTATATGACTGCTCTTTTATCAGCTGAGCTTCAAGGAGTAGCTGGTCCACAACGAGAAATCAAGATGTCACAAGCCATTGAAGAATGTAATCGGATGGGTATTAAAGTATTGCCACCCGATATTAATAAATCAGAAATGAATTTTACAATTGAAGGACCATCGATTAGATTTGGTTTATCTGCAATAAAAAATGTTGGTGAAGCAGCAATTGAGTCAATTTTAACAGCTCGAAAAGATGGTCCGTTTTCTGGTTTTAAAGATTTTTTATATAGAGTTGATTTAAGAAAAGTGAATAAAAAAACTGTTGAGAGTTTAATCAAAGCTGGAGCATTTTCTCAATTTGCTAATAAATCAACATTAATGACTCATTATCCTCAACTAGTTAATGAAGTTCAAACCTTTAAAGAAAAAGTGGCTAAAGGTCAGTTTGATCTTTTTGAAACATCAATTGATTCATCATCAAAAAAAGATAATTTTAAGTTGTTACCAGAGTTTTCTGAAGAAGAACTTTTTGCTATGGAAAAAGAAGTAATTGGTTTTTTGATTGGAAAAAATCCTTTATCAAAGTTTAAGAAAATTATTGATGAAAAAATTACTAAAAAAATTGGTGATTTAACAGAAGAAGATAATAACAAGAGCGTTATTTTAGCTGGAGTAATTAGCGGAAAAAAAGTTATCAAAACAAAAAAAGATAATAATGAGATGGCAATAATTCAAGTATTTGATGAAACTGGCAATGTTGAAGTAGTAATTTTTCCAAAAGTATTTGCTAAAATAAAAAGTTTTATTGGTATAAATAAAATTATTCTTTTTAAAGGTAAAGTTTCTCAAAGAGATAATCGTTTAAATATAATTTTAGAAAATGCGGTTGATTTAGAAAAAATCAATATTTAATATGAAAAAATTTTATTCTTTTGATAATAATTTGAATTTAAAATTAGAAAAAAAAATTGAAAATAATATCAAAAAAAAATCTCAAATTAATTTTTTTGCCATTGCAAAATATTCAAGTTTTGGTTATTATTTAATTGTTCCAATAATTTTAGGAATAAGTCTTGGTTTTTTTCTTGATTTTCTCTTGAAAACAAAAAAAATTTTTTTTATAATGGGTTTTTTAATAGGAATTCTTAGTACTTTTTACAATTTAAGAAAAATTTATAAAGATATAAAAAATGACAGAAGAAATAATTAATGCTAAAGAATTAACTTCTGAGGTTTCTAGATTTGATTTTAAAGTTTTAACAGAAATGTCAAAAATCAGCATTAAGGCTGAGCCAATATTATCTGTTGGAAACTTTCATGTTCCTAACTCTCTTTTATTAAGCATATTGGTTTTAATTGGTTTTTTTGGTTTTGCTTTTTATTACAATAAAATTGCTAACTCTAAAAAGAAAAATAAATTTTATTATTTTGTTAATTTTATTTTAAAATCAATTTATTCATTTTTTGAATCAGCTTTAAAAGAAAATACAAAAATATTTTTTCCTCTTATTGGCGCATTCTTCTTTTTTATTATTTTAAACAATTGGGCAGGATTACTACCTGGAGTTGGAAGCTTATTAATAAAAGTAGTTGAACATGGAAAAGTTGAGTATTTTCCGATTTTTAGGGGAAATAATGCTGATTTAAATACTACTTTAGCGATTGCTTTAATTGCAGTTGTATTTGTTCAATATGCTGGTATTAAATATCTTGGATTTAAAAATTATATTAAAAAATTTATTAATTTTAGTAATCCAATTAATTTTTTTGTTGGAATTTTGGAAATTATTTCTGAGATTTCAAAAGTAGTCTCATTTTCATTTCGTTTATTTGGTAATATTTTTGCTGGTGAGGTTCTTTTAGCAGTAATGGCATTTTTAATACCAGTTTTAGTATCTTTTCCATTTTTATTACTTGAAGTTTTTGTTGGTTTTGTTCAAGCTTTAGTTTTTTCAATGTTGTCAGCTGTTTTTATCAGCGGCGCAATTGTTAAACATCATTAAAATTTTTAAAAATTATAAATTTAATTAAAAACATATGAGTACAGATGCTGTAAAACTTTTATCTACTGCTTTAGCAATTGGTCTTGGAGCTTTAGGACCAGCTATTGGTATTGGTATGATTGGTAGTAAAGCAGTTGAGGCAACTGGAAGAAACCCAGATGCTTCATCTCAAATCCAAACCAATATGATTTTAGCAATTGCTTTTGCTGAGGCAGTTGCTATTTATGCTTTGGTGGTTGCCTTAATTATTAAATTTGTATAAAAAAACTATGGAAGGACTTGGAATTGATCTTAAACTTATTATTGCTCAAGTTATAAATTTTGTTTTATTTTTCTTAATTTTTAAAAAATATCTTGCCAAACCTTTTACTAAATTTTTAGATGAAGAACAAAAAAAACAACAAGCAAAAGAAAAAATGGAACAATATTTAAAAGATGAAGAAGAGAAAATGAAAAAAAATCTTGAAAAACAAAAAAAAGAATTAGAAAAAAAATATGATGAAGCAATTTTAAAAGCAAAAAATGAAGCTAAAGCTTATAAAGAAAAACTTATTGCTCAGGCAAAAAAAGAGGCTGATGAAATTATTGCTAATGCAAGAAAAAAAATTGAGGTTGAAAAAAAAGCCGCAGAAAAAGAATTGAATAAAAAAGTCATAGAGTTATCATCAATGATTTTAGAAAAGACTTTGTATCAAGAATTAGATGAAAAAAAACAAAAGGAGATAAATGAAAGACTTCTTAAAAATTTAAAAGTCACTAATTAAAAAATATGGATGAAGCAATTGTTTACAGCACATATAAATTAAGCAATGATGAATTAGAAAATCTGATTAAAAAAATACCTCAATTAAAAAAATATCAGATAAAAAATATTGTTGATAAGTCAATTATTGCTGGAATAGTGATTAAATTTTCTGACAAAATTATAGATTTATCTTTAAAAAATCGATTAAAAATCATATTTCAAAAACTATATGAACAAATCTGATGATTTTTTAAAAAAAGCAGAAAAAATTATTGAATTAACAAAAGAAGATCAAGTAAAAGAGTATGGGGAAGTTTACGAAATAAAAGATGGGGTAGCTTTGATTACCGGATTAACTAATATTAGTTTTGGTGAAGTTGTTCAATTTGAAAATGGTATTAAAGGATATGTTATTGATATTGATGTTGATAAAATTGGAGTAATTGTTTTAGGTGATTATTTAGGTATAAAATCAGGCGATAAAGTATATGGACTAAACTATATTTTATCAATACCTGTATCTGATGAGATGATTGGTCGAGTAGTAAATGCTTTAGGTGAACCAATTGATGGAGAAAGTGATTTTAAAAATACTAAGTTATATCCTGTTGAAAAAATTGCTCCTGGAGTTATAAAAAGAAAATCAGTTGATACACCAATTCAAACTGGTTTAAAAGCAATTGATGCTTTAATTCCTATTGGTCGTGGTCAAAGAGAATTAATTATTGGCGATAGAGGTACAGGAAAAACTACTTTAGCAATTGACACAATTATTAATCAAAAAAATCAAGATGTTATTTGTATTTATTGCGCTGTTGGTCAAAGAAATTCTAAAATTGCTGCTGTAATTGAAACATTAAAAGAAAATAACGCTTTTGATCATACAATAGTTGTTTCTGCTTCAGCTACTGATTCAGCATCACTACAATATTTAGCTCCATATTCAGCAACAGCAATTGGAGAATATTTTATGGATAAAGGAAAAGATGTTTTGATTATTTATGATGATTTATCAAAACATGCTTGGGCATATAGACAAATTTCATTAATTTTACGTCGTCCAGCAGGTCGTGAGGCTTATCCTGGAGATGTTTTTTATCTTCATTCAAGACTTTTAGAAAGAGCTTGTAAGATTGATGAAAAATATGGAGGAGGTTCAATAACAGCTTTGCCAATTATTGAGACTCTTGAAGGTGATTTATCAACTTATATTCCAACCAATGTTATTTCAATTACTGATGGGCAGATATTTTTAGAAACTGATTTATTTAACTCTGGTATTCGGCCAGCAGTTAATATTGGTTTATCAGTTTCTCGTGTTGGTGGCGCTGCTCAAACTAAAGCAATGAAAAAAGTTGCTGGTAAATTAAAACTTGATTTAGCTCAATATCGTGAAATGGCAGCTTTTTCTCAATTTGAAAGTGAGCTTGATGAACAAACTAAAAACTTTTTAAATCGTGGCGCAAGATTAACCCAAATATTAATTCAAGATAAAAATAATCCTTATTCTTTAGCTGAACAAGTAGCGGTTATTTATGCTGCTGCTAATGGTATGCTTGATCAAATTCCAGTGAGTGATATTAAAAAAATTGAAGAAAAAATAGTCAATTATTTAAATGTTAATGGTAAAAAATGGTTGGAAAAAGTTAATAAAAATAAAACTTTTGATGAAAAAGATGAGGCAGAGTTAAAAAAATTAATCAATGAGGCAATATTATGAATTTAAGAATTTTAAGAAAAAAAATTAAATCAATTGCTAATGTTAAAAAAATAACTCGAGCAATGCAACTTGTATCAGCTGTTAAAATGAAAAAAGCTCAACAAGAAGCAATTGAGACTATACCGTATCGAACTTTTTTAGAAAAAATAATTTTAAAATCTATGTCTCAAGTTGATAAAGCTCATTCACCTTTATTATCATCAAAAACTAATAATAATAAATATCTCTATATTGTTATTTCATCAAATAAAGGATTATGTGGTTTTTTTAATTTTAGTATTTTTAAATTTATTAATAATCAGATTGATTTAAAAAATACTGAATTTATTGTTTTAGGTAAAAAAGCAGCTAATTTTATTAGTAAAATTGGCGGAAAAATTATTGCTGATTTTTCTCATATTAATTTTAATAATGCTGTTTCACCAATTTTTACTGAAGCTTTAAAAAAATTTTTAATAGGCGATTATGAAATGGTGTTTTTAATATATAACCATTTTATTAGTGCGACTAAATTTGAAACAATAAAAACACAGCTTTTACCAACAACTATTTCTGATATAAAAAATATTGAAACTAAAGAAAAAATAAACGAATATTTGATTGAACCTGATCCAAAAACTGTTATTGATGAAGTATTAAAAAATTTAATTGAAGAAAAAATTAGAGGAGCAATTATTGAATCACAAGCAGCTGAACATTCAGCAAGAATGTTGGCAATGAAAAATGCTACAGATAATGCTGGAGAAATTATTTATAATTTAACTCTTTTAAGAAATAAAGTAAGACAAGAAAAAATTACTAATGAACTTTTAGATATGGTTTCGGCTAAGATATCAGTAGAAAGTAATTAAGTAATTGATTAATTAATGGATTAAGGGAGATTAAAAATTTTATAATTTTTTTTAGATAAATAGATATGAAAAATATTGGAAAAATAGTCAGTATTAGAGGTGTTGTTGTTGATGTTGAATTTAATAAAGAAGAAACACCAAAAGTTTATGATGCATTAGAAGTCAATTTAAAAGATAAAAAAATAGTTCTTGAGGTTGAAGCAATTCTTGAGCCAGGAAAAGTAAGAACAATTGCTATGGGTGATACATATGGATTAAGAAAAAATCTTGAAGTTGTTAATACAGAAAAATCAATCGAAGTTCCAGTAGGTGAAAAAACATTAGGTAGACTTTTTAATGTTTTAGGTGAACCAATTGATGAAAAAGAACCAGTAAAGTCAGAAAAAAAATACTCAATTCACAGACAAGCTCCATCTTTAATTGAACAAAAAGTTGAAAAAAATATTTTTGAAACTGGTATTAAAGTAATTGATTTGTTGGTGCCTTTTATTAAAGGTGGAAAAGTAGCAGTTTTTGGCGGTGCTGGTGTTGGAAAAACAGTGTTAATTCAAGAGATGATTCATAATGTGGCTAAAAATCATCATGGTGTTTCAGTTTTTGCTGGAGTTGGAGAAAGGTCTCGTGAAGGAAATGATTTATATCATGAAATGATGGCAACTAAAGTACTAGATAGTACTTGTTTAGTCTTTGGTCAGATGAATGAACCACCAGGAAATAGACTTCGAGTGGCTTTAACCGGAGTAACAATGGCTGAGTATTTCCGTGATGAAAAAAATATGGATGTTTTGCTTTTTATTGATAATATTTTTAGATTTGCTCAAGCTGGAAGCGAAGTCTCAGCGCTTTTAGGAAGAATTCCTTCAGCAGTTGGTTATCAGCCAACTTTAGCTTCGGAAATGTCTGCTTTACAAGAAAGAATTACCTCAACTGATAGAGGTTCAATTACCTCAATTCAAGCGGTATATGTTCCTGCTGATGATTATACTGATCCAGCACCAGTAGCAACATTTGCTCATATTGATGCTTCATTAACTTTGGAAAGATCTTTGGCTGAACAAGGTTTGTATCCAGCTATTGATCCTTTAACATCATCATCAAAAGCTCTTGATCCATCGATTGTTGGTGACGAACATTATCAAGTAGCTAAAGAAGTAATTAAAACTTTACAAAGATATAAAGATCTTCAAGATATTATTGCTATTTTAGGAATGGAAGAGTTATCTGATGCTGATAAAATTACAGTTTCTCGAGCGAGAAAAATTCAAAGATTTTTAACTCAACCAATGTTTGTTGCTGAACCTTTTACTGGTCGACCTGGAAAATATGTTTCAATTGAAGAAACAATTCGCGGATTTAAAGAAATTCTAGAAGGAAAACATGATGATAAAAACGAGATGAGTTTTTATATGGTTGGAACAATTGATGAGGTTAAGTAATTTTTATCGATAACTCTAATGTTACATCTAAAAATCATTACTCCAAAAAAAATTGTTTTTGAGAAAGAAGTTAATTCAGTTACTGTTCCAGCAGCTGATGGTGAAATCACTATTTTGCCTCGTCATTCTAATTTATTTTCACTTCTTAAAGAAGGTATTATTAAAGTAAAGTCAGGAAGTGATGAGGATTATTTTTCTATTGGCGCTGGATATGTAGAAACTGATGGAAAAGAAGTAATAATATTGGTTTCTCGAGCTTATGGACAAGATGAAATTGATGAAAAATTGATTAATGAAGCAATGAATGAAGCGCAAAAATTATTATCTCAAGCTTCTGATGAAAAAAGTCGTCAGGCTGCTATATCAATGATGCGTCGTGCTATCATTGACTCAAAACTTCTTAAAAAAAGAAAGAGTATAAAATAATAATTAATAATGAATAATGAATATACATTATTATTTTCTCCTCTTGAGAGAGATTTTTTCACTTTTTCCCCTCTTGAGAGGGGATAAAGGGGTGTGTTATAAAAATATCAAATATACAAATCAAATATCAAAAATCAAAATACAAAATGATAAAAAAACTTTTGACTTTTGAATTTTGACTTTTAACTTTTATTTTATATACTTTTTAAATATGGCATTAATTATTGTTGAATCACCTACTAAAGCAAGGACATTTAATCGAATACTCCAAGGAAAAGACTATTTTGTTTTTGCCACAATGGGTCATTTTCGTGATCTTCCAAAAAATAGACTAGCAATTGACTATGAAAATAATTTCAAACCTGAATATGAATTAATCTCATCAAAGAAAAAAATTATTGAAAAGATTAAACAATTAGCCAAAGAAAATAATGAAGTCATTATTGCTACTGATCCTGATCGTGAGGGAGAATCAATAGGTTATCATGTCGCTTATATTTTAAATCAAGTTAATGAAAATTGGCCAGAAATAACTTTAAAAAATCAAAATTTAAAAAGAATTGTCTTTCATGAGATTACCCAATCAGCATTAATGGAAGCTTTAAAAAATCCAGAAAAAATCAGAATTAATTTAGTTAAAGCGCAAATGTCAAGAAGAATTTTAGATCGAATTGTTGGTTATGAATTGTCACCAATTTTATGGAAAAAAATTGGTAAAAATTGGTTATCTGCCGGAAGAGTGCAAACAGTGGCTTTGAGATTAGTAGTTGAAAGAGAAAAAGAAATCAATAATTTTGTAAAAGAAAATTACTATCAAATATATGGGTTTTTTGATTTTGATAAAGATTTAAAAACAAAGTTAGTATCAAAAGATAATCAATCTTATGAAAATAAAATCACATTAAATCTTTTTGCTGGAGATTATCAATATGTAAAAACAAATATTAATGAAAAAAATCTTAGTGAAATTAAAAATGATTTGTTAACTGATGAGTTTTTTGTTGATGATATTGAGGAAACAATTCAAAAACGTTATCCTCCACCTCCTTTTACTACTTCGCTTCTTCAACAAGAAGCTTTTAATCGATTTGGTTTTTCTTCAAAACTAACAATGAGTTTAGCGCAATCTTTATATGAAAATGGTTTGATAACTTATCATCGTACCGATTCTTTTAACTTATCAACTTATTTTGTTTTTAAAGCGAGAGACTATATAAAAGAAAAATATGGAGAAAAATATCTTCCGGAAAAACCACGCGGTTATAAAACTAAAAGTCGTTTAGCTCAAGAAGCTCATGAGGCTATTAGACCAACAAAGCTTGAATCTAATCCTAAACTTGAAAGATTATCTACTAATCACAAAAAACTTTATCAATTAATATTTAATCGAGCTTTAGCAACACAAATGAAAGAAGCAGAAATAAAAGTGGTGACAATAAAAATCAGATCAAAGAAAAATTATTTATTTGAAGGAAAAAAAGAAAATATTATTTTTGATGGATTTTTAAAACTTTATCTCGATATTGAATTAAATAATAAAAATATTAATTTTAATGTTAAACCAAATGATAAAGTTAATCTTTTAAATTTAAATGAAGAGGTTAATACAACTAATCCACCTCCAAGATATACTGAAGCTTCATTAATTAAAACTTTAGAAGAAAAAGGGATTGGTCGACCATCAACCTATGCTTCAATTATCTCTTTAATTCAAACCAAAAGTTATCTTGAAAAACAAGGTCGCTATTTTATTCCAACAAATTTAGGAATTGCTATTTCAGATTATTTATCAGAAAAATTTCCACAAATTTTTAGTTTAGATTTTACTGCTTTAATGGAAGAAGATCTTGATCAAATTGCTGAAAATCAAAAACAACCTTTAGAAGTATTAAAAGAATTTTATCAACCATTTATAAGTCTTTTAAATGTTGAAAAAGAAAATAAAAATATGATTGAAGTTAAAGAAGAGGAGGCTGGTATTTGTCCTCAATGTCAAGGAAAATTGGTCATTAAAAGCTCAAAATTTGGTAAATTTATTGCTTGTTCTAATTATCCAAAATGCAAATATACAAAATCAATTGTCAAAACTGTTGCTAATAAAAAATGTCCTTTATGTGGTGGTGATATTGTAATTAAATATACAAAAAATAAAAAAAAGTTTTTCGGCTGCTCTAATTACCCAAAATGTAATTATCAAGAATGGAACTATAAAAAATTGACCTAATTATATTAAGGACAGAACCTTTTTTTCAAAAAGGTTCTGTCCTTTTTAATAATAAATA
>CAYOZH010000009.1:0-34749 GCA_964408415.1 uncultured Gammaproteobacteria bacterium | reverse complement strand
CCATTTGTTAAAAATTTTACCTCAAAAGTCTCAAATGTATGTAACTTATACAAACGATATTTTACTCTTCTTGAAAAGTTTAAAAATGAAAATTTTAATTTTGATCAAGCAAAAGAGGCGCTTTTTTCTTTATATCAAGATTCAGAAGAACAAACAAAGTTAATCTTATCAGAACTTAAGAGAGCTAATTATTTGAAAATCACTAAAAATCCGGAAGATAAAAGAGAGGCCATTTATCAATTAGTTGATATTTTTAAGCAGTCAGTCACATTAAATAAAGATAAATTAATTAATATTTTAAAAAATGCGGCAGATATTATCAGAACTCGGGTTGACTATACTTTTATTTTACTTTTGCTTTTTTATAAGGCAGTTTCTGACCGATGGCAAAAACAATTTGAGCTAAAAAAGCAGGATTTAGAAAAAAAGGGATTAACCGGTGAAAATTTATTAAAAGAAGCTACTCGTCCTTATTATTATCGAGAGTTTTATTTAAAACCAGAGCTTTTATGGGAGGAGCTTCGAAAAGATCCACTTAAACTTCCTGAAAATCTTTCTAAAAATCTAAAAGAATTAGCTGAACTTAATCCGGATTATAAAGAGATTTTTACTCAGTTTGATTTTCATCAGTTTATCTCAAATCAAGAAAGTCAAGCAATTTTAAATAGACTCTTTGAGCTTTTTAGTGAATATTCCTTTACTGAGGTTGTGGGTGATATGTTGGGTGATGCTTATGAATGGATATTAAAATATTTTGCGCCAGCCAAAGCAAAAGAAGGGGAAGTCTATACGCCACGCGAAGCAATTAGATTAATGATTGAGTTGATTTCTCCTGTACCTTTAAAAAGTCTTTATGATCCAGCAGCTGGAAGCGCCGGGATGCTTATCGTTGCTTATCAGTATGTTAAAGAAAAATATGGTGAAGAAAAAGCCAACACTTTGCTTTTATATGGTCAAGAACAAAACCCGAAAACCCTAGCTTTATCTAAAATGAATGCGATTTTACACGGAATTCGAAATATTAATTTAGCTCAAGGCGACACTCTTTTATATCCAAAATTTAAAGATGGCGATGATATTAAAAAATTTGATTATGTGATTGCTAATCCTCCTTGGAATCAGAAAAAAACTTATGATGAAGATACTTTAAAAAAAGGCGAATACTGGAGGGAAAGATTTACTTTTGGATTTCCGACGAAGCAATCAGCTGACTGGGTTTGGATTCAGCATATGTTGTCATCAACTAAAGATGGAGGAAAAACAATTGTTGTGATTGATACTGGAGCGGTGTCGCGAGGAGGAAAGGAGGAGGAGATAAGAAAAAAAATCGTTGAGGCTGATTTGATTGAAGTGGTTATTTTGCTTCCGGAAAAATTATTTTACAATACCAACGCTCCAGGGCTATTGATTTTATTTAATAAAAATAAATCATCAGAGAGAAAAGGAAAAATCTTATTGATAAATGCTAGTAATGAATATATTGCCGGAAAACCTCAAAATACTTTAGGAAAAGATAATATTAAAAAAATTGTTGATGCTTATAATGAATTTAAAACTGTGGATAAATTTAGTAAAGTAGTTGATTTAGAAGAAATAAAATCAGCAGATTACAACCTCAGCCCATCAAGGTTTGTAAGTGTTATTGAAGAGGAGAAATATAGAGATTTAAGTGAGATAGTTAATGATTTAAAAAATATTGATATTAAAAGACAAGAGATAGAAAAAAAATTAAATCAGATTTTGAAAAGTATATCTTAGTTAATATTTATAAAAAAATATAAGTTAAATTTATATTTAAATGAAAATTTATAATATAGAAATTAATAATTTTAGATCTATTAAAGAGGCAATTATTGATTTTAAAGAAAATCCTAGAGTTTTAGTTGGTATTAATGATTCTGGTAAAACAAATGTTCTTCAATCTTTAAGATTATTAAGTGAAGAGTATTCTATAAATGATGATATTAGAAAAACTACGGAAGATTATATATCGGAATATAATATTAAATTTATATTTAAATTAGAGAATGATGATATTCAAGAAATTATTAATTTGTTAAAAGTGGAAATTTTTATAAAGAATATTCAAAAGAAAATTTTAATTATTGAAGATAAAGAATTTTCTTTAATAGAATTTTTTAATAACAATAATGAAATAATTTATAATGTGGATTTAAAAAATAAGACTCGAAATATATTTTTCAATATATCAAAAAAAATAAATTTATTTTGCGATTTTAGAAAACCTAAACCTGGGTCTAATTATAATATTAATTATAAAAATCAAGTACAATTAAATATTTCTTCTTTTAAAATAATTGATTATGATGATTTTAAAGAAGATATACCTGAAGAATATTTAGAGAAAATTAATATTTCTTATTTTAAAGAAACTATTGAATCAAAAATACAAGAATTTTTTAAAAAGAACATTCCAAAGGTAATTTATTGGAAATATAGTGAAGAAAATTTATTGCCTTCAAGTATTAATATTGATAATTTTCAAAATAATCCTAGTTATTGTAAGCCTTTAAAAAATCTTTTTATTATAGGTGGAATACCCGAGGAAAAAATTTCTGAATATATTCAAGAAAAAAGAAATAATTTTAACGATTTTCAAAGCTCATTAGAAAAAATAGCAACTGAAAGCACAATTTTTTTCAGAGAGGCATGGCCTGAATATAAAGATATTAAATTTAATTTACATTTAACAGAAACAACCATAAGATGTGGTTTAAAAGAGAAAAATATTCATGATTTTTCAAGAAAAAGTGATGGTTTTAAAAAGTTTATTTCTCTTCTTTTAATATTATCAATTCCTTCTGTTAAAAAAATATTAAAAAATTCACTAATACTAATTGATGATGCTGATACTAATTTGCACCCAAGTGGTAGTAAATATTTATTAGAACAACTTAAAAAAATAGCTGAAGTAAATTATGTAATTTATGCTACTCATTCAATTTTTATGATTGATACTAATAATATTGAAAGACATTATGTAGTCAAAAAAGAGAATGAAATAACTAGTATTAAAGAAGCAGATGAAGAAAATTATAGAGATGAAGAAGTATTATACAAAGCTTTAAATACAAGTGTTTATGAAGTTTTGAATGAGAAAAATATTATTTTTGAAGGATGGACCGACAAAAAGATTTTTGAGACTTTTATTTCAAGGCATAAAAAATTCAAGAAATTTTTTAAAAAAATAGGTATTACCCATGGAGGGGGTGTTAAAGATAAAGAATTAAGCGGTATGAGTATGATTTTAGAAATGGCGAGAAGAAAACTTCTCATAATTTCAGATGGTGATAATGTTGCAATTGATAAACAAAAAAATTTTCAGGAAAGAAAATTGTATGGAGAATGGAAAAGATACGACGAGATTTATCGAGAAAAAGAACCAAAAACTGTTGAAGACTTTATAAAAAAAGAATTTATAATTCAAACTTTTAATACATTATTAAAAGAATTTAATATTCCAATTATAAAAGATTTAGAGTTTGGTGATTCAGAAAGAATTTTTAAAATTAAAAATTTAGTCCAGAATGTTTTAAATGATGAAAGTAAAGTTGGAGAATTTATAAAAAAATTCAAAACTCAATTATTTGAAAATTTTAAATATGAATACATCGAATCTTATTATAAAAATTTTGTTGAAAAGCTAATGGAAGAAATAGAAAAACTATGAAAATCTGGCCAACAAAAAAATTAGGAGAGATTTGTGAAGAAAATTTAAAATCACCCTTTAAGGTTGAGGATGCTGATAACGTTGGTGATTACCCATTTTTTACTAGTGGTGGGAATGTCTTGAAACACAGCAAGTTTTTAGTAGATGGCGAAAATATTTTTTTATCTACAGGAGGTTATGCTCATGTAAAATACTATAATGGTAAAATTAGTTATTCTGCTGATACATGGAGTCTGAAAGTAAAAAATGTTTTACCAAAATTTATATATTATCAAATTTTAGGAAAAATAAAATTTATTGATTCAGTGCTTTTTAGAGGGACAGGTTTAAGACATTTGCAAAAAAAGGAATTTTTAAACATTCAAACACTGCTTCCTCCTCTTTCTATTCAACAAAAAATCGTCTCTATTCTTGATACTATTCAGAGTGCGATTGAGGTGCAGGAGAAAATTATTGAGGAAACGAAAGAGTTGAAAAAAAGTTTGATGGCAGATTTGTTTAAGTATGGAGCGCCAAGTTTTAGAAGAGGAAGAAAATTGAAGAAAACTGAAATTGGTGAGATTCCGGAGGATTGGGAAGTGGTTAAATTGAAAGATGTTTGTATTATTCGTAGAGAACAAGTTTTACCAAAAGAAGATGATATTTATGTGGGTTTAGAACATTTAGATTCTGGAATAATTAAACTTAGTCGTTATGGAACAGGAAAAGAAGTTAAAAGCTTAAAAAATAAATTTTATCCAGAAGATATTCTTTACGGGAAACTACGACCTTATTTAGATAAAGCTATAATTACAGAAAAAGAAGGTGTTTGTTCCACAGATTTAATTGTTATTATTTGTGACAAATCAAAAATTTTACCATATTATTTGATTAATTTGATTCATACTCCAAAATTTCTAAATTTTGCTGTAAATACAATGACTGGTACGAATCATCCTAGGACTTCTTGGGATAATCTTAGAACTTTTAAATTTCCCCTTTCTACTATTTTTGAACAACAGAAAGTTGTAGAGATTTTGCAGACGATTGATGAGAAGATTGAGATTGAGAAGAAGAAAAAGGAGCTTTATGAAGAGCTTTTTAAGACAATGCTTAATAAGTTGATGAATCAGGAGATTGATGTTGAAAATTTGCAGATTTAATAATAAAAAATGGGAGGCGTCGCTCATAGACACGTAGTCTATGGGTCGTATTCTCCCTGGTGATTAAAATAATTATAAAATACCTTTTTTAATTTGTCAAACAGTATTATGACTAATCAATTTGAAAAACAATTAGTTGAAGATTATGTGATAGAGAAGCTTAAAGAATCAGGCTGGCAGTTTATACCGGCTGATCAATTGCAAAGACCGTCGTTAAGTGAGCCAATCCTTGAAGAAAATCTTAAAAAACAAGTTATAAAGATTAATAAAAACTTAAACATTGGCGAGGAAGAATTAAAAAAAGTAATTAATGAGTTAAAATTATTGACTACTGGTCAAGACGGTAATAAAAGATTGCTTGATTTTTTAAAGTATGGAGTTGGAGTGAAATTTGAAAAAGAAAGAGTGGTAAAAATCATTAATCTTTTTGATTTTGAAAATATAGAAAATAATGAGTTTATTGTTACAAGACAGATACATTTTAGAGGAAAAGACATTATTGTTCCTGATATTATTTTGTATGTCAATGGTATTCCTTTGGTTGATATTGAATGCAAAAATCTATTGTCTTTAAAAACTGACTGGACTGAAGGATACAAACAAATAAAAAACTATGAAAAATTGATGCCAGAGCTATATAAATATATTCAGATTGGCGTTTCTTTTACTGAAAAAGTAAGATATTTTCCAATTGTTCCTTGGCAAGATGAGGTAACAACTTATTTGTGGAAAAAAGATGAATTAAAAGAAGATGAGGCGATTTTTGAAATGCTTAATCCATTAAATTTACTTGATATTATCCGCAATTTTCTTTTTATTCGAGAAGAACATAGCGAGATAAAAAAAGTGATTGCTCGTTATGTGCAGTATCGAGCAGTTAATAAAATTTATAAACGGGTCATTGATAATTTAAATGGTATTGATGAAAAAAACAAAGGTTTAATCTGGCATTGGCAGGGATCAGGCAAAACCTTAACAATGATTTTTGCTACACACAAGCTTTATTTTGATAAAAAATTAGAGAATCCAACGATTTTTATTATTATTGACAGGCGGGATTTAGAAGAGCAGATGAATCAAGAATTAAGTTCATTAAGATTAAATTTTAAATTTGATCTAATAAACAATGTTTTTCAGTTAAAAAAAGTTGTGAGCGCTGATAATTATTTAGGTAAAAGAGGTGTCTTTTTAACTTTGATTTATAAATTTAGAGCTGATGAAAAGTTTTTACCAAGCGAGATTCCAAACTCAATTGCCAGCAGAAAAAATGTTATTTGTTTTTTAGATGAAGTTCATCGATCTCAGTATGGATTGTTAGCCGCCCAGATGAAAAGCATTTTAAAAAATGGTTTTTATTTTGGCTTTACTGGCACTCCAATTGCTGAAAACGAGAGAAATACTTATGAGGAGTTTGGTTATCCATTAAAAGAAGAAGGTTATTTAGATAAATACTTTTTAGATGATTCACAAAAAGATGGTTTTACTTTACCTTTAATTTATCAACTAAAAAGAGAAAAAGGATTAAATATTGACCAAGAAAAAATAAAGTATTTTCTTAAAAAAGACGATCTTGAAGAAATAGATTTTGATTCAAAAGAAATTGACAAAAAAACCCAAGAGGAGTTAAACGAGGCAAAAGTTTTTTTGGAAAATGAGAATCGAATAAAAGCAGTTGCTTATGATATTGTAAATCATTTTAAAGAAAACGTTGATGGTCGTTTTAAAGGAATGGTTGTTTGCGCATCAAGAAAAGCCTGTGTGTTATACAAAAAATATTTAGATTTATATCTTCCGGAAAGTTATTCAGAGGTTGTGATGACTTTTAATCTAAACGATCAAGAACCAATTTCTTCTTTTTATAAAAAATGGCAAGAAAGATATCAAGGATTTGCCGATGATGAGAAAAGAATTAAAAACATTATTGAAAATTATAAAGAAAAAGAACTGCCGAAAATTTTAATTGTTACTGATATGTTGATTACTGGTTTTGACGCGCCGATTTTGCAAACGATTTATTTTGATAAATTATTAAAAAAACATCGTTTGCTTCAAGCGATTGCCAGAGTTAATAGACCTTATAAAGATTTAAAATCAGTTGGTTTAATAATTGATTATGTTGGTATTATTAAAAATATTAATGAAGCATTGAAGAATTATTTTAAAGATGATATTAAAGGTGGAATAGTTGATATTTCCGTTGTTTTTGAAGAATTTAAGATTTCAATTAATAAATTAAAAGAAGTATTTAAAAATATTGAGCTAAAAATTACTCGAGAAAATTTAACAAAAGCAATAGAGATATTACAAAATGAGGAAACAAAAAATTATTTTATTGAAACATATAAAAAAATAAGAAAGTTGTTTGAATTGTTAGGAGCCTTACCGCAGAAGTTAGAATATTTGGATGATTATCAATGGTTTACGGCTTTGTATCAATATTGGTTAAAGTTAACAAGTTTTGATGAGGATGATTTTTCCAAAAAGTTTTTTAAAAAAACTTTGTCAATAATTCATCAAAATACCCAGATACAGCAAATTGAAAATCTTATTCCACCAATTGCTTTAAATGTGGATTATCTTTATAAAATTCGCGATGGCGAATTAACAAAACAAGAGAAAGCAGTCAATATTTTATTTGCTTTGGAAAAATTGGTATTAGTTGAACAGAAACATAATCCGGCATATATGAATTTAGTTGATAAAATAAATGAATTAATAAAACAGTGGAAAGAAAGAAAAATAGATTATATAAAACTTTTTGATGAAGAAAGTAAAATAATAATCGCAATAAAATCAAATGAAGAAAAAAGAAAAATTTTGAATCTTAATAAATTTGATTACGGTATGTTTGTGATTTTAAAAAGATTAATAAAAGAAAATGATGAGATTTTAAAAGAAATAACAGAAAAAATAAAAAGTTTTATTAAAGATGATTTGGTTGAAAACTGGCAAGAAAATCCTATTTTAAGACAAAACATAGAAAGAAAAACAAGGGAGTATTTGTTGGAAATAAAATTAAAATATAACTTAACATACGAGGAATTTGATTTGCTTCATCAGGAATTAATAAAGTTTATCCAAGATTATGGTTATAGACCAAATTAAAGTTATAAAAAGAAAAGTTAAATATCCGCGAATTGAGTTAAAAACAGGTAAGCCAAAATTGATAGTTCCGAAAAATCAAAAAATTAATTATCAAAAAATTATTTCTAAACACAAAATATGGCTAAATAGAAAAATTGATTTTATAAATAAAATAAAAGAAAAATATAAAAAAGAAAAGATTTATTGCCATAATGAAAAAAAATTAGTTATTTTGATTGAAAATTATGTAAAAAAAATCTCTAAAGTTTTAAAAATAAAGCCAAAAAAAATAAATATTCGTTTAATGAAAACTAAATGGGGTAGTTGCAGCAAAAAAGGCAATCTTAATTTCAATTCGCTTTTAAAATATTTACCAAGGTCGTTGATTAAATATGTTGTTTATCATGAAATGACTCATTTATTAGTTTCAAATCATAAAAATAATTTTTGGATTTTAGTTAAAAAACAATTTAAAAAACCAGAACTTTATGAGGAAAAACTTTACGGTTATTGGTTTTTGTTAAGCAAAAAAATCATTTCTTCAGCATTGAGGCGATGATATTTTGGGGGACTTCTTCGTAGTGGCTTGGCTCCATATAAAATATACCTCGGCCTTCAGTGAGAGAGCGCAAATTGGTTGCGTATCCGGAAAGTTCAGCTAATGGCACAAAAGCTTTAATAATTACTGCTCGAGCTTTTTTTTCTGTACCCATAATTTTTCCTCTTTTTGAAGATACGTCACCAATTACTACTCCCATAAATTCTTCAGGCACTGTTACCTCAAGTTTCATAATTGGTTCAAGTAAAGTTAATCCAGCTTTTTTTGCTGCTTCCTGAAGCGCCATTGAACCAGCGATTTTAAAAGCAATATCAGAGGAGTCAACTTCATGATAACTTCCGTCGTAAAGTGTCACTTGTAAATCAGTCATTGGATAGCCAAGTAAAACACCTTTTTCCATTGCCTCAATTACACCTTTTTCAACTGATGGAATAAACTCGCTTGGAATCACACCACCTTTAATTTTATTGACAAATTTAAAGCCCTCACCACGGCCTAAAGGTTCAACTTTTATTACACAATGTCCGTATTGACCATGACCACCAGTTTGTTTAATATATTTTCCTTCAACGCCATCAACTACTTTAGTAATGGTTTCTTTATAGGCTACTTGAGGTTTTCCAACATTAACATCCATATTCATCTCTCTTTTCATCCTATCAACTAAAATCTCAAGATGAAGCTCACCCATACCAGACATAATTGTTTGGCCAGTTTCATGATTTATTTTTACTTTAAAAGTTGGATCTTCTTCTGCTAATCTTTGTAAAACATAAGATAGTTTTTCTTGATCAGCTTTTGTTTTTGGCTCAATTGCTAAAGATATCACTGGTTCTGGAAAAGTAATTTGTTCTAAAATAATTGGATTTTGAGGATCAGCTAAAGTATCACCAGTTTTTGTCTCTTTTGGTCCAACTAAAGCAACAATTTCTCCTGCATAAGCTTTATCAATTTCTTCTCTGTTATTAGCATGCATTAAAAGAATTCGACTAACTCGTTCTTGTTTTCCACGATTAATATTATAAACATAACTTCCAGCCTCAAGAGTACCAGAGTAAATTCGGGTATAAGTGAGTTTTCCAACATGTGGGTCAAGTTGAATTTTAAAAGCTAAAGCAGCAAATTTTTCTTCATTGATTAATTTTCTTGTTTCTTCTTGATTAGTATTTGGATTTTTTCCTTTGATTTCTTTTAAATCAGCAGGTGAGGGGAGATAATCAACAACTGCATCAAGTACTGGTTGAACTGCTTTATTTCTTAATGAACTACCACAATAAACAGGAATAAGTTTGTAAGCAATAACTGCTTTTCTTAATACTGATTTTAATTCATCAATACTAATATTTTCGCCATTTAAATATTTATTTAAAAGATTATCATCATTTTCGGCAATTTGTTCAATAAGTTTTGCTCGCCACTGTTGAGCTTTAGTTTTTAAATCATCAGGAATAACATCAGTTTCTGTATATTCAATACCTTGAGGATCTTTATCCCAATATTTAGCTTTCATTGTTAAAAGGTCAATTACTCCTTTAAATTCTTGTTCTTTACCAATAGGGAGGGTCATTACTGCGGGATTAGCGCCTAATCTATCTTTAATTTCCTCAACTGTTGCTTCAAAATTAGCGCCTAGTTTATCCATTTTGTTAATAAAGCAAATTCTTGGTACTTTGTATTTATCAGCTTGACGCCAAACTGTTTCAGATTGTGATTGAACACCTTCTTCAGCATCAAAAATCACTACACCACCATCTAAGACTCGAAGCGATCTTTCAACTTCAGCAGTAAAATCAACATGGCCCGGAGTATCAATAATGTTAATTCTTACTCCTTTCCAAAATGTTGTTGTTGCCGCAGAAACAATAGTAATACCTCTTTCTCTTTCTTGGGGCATCCAGTCCATTTGAGTATTACCTTCATCAATATCACCAATTTTATAAGTTCTACCAGTATAAAATAAAAATCTTTCAGTAGTAGTAGTTTTTCCTGAATCAATATGAGCAATAATACCAACATTTCTAATTTTATCTAGTGGAACAATGCGATTTTTTGTAATAACAGATTGTTGAGCCATATTAAATTAAAAATTTTAATTAAATAAAACTTACCATTTTAAATGAGAAAATGCTTTGTTTTTCTCCGCTAAAGCTTCAGTTTGCTGTTTTTTTACAACTGCTTGACCAAGATTGTTTGAAGCATCAATAAGCTCGGCAGCTAATTTTTTATAAAAATTATGATATTCTTTGTTTGATCGAGCTGCAGCAGCTTCAATAATCCAGTTTAAAGACAAAAATAATTTTCTTTCTTTTCTTACTTCAATTGGTACTAAATATGAAGCACCACCAAGTCTTCTTGGTCTAACTTCCATTTGAGGTGAAGTATTGGTGATTGCTTGATAAAAAATTTTTATTGGATCTTGACCTTGTTTTTTTATTTCTTCAAATGCTTGATAAACAATTTTTTCAGCAACAGCTTTTTCGCCATCTTTCATCACATAATTGATTAATTTTGCTATTTCAAAGCTTTGATAAACTTTATCTGGTTTAATTTTTATTTTTTTGTATCTGTGTCTTGGCATAATAAAAATATCGAATATCAAATATCAAATATAAACTTATAAATTACTGGGTTTTTGGCAATTTTGCGCCGTATTTTGATCTTGATGTTTTTCGATTTTCAACACCAGCAGTATCATATTTTCCTCTAACAATATGATATTTTACACCTGGTAAATCTTTAACTCTTCCTCCACGAACTAAAACAATTGAATGCTCAGCTAAATTATGACCAATTCCTTGAATATAAGCAGTCACTTCCATTTTATTGGAAAGTCTCACTCTTGCCACTTTTCGCAAAGCTGAGTTTGGTTTTTTTGGTGTCATTGTTCTGACAACAGTACAAACACCTCTTTTAAAAGGACTATTTGTTTCAATATATTTTCTTTTAAGGGAATTAAAGCTTTGTTTTAAAGCCATTGCCCTTGATTTTTTAATCCTTTTTTGACGTTTCTTTTTGATCAGTTGATTGATTGTTGGCATATTTATTTATAAACTTACCATAATATTTTTCAATTAATTCTTTTGTGACTGGTATTAATCTGCCTATTATAACATTTTCTTTTAATCCAAGCAAATAATCTACTTGTCCTTTAATAGCAGCTGAACTTAAGACATTGGTTGTTTGTTCAAAAGAGGCAGCTGATAGCCAAGAATCAGTATAAATTGCTGCTCTGGTAATTCCTAAAATTGATACTTTTCCTGTGGCTGGTCTTTGTCCTTTAGCAAGAACTTTTTTATTTTCTTCTTCAAATCTAACTCTTGAGACCACCTCATCTTTAATAAATGAAGTATCTCCTTCATCTTCAATAATTACTTTATCACTCATTTTTCTAATAATTGTTTCAAAATGTTTATCGTGAATTGCAATTCCTTGAGATTCATAAACTTTTTGAATTTCATTTAAAAGATAAAGTTGAGCTGCTCTTAAACCTTTAATTGCTAAAACGTCATTAATATCTAGATACCCCTCAGATAAAGGAGTGCCAACAGTAATTAATTCTCCATCTTTGACTTTTAATTTTTGTGATTTTGGGATTGTAAATTGTTGTTCTTTAATTTGTGAATCTTTATTGCTGGAAACAATTTTTATATTATAGACATCTTTTTCTGTGTCTTCTTGGATAGAGACTGTACCGCTAATTTCAGCAATAGGTGAAACAATTTTTGGTGTTCTGGTTTCAAAAAGTTCTTCAACTCGTGGTAAACCTTGAGTAACATCGGAGATAACAATACCTCCAAAATGTCTTACTCTCATTGTTAACTGAGTTCCTGGCTCACCAATTGATTGGGCGGCTATAACACCAACAGGAACACCAATGTCAACTACTCTATGAGTTGATAAATCTACACCATAACATTTTTGACAAACTCCATAAGTTGATGCACAATAAAGAGGAGATCTGACAACAACTTTGTTAATTTTGTTTTTTATTATTAAATCAACTACTTCTTCAGTTAATAAATCATTTCTTTTAGCAATCACTTCTTTTTTATCATTGATAACATCTTTGGCTAAAAATCTATTTAGAATTCTTTCTTTAAATTTTTCTCCACGAGTTCCTTCGTTTGTGATTTCTAATCCATCTTCAGTTTGACAATCAACTTCTTTTATGATCATATCATGAGCAACATCAACCAACCTTCTTGTTAAATAACCAGCATCAGCAGTTTTTAAAGCAGAATCAGTTAAACCTTTTCTTGCACCTCGAGCATTAATAACATATTCAAAAATTGATAATCCTTGACGATAATTTGATTTTGTTGGTACTTCAATAATTTTTCCTAAAGGATCAACGACCAATCCTTTCATTGCTGATAATTGTTTTAATTGTTCTTTTGAAGCACGAGCACCACCTGAGTTAATAATTATTTTTACAGGATTTTCTTCATTTAAAGATTCCCAAGTTTTGTTAGCTAAAACCTCTGTAGTATCAATCCAAATTTTATTAGAATATCTTTTTTTCTCTTCTAATGTTAAAAGACCTTGTTGATAATTTTTATTTATTTCTTCAACTTTTTCTTCAGCTTCTTTGATAATCTTATCTTTTTCTTCAATCATCTGACAATCAAATATTGAGACTGAAAGACCACCAGCTTTTGTTGCTGCCCAAAAACCCAATTCTTTTAATCTGTCAATAAGAGCACCAACAGTTTTTTCATCAAAAACTTTTATTGCTTTAACAACAATATTTTTTAGATCAGAAGCTTTAATATCTTCATTTATAAATCTAAATTCTTCAGGTAAAGAATTATTGAAAATAATCCTTCCAACAGTGGTTTTTATTAATTTATCATTAATTTTTACTAATATTGGTTCTCTTAGTTTTATTTTTCCAACTTGGAAAAATCTATAAGCTTCGTTAATAGTAGCAAAATATTTTAATTCTTCATCTTTTTTATTGATTAAGTTTTTGTCAATGGTGGTTAAATAATAACAACCTAAAGCCATTTCTTTATTTGGTAAAACAATTGGTGAGCCATCAGCTGGTTTTAGAAGATTATAGTAGGGGAGCATTCTTGATTTTACTTCATTAATAGAATTTTTTGAGATTGGTAAGAAAACACCCATCGCATCACCATCAAAGTCAGCGTTATAACCAGCACAAACTGTTGGATGAAGTTTTATTGCATAATCATCAGTTAATACTGGATAAAAACCTAAAATAGATAGTTTATGTAATGTTGGAGCACGGTTAAGTAAAACTGGGTGATCTTTAGTAATTTCTTCTAAAATATCATAAACTACTGGTTCTTTTTTCTCTAAAAAGTTTTTTGCGCTTTTGATATTGGGGGCTAATCCACGAACAATTATTTCATGAAGTAAAAATGGTTTGAATAATTCCAAAGCCATTTCTCTTGGAATACCAACTTGATCAAGTTTCAATTCTGGGCCAACAATAATTGTTGATCGACCAGAGTAATCAACTCGTTTTCCAAGTAAGTTTTGTCTAAATCTTCCTTGTTTTCCTCTTAAAATATCAGATAAAGATTTTTGCACTTTTGAAGCAGCGCCAGCTGTTCTTGATCGTCCTCTTGATTTTTGTAAATCAATTAATGAATCGACAGCTTCTTGTAACATTCTTTTTTCATTGCGTAAAATTATCTCCGGTGCGCCAAGCTCAATAAGTTGTTTTAAACGATTATTTCGATTAATCACTCTTCGATAAAAATCATTTAAGTCAGAAGTAGCAAATTTTCCTCCAGGCAGTTGAACCACTGGTCGAAGATCTGGAGGAATTACTGGTAAGACTGTTAATATCATCCATTTTGGTTCAATGCCAGCTTTAATAAAAGCTTCTAAAACTCTTACTTTTTTTAATAATTTATTTCTTTTTTCACCAGTAGCATCAGCTAATTCTTTTAAAGCTGATGAGTATTCTTTTTGTAAATCCATTGCTGATAAGATTTCATAAATAGTTTCTGAACCCATACCTAAAGTTAAGAAGTCATCGATATTTTTTTCTTTTAAGTAAAGATAATCATCTTCTTCAAAAACATCATTAACAGAGATAGTTTTAACTAATTTTAAAATTCTTTCATAAAAAGCAGATTTTCTGGTTTTTTTGTCTAAATAATTATTTGAGGCAAGTTTTAATTGCTCTCTTTGTTTAAAATCTAATTCTTGTTTAACAATTTCCCATTGGTCTTTATTAGATATTTTTTCTTTTAATTGTTGAAATTGTTTTTCAAAGTCTTTTTTTATTTTTTCAGTTTCAGCATTATAGGCATCTTCAATTTTTTTTAATTCTTGCTTTTGATCTTCTTCAATTACTTTGATTGCTTTTTTTTGTTTTTCTTTATCAACATTTTTAACTAAATAAAGAGCATAATAGATAATTCTTTCCAAAGATTGAGGTGGGATTCCTAAAACAATACTTAAAACTGATGATGAGCCTTTAAAATACCAAATATGAGCAATAGGTGAGGCGAGTTTAATATGACCCATTCTTTCTCGTCTAACAGCAGATGTAGTTACCTCAACACCACAACGATCACAGATTATTCCTTTATATCTAATTCTTTTATATTTACCACAATAACATTCATAGTCTTTTGTTGGTCCAAAAATTTTTTCATCAAATAAACCATCTTTTTCTGCTCTAAAAGTTCGATAATTTATTGTTTCTGGTTTTATCACTTCACCATGAGACCAACTAATGATTGTCTCTGGAGAAGCTAAGGTAATTTTAAGTCCGGAAAAATCAATTAGATTTAAATCTTCCATTTTTATTTAACATATTCAATTGATAACCCTAATGAATTTAATTCTTTCAAAAGAACATGGAATGATTCAGGAACAGATGATTGAGGAATATCTAAGCCTTTAATAATTGATTCAAAAGCTTTAGTTCTTCCTCGAACATCATCACTTTTTATTGTTAACATTTCCTGCAGTGTATAAGGAACTCGATGTGATTCAAGTGCCCAAACTTCCATCTCTCCAAATCTTTGGCCTCCAAGTTGTGATTTACCACCAAGAGGTTGTTGAGTAACAAGAGAATAAGGTCCAACTGATCGAGCATGGAATTTATCTTCAACCATGTGAATTAACTTCATAATATAACTTGTTCCTACTAATACCTTTCTTTCAAAAGGTTGACCAGTTTGACCATCATATAAAGTAACTTTATTATCAACAGGTAATCCTATTTTTTTCAAAGATTCAATAATAAATTCTTCTTTAATTTTTTCAAAAACAGGAGCAGAGATTGAAAGATTATTTTTTTGAGCAATTGTTCCTAATAAATTTTCAAATAATTGTCCTAAATTCATTCTTGAAAGAATAGAAAGAGGGGATAAGATAACATCAACTGGTGTACCATCTTCAAGGTATGGCATATCCCATTCTGGTAAGATTTTTGAGATAACACCTTTATTACCATGACGACCAGCTAATTTATCACCAACTGATATTTTTCGAAGTTGAGCAGTATTAACAATGATTCTTTTCAAAACACTTGGCTCAAGTTCATTTGGATCCTTTTTCCCATCGATGATTTCAATTCCAACTACAGTACCTCTTTTTCCATATGGAACTCGAAGAGAAGTGTCTTTAATATCTTTAGCTTTTTCGCCAAAAATTGCTCGAAGCAATCTTTCTTCAGCAGTTAATTCTTTTTCACCTTTTGGAGCAACTTTTCCAACCAGTATATCACCACCTTTAACATCAGTACCAATGTTGATTAATCCATTTTTATCTAAATTTGCTAAAACTTCTTCTCTAACATTAGGAATATCACGAGTTAATTCTTCAGGACCAAGTTTTGTATCAACTAAATCAGCTATAAACTCTTCCATGGTAATTGAAGTAAAAACATCTTCTTTAACTAATCTTTCAGAGATGACAAAACCATCCTCATATCCTAAACCATTAAGTGAAGTATAAGCAACAATCAGATTTTTTCCTAAAGCCAATTTTCCATTATCAGTTGATGGTCCATCAACTATAACCTCACCTTTTTTAATTTTTTGATTTTTTTCTACTTTTGGCCTTTGGTCAAAACAAACATCCTTATTAGTTCTCACAAATCTTTCTAGATTATATTCATATATTTTGCCACTTTTTCCTTTTAAAATAACTTTATTGCCATCAACATATTCAATTACACCATCTTCAGGTGATTTGATAGTTCTATTTAAAGCAGTACTTATTTTTTCCTCAAGGCCTGTACCAACAATTGGAGCTTCGGGTTTAACTAACGGTACCGCTTGACATTGCATGTGTGACCCCATTAAAGCACGAGAAGCATCATCATTTTGTAAAAATGGAATAAGTGAGGCTGAAGCACCAACGACTTGTCGAGGTGATAAATCAATAAAATTAACTTTTTCCGCTTCAACTTCAATGATTTCTCCTTTGTAACGACAAACAACAACATTATCTTTTATTTGATTGTTTTCAATATTGATATCATTTGAGGTAATATAATAATTTTCCTCATCATCAGCTTGTAAATAAACAATTTCATCAGTAATTTTTTTATTAACAACTTTTTTATAAGGAGTTTCTAAAAATCCATATTTGTTAACTCTTGCATATAAAGCCATATAAGTAACAACACCAATATTTGGTCCTTCAGGGCTTCTTATTGGACAAATTCTTCCATATTGAGAGGAAGAGATATCGCGGATTGAAAATGAAGCTCTTTCTTTTTCAATACCTCCTGGTCCGCCAACTGTAATTCTTCTTAAATTATCAAGTTCAGCTAAAGGATTAGTTTGATCAACAATAGTTGATAATTGGCTGGTTCGATAAAAAGAATTTATAGCGACAATTAGAGGTTTAGAATTAACTACTTGTGAAGGAGAAACATTTGAATCACTAGTGACTAAACTCATCCTTTCTTTAACCTCTCTTGTTACTCTTACCATTCCCACTCTTATTCCATACATACCAACAAGTTCTCCTACAGTTCTAAGTCTTCGATTTCCTAAATGATCAATATCGTCAAATTCACCTATTTCATTAGTTAAATTAACTAAATATTTAATAGTTTCAATAATATCAGTTTTTGTTAAAAGACGATTTTCTTTGTTGATTTCTAAATTAAGACCTAATTTTTTGTTAATTTTATATCTACCAACATCAGCTAATGAGTATCTATGGTAGTCAAAAAATAAATTATTAATAGTTTCATAAGCATTTTCAAGAATCAAAGGTTCACCTGGTTTTATTTTTCTATACATTTCTAAAATTGCTTCATCTTTTGTTTTTGTTTGATCTTTTTTTAAGGTTGGTAATATATATTTTTCAAATAAACCCTTATCAATATTATTAAAATAAGAAGAAATTTTTGTATCATCATCGCCGTCAAAAATTTTTATAAAAGTAGTAGCTAGAAACTTTCTTTTTTTATTAACTTTCATCTCAATAAGATTGTTTTTATTAATTGTAATATCAATCCAAGCACCAATGTATGGCCTAATTTCTGCATTGTATAAAGTTAAACCAGTAGTTTTATCAATTTCAGCGGTGAAATAGACTCCAGGTGAGCGAACAATTTGATTAATAACCGCTCTTTCAATACCATTAATAATAAAAGTCCCTCTATCGGTCATTTTGGGAAGATTGAAAAAGTAAACATCTTGTTTTTTTTCAACACCAGTTTTTTTATTTAAAAGACAAAGTTTTAAATAAACTGGCATATCATAGGTTAATTTTTTCTTTAAACATAATTCCAATGAGTATCGAGGTTCACCAAAATAAATATCTTCAAAAAAAAGAGTAAATTTTTTACCAGTATAATCATCAATTGGAAAAAATTCTTGAATGATTTCTTTTAAATCTTTTTCGAGAAAGTTTTTCCATGATTGTTTTTGAACATCAATAAGGTTAATCTCTTCTAATAAATCATCTTTCTTTCCTAAAAACATTGATTCTTTTTGGTTAGTTTGAGTTTTATTCGTTTTACTCATTGGCAGAAAATTATCTTTAATATTTTTTTAACAAGAAAAATCCCATAAATAAATTATGGGTTTAAAAAAAACTATTATAGCATACTATATATTTTTTTTAAAGTCAAATGATTTTTTATCTTTTATAAATAATTTTTTTGATTTAAAGCTCGATTTAGGTGAAAAAAAATTAATTTTATTTAAAATAGTATATAAAGTTGTTTGTTTTTTTTCAATCAGATGTTTTTGATTTTGTTTATTTATTTTATCATTTTTTATTTTTTTGTCTTCAATAAAATAAACAATTTTTTTTATCGTTGATCTAATTTCTTTTATTAAAAATATTAATTGAATACCAATAACAATCATTAGTAATGTAGTAATAATAATAATTATTATTAATAAGAGTTGGGTAGTATCCATTTTATTCAAGTTCATGAGTGCGAATTTTTTCTTCAGCTAAGTTATTTGCTCTTAAAAACTCATCGTGGGATGTACCGGCATCAATCCACCAATCAATGATTTTACAAGTTAGTGTTTTTTCTTTAAGATAAAGATTATTTAAATCTGTAACTTCTAATTCACCTCGAGCTGATGGTTTAATTTTTTTTACAAAATCAAAAACTCTTTCATCATACATATAAATACCAATTTGAGCAATATCAGATTTTGGATTTTCTGGTTTTTCTTCAATTGATAAAACATTATTGTTTTTATCTAATTCAATAACTCCATATTGTTTAGCTTTGGTATTCATTTTTACTCCATAAATCATAGCCCCTTTTTTTCTTTTTTTAAATTCTTCAACGTCTTGTTTGAGATTATATCCAAAAATATTATCTCCTAAAATTACTAAAATTTTATCACCTTTAGCATAATTTTCTGCTAATCCTATGGCATTAGCAATACCTCCTTTAGGATTGCTTTGGATTGAATAATAAAATTTTAATCCAAATTCACTGCCATCTTTTAAAAGTTCAGCAAAATCTCCAGCATGATCAGGAGAAGTAGAGATTAAAACATCAGTTATACCAGCTTTTTTCATTGCCATAATTGGATAATAAATCATTGGTTTGTTATAAATTGGAAGAAGATGTTTATTAGTTACCCAAGTAAGAGGTCTAAGTCTTGTGGCTAATCCGCCAGCTAAAATTATTCCTTTCATGGTATTAATAATAATTTTACCAAATATAAAACTAAAAATCCAATGAGAATATATTCAAGAGCAATTTTCAATCTTAATGAATCTTTTATTAGATGATGATATACTCCCCAAATAATATAAAAACTTGAAAATGCTAAAAGAATAATAAATTCAATTAATCTTTCACCTTTAAAAATATTTAGACCAATAAGAAAAAAAACACCGGCAGTAATTAAAAGTAAATAATCAAAAGAATGATTTTTAAATTCTTTTTTTAAATAAACAAATAGTTTTCTCATATTTTAAATAATTGCGCCTTTACTTATAATTAATAAACTTAAAAGAACAAAAAATATAAAAATAAAATGAGCTAAATTTTTTCCCTCAAATCTAATAATTTCTAGCTTTTCAACAAAATAAAAATCAATGATTAATGATAAAATAAGAAATATAAAAAATATTGTTTCTGCATTTAAGGTTAATTTATAAAGATTAAAGTTGCTATTTTTCTTTGTATTTTGTGAGAGAATAACTGGTTTTTGTAAATTATTAACATTATTTTCTTTTAAATTTGAGGTATTAACAGTTTTTTCATTAGCTTGAACTTCTTTTGTTAAAGAGGCATTTAAAGGTTTACCAAACATTTGGACAACTAAAGTTGTTTCTTCTCCATTTAAGACTCCATTAACAATAGCAAAACCAACATCAGTGTATTCTTTTTTTAAGATGTTATCTCGATGAGTAGGTGAGTTCATCCAAGCAGAAATAACGCCATCACTAAATAAAAAATTTTTTGCTAAATTTTCTCCAGCATATTCATATTGATATCCACTATCTAAAATAAACTGCCAAGGAGTGTCTCCTTGAGGTGAAAAATGCGCCCAATAATTTTTAGAGAACATATCTTGAGCTTTTTTATAAGCAGCTTGAGAGAGCTTTTCATTATAATTTAACTTATTTAAACCATGCTTTTCTCTTTCAAGATTAGTTAATTGATAAAGTTTTTCTACAGTAATATCAGTAGCAAAGCCTAAAACATTGGTTAGGTTAAATTTTTTGAAACTAAAAGTGAGGATTACCGCCAATATTAGATAAATAGAAAGAAAATCTATTTGAATTGATTTAGCGCGATAATTATTTTTTTCATTAGGAATAAATAAATGATAAAAAAAACTTTTTAATTTTTCCATATTTTATTTTTATTTTAATTAAAATAAACAATTCTGTCAAAAAAGTGTAAAAAATTGAGTTAATGATTAAAAAATTAGTGATATTTTTTTTGGTTCTATTTGTTTTTTTATTAGTTGAGATTCCTAAAATTTCTGATTGTTGTTCAAAAGTATTATGTAAGATTAATAGATTATTGTTTTTTGAAGATATTTTTTTTGTTGGTAATAAATTAATAATTGATTGATTAATTGATTTTGTTTGATAGTTTTGTTTTGTTGGAATAGTTGTTGGATTAGTTGTTGGAGTATTTATTGATTTTGGTTGATCTTCAAAACAAGGATTATTTTTTTGTTCAAATGATGGTTCTTGTAAACAAAAATTATCACTTTCAAAATCAATTCTGCCCCACGTTTTATTTTTTAAAGAACTGCCATATTCAAAACTATCTTTGAGATTTTTATTAAAATCAAGTAGTCTAACACTATCACCAGAGTTATTAAAAATATTAGTTGATAAGATAATTGTTTTATAACTTTTAGCTGGGATTTCAAGAGAAAATAATTTAGGAGATGAACCAGAGTTTTCTTGATCGTCAATATACCAGTTAACTAAATTGACATTAAAATCATTATCATTAAAAATCTCTACCCATTCTTTTTCATTATCATCAGGATAAACCATTGCCTCAGAAATAAAAATATTATCATAAGATATTGGTGATAAAGTTGGCGATGATGTTGGCGTTGGCGTATTGGTAATTGTTAATAATATTGTTGGTGTTAAACTAGGTGTTGGAAAAGGAGTAGGGGTAATTGTTGGAGTAGGTAGGATCAAGCAGGGTGTTTTTGTTTGATTAAAAAGCCCAAGAGTTGCTTCTCCAGTTGCCCAGTTACTTTCACCATCAGGGATTCTTTGATATGATATCCCAGATCCCGAACTTGATTTATAAGAAAAAGAATCAACAAGATGGTTTTGATTGTCAAAAAGTCTGATTATATCAGCTGATTTTGTATTTAAATAAAAATTTGAAGAAAAAACTAAACAACTATTTGGATAAATAATTGTGTCTTCATTAATTAGGTAAGTTGCTGATGAACCGCCATCATCATCAATTGACCAATTTTTTAAATTAGCACTTTCTGATCCGGTATTTATTATTTCTACTTGTTGGGGTTGGGGTTCAATAAGAAATTCATTAATTAAAATTTCTGCTCTGACAGGAAAAGAAAAAGATAAAAAAAAGATTATTGTAATGATGAAAAGTCTTAAGCAAGACATTTTATTTTTATTAAACAACAGAATATCTTAATTCGTCAATGGATTATAACCTACAAAATGAAGTTTTTAGATTGTTTTATCAATTTTTATAAACTAACAATATCAACGGAAAAAATACTGTTTAAAGAATAATAATCTGTAAATATTTTATCTTTACCATTTTCAATATAAGGATCGTTCATAATATAATTTCCGTTTTCATATTTTTTTATAACTAAAAAATGAGTGCCAAAAGTACCATGTCTAATACCAACAATTACTGGTCTATTACTTACCATATCTGAGGTTAAATAACCGGCAATAGTGGTTCTGTTAATTGCATTTCCTTTAGCATAAATTATTCCTTTGTTTAAATAAGCAGTATTGAACCAAAAGTTATTATTATTAATTGCTATATCTAAAGGATTAATATTAGCTCCATAATGAGTTGAAATCATAGCTACAGAAGTAATTAAACAACCAATTTTAGCGAGAGTACATGCTGATGATGAACCGTCACTGCAATCATAGCTGTTATTAACAACATAGTTACCCCATTGGCTATCTCTTTGATTGTAGTAACAACCCCAACTGTCACAACTAGTTTGATTGGTTAAAATAGAGGCGCCTCCTTGAGAACGAACAAAGTTTGATAAAGATGATAGTTGAGCTTTTGCTTGAGATAAAAGTCTTTGATAAATAATTTCACTATTTTGAGTTTCCTCAAGGAGCCTTTGTTTAGCAATTTTTTGAAAATTTAGATCTGTTTTTTGTTGATTTAAAATTTGTGTTAAACTATCAAGTTCAATTTTTTTTTCTTCTCTTAATTTTTTTTGTTCTTCAAAATTTATTTTTGTTTGTTGAACTTGGATAAGTAATCTTTGATTTGTATTTCTTACAGAATTAATGTATTTTAATTTTTTTATAAGGTCTTCAGCGTTTTGAACATCTATTAAAAGATCTAAAAAAGTAATTCTTTTTTGTTTATAACTTTGAACAATTTTATTTAAAAGCATCTTTGATAAATAGTTTAAAGAATCATCTAATCCTTCAATTTTTGTTTCTAAAGTATCAATTTCTTTTGATAAAGTTTCTATTTTTTCTTCAGTTTGTTGAATTTTAAGACCAGTTAAATATATCTGTGTATCCATATATTGAATCTGAGAAGAGAGAGTGTTTTTTTGTTGTCTGATTTCTGTTAGTTTGTTTTCATACTCTTTTATTTTTTGTTCAATTTCAGCTTGTTGAGAATATAATGGGTGAGTAATAATAAAAGACAGTATAAAAATTAAAACAAGATTTGACAAAAAAATTTTTTTAAGCATCAATTTATTATACTTTTAAATATTTATTAGTGGCAAGATGAGAAGAAAGATAGGCAATTAACCAGGCAAATATTAAAATGATTAAATACAAAATACCAAAAAATACTGGATCAAATGGCCAAACTTGAATTTTTATAAAATTAAGATCAAGAGATAATTGAGAAATACCACTAAAATAATTGTTTAAAAAAGGAGCAATATAAAAATATAATCCAAGCAAAATTAAAAAAGATAAACTAGCTGCCACTGATCCTAAAAATAAACTTTCTTTAAGATATGGTTTTCTAATATAAGAGTTAGTAGCTCCAAGAAGTTTTAAAAGTTCGATCTCATCTTTTTTTAAAGCGATTTTAAAAGAAATAGTTGTTGTCAAAACTACAACTGACATTAATATCAAATATCCAAAAAAGACAAAGCTAGTTTTTCTTAAAACATTGGTTAGATTTAATAACTTATCAACAATATCTTTTTGAAATTGAACCTCATCAACATCAGGTTGTTTTTTTAAATATTCGGCAATTTCTGGTAAATATATTGGTTTTTTAGCATAAATTTCAAGAGAAGGAGGTAAAATATCAGCTGAGACCATTTCCAAAAGCAAAGGATTATCTTTATTTAAATTTTTATAGATATTAAAAGCTTCGTTTTGAGAGATATATTTTATTGATAAAGTTTTTCCTGATTGGGATAACTCATCTCTTATTTTAAAAATACTATTTTCAGGAGTTTTTGGTTGAAAATAAACAGTTACTTGAGGTTTAGTTTCCAGATAATTAAGAAGTCCGTTAACAAAGCTTAAAGAAAATAAAATTACCAAAGATAAAAATAGGCTAAAAAATAAGACTAAAAAACCAGTTAAAGATTGATATGGTGTTCTTTTTATTGATTTGATGACTTCTTTCATATTTGATAACCTCCTTTTCTTTGATCTTTAATAATTTTTCCTTCTTTTAAAGTAATTACTCTTTTTTGAAAACTATTAACAATATCATTGTTATGAGTAGCAATAATAATAGTTTTTTTTCCTTCAAGTTTTTTAAAAATTTTCATAATTTCCCAACTGGTTTTTGGATCAAGATTGCCAGTTGGTTCATCAGCCAAAAGATATTTTCTATCATCAACGATTGCTCGGGCAATTGCTACTCTTTGTAATTCTCCAGCTGAAAGTTGAATTGGAAAAACTTTTTCTTTTTTTGAAAGTCCAACAAGATCAAGGGCTTTTTTGACTCTTTCTTTTATCTCTGAAGTTTTAATATTTTTTATTTGGCAGCTTAAAGCAATATTTTCAAAAATATTTTTGTCAAAAAGAATTTTAAAATCTTGAAAAACCACACCAATTTTTTGTCTTAATTGACTTGTGTTTTTGAAGTTTGAAGAAGAGATATCAAAATCATCAATAATGATTGTTCCAGAAGATGGAATAATTTCTCTAATAATTAGTTTAAGAATAGTAGTTTTTCCCGCTCCTGATGGTCCAACTAAAAAAACAAAATCATTATCTTCTATTTCAAAAGAAACCTCATTAAGAGCAAAATTACCTAAAGGAAATTTTTTTGTGACTTTATCAAAGGTTATCATTATTTTAAGATTTCAACTAATCCAACATCCATAAGCCAACCGGCTTTTTCACCGGAAAATGTTTGTCCCCAAACTCTGACTTTTTTTCCAACATATAAAGATAGATCAACAGTGGTTGAGGTTAAATAAACGTTTTGAGATTCTCCTCCTGGACGCTCTAAATGAAAATTTCCTTCACCATCAATTCCACCTTCACGAAGTATGCCTTCAGCTTGATCTTTAAATGTTTTTTTATCAGCAACACCAACAGTTTTTTCTGATTTTTGAGAGATAGTGGTTGTTTTTGTTAATTTAGTAATTAAAAAACCAAAAAGTGTTCCTAAAATCACAGAAATAGCCACAAAAGCAAAAAAAGCGCCATAACTGACTCCATTTTTTTCAGAATTTTTATCTAAGCGATGAATTAAGTTATTATTTTCCATATATTATTTAGAATAACAATTTATAAAAAAAATAGCAAATAAAAAAATTATTTTTGCGATTTTAAATAAGCTTCAATAAACTCATCAATATCACCATCTAAAACCTTATCAACATTAGTTTCCTCATAATCAGTTCTTAAGTCTTTTATAAGTTTATATGGATGCAGAACATAGCTTCTTATTTGTCTTCCCCAAGAAGCAATTACTCCAGTTTTAAAATTAGAGATAGTTTTTTGTTTTTTTTCTTCCTCCATTTGCCAAAGTTTTCCTTTTAAGATTTTTAAAGCAGTTTCTCGATTAGCTCCTTGATATCTTTCGCTTTGAGAGGTGACAACAATTCCTGTTGGTTTATGAATAAGTCGGACAGCAGTGGCAACTTTATTAACATTTTGTCCGCCATGACCGCCTGATCTAAAAAATTGCCATTCTAAATCTTCCTCTTTTACCTCAATTTCTTTACCTTCAATAATTGGTAATACCTCAATTAAAGCAAAAGATGTTTGACGAAGTTTATCGGCATTAAAAGGTGATTGGCGAACAAGCCGATGAACACCAGCTTCAGCTTTAAGATGACCATAAGCAAAATTACCGATAACATTTATGGTCGAGCTTTTAATACCAGCTTCCTCTCCTGCGACTCGATCAACTTCATCAAATTGCCAACCTTTTTTTTCAAAATAACGAGTATACATTCGAAAAAGCATATTTGACCAATCCATGGCTTCAGTGCCGCCTTGACCAGCATGAATAGAGAAAATTGCACCACCTTTATCATATAATCCAGATAAAAATAAAAGAACTTCGTATTTTTTAATGAGTTTTATTAATTCATCATATTGATTTTCTTCATATAAAAGTTGCATCATCTCAAGATCATCTACTTCTTTTTTCAAATCATTAAGTTTTTTCATGGTTTCGGCAGCTTTTTTTGGATCTTGCCAAAAATCATTATTTTGAGTTTGTTGTTCTAAAGATAGAATTAACTCTTTTTTTTCTTGGATATTAGCTTTTTCTAAAATGGCTGTTAATTTTTTTTCTAATTCCTCTTTTTCCATAAAATTATTCTTTTTATTATATCAAAGAAGAAGATTTTATTTAAAATCAGTGCCAATAATGATGATGATATCAGGTGTTTTTTTGTCATCAAGGGTAGTTTCTTTAAAAGTTGATAGATAATCTTTTAAATCATCTTTAATCATATTAGAAGCAGCAACTTTATCTTTTTTAACTTGAATTTCAGTAATTTTATAATCAAAATTATCAGCATTTCCAGTAATAATTTCTCCATAACCTTTTTTCTTTAAAATATCTTTCATTTCTGAAGCTTTTCCAGCAATTCCCGAACCATTTAAAACTTGAATCTTTAAATTTTCTTTTTTAAAAGCGGGAGTTGGAGTTGGTGATGGTAAAGGTGAGGGGCTAGGAGTTGGAGTAGTTTTAACAAAAGAAATAGGTGATTTAAAGTTATTAAGATTTGTTAATAAATAAAATAAGCCAAAAGAGATAATAAATGAACTTAAAAATAATAATATTTCTTTTTTTGGAAGTTTTGGTGTTTTAAAATTTATGGATTTTTTTTCAAATTTTAAAGAATTATTTTTTAAAAGCGAGAATTTTTCTTCTTTTTCAAAAATAAAACTACCAAAACAAGAGTCATAGACTAATACTGGAAAAACTTTATCTTTATCAACAATTAACATTTTGATATATACTTCATAAAAATTAGGAACAATTCTTTTTAAAGGATTTGTCCAAACACCAACATCTTTTGTAAATGTATCTTGTCTTATATTTTCAGATTGAGGCCCCGATAAGATTAAACGATTGATTTTGATTTTATTTTCTTCAATTTGAGAAATGATTTTTTTTAAGTTAATTACATAATCATCTTCTTTTTCGATTTTTTGAAAGATTTTTTTATCATCAACTAATCCAAAATTGTCATATAAATATCCATAAAAATAATCTTTTTCTAAATTAATATATAAGATATTTTCTTTTTTATCTAGTCTTAATGTTTTTTCAAAAAGCTTGTAATAAGTTAATGTTTCTGGAATAACATTGACAATTTTTAGATCAATTAAAGAAAAAGCTTGTTGAAAAAGAGAAAAATTTTCTTTTTTTAAGCCGAAAAAGTTAACAACTTTTTGATTATTATTATCTTTAATATAATAATCAAAAATTAATTCTTCAGGCATAATTGGTAAAACTGCTGAAGCTTTGTCATTAATAAATGAATGAATAGCAGTTGGAGCAATGTCAGATGGTATTTCAGTTCTAAAAAAATAAAAAGCCTCTTGAGGTAAAATTAAGATTACTTGATTGTCATTAATTTTTTTTTGATCTAAATTTGAGATTACTTCTTTGATAGCTGATGCTAAAAGATCAATATTAACCGGCTTATCTTTTTCAAGAAGATTAGCTTCATAACTTTTTTCAAAAAAAACCACCTCTTCTTGTTTTAATAAGGTTTTTTTTAATTGAAGAACTTTAATAGTATTGGTACTCAAATAAAGATAGACCATATATATTAAATATAAAATATCAAATATAAAATATCAAATATAATTAATAATTCAAAATTCAAAAGTCAAAAGTCAAAATGAAAAATGAAAAAAAGAAATAAAGAAAATACTGTCATTCCTGGCTTGACCAGGAATCCATTTTTTCCTGGATACACGACTCAAGGTCGGGATGACAAAAAAATGTAGTTTTAAGTTTTTAGTTTTAGTTTTGACATTTGACATTTAAACTTTGAGTTTTTTTAATTATTGATTAAAAATTTATTATTTGTTTATTTATTATTATTTTCCTTATCATAATGCTAAAATATAGGTATGGATAATCCGGTTGAGGAGGTAAAAAAGAGAATTGACATTGTTGATTTTATCGGTAGTTTTATTACTTTAAAAAAAGCAGGTCGTAATTTTAAAGCTCTTTGTCCTTTTCATCAAGAAAAATCACCTTCATTTATTGTTTCTCCAGACAGACAGATTTGGCATTGTTTTGGAGCGTGTAATGAAGGAGGAGATGTGATTAAGTTTTTAATGAAATGGGAAAACATTACTTTTTATGAAGCCTTAAAAGAATTAGCTCAAAAAACTGGTGTTACATTGAAAAAAATTAATTTTGAAGATAAAGTTTGGAAGAAAAAAGAAAGATTTATCAATATGAATTTGTTGGCAACAGAGTTTTTTTCATACATTTTAAAAAATCAAAAATATGGTCAAAAAGCAGTTGAATATTTAAAGTTAAGACAAATTAAAGAACCAACAATCAAAGCTTTTCAATTAGGTTATGCGCCAAATTCTTGGGATTCTTTAAAAAATTTTTTAAAAAAGAAAAAATTTACTGAAGAGGAGATGTTTGAAAATGGTTTGTTAGTCAAAAGCGAGAATGGTAGTTATTATGATAGATTTAGAGGTAGATTGATTTTTCCAATAAAAGATAGTCGAGGATTAATCGTTGGTTTTTCAGGAAGAATTTTAGATAATGATAAAAAACAAGCAAAATATATTAACTCTCCAGAAACACCAATTTATCATAAAAGAGAAACTTTGTTTGGAATAAATTTAGCAAAAGAAACAATAAAAAAAGAAAATAATGTTTATCTAGTTGAAGGTGAGTTTGATGTTATTAGCCCATACCAGTATGGTTTTACTAATTTTGTTGCTATAAAAGGGACAGCTTTAACAAATGAACAATTATTGCTTTTAAAAAGATATACAGACAGAATTACTTTGATGTTGGATATGGATGAAGCAGGAATTGAATCAACAAGAAGAAGTATTGAGGAGGCAGAAAGATTAGAGTTTGATATAAGAGTTGTTTCTTTAGCTTCAGGTAAAGATCCAGATGAGGCAGTAAGATTAGATTTAAAAAATTTTAAAAAACAAATTGAAAAACCAATTCCAGTTTATGATTTTTTAATTGATATTGCAAAGAAAAAATATCCAGAAGATACCTCTTTTGATAAGAAAAAAATTGCTGATTTTGTTTTACCTTTTATTGAAAAAATTCTTAATCCAATTATTAGGTCTTATTATGTAAAAAAATTAGCCGCTGTTTTAAATGTTACTCAAGAAAGCATCGAAACAATGCTAAAAATTATTAAAAGAAATAAAAAACAACAAGAAATTACAAAATTAAGATTTTCTCAAAAGACAACAAAACAAAATCGAGAATTAATTTTGGAAAAATATTTATTAAGTTATATTTTTCAATCAGAAAATCCGTTTTTATTAGCAGAGCAAGTTTTTAATTTTTTAAACCGTGATGATTTTCAACAACCATCATATAAGAAAATCGTAGAAATTTTTTTAGAGGAGAAAAATAACAAAAATAAATTTGATTTAAATAATTTTATTTCAAAATTATCCCAGGAATTAAAGGCAGTATTTGATGAACTTTATCTTTTTGCTTCAGTTGAAGAATCATTAACTAATAAAGATTTTCAAAAATTATTAGCAGAAATCAAAAAAAATTCTATTAAAAAACAAATAAAAAAATTGCTCGAAAGTGATGATAATAATAAAGAAAAATTATTAGAATTAAATAAAAGATTAAAAGAAGTAGAAAAATTATTAAGTTAATAGTAGAATTACACTTATGAATAAGTCAAATCTACCAAAAACTTTAAAAGATCTTCTTAAACAAGGAAAAGAAGATGGATTTTTAGTTCAAGATGATATTCTTTTAGTATATTCTGAACCAGAAAAACATATTGAAGAAATTGATAATTTTTTTGATGAGGCTTTAAAGCAAGGAATAGATATTTTTGAGACTATTTCAACAAGAGAAGAACATGAAGCAAAAAAATCAGTTGAAGAAATAGAAAAAGAATTAGAGCAATTAGTAGTGTTAAAACATGGTGAATCGCTTGATCCAATAAAAATGTATTTAAAAGAAATTGGAAAAACACCACTTTTATCTTTTGATGAAGAGATAGAATTAGCAAAAAGATATGAAAAAGGAGATGAAGAAGCAAAGGAAAAATTAATTAAAGCTAATTTGAGGTTGGTTGTTTCAATTGCCAAAAAATATTTAGGTAGAAGACTATCTTTTTTAGATTTAATTCAGGAAGGTAATAAAGGATTGATTCGGGGAGTGGAAAAATATGACTGGAGAAGAGGATTTAAATTTTCAACTTATGCTACTTGGTGGATCAGACAAGCAATTACAAGAGCCATTGCTGATCAATCAAGAACAATTAGAATTCCTGTTCATATGGTTGATCAGATTAATAGATTTTATAAAACTCAAAGAAAATTAACTCAAAAGCTTGGTCGTGAACCAAAAATAAAAGAGATTGCTAAAGAGATGCAACTACCAGTTGATGAGGTAGAAAATTTAATTAAAATTTCTCAACAACCAAGATCATTATCAACTCCAGTTGGTGATGATAAAGAAGCAACCTTAGAACAATTTGTTGCTGATGCTAATCAACCAACAATGTATGATAAAGTTTCAAGAGAGCTTTTGAAAGATGCTTTAAATAAAGTGTTAGACACTTTATCCCCACGAGAAAAAAAAGTTTTAATTATGAGATTTGGACTTGAGGATGGTAAGCCAAAGACACTTGAGGAGGTAGGAAGAGAGTTTAAAGTAACTCGTGAGAGAATAAGGCAAATTGAAGCTAAAGCGATAAGAAAACTTAAGCATCCAACAAGAGCTCGAAAATTAAAAGATTTTTTGGAATAATTAAGGTATGAAAAAAGAAAAAATCACTCCGACCCAAAGAGCTTTAAATTTTTGGGCAGTAATTTTAATTATTTGGGCTTTTTATAGAAATTATTTTCAAATGCCTGAGTGGTTTGATGAATTTATTGCTAAACCATTAGTTTTTGTTTTACCAGTTTTTTATTACATTAAAAATGTTGATAAAAAACCAGTTTTAGAAAGTCTTTATATTCATTTAAAACCAAAAGTTATTATAAAAGATATTTTTAATAGTTTAGTTATTGGTGGAGTATTTTTATTAAGCGCAATTTTATCTTTTTATTTTCGAGAAAAAAAAATCGTTTTGATATCTAATTTTCCAGGTTGGGAAAAATTATTTTTAATTATTATTACTGCATTAGCAACAGGAATAACGGAAGAAATTTTATCAAGAGGATTTGTTTTAAAAAAATTATATAATGAATCAAAAAATATTTATTCAGCAACTTTTTTTTCAAGTATCTTATTTTTCTTTTTACATGTACCGATTTTATTCACCAATCCAAAAATTACTGGTAATCTACTTTTGATGTTTATGACAACTGATTTACTTTTATCAATGATTAATGGATTAATTTTTTTGTTGGAAAAAAGTTTAGTTGCTCCAATTTTAATTCATGCTTTTTATAATATTATTATTGCTTTAGTTTTTATTTAACCTCTTTTATTAAAAAAATTGTTTCTGTACCAATTTTTATTTCTTTAAGATTTTTTTCTGTTTTTAAATCAAAATCATCAGGAAAACCAATAATTACATAATTATTTTTTTCTTTAATTGGTTTCATTTCAAAATAAAACTTATCAAATTGTTCAACTTGACCAAAACCATACTTATCAGGAGGTGTTAATTGGGCAATTTTTTGATATTTTTCTGGAGGATATTTTAAATAAAAAAGTAAAAATATATATGGTTGACCATTTTTTTTAGTGATATAAAATTTATCAAATTTATTGTAGTTTTCTTTTATATATGAGGCTAATTCTTTATATCCAGCTTGCCAACTACGAATAACAATTGCTCTTTTTGGATAATGATAAAGATAAAATTCCCAACTGTAAAAAAGAAGTAGTAAGTAGCAAGTAGTAAGTATTAAGGGGATAAAAGAATTTTTTTTATAAATAAAATAGTAAAAACCATAAGCAGTAATAATTAAAATTGGAATAAAAATAAAAATTGTTCTTGTTACTGATTGACCAGCCCAAGTTAAAGAGCCGGAAATTGGAGAAAATAAAAGGCTTGTTAAAATAAAATAACGCCATTTTTCTTTGTTTTTAAATAAAAAATAAAGACCAATAAACAAAAAAATATATTCAACCACAGTGATTGGTGAAGTGCCAGGAAAACCAAAGCGATAATTTTTATCACCTTCAATAATTAAAAATTGCGGAGAAAAATATACTAAATACTGATTGATTAGTTCTTTTAATCCAACTGTTAATTTATTGTACATTATCCGGGAACCACCTTCTGATCTTAATTCATTGATTTTTAAATTAAAGCCAATGTTATTAAAAAATAATAAATTATTTATTCTTGTCGGCGAATAGATAAAATCAGTTATTAGAAAAAAAGTTATTATTAATAAATATATGATTAAGTGTTTTAAATTAAATATTTTTTTAAGTAAAAAATAAATTATCCATAAAAAGAAAAAACCAATCCAAATTCTTGTTGAGTGATAACCAAATAAAGCAATTAAAAAAATAATGTTAAACAATAAATAATGAGTATTTTTTTTTAATTTTATTGATTTAATAAAAAAGTAAAAACTAGTTGTTAAAAAAAAAGCCGTTAGATAACCTTCATGAGCTTGACGATTTAAAAGTTGTAATCCTGGAGCAAAAGCGATTAAAAAAGAGGCGATTAAACTAATAAGTTTTTTTCTAAATAGCTCTTGTGTTAAAAAATAAACAACAAAAGGAAATAAAAAAACAAAAGGCAAATTAACAAATCTTATTGCTAATTCGTTTAAGCCAAAAAATTTTATCCAAGGTATAGCTAAATAAGTAAGAAGTGGTAGTTTATAATCACCAAAAGATTTAAATCTAAGTGGTAAAAAATTTCCATATTGATCTTTGCCTGTTTTTAAAATTGAATAAGCATCATAAGCATTAGTAGCTTCATCGGCATTTAAAAATGGAGGAGAGGAAGTTAATTTAAAAAGAAAAAGACTAGTGGAAAAAATTGCAATAACAATCAATATTATTATTGATAATTTTTTTTTAATCATAATTAAATTGATTGATGATTTCTTTATCAGTTTTTTTAAATAATTTAGTTACTTTTTTTCTTGATTTTAAGATTTTTGGAAGATTTAATAAAGCATCAAAAAATCCTGGACGAAAAATTTGTTTTGGTAAATTAATTAAATGTTTTATTAAAAATTCTTTATCAGTTAAATTTTTCCAATGAAAATATAGTTGATTACGAAAAGCAGTTCTTAAAATTTTTTGTTGTTGAAAATATTTGCCAATTGTTGATTCATGATGATGTTCAACTAAAATATTTGGGTCAAAAATTACTTGATAACCAGATTTCCAAGCGCGATATGAAAGATCGATATCTTCCCAATAAAAAGGATTAAAAAGTTCATCTAAAGAACCAAGTTTTATAAACAAATCGCGTCGAAAAATCGACGCTCCTCCTTCTGCCCAAAAAATTTTTTCTATTTTTTTATCACTAATTTTTTTATGAGAATGATTAATAAAACCGTTTTTAAAATAACAAGTATTAGCGCCAACAATTTTACCATCTTTTTCAATTTGAGCAAAACCAACGGCAAATAATTTTTTATTTTTTTTGAAATGATCGATAGCTTTTTTGAAACTATCATCACGTAAAACAACATCAGAGTTCATTAAAAAAAAATATTTTTTCGTTGCTTTTTTAACTCCTTTATTTACATTTCCAGCAAAGCCTAAATTTTTTTTATTGTTAAAAACTTTAGCAGTTTTTAAAATTTGTTGAGTTTTTTTAGTAATATTTTCAAAAGGATAGTCATTCATTATAATTACTTCACAATCACTAATAAATTTTTTATTTATTTCCAAATATTTATAAAACATTTCGTAGTTTTTATAGACAGGGATGATAATTGAGATTGGTAAAGTTTTCATAAAGATATTTTATCACAAAATAAGACTTATTTTGTTTTTAAAGTTTTTATAATTAAAATTTTTTTTGACCATTAAAATAGCTTTATTTTTAAGTTTATTTTGTAAAGCTAAATTTTTTTCAATAAAAATCATTTTTTTTATTAACTCATCTTCATTATTAAAAAGAAATTCTGAAAATTGATTTTTTAATATTATTTTTGGTCCGCCTGAATTATGACAAAAAGTGAGACATCCGGCGACCATTGCCTCAAACGGAGCAATACCAAAATGTTCTACCATTTCTGGGTTTTTATTTTCATCTACTCCTAAACCAGTAAAATGCCAAAAATATTTAGATTTTTTATAAAGTTTTATTAATTCACCAGTTTTAATATTTGGTAAAAAAATAATTGATTGATCATTTTTAGTAATTTTTTTTAAAGTTTCAAAATAATCTTTATCTTCATCTTTTAATCCACCAGCTAAAATTAGTTGATATGAGGAAAATAGTTTATTTGTTTTTTTTAAATTTAAGAAAGTATTGATGATTTTTTGTTGATTTTTGCTATGGAGATGAGGAAAAAAGCGACCAACAGAAAGGATAATTTTT
>CAYOZH010000008.1:0-44089 GCA_964408415.1 uncultured Gammaproteobacteria bacterium | reverse complement strand
AAATTTTATATTTTTAATTTTTAATTTTGAATTTATTTTAAATATCTCCCCGTATATGACTCCTTAACTTTAATTATACCCTCAATCTCACCTTGATAAACAACTTGTCCTCCTTTATCTCCACCTTCAGGTCCTAAATCAATAATATATGAAGAATTTTTTATCACATCAAGATTGTGTTCAATAAGAATTACTGTATTACCTCGATCAACCAACTCTTGTAATGCATAAAGCAATTTTTCTATATCATGAAAATGCAAACCAGTGGTTGGTTCATCTAATATATAAAGAGTTCGACCAGTATCTTTTTTAGATAATTCACTTACTAATTTTAATCTTTGCGCTTCACCTCCAGACAAAGTTGGTGCTGGTTGACCTAATTGAATATATCCCAAACCAATTTTTTTAAGAATTTCTAATTTATAAAAAATACTAAAATGATTAGAAAAAAATTCTAACGCCTCATCAACAGTCATTTTTAAAATCTCATAAATATTTTTACCTTTATATTTTATTTCTAGTGTTTCTTTATTATATCTTTGACCTTGACAGACATCACAAGTAATATAAACATCAGATAAAAACTGCATCTCAATTTTCAAAACCCCAGCTCCTTGACACTTTTCGCAGCGACCACCTTTGACATTAAAAGAAAATCTTCCCTTTTTAAAACCAGCTGCTTTAGCATCAACAGTTGAGGCAAAAATATCACGAATATCATCAAAAAAACCAATGTATGTCGCAGGATTTGAACGTGGTGTTCGGCCAATTGGTGATTGATCAACTAAATAAACTTTATCTAAATATTGAAACCCTTCTAATCTTTCAAAATCACCAATTTTATCTGGATAATATCCATCAAGATGGTATTTTAATGCTGGATATAAAGTCTCGGTGATTAAAGTTGATTTGCCGCTTCCTGACACCCCAGTAACCACAATCAAATTACCTAATGGAAATTTAACAGTAATATTTTTTAAATTATTTTCTTTTGCGCCTTTTAAAAATAAATCCCCTTGATTTTTAATTAATTTTTTTCTGTTTAATTTAATACTTTTTTTATTTGATAAATATAAACCAGTTAATGAATCTTTGTCTTTTTTTATCTCATCGAGTGTTCCTTGAAAAATTACTCTTCCACCTTCTTTACCAGCTTTTGGACCAAGCTCAACAATATAATCTGAAGATTCAATTGTCTCTCGATCATGTTCAACAACAAGCAAACTATTACCTAGATCTCTTAATTGTTTTAAAGTAGCAATAAGGGAAGAGACATCTTTTGGATGAAGACCGATTGATGGCTCATCTAAAACATACAAAACTCCTGTTAATCCTGTTCCAATTTGTGAAGCTAACCTGATTCTTTGTAACTCTCCACCAGATAAAGTTTTTGCTGTCCGGCTAATTGTTAAATAAGATAAACCAACATTATTTAAAAAACTTAAACGACTGATAATCTCTTTTAAAATTGGTCTAGCAATTTGTTTTTCGTATTCATTAATTTTTTGAGGTAATTCTTTTTCAAAATATTTAAGTAAAAAATCAATTGATAAATCAGAAATTTGAGCAATGTTTTTTTCATCAATTGTCACTGATAATACTTCTGGTTTTAATCTTTTTCCTTGACATTTTGGACAAATCTCTTCTCTCATATATTTTTGAATCTCAACACCAGCATAATCACCTGATGATTCATAATATCTTTTTTCCAGTTCAGCAATAATTCCATCAAATTTTTCATAAATCATTGTTGGTTTACCAAATCTATTTGTGCCTCTTACCTGATAAACTTTACCTGTTCCATAAAGTAAAATATCTATTTTTTCTTTTGGTAATTTTCCAATTGGCGTATTTAAATCAATACCTTCCTCAAGAGCGACTTTTTTTATCAATCGAGAATACCAAGTTTCATTAAAGAAAAATCGATTAAAAGGTAATATCCCCCCCTCAAGAATTGAAAGATTTTTATTAAAAACTAAATTTTTATCAACCGCAAAGATCGTCCCAATTCCTTTACAATTTTCACAAGCGCCAAGTGGTGAGTTAAAAGAAAACATTCTTGGTTCAAGTTCAGACAAAGAAATGTTGTCAATTGGACAAGAAAATTTTTCTGAAAAAAGAGTTTCTTTTTGATTTTCTTCAATAATCACTAAACCATCAGAAAGATTTAAAGATTGCTCAATAGAATTTGCTAATCTTGATCTTAGATTTGCCATAAAAACTTCATCTTTTGCTTGCTTAAAATCTAAAGACAATTCATCAATAATCACTTTAATATCGTGTTTGTTGGTTTTGATTAAATTAATCTCATCATTTAGAGTTTTTTCTTGATTATCAATAATTGCTTTTGAAAATCCTTTTGATAATAAATTGTCAAACAAATCTTTAAACTCACCTTTTTTTGCTCTAACTACTGGCGATAAAATTCTAAATTTAATTGGCTTAATTTTATTTTTAGAAATTTCCTCTTTTATTAAAACAATTGTTTTTTCAACAATCTCATCTAAAGTCATCTTGCTTATTTCTCGACCACACAAAGGACAGTGAGGATGACCAATTCGAGCAAATAATAATCGCAAATAATCATAAACCTCAGTGATTGTCCCAACAGTTGATCGAGGATTATGAGAAGTAGTTTTTTGATCAATTGAAATTGCTGGCGATAATCCTTCAATTAGATCAACATCAGGTTTATTCATCACTCCTAAAAACTGTCTCGCATAAGCTGATAAAGACTCAACATAACGCCTTTGTCCTTCAGCATAAATCGTATCAAAAGCTAATGATGATTTACCGCTTCCTGACAATCCAGTGATAACCACTAATTTATTTTTAGGAATCTCTAAATCAATATTTTTTAAATTATGCTCTCTCGCGCCTTTAATTTTTATAAAGTCCATACAATAATTTTTAATTTTTAATTATTCATTATTAATTATTAATTAACTCTCTTATCTTATCTCTTATTTTAATTGCTAACTCAAAATTTAAATTTTCTGCTTGATATTTCATCTCTGTTTTTAATTTTTTAATAATCTTTTTTTTATCATAAGGAGTTAGACTTTCTGGTTTAATTTTTTCAATTTCAAAATAATCAAACTCTCGATCAAAAACCAAAAACTTTTCTTCTTTTTCAATAATTTTTTCTCTAATTGGTTTATAAATAGTTTTTGGAGTAATGTGATGTTTTTGATTGTATTCTAATTGATATTTTCTTCGTCTATTAATCTCATCAATTGCCTCTTTCATTGATCCAGTAACAATATCAGCATATAAAATCACTTGGCTATTAATATTTCTTGCTGCCCTCCCCATTGTTTGAATAAGAGATGTTTTTGATCTTAAAAATCCTTCTTTATCAGCATCAAGTATTGCCACAAGTGTCACTTCAGGCAAATCAAGACCTTCTCGAAGCAAATTGACACCAATTAAAACATCATACTCTCCTTTTCTTAAATTATCTAAAATATCTGATCTTTCCAAAGTCTCAATATCAGAATGAAGATAATTAGCTCTAATATTTTTTTCTTTTAAAAAACCACTTAAATCTTCAGCCATTTTTTTTGTTAATGTTGTTACTAAAATTTTTTCTTTGTTTTTAACTCTCTTTTCAATTTCTAAAATTAAATCTTGCACCTCATTTTTTGCTGGCCGAACAATAATCTCTGGATCAACAATACCAGTTGGTCTAATAAGCTGCTCGGCAATACCATCTGGCTTTGATAAATTTATCTCAAAATCATCAGGAGTAGCTGAAACATAGATAATTTTTGTTGGAATTTTGTAAAACTCATCAAATTTTAATGGTCGATTATCAAAAGCCGCTTTTAATCGAAAACCAAACTCAACCAAAGTTTTTTTACGAGAAAAATCACCATTATACATTCCTTTTAATTGCGGCACTGTCATATGAGATTCATCGATAAACAAAAGCCAGTTATCTCCATATGCTTCTTGAAAATAATCAAGAAGTGAATAAGGAGGATCGCCTGGTTTTCTACCATCAAAATATCGTGAATAATTTTCAATACCATTAACATAACCAACCTCTTTAATCATCTCCAAATCATAATTTACTCGTCTTATCAATCTTTCTGCTTCAGCTATTTTCCCTTGTTTTTTTAACTCCTCCGATTCAGTTTTTAAATCTTCTCTTATCTTTTTTTCAACATTGGCAAATATATTAGGATCAGTCATAAAATGCTTTGCTGGATAAATAATTAGTTTTTTTTGATCATATTTTTTTAACAATTTACCAGTTAAAGGTTCAAACTGCTCAATATTAGCAATTTTTCCATTTGCTAAAATTATTCTATAACCAATATCTTCATAAGCTGGATAAATATCAATTCTCTCTCCTCTTAATCTAAAAGTACCTCTTTTAAAATCAAACTCACTTCTCTCATATTGTAGCTCTGCTAATCTTTTAAAAATTTCTTTTTCATAAACTTGCTGACCAACTTCAAGTTCTAAAATAAACTTTCCATACTCAATTGGTGAACCAATGTTATAAATACAAGAGACTGAGGCAACAACAATAACATCATTTCTTGTCAAAACGTTTGTCGTTGTTTGCAGTCTTAATTTATCAATTAACTCATTAATTTGCGCCTCTTTTTCAATATAAGTATCAGTAGCAGGAATATAAGCTTCTGGTTGATAATAATCATAATAAGAGACAAAATAAGAAACCGCATTTTCCGGAAAAAAATCACGAAATTCTTGATAAAGCTGACCAGCTAAAGTTTTATTATGAGAGATGATTAAAGTTGGTAAATTAGTCTTTGCAATAATATTGGCCATAGTAAAAGTTTTTCCGCTTCCTGTCACTCCAAGCAATACTTGATTTTTTAGACCTTTTTTTATACCGTTAACCAGTTTCTCAATTGCTTGCGGCTGATCTCCAGTTGGTGAAAAAGATGATTTTAATTTAAACATAGGTAAACTAATAATTTTATCAAAAATTGAAGAATAATAAAAGTTAAATCAGTTTTAATCGATTAATCGCCATTTGAATAAAAATTGATCCAAAAAATATTTCTAAAAAAAACAAAAACCAATTTGAAGGAATAATTTTTAACCAAATAATTGTTAATAAAACTAAAAAATGAATAAAATATAGAGAATAAGAATTAACACTAAAAAATTTTAATAATTTTGATTCTTTCTTATTAAAAATAAAATACAAAATTCCAATCCAAAAAGAACCAAATGTCAGATGATATAAAGTTGGTGGATATTTATTAGAAAACTGGCTTAAATTATGACCAATTTTTATCTCAAAAAATCTTAATATTAAAAAAATTAATAAAGAAACTGCTGTGATTAAAACTATTTTTTTATTATCTTTTTTTTGAAAAACAGGAATTAAAAACAAATAAAACGACCATGGCAACCACATTATCAATCGATAATTTATTTTATAAAAAATAAAAATTAACGAACTTAAAATCACAAAAATAAAATAAAAAAATTTAAATAATTTATTTTTAAAAATATAAAAAAACATCGGTGTTAAAAAAGTAAAATAAACAAAAAGAAGCACTAACCAATTAAAATCTACTCCATCATAAAGAAAAACATTAGCAAAAAAATAATTTAAATTAAACTTTCTTTGTTCAAAAAAATATAAAAGAAAAAAGTAAATTATTAAAAATAAAAAATAAGGCAATATCAATCTTTTGAGTCTTTTTTTATAAAAAGCAATTAATTGATCACGTTTAAATTCTAAATTTTTTTCAAATAAAACATAAAAAGAACAAAATACAAATACTGGCACTGCCCATTCTAAATTATCCCAGATAAAATAAGCAGTTTTGTCTTTTAAAAAATAAGCTGTTGCATGAATAATCATCATTGCAATTATTGAAATCCCACGCAAATTATCAATAAAAAAGATTCTTTTTTGAGAAGTTGTTTTATTTTTCATTTAGTTTTTAATTTTATCAAAATTTAAATTTATTATATAATTCTTCTATGAAATTAGTTGATAAAAAAATCAAATTAGATGAACTAAAAAAAATGTCTTTAAAAATGTTTGGTGGATTGGTTAAAGCTGTTGTTGACGTAGAAAAAAAAATTATGGTAATTGACGGTGAAATGCATGCTGATGAGGAAAAATATCTTTTATCTTTAGGAAGTCTTCAGAAAAATTTATGGGGTATAAATCTTTATCCTGATTTTTTTGAAAAAGAAGAATTTATTGAGTTTGATTCAATGATTAACATCCGTCCTCGACAAAATAATTTTTCAAGAGATGTTGAAGATAAAAACATTAAAGAAAAAATCATTAGAATTGTTAATAATCTTGTTGAAAAATGAAATATTTTCATGATGAAATAATAAGCCGTTGGAATAATTTTTCAATATATGAGCAAATGGCAAATATTGGCGCTGAAGTTGGTAGAGCTATTAAATGGAAAAATAAAAATCAAAAAATATTTTTAAATGCTTTTTATCGAGCGCTTGAGTTAATTGATCTAACTGTTGCAGATAAAAAAAATCATCATCGACTATCAGAAATTTTAAGATTGCGAGAAACTATTGCTGATTTTTTAGTTGGAGATAACATCTACAAACAAACTGAAAAACAAATTGAAAAATATTTTTATTACTTCACTCTTGCATCAAGAAAAGATAAATAATTAGCTTAAAGAAATTTTTTTTAAAAATTCTTTTATTTCTTCATCTTTTTTTTCAAAACCAGGTAAATATTCAATTTCTTCAGAATAATCGATATCATCAAAATAACTAAGTTGAACACGAAAAAGTTTTTCATTAAATTCTGTTTTAAAAATTGAATAAGTTTTATCAATTAAATCTTTAAAATTATATTTTTGAAAAATAAAATAAAGATCAACATAATCTTTCCATTTTGCTCTTTTTCCTAAAGCAAAAGCTTTCATTGCTCCTAATGTTAAAAGATCAGGTATTTTTATTATATTTTCAAAAATTAAATTTCTTTTTATCAAAAAAGGATATTGTAAAAAAGTTAATTTTACCTGATCAACAATAATTGTTAATTCTCCATCTCCTTGAATTAATGTTTGATTAATTTGATAATTTTTTAAGATTATTCTTCTAATTTTAAGCGGATTAAAAGATTTTTCAGTAAATAAATCAAAATCAATTGATCTTCGATGACCAATCTGTAAAGCAATTGCAGTTCCTCCAACTAAATAAAAATTTTTTGAAAATAATTTTATTAAAGGTAAAAGTTTTATTTGTTCTTCAGTTAAAATATTTTTAAACATGTTTTTTAAAATAATTTTCAAAATAATGTTTTATTTGAGGCAAGTAGTTAATTCTTTTTTTATTCAAACTTTTATAAAACAATTTAGCTGTTTCTTTTATTCCTTTAATTTTGATAAACTCTTGAACATCTTCCCAATTACCATAATTTAAAACATGCTCCAAAACTGCCTCTTCTGAAAGTTTGTCAGGATCTTTTACATACCAAGCAAGATAAGGTTTTTTCTTAATTATTGAATTTACTGTCATAAAAATATTATACATTATTACGGTAAAGACTCACAGGCGATACCATCTCCAATTCCTACATTATCTAAATTCATAGGATCATAAGTAGTAGTAAATCCGCAACAATTAAAAAAAGCCTGTGCTTCTGCTTGGGTTTTAAAATCTAAACAATCTCTATCAGGACCTGAACAAGAATATTGACAATTTGAAGAAGTTGTTTGATTAATAATATTACTCGTTGGAATTAAAACATTAGAAGTAACACAAGCATTCTCTGCCCATAACCCTCTTTTATTTTCTTGAGCTTGTTTTTGAGCATTTTTGTATTGTTGTTGGTATTTATAAGGGATATTGTAGGTATACTCATATGCATAACCTTCTTTAATCATCAAAAGCCCAAAATCAATACCATCTTCTAAAAATACATAACGAAGTAATCTTCCGTATTTATCTACATTACCTTGAGTTGAATCAGATTCTAATCGGACTTTTTTATTGAATAATAATTCTTTAGCTTTTTCTGATGCTTCTTTTCCAAAACATTCAACTTTTTTTCTTGGATCAACTACCTCTGGAGTATTTATGCCAATAACTCTTATTCTTTTTATTTTACCATCAATATCAACATCAAAAGTATCGCCATCTATCACGTTTACAACTGAATAAAAAATTTGAGTTGGAAAAAGAATAATAGAAGGTGTTAAACTTAGGCTAATTGTTGAATTAATAGTTTGATTTAAGGACGATTTTTGAGTTTTTGTGATTGTAATTTTTTTAGTCTCCTCTTTTTTATTTTTAGTTAATTGATAATCAACTTTAGGAAAAAAAAGCAAAAGCTAAAAATAAACTTAAAATAATAAAAATAACTTTTGTTTTTTCTAGTTTTAGTTTTTTCATTATTTTGTTTAACTTATTTTTGATTAATTAAACGAATTTTATTTAAAGTTTATTAAGATTATATTAAGTTTACTATATTTCGTAGCTTTAAAAAAATATATGATTAAGATAAATCATAAAAACAAAATCATACCTCCTTCAGACTCGTGGAAGATCTTTGCTCTGAACTTAATTTATTGTAGTTTAAGGTGAGAATTTTTTATATGCAAACCTACTTACCCCAACCCTGATTCCACTGTATTTTTAATATTTTTTTAAATCTTGACTTAGAGTTTCTTTTAAGATTAATTTTAAAGTTCTTTTTCCTTTGGTGGTTTTAAAGTATTTTTCTCTATTTAAAGCATCATTTTGTTTTTGTAAAACTCACAATAAATTAACTCAAATGGTCTTCTAAATGATGTTGCAAAAGAATAACCTTTAATATGAGAAGTTAATCTTTGATGGAGATTTGAAGTAAAACCGATATAAAAATTTTTATCTTTTAAGCTCTGAAGAACATAAACGCAATATTCTAATTTTTTCATTTAAATTGACTCTTAATTTTTTAAAAAAGAGTCATTATTGTGTCATGTACTAGAGTTGCTTCGCAACACAGTACACGACTATGAACCGTGCTTTGCTCTGGTTCATAGACCAAGCTCGTGGAGGATATTAGAACTTTTTATATACAGATACAATAAGATTACTATTAATAAATATGATAAATTGCTTTTTATAACTTACTAATAGTGCTTATGATCTTTCTATAAGCTATGAAATAGAAGAAAGATAACAACTTTTGAAGATTATACTTAAGAGCCTAACTATGGATAGTAAAAAAGTTCGATATAATCTGTAAAACCTTTTGATATGAACTTAAATTATACTGATTGCTATCTAATTTAAAAGATAAGATAATTTTTAAAAAACAAATTGGTTAAAAAATCGTAAATACTCAGACTTTATTATAAAATGAATTAGGTTTATTTAAGTTATAATAAAAATATGTCAACTGTGGTTATAACTGACGCTAAAGGTAAAAAACATCGAGTTCATGCCCATGAAATAATTTATCGAAGAGCTATTTATGGATTATATATCGAAAATAGTAAGTTATTGATGGTTAAAGATAAAGTGTCAAATAATTGGGAAATTCCTGGAGGTGGAATAGAAGATAACGAACTTCCAATACAGACACTAAAAAGAGAGTTTTTTGAAGAAACAGGGCTATTAATTTTAGATAACGAAGTTTCTCCCAGTAAAATTATATACTCTTGCGAAGAATTATTTTTTGATATCGTTTCTCATCAGGCTTGGAAAACAAAAAGAGATTTTTTTTTAATTTCTCAAGTTAGAGGATCATTAAATAAACAAGGAAATAAAAAAGATATAACAAAAGCCCAATTTTTTTCTTTTAATAAATTGCCTTTTACTCATGTCACTCATACTATTCGGCAAGTTCTTAATAAACTACTTCAACTACATAAAGAAGGGCAAATCTCTAAAATCAATTCCTGATTTATAATCGCTAATTATTTTTGTAAAAATAGCATTACCAGTTTGACCGCTTGGCATACATTTTTCACAATCAGCAGAAATCTGTATCTGTTGACTTTTTCTAAGAATTTCCTCTACATTTTCTTTATGCAAATTACCAATTACATATTCAGGATTATAAAACATCGGTTCTGCTTTTAAATCACAAGGCATCCACAAACCAAAAGGATTAATTACTGGTCGATAATGTTTAGACACACACAGATTAACCCTTCTGATATTATAATCTTCTCCATTAGCAAAGGCTGTTAGATTATCAGATAAGTCGATAATTAATGGTTTATAACTACCAGAAACAATACCTAATCTAACAACATTCAATTGTCTTCTAGTTTCTTCGCGTTGTAGCATATCCAATGGGGGAGTCACATTAACTTCATCACTACGAATATTAAGAAAATCTACCTTTTGTTGACTAGCAAAATTAACTATATCTATTATTTGATCAAAGTTAAATGGTTGGATTACAAAACCTATTCCGACACTTATTCTTGATTTGATAGTTCTCCGCCTTTCTAATAATTCCTGAAGATTCTCTGTTACTCTAGCTAATGCACCGATAGTAGAAGGGATATTTACAATTCTACTATACTGTTCTTCAATAGGAGAGTGAATACTAAATCTAATCTTTTCCATCGTTAGAATCTGTTCCCACTCATAATTACTTAAATTTCGCAAATTAAATCCATTGGTATAAAGTTGAGTTCTAAAACCAATACTATGAGCAAACTCAATTAATTGAAAAACATCTGGATTCAACAAAGGTTCTCCGCCTCCTGAAAAAACAATCGTTCTAGCACCAAAATCTTTTATACCAACTAAAAATTTTTTCCAATCCTCAATTGACATTAACCCATTGATTTCTATCTTTTGATTTCTATAGGTATAATTATTTTTATCAGACCATAAGCACATTACACAGTTATAATTACATGTTCCCCTTGTAGCATGTATTTCAATCACTCGTGAAGATACTGGTTCTCTAGACAAAATTTTCTCTACATATTCTCTATCCGAATCAAAATCTTTAACTATATTCCTAGCTATTTGAAACATTATTCTCCGAGGGTAAAACACAGAATTACTCACAAGTCTCAATTCTTCATCAATCTGCATTTGTCTGTAATATAGAAGAATTTCGTCAAAGGAAACACCACTTTGAGTTACTAAATCAAAAGTTGGTAATGCTGGCTCTCTAATAAATAAATCCCGAACTTCCGAATATTTATTGTTACCTTCAATTGCTAAAGCTAATAGAACAGAGCGATAATGATTAACTGATTCGATGTCTTGTCTTGGCAAAACTAAATCTCTCTCCATAAGCTAACCAATAACTAAATTATTGATTATCTCAGCTTCTTCAGGTGTCAATAAAGTAGTATGGGTAGTAATTCGATCAAATAAAATATAAGAATTGTTGGCGACATTAACTATTCTGTATCTTTCAGGATTGTTTTTTATCAAATTCGCAAAATTTATTATTTCTTGTTCAGATAAACTAATTTTGAATAAATCTGATTCAGATAAAGGTTTAATAGGAATCATCTCTACTAAATATCGACCATTCTCTTTATCTTCCAATACTTGATTTGTTAATTGAGGATTAGCATCAATTCCGTACATAAATTTATGAACAGCTTCAATTTCTCTTGGTAATTGTTTTACATCTCCTCGTGAATAAGCATCTTCCGCTCTTTTAAAACATGTCTCTGCAGATTCAATATTTAAATTGCCAACTACTGCATTTCCAACGGTTTCCCTTCCCCAAGCAGCCGATGTTAATCTTACATCTCCATTAGGTCTTACAATTATGTAACAATCTTTAAGTTGCTCTGTTAATTGCACTAATGTAATAGTTCTTGATTTGTCTACTTTTGAACGTTCACCTGTAGCTGGATAAAAAGAATTAAACGTTATATATAAACCCGCTTGCCTAAGATCTTCAAAAACACTATCAACCATTGCTTGTAATTCAAAAAACTCATCTTCTCTTAAACGAAATTTATCATAATTCTTCCTAGCTGATCCTGAGTATGATGGAGCACAAATATGATGTTGAGAAGCGAGATGATGCTCTGCTAAAAAATTACTTAATTCTGTAACTTGTCTATAGTTACCATGATGAGCTACTGAGATAACAGTGATGGGTTTTCCAGCTTCTTGGAGTAAGTAAAGTCCCCTTAATACTTGCTCAAATGTCCTTCCTCTTCCAAAATTGTGAGATTCGGCGCTTGGACCATCTAGGCTGATACAAATTCTCCCAATGTTCGAATATTTGAATTCCTTAATTAATTGGCGAGTCAATAATGTTCCATTAGTTATTAAAGTAGCTACTGTTTTATTTAAAACATGCGTTGTTTCCAAAATCCGAGTCAATTCTGGATGTAAAGTAATTTCTCCTCCTGTTAATGTAACTTCTAAAAGCCCATTATTTTCTGCTACTTGAAAGACATCTTCAATTTTTTCTGCTGGCAGAGTGCTCTCTTCCCAAGTTTTTCCTGGATGACAATAACCACATCTTAAATTACATTGCTGAACAGTATCAACAACCATCCTAATAATATGGCGTGGCTGCTTTTCTACCATATTATTCTACTAAAATTATATAAAATTTATAATGAATTTTCAATTTCTTATAAAATTACTAAACATCGTTAACATATTCTAAAATAATAAAGATTTTAAAAATTAACTTAAATAAAATTTCATCAAAAACAAGCTAAATTACAAAAGAAAAACTCCCGAAATCTACGGCGGACATGTTGATAAAGGCTTTCAAGCAAGCGGTTTTAAAGAACATCAACTCATAATCTCTACATCAGTCAAAGCAAAACCTCAGATCAAGAAATAATCTTTAAACTAACCCATACTACGAAAGAAGCAGAATCAATAAAAACAAAATAGGAATCTTTTTACTCAAACCTACTAGAAAGTCATGAAACTATTATATATCTTGATGCGGGGAGAAGCAAGACTGACAGATACAATTCTGCACCTGCCTTTTGGTTCTATTTATAAATTATAAAAATTTTCTGTTATCTTACATTATATTTAGCGCGGATTCAGGCGCCGAATGGTGCCTGGTCCAGACTAGTGGAGGATGTTAGAACTTTTTATGCACAAATTTAACTTCCCTCCACGCCTTCAATTTATATAATTATACTCTCTTTTTCAAGATTAACAGTTTAATTGCCTTTGGTAACCGATACGGTTTTTCTTTAATCAAAAAATCAATATAAGCAATCATTCTTCGAGCATTCTCTCCGCTTTTAAATCCCATGATTTGGGCTATTTCTCTTAATCTTTTACCCTTTTGTCTCAATTTCCAAGCTTGACAGTACCGTTTAAGATTTTTTGGCATTATATTTTTTTTGTTATAAAATAGATGACTGTACCACCTACTATAAAACCCATCACTGCTTTTAGCAGGATATTACTTTTTTGATTTGTACTGTCAATCGAATAATTATTATCTGATAAGTCTGATGTAGATAAATTTTCAACTAGTGTCGTCGGTTCAACCCATTGAGGAACATCTATTACCCAGTATTGAATAGTTGACCAAACATTATTAATATCCTTTTTTACATTAACATACCATCTGCCGGGCAAAACATTATCAAAGATAAAATGATTTGAATTAAAATCTACAAGCGGACCCGGATCGCATCCGGCACATTTACTTATAACTGCACTGTATCTTGTAGGTTCATCATCATTTAGTGTCATTTTTATTCTCCATGTGTGATTTGTGTTTGAAAAAAAACTCCACGTTGCTGTCATATAAGGAAAAACTGGAGTAGTAAGTTTTGGTGAAATATAAGCACAAGTACAGGAAGGGCTATAAGTTCCATCGCAACATATTTGCCGACCTACTGAAGTATCACAACCGCAAACTCCCCCGTGCCAAGAGCAACAACCCCTCTCTGCATAAGTAGGAAAAGAAAAAGTTAAGAAAAAAATAGAGATAAAAAGATATAATAAATATTTTATAGTAACCATTTGTTAAAACAGCCTCAAGAAAATAACAACACCATATAAAGCTCCATAGACAATTAAGATTAATCTACAAGTATTTATCAAAAAGTATCGTTTGTCTTGTGGTAAAAATGATTGATACTTTATTCTGTGGTAAATAGAGTAAAGAGTGCCAAAAATTATTATTGCACTAATTATTTTAAAGAAAGGGGTAGCAATGAAGTCTCCCCACATAAAACCCTTTCTCACTTCTGGAAACAAAATAATTTCTGATAAATTCACTATATAAAGTAATAAAAAATATTTGGCTAAACGAGTGTTAAGACTGCTTTCTCCTTCTATTATTCCTATTACTCTTCCTTTTTCGTCTAAAATTTCTCCTCTTTCAACCTGCTCATTGAAATCAAAATTTGCTAATTTATTTAAAAAATAGTAAGAAATCATAATAAAGGGTAATTTAATTAAATTAAGGAATCTTTGGGTTAAACCAATACCGAAAAAAAACAAAAGAATAAAAGCTATAAATTTCCCACTAAAGAGAAAATGGATAGCGTAAAAAATTAATAAACCTAATATACCCCATTCAATAAAATCTACTACAAGATAAGACAACCCAAATATGGCGGCTAGGATTGTTTTTTTCTTAAAAACAATGGAAATATAATAGGCTAGAAGATTGATAATAAACCATAGAAGAAAATAAGATAGATAGATAATTATTATAATCAAAAATGTCTTCATTTTTTCATTTATATAATCTAAGCTTTAACGAATATAAAAAAGTTCCCGCAAAAACTAAATCAATTAGTTGCCAAGTAGAACGATTAAGATAAACTGGGATGACTGGGTTAAATAACACTCCGGCAATAAAGAAAAACCACGCCCAATTATGTTTTTTTATCTTTGATAACACCCATCCGGAATAAAAAGAAGAGCTTGAAACTACCCACCGTAAAAGAATGTAATAAGAATAAGGATGATAACCTAAGGCAAGAAATAGCATTATTCCGGAGATTAGGCGTAAGATTATGGAAATTTTATATTCATTTTCCATATTAATACTAACGAAAAAAGCTCCCCGCCAGCTCGGTAACCTTTCGGTTACCCATAGACCTTTCGGTCTATGACCCGCTACAGGTTTGCTGGGCGAGGAGCTCTCGCCCCTGTAGCGGGTTTTTATGCCATGCCCTACTTTTGGTAGAGTTTAGGCAAGTTATGATATATAATTTTAACAAAAATGAGTATAAATATTAATGAAAATAACCTTTTATGTAAAGTAAGCGATAGAAGTATTAAAATCGTTTTATCACCTGAAGCAAAACAACATAAAAATTATGAAAAAAACAATGAGGTTTTAGCGGAATTACTCTCTTGGTTGAAGAGTTTTTATAAGTTGATCGATGAAATAAGAAAAAAAGTTGGCTTAAAACATATTATTAAATTCCCAGAGATTAATTCTTCAGATGAAATTCTCGATTTAGTTCAAGGCGACGTTAGAAAAAAAATATTAGATGGGGTTGCTATTGCTATTAAAAAATATGGTTTGAATACTAACTGGATAGAATCTTTAACTTCTGTTGTTCTAACTAATACTTTATTAATTCCATTCGAAACTGAAGGTATACATATACTAAATCCGTATCCGTTAATTAATACACCTACAAAAAAATGGAAGAATATCTCTGCTATACAAAATGAACTTGAAAAAAAGCTTCAATTACTATCTATCGGAAGATATTATGGATATCCAAGCATATACTTTACTCAAAAAGTATCTATAAAAAAAATAATTGAATTTATTTTAAAAAACAAAGAATATATTAATAAAAGCTTATTATCACCATTACCTAAAATCAAAACGATTAAAGCTCATCCTCATACTTTTCTTTGGGGACAAATCGCTTGGATTTTAAAAAATGAAGGTATTAAAAAATGGAGCGATATGGAAAAATTTATTGAAAATAATAAAAAAATTAAAATAAAACCTATTCCTAATCAAATAGAGATTAGAAAGCAGTATCATACTTTTTTAAAATATCTTCGTCAAATTGAAAATCAAGACAAATAAAAACATTCTTTTTTAACCCAATAGGGATACCCTCACAGAGTTAGAGATTACTGTTCTACTTTATTATTCTTTAAGCACTAATTAAAAATAAAACCAATACATTATGAATAATTCAAATACATGGAAATCACAAGATTTTTATTTAGCATGCGTTGTTTTAGCTTCAAAAAAACTTAAACTTATCTCCCTTGAGAGAAGTGAGGGGAAAATAGTTACTTTCGTATTTGAAGATCCTAATTCAGAGGCTGAAGAGATTATAAAAGCTCATTGGGAAAGAAAAATGAGAATACCCACACGAAATTTAATAGACGCCATTGTTGAGTTAAAAACAAGAATTCATAGTGGAATTTAAAACATATGTTATCAGAACAAGCTATTTTTGAATTTCAGAAAATTTATCAGAGAAAATTTAATGAGAATATTACTTTTGATAAAGCCAGAGAAGAAGCATTTAAATTATTACAAGTTTTTAAGGTTATTTATAAACCAATTAAAAAATATGGAAAGTCCTAATTTGGGAAAAATAAAACAGCTTTGGCAAAAATATGATGAGATGAGTGATAAGGAAGCAGATTATTTTTTAAAGCATCTTAACGCTTTAAAAGAGGGAAATATAGGTTTAGCAGAATATATCAATAATAATATCTTACCCAAGTTAAAAAAGAAAAGTTATCAGTTATTCTTGGCGTACAGCCGGGAAATAGAAAAATTAAATGGAAAATGAAGAAAATCACTCAAAATCAAAAAATAAGATAATTTATACCTCATTTTTTGATAATTTCGGCGATTTGTATGAACAGGTTTATGATGAAAATGCCGAAAAGACATTTTTTGTAAAGTATAACAAGTTTGGTGAATTTGAGGAGATACCAAATGAAGCAATTAGAGAAGTTCCACTAAACGGTTTAGTTTATAAACCTTTTGATAATGACTTTGTTAAAAAAAATTTTATCCTCTTACCGTCAGAAACTAAAGAATACGATACTATTCAAACTCTTCTTAGGTTAATTCAGCAATTCATTCATAAATATCTTGATATTTCAGAATTTGGCGAGATATTAAGCTCTTACTATGTTTTATTAAGCTGGATATATGATAATTTTGAAACAATTCCCTATCTCCGATTTATTGGAGATTATGGTACGGGTAAAACAAGAGCGCTAAAAGTGATAGGTAGTATTTGCTATAAACCTATATTTGCTGGTGGAGCAATTACCCCTTCTCCTATTTTTAGATTGATTGAACAATTTAGGGGGACTTTGATTATTGATGAGGCAGATTTTTATAACTCTGATCATTATTCGGAGATTATAAAAATATTAAACTGCGGTTATCAAAAAGATATGCCAGTATTAAGGACTGAGGGTGATAAAAAGAAAGAGCCAACCGCTTTTAATGTCTTTTCTCCAAAAATAATAGCAACAAGGCAATCTTTTAAAGATTTAGCTTTAGAATCAAGATGTCTAACTGAACAAATGAAGGGTGATCCACGACCTGATATTCCTTTTCAATTACCAAAAGATTTTGAGAAAGAAGCTTTGGAGTTGAGAAATATGCTTTTGTTATTTAGATTTAGGAAATATGGGGAGGTTAATTTAGATGAAAACTTAAGGATACCTGATATTGAACCACGAATAAACCAAATCGTAATGCCAATATTAGCAATTATTGAGGATGAAAAAGAAAGACAAAGAATAAAAGAATTTATCATAGAATACGATAAAAATCTTAAAAATACACGGTCAGACGAATTACCTGCTCAAATTTTGTCAGCAATCATTAAAGTAAAAGAAAGCGGTGAAATTTTAACCTATAAGACGATAGCAGAAAAAGTTAATGAAGATAGGGACGAAAAAAATGGCGACTATAAGATAAGTCCGACGAAGATAGGTAAAGTCAACAACTCGGTGTTAGGTTTTGATCATAAATTAATAAATGGGAGAACACAACTTATTTGGGATGAAACTACAGCAAAAAACTTATGTAAGCGTTATGGTTTAGATTTTGAACAAATAAGTAATGGGAATAATTTACTAGATCTATCCATAGGAAGGTCTACAAGGTCTACTAACTCTACAGAAATACCATTTTAGGTTATTCTGGCAATTAAAAATTCAGGTAGAGTTTTGGTAGACTTTGTAGACTTTGTGAGAATTGTAGTAGACCTTGAAAATGAAAGTCTACTAAAAGTCTACTAAGAGAATTTAGCATTACAACAAGCCAATTCGTGAATTTAGTAGACTTTGTAGACCTTTTTTAGGGGGTATTCGTAGTCAACAAGTTGGCACTTTAACAACTAATACGGATTATTCCTATCCGTCTTGAAAGAACTTGTGATTAGGACACATTGGATCTTACAAGCAGTACAGGCGTATTTATAAGGCGAAAGAAGAAGTTTTTTATGAGGGGGAGATTTGAGCCAACCATTGAAAGCAATAGAAAAAAGTGGAGGACGTGAAAGATTTTCTTGAATAACGTAAGGATAAGAAGAGTATTTATCATAAAGTTCTTGATGACTAAATTTATCGTCAGCTCTATCTTTAGCAATTTCACATAAGCGGTTGTCTTTTATAAATTCAGGTAAACCTTGTTGTCTGCGATAAGAGTTTATAAGAGAAAACAGCTTATCATCATTTGAAATAGTTGGAGTGGGAAAAGGAAGATTATAAGAGGTTTGTGTTTTATAAACCTCGAAAAATGACCAGATTACTAAGATAGTTAAAACAAAATAAAAAAAATATTTCATTATTACTAATTTTATCTCAAAAGTGGATGAAAATATGGAAGTATTTAGGGGATTATCAAACATAGCCGAAAGATTAGAGAATTTAGCTTCACAACAGGCTAATTGTAAATTTGGTAGACGTTGGAGACCTTTAGGGATGGATATCTGTCGTAAAATACAAAAAAATTACAAGTTTAATACCCCCATAACCAAAGCTTATGGTAAATTTACAAATAAGGTTAAAAAAAATTGAACAAAGATTAAATTTTAATAAAGAAATTGATCCTAAAAAAAAATTTAAAATAATAAGCAAAGTTTTGGAATATAGATATGGGTTTGATGAAGAAGATTGCCCAAAAGAAAAAATATCACCAGAGGAATGGGAATGGTATGTTAATCACCGATACAAAATAGCTAAAGAAAAAAATGAAGATTTAGAAAAAATTAAAAAAGAAATAGAAGAAGACAGAAGAGAGATAGAAAAAAACGGTGGATTTATTACTATTAATAAACAGGGTTAATTAAATATGCGTTGTTCATTTATTAAACAAAATAATCAACAGTGCCAAGCTCAAGCCCTTAAACAAAGTAGCTATTGTTTTACTCACGATCCAAATAAAAGTGAAGAAAGAAGTTTGGCGGTTAGAAAAGGTGGGTTAGCAAAAAAAAGGATATTATTAGATAATCAAGAAGAAATTATTATTAAAGATTCGAAAGACGCTAAAAATTTCTTAAGTAAATTAATTGATGCTGTCTGGCGAGGAAAAATTCCCGCTACACCGGTTGCTAATACGCTTGGATTTTTGGTTCGATGTTTCTTAGACGCATATGAAAAAAGCGACCTAGAAAAAAGGATAACTAAACTAGAAGAAAAAATCACTAATGAGAAAGAACAAGTTGACTTTAATTTCAAGGATAGTTTATACTAATTTTAGCACTCAGATTAACGGTTAGGATTTTTAATGCCCTCGTTGGACAGATCCTAACCGATCTGAGTGCGCCAACGGGGGCATTAATTTTATGTGGATACCTGAGAGTATAAAAAATCTAAAATTTGATGTGTATCTCAGAAGAAGCTCTGACGACAATGATCATCAAGTGGCTTCAATTGATCAACAAAAGAATTTTATTTTAAAGCTAACAGAAGAAAATAATCTTAAAGTTGATCAAATTTTTGAAGAGTCAATGTCAGCGAAACAACCGGGAAGACCGATTTTTAATCAATTAATTAAAAGAGTTGAGGAGGGAATTATTAACGGCATTATTTGTTGGGATTTGTCAAGACTGGCTAGAAATCCAATCGATGCTGGAAATTTAAGTTGGCTTTTACAACAGGAAAAAATAAAAGCAATTATTACCGCCTTTAGAGTATATTTACCAGAAGATAATGTACTGCTTTTAAACATCGAATTTGGACAAGCTAACCAATATGTTAGAGACTTATCAAGATTAATAAAAAGAGGGGTTTATAGTAAAGCAGAGCAAGGATGGATGCCGGGAGTCGCTCCTGAAGGATATTTAAATGATAACTCTCACGGAAAAGGAAAAAGTATTATTGTTCCTGATCAAAAAAGGTTTAATTTTGTAAAAAAGATGTGGGAACTAATGCTTACAGGAATTTATACCGTTCCTCAGATCTTAAAAATTGCCAATGAAGAATGGGGTTATAGAACAAAAAAGGGAGAAAAACTTTCAAGATCTGGTTTATATCACATCTTTACCAACCCTTTTTATTACGGCGAATTTATTTATTCAGGCAAGTGGTATAAAGGAAAACATCAACCAATGATTACCGTGGATGAGTACGACAAAGTACAGGCTATTTTAGGAAAAAAAGGTAAGCAAAGACCAAAAACAAGAGAATTTGCCTTTACGGGGATGATCAGATGTGGTGAGTGTGGAGCAATGATAACCGCTGAGGAGAAAGTTAACCGTTACGGTTACCGTTATATTTACTATCACTGTACTAAAAGAAAAAACCCTAATTGTTCTCAAAAATCTATTGAAGTTAAAGAACTTGAGAGACAGATTGAAGAATTATTAGCTAATATTGAAATCCCAAAAGAATTTGAAGAATGGGCTATAAAATATTTAAACGAAATTCATGAAAAAGAAGATTTAGATCAGAAAAATATTAGTAAAAATCTAGAAGAATCTTATCAAAATTGTATAAAAAAAATAAACAATTTAGTAAAGCTTAAAATATCTCCCTCTAACACTGACGGAAGTTTATTGTCAGATGAAGAATTTGAAAGATTAATGAAACCTTTACAAGAAGAAAAAAGATTAATTGAACAAAAAAGAAAAAATTTAGGTCAACGAGTTGAAGAGTGGGTAGAGTTAGCAAAAAATACCTTTCATTTCTCTACCCATGCTAGATACTGGTTTAAAAATGGCACACTAAAAGAAAAACGAACAATTCTTCAAACTTTAGGTTCGAACTTTTATCTTAAAGATAAAAAAATCCATATTGACTTGCTAAAACCCTATTTTTTGATAAAAACTGCAAAACCTGAGATAGAAACAGAATTTAAAAAGTTAGAACCTTTAAAAGAGAGCGAAAGAAAAATCCAAAGCTCTTATATTTTTACCTCAAATCCACGTCTGTCCAGGGGGGAAGATTCGAACTTCCGCAGGGATAAACCCGACAGTTTTACAGACTGTTCCGATTGACCACTCCGGCACCCCTGGTGAATTTAAATATTATAACAAAAAATTATATAAAAATCCCCGACATAAAGTCGGGGATTTTATATTTATAACCTTAAATTCTCTCTCAATAACCCATTGACCCCATATCAGGCATACCGCCTCCAGCTGGAGCGTTTGTCTTTGGTTCTGGTTTATCAGTTACCAAAGCTTCTGTAGTCAAAATCATTGTCGCTACACTGACAGCATTTTGAACAGCAGTGCGAACCACTTTCAAAGGATCAATGATTCCTGCTTTTACCATATCAATTGGTTTTGCAGTTTCAACTGATTCAAGAGAAACTACATCAAAGCCCATTCCTTCTGAAGCAACCTCACGAGCTTTTGCTAAAAGTTGACCTGGGTCAACTCCAGCATTACTCATAAGTTTTAAAAATGGTGCTTCTAATGCTTTTCTTACTAATTCAAAAGCAATTTTTTCATCAGTTGATAATTTACCCATTTTTTCTGGATCCATTTTTTGACTGATATTAAGCAAAGCAACTGCTCCACCAGGAACAATTCCCTCCTCTAAGGCTGCTTTAGTAGCTGCCACAGCATCAATTACTCTTTCTTTTTTATCTTTTAACTCAACTTCAGTTGCTGCACCAACATTGATCACTGCTACACCTCCTGATAATTTTGCCAATCTTTCTTGTAATTTTTCTTTATCAAAATCACTGGTTGAAGCAGTAATCTCTCTTTTAATTTGAGCAATTCGTGCTTCAATAGCTTCTTTTTTACCTTTTCCACCAATAATTGAGGTGTTTTCTTTATCTGATTTGACTTTATCAGCCCGACCACAATCCTCCACCTCAACATTTTCTAATTTTTTTCCTAAATCTTCAGAGATAACTGTTCCGCCAGTTAAAATGGCAATATCCTCAAGCATCTCTTTTCTTCTATCACCAAATCCAGGCGCTTTAACAACAAGAGCATTAAAGGTTCCGCGAAGTTTATTGACAACTAAAGTTGCCAAAGCCTCACCTTCAACCTCATCAGCAATAATTACTAAATTTTTTGAGACTTTAACAAATTTTTCTAAAAATGGTAATAAATCAGAAATAGCAGAAATTTTTTTATCAGTAATTAAAATATATGGATCTTCAACTTCAGCAATCATTTTGTCAGTGTCGGTAGCAAAATAAGGTGAGGCAAATCCTCGATCAAACTGCATTCCTTCTTTATGATCAACAGTGGTCTCTAATCCTTTTCCTTCCTCAACTGTCACCACTCCATCTTTTCCACCAACTTTTTTCAAAGCATCAGCGATTAACTTTCCTAAATTTGGATCACCAGCAGAAATAGTGGCTACTGAAGCTGCTTCATCAAGAGTGATCTTTTTACTTGCTTTTTTAAGCTCTTCAACTACATATTTTGAAGCTTTCTCCAAACCCCTTTGAAGCATCATTGGATTAACTCCAGCAGTAATCATCTTAATTCCTTCTTGAACTAATGATTGAGCTAAAACAGTAGCAGTAGTGGTTCCATCTCCGGCAACATCAGCTGTCTTTGAAGCTGCTTCTTTAACTAATTGCGCTCCCATATTTTCAAAAACATCTTCAAGTTCAATCTCTTTAGCGACACTCACTCCATCATGAACCACATTTGGAGCGCCCCATTTTTTATCAAGAGCAACATTTCTTCCTTTTGGACCAAGGGTTGTTGAAACAGCATCAGCTAATTTATTAACACCATCAAGAAGTTTTTTTCGGGCTTCTGCCCCATATTTAATAAGTTTTGCCATAGTTCTTAAAAATTAAAACTAATAACTATTTTTAACTATTTATAACTATTTTCAACTAATTTTAACTAACAATCGCCATAATATCTTTTTGTTCAATCAAAAGCCACTCTTCCATACCAACCTTTACCTCATTTCCACCCCATTTTTTATAAAGAACTTTATCACCCACCTTAACCACCATTTTTGAAGATTTTTTTTCATCACCTCCACAACAACAATCACCACATCCTTGATCGCCAGGACCAACAGCCATTACCTCACCAATCTGAGGTTTTTCTTTGGCAGTATCAGGAAGAACAATTCCTGAAGGTGTTTTTGTTTCTGCCTCAATTGGTCGAACTAATACATAATCAAAAAGAGGTTTAATATTGATATTTTGCTTTGTCATAATTTTTAAAATATTAAACTTGTAATTAAACTAATAATTTTTTATGATGAAAATATAACGAAAATTTTTTTGTTTGTCAAGAGGAATTTATCAAACAAACATTTTATCTGCTAATAATATGGAAGATCAAAAAACATTGTCAGAAATAGAAAAATTAAAAAATGCTTTGCAATCAGCAGATTTACCTGCTAATTTACACGAAAAAGCAGGCGAGCAAATTGAGCGTATTTCTTTAGCTTTAAAATACGGTGGCAATCTTTCTCAACTTGATATTACAACAAAATATATTGACTGGATCACTCATCTTCCTTGGAATAAAAAATCAGAAGATATTTTAGATATTAATTTAGCCAAACAAATTTTAGATAAAAATCACTATGGTTTGGAAAAGATAAAACAACGAGTTTTAGAATATTTATCAATTCTTATTCTTCAAAAACAAAAAAATCAAGAAGGTTTATATCATGCGCCAGTTTTATTTTTTGTTGGTCTAGCTGGTACGGGAAAAACTACTTTTGCCAAATCAATTGCTGAGGCCTTAGGTAAAACAATGGTTCGTATTCCTTTTGGAGGTTTGTCATCAGCTTTAGATCTTCGTGGCCAAGCCAAGACTTCAACTGAAGCTGAACCAGGAATGATTATTAAAGCTTTACGTCGCGCTCAAGTAAAAAATCCAGTAATTTTGCTTGATGAGCTTGATCGAGTCACTCCAGAGGCTCGAGCAGCGATTATGGGAGTATTAATTGAGCTTTTAGATCCTGGTCAAAATAGCAATTTTACTGATTATTTTATTGATTATCCTTTTGACTTATCTCAAGTGCTTTTTATTGCTACCGCTAATAATACTAATAATATCTCAACAGCAGTTATGGATAGATTAGAGGTTATCAATATGCCCTCTTATACTGATGAGGAAAAAATTGCTATTGCTAAAAACTATGTTTTTCCTCGTTATGTCAAAGAAGTTGGTCTTTCTCCAGAAAATATAAAAATTGATGATAATCTTTGGCCAAAACTAACTCGACCACTCGGATTTGATGCTGGAATAAGAAGTTTGGAGCGAACTATTGAGGGAGTTGTTCGCAAAGTAGCTCTTAAAATCGTCTCCGGCCAAGGAACAACCTTTGTTATCAATGAAGCAAATGTGAAAGAGTATCTTTAATAACAACATCTATAAAATACACCTCGGAGGTACAATAAATATAACACCTCGGGATATTGTTAATTTTTTAGCGGAGATGAGAGGATTCGAACCTCTGTTCCGAGCAACTCGGAAACTGGTTTTCGAGACCAGCCCGTTCAACCACTCCGGCACATCTCCTAGTTTTAAACTTTTAACTATATTTTATCAAAATTTTTAAATTTAATTTTTACATTTTATAGGATATATTATTTCTTTTTAAATAAAATAAATTGTTAAAAAAGACTATTTAAGGTAAAATATCAAATAATGGCGCGTTGGCGAAGAGGTAACGCAGCTGTCTGCAAAACAGCTATGCGCCGGTTCAAGTCCGGCACGCGCCTCATAAAAATATCAAATATCAAATATTAAATATCAAATATACAAATCAAATATCAAATATAAAAATTTAAAATTTAAAAATTAAAAAAAGGAGAGGTGGCAGAGTGGTTGATTGCACAGGTCTTGAAAACCTGCATCACCGCAAGGTGATCGGGGGTTCGAATCCCCCCCTCTCCGCATTTTATGTTTATCCAACACGTTGTCATTGGGATAATTCGAAAAAATAATAAATATCTTTTAACAAAAAGAGTTTATTTTGATGATGAAAAAGATAATCAATTTTATCCTTTTGTTTGGAACTTTCCTGGCGGTGGAATTGAAGCAAATGAGACGCCTCAACAAGCCTTAATTCGGGAATTAAAAGAAGAGCTAAATGTTGAAGTTGATAAAATTACGCCAATAAATAAGATGTTTACTGATACTCAAGGAAACTGGCAAGGAATTTTTTATGTATTTTTGTGTCAACTAAAAGATGAAGATCAACTAATTATTTTAAATGAAGAAGCTAGTGAATATGGTTGGTTTGAAACTCAAGAAATAAAAAACTTAAAAACACTTCCCTTAACCTATGAAATGGCTGAAATTGCTGATAAAATAACTGTATGAAAGTTATTTATCAAACTTCTGCTGGTGGAATTGTTTATAAAAAAGAAAATAACAAATATTTATGGCTTATTTGTCAACATTCTCAACATAAAGGCTGGGTTTTTCCAAAAGGCTTAGTTGGTGATCATACTCCAAATGAATCTATGGAAACTGCTGCCCTTCGTGAAGTTGAAGAAGAAGGTGGTGTTAAAGCAAAAATAGTCAATGAAAAACCCATAAAAACTTTTTATCAATATAAGTGGCAAAATCAATTAATCAAAAAAACTGTTTATTATTTTTTAATGGAATATTTATCTGGTGATCCAAAAAATCATGACTGGGAAATGAGTGATGCTAAATTTTTAAATACTGAAGATATCTTAAATACTTTAACTTATCCTTCTGATAAACAAGCATTTAAAAAAATTTTAGAAATTTTAAAAATAAAAAATGGAAGAAAATAAAGAAACTAAACTAAAAATTTTTAAATACAATGCAATTTTATCAATGATATTTTTCTTAACATCAAGTATTTATTTTGGTAAACAAATTCAAAATTATAATTTAAATAAATACACAATTTCAGCTATAAGTAATTTTTTAAATCAAGAAAAGCTAAGTTATTTTAATGCCACTTTTATTATCAAGGCCTTGATGGATCTCTCTTTTGGTTTTTATGTTTTTAAATATTTTAAAATTCCTCTTTTTTCTCCAACCGCTTTATTTTGGATTTTAGCTACTTTATCTTTTGGACTACTTGGATTTTTTCCATCAGCAAAATATGTATTAATTCATAACATTATTGTAGCGATTTTATTCTTAACTTTTTCATTAAGTGAGTATCTGCTAGCAAAATTAACAAAAGATGAAAAATTTATTTATTTAACTAACAATTTTTTAATTGTTCAAATCTCAAGTATTTTACTTTTTTTTATCACTGCCAATTTTAATGGAGTCTTTGAGATATTCTATATGTTTATGGCTTTCTTTTGGTTGATGATATTTATAAGAAACTACTTAAAATAAAAAAATGAGCGGGCGAAGGGAATTGAACCCTCTGTCTTCTCCTTGGCAAGGAGACGTTTTGCCGGTAAACTACGCCCGCAAAATTAAGGTGCGCTCGCTTGGATTCGAACCAAGGACTCCTACTTTACCTGCCCGCTATAATCGTGCGCTGAGAAGGATTCGAACCTTCGACTCCCACTTTATAAGAGTGGTGCTCTACCACTGAGCTATCAGCGCGCCAGCAGGCGGGTAAGAGTAGTGCTCTACCACTGAGCTACGAGCGCTTAAATTTTAATATTTATTATAACACTTGTAAATAGGTTTTTAAAAATAAAAGTGGACCGAAGGAGACTTGAACTCCCAACCTCTGCAATGCGAATGCAGCGCTCTACCATTGAGCTATCGGCCCTTTTTTTATTTTGTGCACCCGGGAAGAATTGAACTTCCATCTCAGGTTCCGGAAACCTACATTCTTTCCGTTAAACTACGGGTGCATAAAAAAACACTATCCTTTCACTTACCTTATATTATACACAGGCGCTAATTAGATAGTGTTTTTATTTTTAGAATCTTCCTCCACGGTTGTTATTTCTTCTAAATCCACCTCGAAATCCACCAGTTGGTCGCTCTTCTCGAGGTCTGGCAACATTAACAACAATTTGTCTTTCTTCAACAGTTTTACCGTTCATCTCGGCAGTAGCTTTTTCAGCGGCAGCTTCATCAGCAAAACTTACAAAACCAAAACCTTTTGATCGACCAGACATTCTGTCAGTAATAACAATTGCTTCTGTAATCTCGCCATATGAAGCAAATAAGTCTTTTAAAGAATCATTATTTATACTCCAAGGAAGATTACCAACATAAAGTTTTTTCTTATCCATTTATCTCACCTCCTTTCCGTAGATTAAATAAAGTAATCAGCATTATTTTTTTAAGAAGTTTCCTACCTTCAGTAAAACGAAGATTAAGTCCTTCCTAAATTTAATTATATCATAAAAAATCCTAAAGCAACTACAATTCGATAAATTCCAAAAATTATCAATGTTTTTGTTTTTAAAAAATTTAAAAACCATCTAACCACCAATAACGCCGTTATAAAAGAAACAAAAAAACCAATTATTAGCATTTGTAAATTACTACCTGTAAAAAAATTAAAATCTGATTTTATAATCTCTAATCCTGAAGCAGCAAAAATCGTTGGCACAGCTAATAAAAATGAATAAATTGCTGACTCATCCCTTTTATATCCTAAAATCATCATTGTCAAGATCACTGCTCCAGCTCTTGAAACTCCAGGCACTACTGCTAAAGACTGACCCAAACCTATTAAAAACGCCTCAAAAAAACTCATCTCTAAAATATCTTTTTTTAAATTTTTATTACCAAAAAATACTTCAAAAACAATAAAAAAAATACCAACCAAAAACATTGCACTAACAATCAAATCAATCGAATTAAAAAAATATTTTTTAATAATTTTTTGCAATATTAAGCCAACTACTGCTGTTGGCAAAAAAGATAGAAACAACTTTCCCCATAAATTTTTATTTCTCAAAACATATTGAAAATACAAAAAAATAATTGCCAAAATTGCCCCTGATTGAATCACAACATCAAAAAAACTAGCAAAATCTGTCTGAGGAATATTAAGAATTTTGTTTGTTAAAATTAAATGAGCAGTTGAGGAAATTGGTAAAAACTCTGTTAATCCTTCAACAACTCCAAGAATAATTGCGTTTAATAAATTCATAGAATAATTTATAATATCATAAAATTATGAAAATCGCTTTAGTTCATGATCAATTATCTGAATTTGGAGGATCTGAAAGAGTTTTGGTTGCTTTAAAAAAAATCTTTCCTCAAGCTGATATTTATACCACGGTTTATAATCCTGACAAACTTGGTGTCCATAAAAAAATTTTTCAAAACTGGAAAATCTATCAAAGTTGGTTTGGAAAAATTCCTATTTTAAGAGATTATTATTCTCCGTTTCGATTTTTAACACCAATGATCTGGGAAAGTTTTGATTTTTCAAAATATAATTTAGTTATCTCTTCCTCAGGATCATGGATGAGCAAAGGTATTAAAACTAAAAAACCAACCATTCATCTCTCCTATGTTCATCATCCTCCTCGCTATCTTTATGGTTATGAAACAGCAATTGAATGGAAAAAATATTTACCAGTTAGACTTTATGCTTATATTGTCAATCATTTTTTGCGGATTTGGGATTTTGAATCAACAAAACTGCCTGATTATCTGATTGCTAATTCAATTGAAACCCAAAACCGGATTAAAAAATTCTATCGCCGAGATTCAATCGTGATCTATCCTCCAGTTAAAATTCCAAAAACGTTCTCTGTTTCACGCTCTAAATCTGATTACTACATCACTCTTTCTCGTTTAGCTAAGGCAAAACATATTGATGTTTTGATAAAAGCTGCTAACAAAATGAAATTTAATCTAAAAATTATTGGTACTGGCCGGGATGAAAAATACTTAAAATCAATCGCCGGAAAAACTGTAAAGTTTTTAGGAAATATTAATGATGAAGAGTTTAAAAAAATTTTTCAAAATGCCAAAGCTTTTCTTTTTGCTAGTCGTGATGAAGAGTTTGGTATCGCTCCAGTTGAGGCAATGGGTTATGGGCTACCAGTTATTGCTTATAAATCTGGCGGTGTCCCTGAATATGTAAAAAATGGTATTAATGGATTTTTATTTAATTCACTAGAGCCATCAAGTCTTATTAATGCCATTAAAAAATTTGAAAAACTAAGTAGCGAAAAAATTTTAAAAATGAAACTTGCTGCCCGAAAAACAGCAGAAAAATTCTCAGAAGAAAATTTTAAAAAAAACATCTTATCATTTATAGGTTCTGTCCTTAATAAGGACAGAACCTTAAAGGACCGTCCCTATGCCAGAACTTCCAGAAGTTGAGTCTATAAAAAATTCTTTATATTCAAAAATCATTAATAAAACTATTGATAAAATTAAGATTTTATCGCAAAAAAATTTTATTGGTGATAAAAACAAAGTAATTGGCACAAAGATAACTTCATTAGAAAGATATGGAAAAGTCTTGATTTTTAAATTAAGTAAAAATTATTTTTTAAACATTCATTTTAAATTATCAGGTCAAATGCTTTACGCTGATAATATTGATTCAGCTTTTTATAAAAATATTATCCCCTTTACAAAAACTAATAAGATGCCCGGTAAAACTACAAGAGTAATAATAAAATTTACTGATAATTCTGGATTGTTTTTTAATGACTTAAGAAAATTTGGTTGGATAAAAGTTTCAAAAAAACCATTAATTCCAAAAGGAGTTGATGTTTTGTCAAAAAATTTCACTTTAAATTATTTTGAAAAAATTATTTTAGCAAGTAAAAAACCAATAAAAATCTTACTTATGGATCAAGACAAAATTACTGGCATTGGCAATATTTATGCTAATGATTCTCTCTTTAAAGCAAAAATTCATCCTTTAAAAAAATCAAATGATTTAACAAAAAAAGAAATCACCAATCTTTATCAATCAATAAAAGAAGAGATCAATAAAGGCATTAAAGATAAAGGTTCCTCTGGCGCTGATGAAGCATTTATTTTACCTGATGGTTTAAAAGGATCTCATCAAAGACATTTTTTAGTTTATCAACGAGAAAATAAGCCTTGTGCTCGTTGTAAAACTTTAATTAAACGTATTAAACAAAACGGAAGAAGTAGTTTTTTCTGCCCCAAATGCCAGAAAATTAGTTAAAAATGGTTAAAAATAGTTGAAATTGGTTGTAAATAGTTAAATAAATTTTTAATCAGTTAGATTTTTTATAACTCTAAATTTTTTTGTCATTCTAAGATTTTTTTGTTATTCTGATATTTTTTTTATCTCTCATCTTGAGGTTTTTTTACCATTCTGAAATCTCTTTTGTTATTTTGACATATTTATTTTGTCATTCTAACATATTTATTTTGTTGTTCTGACATATTTATTTTGTCATTCTGAGCGAAGCGAAGAATCTAGCGTAGCGTAGTAAAATATTATTAATGAACAAAAATTATTTTGTTTATATCATCACTAACTATCAAAATACTGTATTATACACAGGAATAACCAACAATCTTAAAAAAAGAATAGAAGAACATAAAAAAGAAATTTCTAAAAACTCATTTAGCAATAAATATAGATTGTATAAATTAGTCTGGTTTGAAGAATTCAAAATACCAAATGAAGCAATTCTTATAGAAAAAAGAATAAAAGGATGGACAAGAAATAAAAAAATAGATCTTATTAAAAGAAAAAATCCAAATTTTCAAGATTTATTATCTACACTTCGCTAGATCCTTCGTCCCGATTTAATCGGGACTCAGGATGACAAATAGTTTACTCATACCTTATCGCCTCAACAGGCTCCAAATCAGCAGCTTTTTTTGCTGGAAAAACACCAAAAATTATCCCAATTGCCGATGATACACCCAAAGCTAAAATCACAGAATTTATATCAATGTAAGCCGGAAAAAACTTTTGAACAATTAAAGTACCAATATAAGCTAAAGATAACCCTAAAAATCCTCCTAAAATCGACAAAATCGTTGATTCAATAATAAACTGAATTAAAATATCTTTTTTTCTTGCGCCAATCGCCCGTCTTACCCCAATCTCTTTTGTCTTATCTGATACAGTTACAAACATAATATTCATAATCCCAATCCCACCAACTAAAAGAGAAATACTAGCAATCGCCACCAACACCATATTCAAAACTGAAAAAATTGAGTTAACAGCTGATAATATATCTCCTGGCTCAATTATGCTAAATGAATCTTCATCATAGCGTTTTAAAAACTCTTTTTTAACTACCTCTTTTACTTCATTAATTGAATAATTTTCATCAAATTTCAAAGCAAATCGAGAATATGTTTTTGCAGGATTAAATACAAATCCAGTTGTGTATGGAGAAAACATATAGTTATCATAATCAGCTCCACCAAATCCTCCCCCACCTTTTGACTCAGTTACACCAATAACAATAAAATTTATATTACTTGCAGAAATTTTATTATCTAAAGCTGCCTCAACTGATCCATAAAGTTTTTCTGCTAATTTTGGACCAATGACAACCACTTTTGCTTTTTTATCAATATCAGCTTTTTCAAAAAATCTTCCTTTTTGGATTTTAAAACCATTAATATTAAAAAAAGAGTCGCTTGCAAAAAGAATTGTTGTATCTTCGCTTTTTTTCTCGCTTTTAGCAGTTGTTTGTTTTGAAAAAATCGGCGAAATCTCTTTTATCTCCTTTAATCTTTTAAGCCGAAGCAGGTCTCGATTGTCAAATTTTATTGATGCTAAAGCTGATGTCGCATTAAAGCTTCCTCCGGATAAAATTTTTCCTGGCACTACAAAAATTGTGTTTTTCCCTAACATAGCAAACTGATCATTAATATATTGTTTTAAACCTAAACCTAAAGCCGTCAACATCACCACGGCAAAAACACCAATTAAAATTCCCAGTGATGTTAAAAATGTCTGAGTTTTATTTCTTCTAAAATCCTCAATTGCTGCTTTAACAACAAACAAAAAATAATTCATAAAATATTATTTTAAATTTTTAACAATTTCACCATCTTTAATTTTAATTTCTCTTTTTCCATAAGCTGCTATATCTGCTTCATGAGTAACAAGTACAATAGTGATTCCCTCTTTTTCATTTAATTGTTTTAATAAATTCATTATTTCAACACCAGTTTTACTATCAAGATTGCCAGTTGGTTCATCTGCCAAAATTAGTTTTGGCTCCATAATTAAAGCCCTCAAAATTGCCACTCGTTGTTGCTGACCGCCAGAAATTTTATTAGGATAAGAGTATTCTTTGCCACCTAAACCAAATTTTTTTATTAACTCTAAAGCTTTTTTTCTTGGATCATAAGTTAATTTTTTTCGTGCATAAATTGTTGGCAATAAAATATTTTCTAAAACTGTTAGTTTTGGAATAAGATTAAACTGCTGAAAAACAAAACCAACAAACTCATTACGTAGAGTTGATAATTCATCATCACTAAATTTAGCCACATTTTTTCCATCAATTAATATCTCTCCTTTTGTTGGTTTATCAAGAAGACCAATAAGATGCATTAAGGTCGATTTACCAGAACCAGAAGGACCAATAATTGATACAAACTCTTTTTCCTTAATTTCAAAACTAATATTTTTTAAAGCTTGATATTCTATCTCACCATCTAACTTATAAATTTTCCAAACATTTTTAAACTTTAACATAAAAAGATCTTTAATTTACAACTATATCTCCCTCATTTAATCCATCAACAACCTCAATCTTTCCATCAATTTCCTCGCCCTCAACAATATATTTTTTTACTTTTTTATTATTTTCTTTTATATACACATAAGCACCTTTTTTATCATTTTTTATAAATCTTGAAGGTAGCGAAATAACATTATTTTTTTCTTTAACAACAAACTCTACATCTCCTGTCATTCCAAGCCTTAAAGGCATTTTTTTAGTTTTATCAGTTAATTCTAGTTTTACTTGGTAAACTGTTCCTGTCTCTCCTTGTTTTGGTGAAAAACTAATATAGCTTACTTTTACTTGATCACTAAAATTTTCAAAAGAATCAAGTGATAATTTTCCAACCATTCCTTCTTTTATTTTGACTACATCTGCCTGTTCAATAGTTGATGAAAAATATAAGGTTTTTGGATTAACTACTTCAAATGTTGCTCCAGCTGGAGTAATATTAACACCAGCTACTGGAACATCGATATGAGTAACAATTCCTTCAATTGGTGTCCATAAATTAGCGTTTTCTAAAGCTAAATTTTGATATTCAACATCCAAAACCGCAGACTCTAAATTGTATTGATTTTGCTCTAAAATTCGTTGTGCTTTGACTCTGGTTGCTTCGTTTAAATCATATTGTTTATTCCAATAATCATCTTTTGTTTGATCAAAATTTGAGCGTTGAATACTATATGTTCGTAGATATTTTTCTAATCTATTTTTTATATCACGTTGATCAAGAGAAGCAATTGTCTGATATTTTTTCACATAATCTCCCTCTTTAACTCCAACCCAAACCAATCTTCCTGAAGTTTGAAATTTTAAAGTAGCTTTTTCTTCTGCATCAATTTCACCGGATAAAGTCAACACTTCTTTAAGATTTTGTTTTTTTATTACATAGGCATCATCTTCAGTTTTTATTTGTTTTCTATTAGTTGAAAAAATAATTACCCCAATTAGTAACAAAATAACAACAAAATACCATCTTTTTTTCAAAAAATTAATCATATTTATAAATAATTAACTATTAATTTTTTCTAAAATTTTTAATAATTGATGTTTTTCAACTCCTTGTAATTTATTTATTATTGATGAAAAACATGTTTGTCTTTGTTTTATCAATTTATTAATTATATTCTCTCCTTTTTTTGTTAAAAAAAGATGAATAATTCTTCTATCTTTTTGATCATTTTTTCTTGATATTAAATTTAATTTGATAAGTTTTTCAATCAAACTATTGGCAGTTGGTAAAGTTATGGAAAAATTTTTAGCTAAATCTGTTAACTGACAATTTTTGTTTTCTTTTATAAAAATTAAAGCATGAAGTTGAATCATGGTTAGCTCATTCTTTTTCATTAAATCAAAATTCTTTTTCATTTTTCGATAAATAGAAAAGATATGTTCTGATATTTTTTTATCAATATTATTTTTCATAAACTATTTAATTAGAAGATCTAATCATTAGATTATATAACTATTCTTTATTTTTGTCAAATCAAAATATTTTACAAAAACGCCTTCCAGTCGGATATTGGCAGTAAATTAAATGATGCAAAATTTATCGCGTATAAAAATATTCCTATTAACAAAACAATAAAAATCATTAAAAATTTTTTTGAAGTAAAAAATTTTTCAAAAGCAATCATTGCCATTGGCCAAAGTGGTAAACTATAGCGACTAATATCTCGATGTTGGACAAACAATATCGCTGTGAAAAAAACCAAACTAAAATAAAACAAACTTCGATAATGACTTTTTCTTAATGAATAAACAGTTAATCCATATAAAAAATAATAAAAAATTATATCCTCAAGCCAACCAGTTCCCACCCAATTTCTTTTAAAATCAAAAACAGCAAATGGATAAACTAAATGGATATTATCCCCTGATTTAAAATAAGCAAAAAAGTCACCTGTTTGAAAAAAATAAAATAAAAATACTCCTACTAATCCCATTGGAATAAGAACCACCCCCAACCACCGCCAATCAATTTTTTTTTCCTTTATTAATCTCTCAACAAATACTAAACAATAAGCGCCAAAAAGTAAAATTCCCGGTGTTTTTGTAGCTACTGATAATCCACCAAAAAATCCAGCTAATAAGTATTTTTTATTTTCAAAAAAATATAAAGATAAAAGAATTAAGAACATAAATAATGTCTCAGGCGCGCCAACTGATCTAACCACTAAAAATCTTGGTAAAAATAAAAATACAATTGAAAGGAGTAGTGGCTTTGAGGTAATTTTAATTTTTTTAAGCAAAAAATAAAACATCCAAACTAGAAAAACTGAAAAAAATAGATTAATTAATACCATTGATTTTAAGTACTTTAAGTTTCCGCCAATTAAATCTCCAAAAACTCTAATCATCAATGGATATAAAGGCAAATGAGCAGTAAAATAAATTGGTTTTAATCCTTGTTCAATATTTAAATTTTTAATTGCTTCAAAATTATATAAAGTTTTTCCTGAGACAACATATAAAGCCCCATCAAAGTTCTTGTATATGTTCTCCATTCCCACCGCTTTCCAGATAATTAAAGTAGAAAAAACACTGATAAATGCTAAAATTAAATAAGGTAATATGCGTCGCATAAAAAATATTTTAACAAATAATTGGCTTATAATTCTAATTTTAATTATAGGAGGATTTTTAAGATTTTATCGATTTGAAGAATTTGTCACTTTTTTAGGCGATCAAGGAAGAGATGCGATCATCATTAAAAGAATTTTAACTTTGGAGCATTTACCTGCTATTGGCGCGCCAACCTCAATTGGTCAAGTTTATTTAGGTCCTTTTTATTATTATTTTATTGCTCCTTGGCTTTTGATATTTAGATTTAATCCTGTTGGTTTGGCTTTTGGTGTTGGTTTTTTTTCAACCTTATTTTTAATTATCAATTATCTAATTGTTAAAAAACTTTTTGATAAAAAAACTGCTCTTATCTCAACTTTTTTAATAGCCACCTCATATATCTTAATTGATCTATCACGTTTTTCTTGGAACCCAAATCTTTTGCCTTTATTTTCTTTTTTAACAATCTATTTTCTCTATCAAGCTTTAAAAACAAATAAATGGTATTATTTTGCTTTTACTGGCGCTTTTTTATCTTTTTCCATCCAACTTCACTATTTAGCCTTATCTTTAGGTTTGCCTATTTTGATTTTATTAATTGGTTACCTTTTAAAAAATCTAAAAAATCTCAAAAAACTCATTATTCATTATTCATTATTAATTATTAATTTTTCACTCTTTTCTTTACCTCTATTAATTTTTGATTTACGTCATAATTTTTTAAACTCGAAAAATTTAATCACTCTTCTTCAAACATCCTCAAACCAAAAACCAAATTTTTTAGCAAATTTAATCGACACATTTTCTTATCTTAACTTTTATATTTTCAACTACAAATTTAGTCAATTAATCAATATTGTTCTTTTGGTCTCAATTATTATTTCTTTTTTATCTTACTTTAATCGGAAAAAAGATCTGTTTTATTATTTACACTTAGTATTTATCACCATTATTTTATTTTTATCTTTATATTCCGGTCCAAAACATCCTCATTATCTTGGAGTTTTATATCCATTTTATTTGCTTTTAATATCAAGATATTTAAGTTTTCTTTTTAATAATTTATTTGAAAAAACAGTTGTTTTAGTTTTTTTAGTCTCATTTGTATTTTTAAATAATCAAAAATATAGTTTTTTATATTTTAAAGGTGGAAATCAAATAAAACATTCCCAAAAAATAGCTCAATTTTTAAAAGAAAAAATAAATAACAAACCTTATAATATTGCTACTTGGCCAGTAGATTTTACTGAAGATAATTATTTATATTTTTTAGAACTTTATGGTTTAAAACCAGCTAATCGTCAAAAAATAGAAATCACAAATCAAATGTTTGTTTTATGCAATAAAGAACCATGTCAAATAATTAATTCTCCTTCATGGAATATATCAATGTTTGGAAAAGCTAAAATTGAGGATCAATGGATAGTTGATAATGTTAAAATATACAAATTAATTCATAATTAAAATATGAAAATTTCTCTGATTATTCCTTGTTACAATGAGGAGTTAAATATTCAAAAAGGAGTTTTAGATAAAATTGGTAATTACACTAAAAATAATGATCTATTTTTTGAAGTCATTATCTCAGATGATGGATCAACTGATAAAACAAAAAAAATCATTAAAGAAAAATATTTATTAACTTTTCCTAAATTTAAACTTCTAGAAAATAATCATCAAGGAAAAGCTTATGCAATAATCTCTGGTATAAGAAAAGCCAAAGGTGATTGGGTGATGTTTTCTGACATTGATTTAGCAACACCGCTTGAAGAAGCTGAAAAACTGATTAATTTTACTAAAAAAAATTTTTCAATAATTATTGGCTCACGCAATACTCATCGCGAAGGAGCGCCATTAATCAGAAAAATTATGGCTAAAGGATTTATCTTAATTCGCAATTTTTTAATCGGACTAAAAAACATAAAAGATACTCAATGTGGCTTTAAACTTTTTAAAAAACAAGCAGCTTTAAAAATCATCAATAATTTAAAAGTTTTTGGTGAAAAAAGAAAGGTAAAAGGATCATCAGTCTCAGCCGGTTTTGATCTAGAATTTTTATATTTAGCAGAAAAATATCAATTTAAAATAAAAGAAGTGCCGGTTATTTGGCGTCATGTTGAGACAAAAAATGTCAATTTTATCAAAGATTCAATTGAGACTCTTATTGATATTGCTAAAATTCTTTATTATCACAAAATCAATCCTAAATAATATTTGAAAATTATTAAACATGTAGAGACATGCCATGGCATGTCTCTACAATAATTATTCAGATTTTATTTTGCTAAAATATATCTAATGAAAAAAATTTTACCAATAATTTTGATTATTTTCTTATCCTCATTTTTTATCTTTTACCAAAAAAATCAAATTCCTAAAGATTTAACATTTGATGAAGTTGAGTTTGCTAAACTGGCTTTATCGCTTGATAATAAACCATATACTCCTTATTCACCACTCGCCACTGGTCATTCAACTTTATATTTTTATATCTTGCTTTTTTCTTTAAAAACATTTGGTATTAATACTTTTGCTCTTCGACTTCCTAGCGCTATTTTTGGAATTTTAAGCATTATTATTTTTTATTTAATTCTCAAAAAATCGCTTACTACTTACTACTTACTACTTACTACTTTATTTATCACTTCCCGTTGGTTTTTAAACTTTGCTCGATTCTCATTTGAAGCGACTTTTTTACTTTTTTTAGAACTAACATCTCTTTATTTTCTTATCAAGGACAGAACCTTACAAGGACAGAACCTAAAAGGACCGTCCCTTATCATCTCAGGTATATTTGCTGGCCTAGCTTTTAATTCTTATACACCAGGAAGAATCTTTTTTATTTTACCTTTATCAATAATCTTATTCTTAATTATTAAAAGCAAAAAAAATAATAACCTAAAACTCAAACAACTGCTTTATTTTCTAATTCCTTTTGTCATCATGATCACTCCTCTAACAAACTATCTTTTAACTCATCAAGACACCCGTGTTGATCAATTATTTTTTTGGAAAAATCATGAGATGAGTTGGCAAGAAAAAATCATTGGTACCTTAGAAAATATAAAATCAATATTCTTAATGTTTTTTTTAAAAGGCGATCTCAATGGTCGTCATAATTATCCAGGAAAACCAGCTTTAAATCCAATTTATTCAATTCTTTTTTTCATTGGCTTGATAATATCAATTAAAAAAATTTTCAAAAAAAAAGATTTGCCTAGTTTTATTTTTGTCACTTATTTTTTTCTCTCTATTTTTCCTTCTTTAGCTATTTATCCTTGGGAAAATCCTAGTATGCTTCGAACCTTTACAGTAATCCCATCAATCATTTTTTTTATTTCTCAAAGTTTAATTTATATTTTTAATTTTTTAAAAAAATATTTATCACCTTCCTTAATACTTACTACTTTCTACTTAATACTAATACTGTCTTGTTTTTATGAACTGCGAACATACTTTAAATATCAAAAAGTTGTTTTTAATCAAGCCTTTGAGATAAAATATCCACTAGATAAAGCAATAAAAATAGATTTTAAAAATTAATATGAAACAATTAAAAAAAATTTTATTAAATAGATATTTTTTTATTTTTTTTGTTTTTTCTTTAAGTTTTTTTTTAAGATTTTATAATCTTCCAAAATATATTTCATTTCATCAAGATCAAGTAAGAGATATGCTTTTTATCAAAGATCATTTTGATAAAAAACTACCAATTCTCTTAGGACCAAAAGCCTCTGTTGGTGATTTTTATTTACCACCTTTTTGGTATTATCTAATGAGTATTTCTTATTTATTCTCTCCTTCGCCATTATCACCGGCAATTATGGTAATTTTTTTAAATAGTTTAGCAGTTATTTTTATTTATCTTTTTTGCGAGCAGTTTTTTAATAAAAAAACCGCTGTTTTTTCATCTTTACTTTATGCCGTCTCGCCTATATCAATTGAGTATTCTCGCTTTGCCTGGAACCCAAATCCCATACCTTTTTTCACCATTTTAACTTTTTATTTTCTTTATTTATATTTTGAAAAAAATAATATTTTTTATTTTATTTTTGGTTCAATTTTTGCTAATCTGACTCTTCAACTTCATTATCAAGGATTTATTGTTTTTAGCTTTTATTTTATTATTCTTTTAATTTTTAAAAAAATTAATTTAAAAAAATTTTTAGCCTATATCATAGTTAATTTAATCCTTGTTTCTTCTTTTTTAATATATGAGTATCAAAATAAATTTTTAAATATTAACGGTATTATTAACTTTGTTTTAAAAAATCAAAGTAATCAATTAAAATTTTTTGGTATTCCTTTTTTTATCAAATTTTTATTTTCTGATTTTTCTTTATTTTTAGGAAAAATTATTGCTTTTAAAAATAAAACTTTAGGATTAATTTTGTTTAGTTCAATGATTTTCTTTATTGTTAAAAATTTATTTAAAAAAGATAAAAAAATCCAAATACTAAATTATTTTTTAATCTTCTCATTGATACTTTTTTTTATTTATAAAAACTCATTAATTGATTTTTATTTATTGTTTTTTATTCCTTTATTTATCATCTATATTGTTTACAACCTAATAAAAAATCTTAAAAAAACTGCCATAATAATTTTTTTTGTTTTATTGTTTTTTAATTTAAAATACTCTCCAACTTTTGGTTCATATGATAATACCTATCTTTGGTTGACAAAAACAGTCAAATTAATCACAAGCAATAAAAATTACTGTCTTTTTTACGATATTTTTTCAGAAACTTTTATTGAAAATAAAATAAGGTATATGATTAGCCTTGAAAAAAACCAACCAGAAAAAAATTGCTCACAAATTTTAGAAAAAAAACGACCAAAAAATATAAAATCTTTTTATTATCTTTGCGAACCAGCCAAATGTCATCAAGAAAAATTTAGAATCCTTGATTATGAAGAGATTAAATTTAAAGATTTAGAATATGATATTAAAATTTTCAAATATCAAATAAACTAAGATGAAAAAAATTAAAGTTATTATTTCTATTATTCTAATTTTTTTATCCTTTTTAAATTTATACTTATTGGTAAAAAATAATCTGTCAAAATTTACAGAAAAATTTGATCCAAAAAAATATGAGGAAAAATACAATAAATCTCAATATGTAATTCCCAATTCAAAAAATCCAATCTCAGATGCAGAATTATATACCTATGCTGGATATAAATATATTATTGGCGAAAATCCTTTATATTTAAACGCAGAACATCTAACAGTGAGAAAATACTTAATTGGTTTATCAACTGTTATATTTAACAACGAAAATTATTCAACACTTTTAGTTATTATTTTATTTATTTTAATTTCATTTTATTTAATCTTTAATTTAACAAAATCATTATTATTAAGCTCATTTTTAATTTTATTAATAACTTCTGACTCTTTTATAAAAGATTCTCTTATAAGCAGTCCATTACTCGATATATATCAATTATTTTTCTTTTTTATTAGTTTAATTTTTTTTATAAATTGGTATCAAAATAAAAAAATAATTTATTTAATATTTATAGGAATATTTTTAGGACTATTTAGCGCAAGTAAATTTTATTTAGCAACTTTAATCATTTTATTTACTTATTTTATCTTTTTAATAATAACTAAAAAAGAAAACTTCAAAAAAAATCTATTCTATTTAATTTCAATAATGTTTTTTTTAATAATAACTTTTACTGCTACTTATACAATATCTTTTATAAAAGGATCAACAGTTAATGAATTTGTTAAATCTCAAAAATGGATTTTTAACTTTTGGCGATTTAACTCTTTAAATAATGTTGACGCAAAAGGTAATTTTTTAAATTTAATACTGTTTAACAAATGGAAAATTTGGTGGGATAATAAAGACTTTATAAATTATAAAGATTGGAATTTGTCTTGGCCTATTTTTTATATAACAGGTTTATTCATGTCTATATTAAATTTATTAAATTTTAAAAAACAAAAATCAAAATTGACCATATTAGATAATTATTTATTAATAATCTCTATTTGGGTCATTAATTATTCTTTTTATTTATATTTTATCCCTATATATCCTAGATATTTAATCTTAATCTATCCTTTTATTTATTTTTTAATAATTTTATTTTTTGCTAAAATATTAGATAAAAAATATGTTTGACATTTTTAAAATATTTAATTTTTTTAAAAAAAATTTTTCTAAAAAAGACATTTTGGTACTATTTTTAATTTTTGTTTTATTTTTTTCAACTAGACTGATTAATCTTGATAAAAATCCGATTTTTTCTGATGAAGGAATTTATATCAGATGGGCAAAAACTGCCTGGCATGATCCATCTTGGCGATTTATATCTCTTACTGATGGTAAACAACCTCTCCAAACTTGGGCGACAATCCCCTTTTTAAAACTTTTTCCTGACAATGCTCTTTTAGCTGGCAGACTTTTTGCTGTTTTTTCAGGATTATTTACTTTAATTGGAATATTTATCCTATCTTTTTATCTTTTTGGAAAAAATACTGCTTATATTGCCTCAATTTTATATATTATCACGCCATTTTTTACTTTTTTTGACAGAATTGCTTTAGTTGACTCATTTGTTGCTGGTTCTTTTGTCTGGATGTTTTTTTTATCGCTTTTGTTAGCTAACACTTTAAGACTTGATATCTCTTTAATTTTTGGATTTTTCACAGGTATTTTTCTTCTTGCTAAATCATCAGTCTCACTTTTTATTATCAATTCTTTTTTTGGTTTTATTAATATTTTTAAAGAAAAAAAAGATTTTTTTAAAAAAATCATTAATTATCTTATTCTTTTTTTCATCTCAATCTCTATTGCTTATCTAATATACAATATCCAAAGATTGTCGCCATATTTGCATTATGTTGCCGAGAAAAACAAAACTTTTGTTTTGACAATTGATGAGTTTTTGCAAAATCCTTTTCAAGTTTTCTGGCATAATTTTCGCTATATCCCCTATTATGTCGCTCACAGTCTTGGATACACTACTTTTATATTAGGACTGCTTGGAATATACTTTATATCTAAAAAAAATTTTTGGCTAGCTTCCTATATATTTTTTTGGATATTTGTCCCTTATATTCCAATGACTTTTTTTATGAAACTTTTATCAATTAGATATACAATATTTTTAGCACCTCTTTTTATTGTCACAACTGCTTATTTTCTAAATCAAATATTTTCCAACAAAAAAAATCTTTTATTAAAATTTTTACTCGTTTTTCTTAGTTATCTTTTTACTTTTTATTTTACCTATACGATTATTTTTGCTTATGACAAAATCCCTTTTCCGCCTCTTCCTTCTCCTTCTGTTGATCGTGGCCAATACATTGAGGGTTGGCCAGCTGGTTGGGGAATAAAAGAGTTTATGAATTATGCCCGAGAAAAATCAAAAGAAAAACCAGTAGTTATCTTAGCTGAAGGTAATTTTGGTATGTCCGCTGATGTCTTAGATGTATTTTTAAAAAGAAATGATAAAATCACAATCAAAGGCTATTGGCCATTGGATGAAAAAGTCTTACTTGAAAATCAATCTCTTCTTGAAAAAAATTATGTATTTGTTTTTTATTCTCATCAAGATAAATTTCCTCCTTCTTGGCCATTAAAACTTTTCAAAAAAATCCAAAAACCCGGCAACAAATCGCAGTTTTATGTTTTTGAGTTAATTAAACAATAATATGGAATTTTTAATACTTTTTATTTTATCTTTAATACCTCGATTAATATTTCTTTTTTATGGTATGCCTTCAATTACTCATGATGAAGCTGATTATTTTCTAAATAGTTATTTTTTAGTAAAAACTGGATCTGATTTTTGGAATAACAAATTTTTTTTAACAAGTGGAATATTAAATTCAACTGGCGGTATACCAGTTTATTTTAATTCAATTTTTTATTTTTTTTTAGAAAAAAATATCGTTGTTAGTAGATTAATTTATGGATTACTGAGTGTTTTTACACCAATAATAATTTATTTAATTGTTAAAAAAATTACTAAAAACAGATTTTTATCATCTATTACATTTTTAATATTTAATTTTTCCCCTTGGTATCTGCATCTCTCTACTCAAGCTGCCGTAGAACAAATACCAAGTTTATTTTTATTTTTTCTTGGTTTTTATCTTTTTCTTTTTAATAATATTTTTATCAAATTACTTTCTTTTATTTCTTTATTCTTATCATTTCATTCTTATATGGGAATCAAATTAGTTATGCCTTTTTATATTTTTATAATTCAATTAACAAAATTAATAATTGATAAAAAAAAGATAGAAATAAAATTGTTATTAAAATTAATTTTTACAACAGCAATAATTTACATTATTTTTATAACTCCAATAATCATTAATAATAAAAACTTAGTTATTCGTGCTAATGATACCTTAACATTTTTAAACAAAAATTATTTAGAAAATAAAGTTTGGTATGAAAGATTAACTTTTAATGGTCCTGAAGTTTTAAAAAAGATTTATTCAAATAAACTTACTGTGATAATAGAAGATTTTTTAGAAAAATATTTTGAAATATTTAACTTAAAAATATTATTTATTAATGGTGATCCTCATGCTATTTATGGATCAGGATATAGTCTATTTTATTT
>CAYOZH010000007.1:0-47284 GCA_964408415.1 uncultured Gammaproteobacteria bacterium | reverse complement strand
TTTTATTATTAATTTCATTATTAATTTATTGTCTTTTTTTGTTAAAATTTTTTTATTAATAATTTTTTAATAATATTATCAAAAATATGGAAAAAATTGAAAATAATAAAAAAACCCAAGCAATAATCTTAACCTATCCTAAATCTTTTATTTTTTCTTTATACATTTTATCAACTATTATTGTTACTCTTTTACTGAATCATCAACAAATTATTGTTGGCACAATAGTTAATTCTTTACTTTTTTTCACTGCTTTAAACATTGATAAAAAATATCATTGGCCCGTGGCGATTTTTCCCTCAATTGTCGCTGTTTTTCAAGGCCTTTTATTTGGAAAGTTAACAATTTTTTTGATTTATTTTCTTCCTTTTATTTGGATCGGTAATTATATCTTAATGCTTACTGTTCAAAAATTTTCTCAACAAAAAATTTTAAAATTTGTTTTTGCCTCAGTTTTTAAATTCCTATTTTTATTTTTAATCGCTAACTTTTATGTGAATTTTAAGATTGTTCCAAAAATGTTTTTGCAGGTAATGGGAGTTTTTCAATTAATCACCGCTATTTTAGGCGCTGGTTTTTATAATTTAATAAACACCGTTCTTTTTTACAAAAAATGACTAAAGAAGAAATAATTGAAAAAATTAAAAAATCCGGGCTTTTGGGAAGAGGCGGCGCCGGATATCAAACCGGCGTTAAATGGGAGGAAATGTATAAAAAAAATCATCCTTTAATTTATATTTGCGTTAATGGCTCTGAAGGAGAACCGGGAACTTTAAAGGATGGATATATTTTAGAGAATCATTTAAAAGAGTTAATTGAAGGTATAAAAATCGCTTATTATCTTTTTCCGCAAACAAAAAAAATCTATCTTTATTTAAGAAAAGACTATTTTAAAAAGTACAAAGAAAAAGTAGAAAAATTAAAAGATAATCTTCCTTTGGAAGTTTTTAGAGAGCCGGGTGGGTATTTGTGTGGCGAAAATACAGTTTTGATTAACTCAATTGAAGGAAAAAGATGGGAACCAAGAAGAAAACCACCATATCTATCAGAAGTTGGCCTTTGGGGAAAACCAACTATAGTTAATAACATTGAGACTTTTTATCGAATTTACCAAATTGTTAATGATAAATATGAAAACAAGAGATTTTATTCAATAGCTGGTGAAGCAAAAAATCCTGGTGTTTATGATCTATCAGTTGAGATGACAATTGAGAAAGTTTTAAAAGCAACTAATAATCAGATAACTAAAGATCAGTTTGTTCAACTCGGCGGTGGCGCATCAGGAATTTTTTATACTTATGAAGAAATCAAAACTCAATCAGCTAATTTTGGCACTGGTGTAATTTTAATTTATAGCAAAAACAAGGTTAATATTATCGAGATCTTTAAAGAAAAACTTGAGTTTTTAATTCATGAAAATTGTGGTAAATGTACTCCTTGTCGAGAAGGTCTTTATCAGCTTTATCAATTAACTTTAAATAATAAATTATCAGATAAAAAAAATAGTCAATTAGTGGAAAACTTGATTGAAAATCTAAAAACCGCCAGTTTTTGTGGTTTAGGTAATGGCGCTGGTCAAGCTTTTAAAAGTTTATGGCAAAAAAAAGATAGAATATGGCAGTAATCGAGATTAATGGCAAAAAATTTGAAGGTCAAGAAGGAGAAAATTTGCTTGAGTTTCTTTTAAAAAACAAGTTTTCAATTCCTCATCTTTGTCATCATCCAGATTATGAACCAGCTGAGGCTTGTCGACTCTGTTTGGTAGAGATTAATGGTAGAATAAAAACTTCTTGTTCAGTAAAGATTAAAGATGGATTAAAAATTGTTACTAATAGCGACAAAATAAAAAAACTTCAGATTACCAACTCTCAATTAATTGCTTTATCAAAACTTAGAAAACAAAATCGAGAACAGTTTAATTTTGATAAGATAATCGAGTTTGATATGAGTCGATGCGTTGACTGTCAGCTTTGTGTTCGTGGTTGTCCTGTAGGAGCAATTGAGATGCAAAATTATGGTGTTAATCAAAAAGTTGGGCCAACAAAAAATCTTTGTATTGACTGCGGTCAATGTTTAGTTCACTGCCCTGCTTCAGCAATCAATACTGATAGAAAAGAGTTTCAAAGAATTGTTAATAATATAAAATCAAAAAAGATCAAGATTGCTCAAGTGGCTCCGGCTGTTAGAGCAACACTAGGAGAGCTTTTTAGTTTTCCTCATGAAAAGATGACTGGTGAAAAAGTGGCGGCCTCACTTAAAGCGCTAGGTTTTGACTATATTTTTGATACTTCGTTTGCTGCTGATATTACTACTCTTGAGGAGGCAAAAGAGCTTATTGAAAGATTAAAAAATGGTAAAAAACTACCAATGTTTACTTCTTGCTGTCCGGGCTGGATAAATTACTTAAAGTTTTATCAACCTGAGATAATGCCTTTATTAACCTCTGTCCTTCCTCCAGAAATTATTGCTGGAAATCTTATCAAACATTATTTTGCGAAAAAAACTGGTTTAAAAGTTGAGGATATTTATCTAGTCTCAATAATGCCTTGTACTGCAAAAAAATCAGAGATCAGAAGACAGGAGTTGCGAGTTGACGGTATTGCGCCGGTTGATGATGTTTTGACAACAGTTGAACTGGGAGAGTTGTTAAAACAGGAAAAAATAGATTTTGTTAATTTAAAAGAGATTAATTTTGACAATCCTTTGGGTGAAGCGACTGGAGCTGGTGTGATTTTTGGCGTCACTGGCGGAGTAATGACGGCTGCTCTTCGAACCGCTTATTTTTTGCTTTCCGGAAAAAATCCCGATGATTTATATTTTGAAAAAGAGATTACCAGTTTTGAAGGAACAAAAATATTTAATTTAGAGCTACTGGGCAAAAAATTAAGAATTGCCATAATTGATGGACTAAAAAATTTTTATCAAATAAAAGACAGATTAAATGAGTTTGATTATATTGAGGTGATGGCTTGTCCGGGCGGATGTATTGCTGGTGGCGGTCAGCCAAAACCAGTTAATAATGAGATTAGAAAAAAACGAAGACAGGTACTACTTCGAATTGATATTCAAAAAAATGTTAAAACAAGTCACGATAATCCTTATTTAAAAAATATTTATCAAGAGTTTTTAACTGACGAAAAAACAATTCACAAATATTGTCATCTTAAACATTAATTATAAATTTTTCTATTTTAACTATGAAAAAAATGTCAAATCTTGAGATTTCAAGATCAGCAAAACTTTTACCAATTAAAGAAATTGCCAAAAAAATTGGGCTTGAGGAAAGTGAGATTGAACAATACGGAGATTACAAAGCAAAGATAAAATTTGAGGCAATAAAAAAAAGACAAAAAAACAAAGATGGAAATTTAATTTTAGTGACTGCTACTAATCCGACAAAATATGGTGAAGGAAAAACAACAATTACTGTTGGTTTAGCTCAAGCTCTACAACAATTAGGAAAAAAAACAATGATTTGTCTTCGTGAGCCATCGCTTGGGCCGGTATTTGGTATAAAAGGAGGCGCAACTGGCGGTGGTTTGTCTCAAGTTCATCCAGTTGACGAGATTAATCTTCATTTTACTGGTGATTTTCATGCAATAACTTCTGCTAATAATTTAATTGCGGCAGTTTTAGATAATCATCTTCATTTTGGAAATAAACTTGAGATTGATACAACTAGAGTTTTATGGCACAGAGTAATGGATATGAATGACAGATCACTTAGAAATATTGTTGTTGGTCTTGGAGGAAAATCTCAGGGCGTGCCTCGCGAGGACCACTTTGATATTACGGTTGCTTCTGAAATCATGGCAGTTTTATGTTTGTCTAAAGATATTAATGATTTAAAAGAAAGAATTTCTAAAATAGTTGTTGCCATAAATAAAAAAGGAGAACCAGTAACAGTGAAAGATTTAAATATTGTTGGTAGCGTTGTTGCTCTTCTTAAAGATGCTATTAAACCAAATCTAGTTCAATCAACTGAGCATGTTCCAGCTTTAATTCATGGTGGTCCTTTTGCCAATATTGCTCATGGATGTAATTCATTAATTGCTACAAAAACCGCTTTAAAAATGGCTGATTATGTTGTTACTGAAGCTGGTTTTGGTGCTGATTTAGGCGCAGAAAAGTTTTTAGATATTAAAGCAAGAGTTGGTAACCTTAAACCAAAGGCAGTGGTTATTGTGACAACAGTTCGCGCTTTAAAATATCATGGAAAAGAAGTCTTGGAAAATGGTTTGGAAAATCTTGGAAAACATATTGAAAATATTAAAAAATACAATTTGACACCAGTAGTGGCTATTAATGTTTTTCCAGATGATACAAAAGATGAAATTGAGAAAGTAAAAAAATATGTTTCTTCTTATAAAGTAAATGTTGCTGAGGCAAGAGTGTTTACTGAGGGAGGAAAAGGAGCTTTGGAACTTGGAAAATATGTAATTGAGGTAGTTAAAAATGATACAGGTAGTTTTAAGCCAATTTATGATCTAAAAACTACTCTTCAAGAAAAAATTGAGACAATTGCTAAAGAAATCTATGGAGCTGATGGAGTTGTTTTTACTGATAATGCTAAAAAACAGATTGAGAGATTTGAGAGTTGGGGTTATAAGGATTTGCCAGTTTGTATGGCAAAAACTCAGTATTCTTTATCTGATGATCCCACTCTTTTAGGTCGACCAAAAAATTTTAAAATTACAATTAGAGAAGTAAGATTATCAGCAGGAGCAGGATTTTTTGTTGCTTTAACAGGAGAGATTATGACTATGCCAGGATTGCCAAAAATACCTCAAGCAGAGATAATTGATGTTAATGAAAAAGGCGAAATTGTTGGGATGTAATTAATTAAAAGTTTATTTTTAAATATGACAAAAATACTTAATGGTAAATTATTACAAGAAGAAATTTTTAAACAATTAAAAATTAAGGTTGATAAATTGCCTGAAAAACCTGGTTTAGCAGTCGTTTTAATTGGTGATGATCCAGCTTCCCAAGTTTATGTAAAAAACAAAATTTTAGCTTGTCAAAAAATTGGTTTTTATAGTGAGCAAATTTTATTGTCTGAAAAAGCTTCTAAAGATGAGATTTTTAGTCATTTAGAAAGATTAAATAAAAGCAAAAAAATTAACGGAATATTAGTTCAGTATCCCCTACCAAAATCATTAGCTTATTTGGAGAAAGAGATTAATGATTTTATCAATCCATTAAAAGATGTTGATTGTTTTAACCCAATAAATGTTGGTAAAATGTTTTTAGCAAAAACCAATAGTGAAAAAATTTTTTTCCCTTGCACACCAAAAGGAATAATAAGTTTATTAAAACATTATAAGATTGATATTATTGGAAAAAAAGCAGTTGTTGTAGGCAGAAGTAATTTAGTAGGCAAACCAGTTGCCTTAATGCTTTGTAATGAGGGCGCAACAATTTCAGTTGCTCATTCGCAAACAAAAGATTTAGATGAAGTAACAAAAGAGGCAGATATTTTAGTGGTTGCTATTGGCAAAAAAAACTTTATTAAAAAAGAAGCAGTTAAAAAAGGAGCAATAATCGTTGATGTTGGTATTAATCGTGATGAAAAAAAACTTTATGGGGATGTTGATTATAATGATGTTTTTGAAAAAGTTGAAGCGATTACGCCAGTTCCTGGTGGTGTTGGGCCAATGACAATTGCTTCTCTTATGGAAAATGTTCTTTTAGCTTATGAATTACAGAATTAATTTTCAGGTAATTTTTTATATTCAATAAAGTTGTAATAAGTAAGAATAATTAAAGATACAAAAAATCCAAATCCTATTACTATTGGTGGTCCAAAAACTCCAAAAGACGGAATTAAAAAATAACAACCAATGGTAACAATAAAGAAAAATGTTAGATTACTGATTAATATTGGAAAAGTTTTTTTGGCTGTATAAAGTATAAATAAAAACGGCAAATTTAAAAACGAATACAAAATAAAAGCTAAACTTAAAGCATGAGTAATAGAGACAGTTTGGCTATATTTTTTTGTAAAAAACAAATTAAAAATCCATTCTGGTGTAAAATATAAAGCAATAAATAATCCAACGGGAATTAAAAGATACAAAAATCCATTTCTTAGTTGTTTTTTTACTTCAATTTTTGAGGTAATTTTAGCAAAGTTTGGTGATAATACTTGAGTAATAGCAGTGATTGAAGCAAGAATAGTCAAGATAATTTTTTGTGATAGTCCATAATAACCAATTTGTGGTGATCTAGGATAAAAAAATGATAGTAAAAAAAGATCCATCCGCAGAGCTAAATTAAAAAATTGAGAGGCAATAAAAAAACTAAAAGTATAACCAAAACGAAATTCTTCTTTTTTAATCTTTGCTTTTAAAACATTTAAAACCGCGTTATTTTTTTTGAAAAATAAAATTATAAAAAAAATTGCTGGACCTAAAATGCCAAAAGTGAAAATAATCGAACCAACACTAACAAGATTAAATTTATAAAGTATAAAAATAAAAAGAGTTTTGATGATATTTGAGATATTTAAAATAAGATTAGAAAATAAAAATTTTTTAGTGGCATTAAGAGAGTTAATGGCATAGTTTTGCCAGATGAAAAAAAGAACAGAAAAGGTTGTCAGATAAAGCTCCCACCACGGTGCGCCAGTTTTAAAAAATACTTTATCTAAATAAGGAAAAAAAATAAAAAGCAAAGTGATGATAATAGCTGAAAAAATAGTTTGATAGGTAAAAATAGTTTTTAAAAATATATAAGCTTTTTCTTTTTTGTTTTCAAACATGTTTGGTAGATATGAGTAAATGCTGGCGGTTGTGCCAAAGTCCAAAATATTAGCTAAAACATAAGCAATACCAAGTAAAACACTTAAAACTCCATAATGAGATGGCGGCATTATCCGAACAAGCAAAAATGCCCAAAAAGCAGTAAAAAAAACATTTAAATAATTACCAATAGTATTGATAATTATTTGTTTGCTTGTTGGCTGTTTGATAAATCTTAATAATTTTTGGATCATAGTATATTTTAGAAAATCAAAATGAAAAAATCAAAAATCAAATATAAAATATTAAAATGACAAAGAAAAATGAAAAAAAGAAATAAAAAGAAGATTTTAGGTTTTTAGTTTTAAGTTTTATTTTTTTCCGCTTTCCATGAAGAGCAGAAAAAAATCACAATTTAAAATCATCCAATTTTATTTATCTTAATCCATTAACCTAAAACCTATTTAACGATTACAATTATATGACGATCGTCACATAATTTTCATCGGTTGTATTAAATTTAGGTTATTTTAATAATTTAAATAAAATTAAAAGAAATTATAAAAAAATATTAAAAAAATAATTTTTTTATTTTAGATTGCTAAAACAATAAAAAATATTTCACTATCATCAAAAAATGATGCGATCGTTTCATTTTTTGGTGATTGAGAAAAGAAGTTAGATTGATTTAAGAATATAAATTAAAAAAACAAAAACTTAACAATTTATTACTTTAATTTATCAGATTAAATCAATCTAAATTTATTATTCTTATTTAAAAAAATGTCACGATCGCGACAAAATTTTAAATAAATATTTAGGCATGGTTTCGGGATCTTATGTCGTCCCGAATTTACCTGTCCGCTGATTTAGGTGTGATTTCGGGATTTCACTGTCATCCCGAATTTATTTCGGGATCTAACTGTCATTCTGAACTCGTTTCAGAATCTCAAATGAGATGTCTAAACCCTCCTAAAACGGAGGGCAAGCCAAGTTCGGCATGACAAAAGAAGATACTGGAATAAATTCAGCATGACAATAAAAAATAAAATTTGTAAAGACATGGCATTGCCTTGTCTCTAAAATTAATTTATTGAATTATTGAATATTTATTATTGATTAAAAATTTATTATTTGTTTATTTATTATTTTTAACAAGGACAGAACCTATTTGAAAAAAGGTTCTGTCCTTAATAATTACGTTCTAAGTTCCACGTTATACGTTACACAATTATTTATTGGACAACCGCGTTTTTTTTTGTATAATTTATTAATTGGTTAAAATTTTTTTTATTTTTATGTCTAAAACAGCTTTAATTACCGGGATTCTTGGACAAGATGGTCCATATTTAGCTAAATTATTACTTGAAAAAGGTTATAAAGTTTATGGTCTTATTCGTCGCTACTCTAATCCTAATTTTTCCAATCTTGATTATGTTGGTGTCACTCATGATATTGATTATGTTGAGGGTGATATGACTGATGAAGCTTCGCTTTTGAATTTAATTCGTACTCTTCGACCAACTGAGGTTTATAATTTAGCGGCTCAATCTTTTGTTGGTTCATCATTCGAGCAAGCAAAATTAACTACTGAGGTTAATGCTTTAGGTCCTTTGTATATGCTTAATGCAATAAAGTATTTTTCGCCAACGACTAGATTTTATCAAGCATCAACTAGTGAGATGTTTGGATTACAGCATACTAATGGTTATCAAGATGAAAAAACACCTTTTCATCCTCGATCACCTTATGGAGTATCAAAAGTCTATGCTTATTGGATCACTGTAAATTATAGAGAGTCTTACGGTCTTTTTACTTGTAATGGGATTTTGTTTAATCATGAATCACCGATTCGCGGAATTCAATTTGTCACAAGAAAAATCACTGATGGTGTGGCAAAAATAAAGTATGGTTTAGCAAAAGAGTTGCGTTTAGGAAATTTAGAAGCAAAACGGGATTGGGGTTTTGCTGGTGATTATGTTGAGGCAATGTATTTGATGCTTCAGCAAAAAGAACCAGGAGATTATGTTGTTGGTACTGGTGAAAATCATAGCGTCAAAGAGTTTGTTGAGTTAGCTTTTAAATATGCTGGAATAAAAAATTGGGAAAAATATGTCGTGATTGATCCTCAGTTTAAACGTCCAGCTGAAGTGCCGAATCTTAAAGCTCGACCTGATAAAGCTAAAAAAATCTTAGGTTGGTCGCCAAAGGTTTCTTTTGAAGAGTTAGTGAAGATGATGGTTGAGGCGGATTTGAAAAGATATAAAGATTATAAAAAATGAATAAGCAAATTTTAGTTTCTTCAGATAGTATTGGTTTTTTAGGTGATTCTTCTTCATTTTTATTTTTATGGAAAGAGTTATTTGATAAAGGTTATATTAATGGTGTTGAGTTAATTGCTTTTAAGCCAATAAAAAGACTTCAAAAATTTGTTGATGTTTTAGAAAAAAATCATATAAAAGTATTATCTTTTCATGGAAAAACTGGTGGTGAAGAAAGACTGCCCTTTTTAGGAAAAATCACAATGACTTTAGTTAATAAATTTATTTTTGGGATTAAAGAGTTAACAGAAAATTTTGCCTCTTATGAATTTTTGTTTCATACTCCATATTTGGAAAATAAAAATGTCCAAGAGTTTATTTTTAAAAACAAAAATAAAATTAAAGGCTTGTGGATTGAAAATCATTTAGATGGAATTGATGGAGTTAAAGAGATGATGAATTTAGTTGATATTTATAAAAAACAAGGAGTTAATACTTTTGGTTTAGTTGATTTATATCATGTTGTTTCAGAAATAGAAACAAAAAAGTTGTTAAATAATTGGGAAAATATTATTGATGAGATTGCTAAATATAGAGATTATTTTTCTGGAGTTCATTTTCCAATTGGCACAAGATTAGATGATTCAATACCAATTGATTTATTAACAGATAGCCAACTTGATTATTTAAATAAGAAAATTTTACGATTTTCAAAAAGAATTGTTTTTGAAAACCAACAAAAAAATTTTGGTCTTCTTTACTCTAATTTTTCTATGTTAAAAAAACAAAAACAAAGAAATACAAAGATTTTTGAAAGATTGAAAAGATTAAAGATTATTTAGTTTAGGGACGGTCCTTAAAAGGACAGAACCTAAAAGGTTCTGTCCTTGGTTATGAGTTTTAAAAACTCTTGAGCAGTTTTTTTGTAGGAGAAGTTTTGTTTTAAATATTTTTTAGGATTGATTTTGTTTTTGATAAGATATTCTAGAGTTTCAAGTTCTTCTCCTTTTTTTGCATATGGATAATCATCAGTAAAAAGTTCTTTAAGTGATGAGTTTTTGTAAAGCAAAACTGGAGTCTTGCAGTATGCTGACTCAACTGGCGGAAGTCCAAAGCCTTCGTATTCTGATAAATAAATGGTTGCTACAGCATTTTGATAAAAAACTGGTAAGTCTTCATCTTCAACATAGCCTAAAAATATCACTTTATCCTCAAGATGAAGATCTTTAACAAGAGAAAATATTTTTTCATTTTTCCAACCAGCCTTACCAATGATAAAGAACTTAGTATTAAGTAGTAAGGAGTTGTTAGTAGTAAGCAATTTATGATATATCTTTATCGCAATATCAAGGTTTTTTCGTGGTTCAATGGCACCGACATATAATATGTAACGTGGAACGTAGAACGTGGAACGTATATTGTTTTTTAAATATTTTTCAAAAATAATTTTTAACTTTTCTTCGCCAACTTTTGACTTTTGACTTTTAACTTTTAACTTTTCTTTGTATCTCTCCTCTACTCCCGGATAAATGACATGAACTTTGTTTTTATCAACTTGAGGATAAAGTTTAAGCAAATCATTTTTTGTATTTTCTGAGTCAACTATTATCTCATCACCATATTTTATGGTTTTTTCAAGTTTAATTGTGTGAGCTTCAATTACCTCTTTTGTGTGATATTCTGGATAAAGTTTCCAAGTGAGGTCGTGGATGGTGGTGATAGTTTTTGTTTTTGATGGCGAGCGCAAAAAATCATTAGCATAAAAAACATCAACTTTACCAACAAAAAAATCAACGGGAATAATATTTAATTTTTGCCAAAAAAATTGTATTAGTTTAAAAGGAATTTGATAGTGATAAATTTTTGCGCCAAGATTTTCAAATTCTTGCAAAAATGGATAATAATTTTTGGAGTTTTTTGAAACAAAAAAAAGTTTATAGTGATTTTTTTTATCAATTAAAAGAAGATTTTTTACTAAATTATAAGTATATTTAGCAACACCTGTAGCTGGAAATAAAAGTGGTGTGATATCAACTCCGATAGTCATTGATATATTTTAACAAATCTAAATATATTTTCTAATTTTTGTTGAGTATTGCAAGGCTTTTTTGTGGCGAGTGATAATATCTTTTGGAAGGTTTAAATACTCCCCGACTTTTCGAGAAAGATATTTTTCAAAGATTTGATCATTAATTTTGTTAATTTTAAACTCTGCTGGTATTGATAAAGAAAAATCCACAAACTCTTTTTCCAAATATGGATTTATCAACTGAATATTAAAGTATTGAGCAATAGCTCCATCTCTTTTTTTATCAACTTCAAGAAGGGGTAAGTCATCTTTTATCTTTTCATTTAAGTTTTTAATATTGAGTTTTTGATACATATGATAGCCTCCTAAAAGAATATCTGGTCCTTGGCCAGTAAAGATGATTTCGACTTTTTCTTGTTTTGCTTTTTCACATAAAAAATAAAAAGCTGAGGCTAAAGAAAGTTGAGTAGGATTAGTCTCAATTTTATTTTCAGTTAAGATCTTTAAAACAGTAGGTTTTATTTTTTCTAATTTTTCTTTGCTAAAGTCAACAATAATCAGATTTTTTTTCAAAAGATTGTTTAATAATTTAACATAATTTAAATCAAGACCAGTTTTTGAATGAAGAGTAAAAAGAGAAAAATTTTTAAAGTATTTATTGGTAAAATAAGCTATTAAAGAAGAGTCAATTCCACCGGAAACAAAAACACCAATTGATTGATTTTGAAAAAGATTGATGTATCTATTGTAAAGATTATCTAAAATAGTAATGTATTGATTGATTAATTGATTTTCGTTTGGCATGAGATATTATAAATAATTCAAAAGTTAAAAGTCAATCCGCCAGCCGGCGGATCAAAATGAAAATTAAAAGTTAAAAATAGAAATTAGTAATTAGAAATTAGAAATTTATTAGTATGCTTTATTATCCAGAGACTTTTCCAAAAGAAAAAGAAGAGTTATTAAAAGAACTTTTTTTGTATTTGGCAACAAAAAAAATCACCAATAAAAAAGAACTTCATTTTTTTATCCGTCAATTTATTGATAAAAAAAATATCAAAGATTTTTTTCCCAAAATTTGGCACTTGAGATTTATTTATGAAAGATTTTTTTCTCAAAATAAAAATTTTTTAAATAAAAACAAAGAGTTTTTAGATGTTTTAAAAGTGGTCTCGATTCGCTCTCTTTCTGGGATTGTCCCTTTGTCAGTATTTACCTCTCCAAAAAACTCTTGTCCTTTTAACTGTGTTTATTGCGCTTTAGTAGAAGAGGCGCCAAAAAGTTATTTTCCCGATGAGGCGGCAGTTTTAAGAGCAATCCGATCAGATTATGATCCATTTAAACAGACATTTGATCGATTAGTCCAGTTTTACCTTTCTGGTCATCCGATTGATAAAGTTGAGTTGATTATACAAGGTGGGACTTTTTCTTTCTATGATAAAAAATATCGAGAATGGTTTGTGAGACGAGTTTTTGATTGTTTAAATAGCGATATTGAAAAAATTATTATAAAAGGAAAGATAAAATTTTCACAAAGTCAGAGTTTAGATGAGGCAAAAATTTTAAATGAAAAAGCTAAATCGCGAATGGTTGGCTTAACGATTGAGACTCGACCTGATTATATAAATGAGGAGGAAATATTATTTTTAAGAAAACTTGGAGTGACAAGGATCGAGCTTGGAGTTCAGTCAACTGATGATGAGGTTTTAAAGATAGTCAACCGAGGTCATTTTATTGACTCAGTTATCAAAGCGACAAAGATGCTTCGTGATGCTGGTTTTAAAATCACCTATCATTTGATGCCGGGATTACCTGGCTCAAATTTTGAAAGAGATATTAAAGTTTTAAAAGAGGTATTTGAGAGTGAAAATTTTAAGCCTGATAATATCAAGTTTTATCCAACTCAAGTGGTGAAAAATAGTCCTTTGGCTAATTGGTATAAGGTAGGAAAATACAAACCAATTGACGAGCAATATCTATGGCGGTTAACAGAAAAATTTAAAAAAGAGACTGTTCCGCCATGGGTGAGGATTAATCGATTAGTGCGTGATCTGACAAGAAATGATCTTGTGGTTGAGACTTTTCCTTCAAATTTTCGCCAGAATTTAGAAAAGTATTTAAAAGAAAAAGGAGTAAAATGTCCTTGTATTCGTTGTCGGGAAATAAGAAATCAAAAAATTAAAGGCAAAGTAAAAATCAACATTATCCCCTACTCATCAAGCGGTGGCAAAGAATTTTTTATTGAGACAGTTGATGAAGATTATAAACTTTTAGGATATCTTCGGCTGCGAATTCCATCATTTATTTTTTCAAAAGAAAAGTTTTTTATTAGTTCTCTTTCTGACTCATCGATTATCCGCGAGTTACATGTTTTAGGACAAGCGATATCTATTGGAGACAAAGGCGATGTTCAGCATCAAGGAATAGGTAAAAAACTGATTGAAAAAGCAAAAGAAATAACCAAAGATTTCGGATTAAAAAAAATCGCTGTGATTGCTGCCGTTGGAACAAGAGAATATTATCGAAAATTAGGATTTGATGAGATGGTAGAAGGAGAATATCTAGTATCTAACATCTAACTTCTAACATCTAAAACTTCCAATTCGACCTACGCGGTCGCCGGTGGATTATCAGGATAATATAAAAATAAACAAAAATGAGTAATTTTTAAAAAGGACACTCCTTAAAAGGACAGAACCTTTTAGGTTCTGTCCTTGTTTTTTAATAAAATTCTCATTTGACATTTTGTTTCTGATTTAGTATAATTTTTATACCAAATTGGAAACATATGAAAAAAGCTGATTTAAATAAATTGTCAAATTTTTTAATCATTACCAAAGAATCATTATCTCAATTTGAACAAAAAGAGAACGTTCTTAATGGTAATATTAAATATTGGATAAAAAAAGGAGATTTAATCCGAGTAAAAAAAGGCAGATATATTTTAAGATCAACTTATGAAAAAGAAAAAAACAAAGAAAGTTTTTTAGAATATTTAGCCAATAAGATTTATCAACCTTCGTATTTATCATGCGAATATGTTTTAAATAAATACAATCTTTTAACAGAAGCAGTTTATGGCATAACTAGCATAACAACAAAAAAAACAAAAATCTTTAACAATTCTTTTGGAATTTTTACTTATTATTCATTATTGCCAAATTTTTTTTTTGATTATGATTTAAAAAAGTTTAAAGATACTAATATTTTAATTGCTAAAAAAGAAAAGGCAGTTTTTGATTATTTATACCTTCGTTTTTTTAGACAAAAAATAATTAGTGAAAAAGTAATCGAGGAATTAAGAATTAATTGGGAAAATTTATCTAAAAGCGAATTTAATAAACTTAAAAAATATTTAAAACTTGTTAAAAATATTAAAATGATTGAGGTTATAAATTTGATAGAAAAAAATTATTATGCTTGAGGAAATTTTAAAACAATTTATTTCTGAAAAAATAAAGATAATTAAAAACCCAATAATTTTGAGAAATTATCTAAAAGAATATATCCAGTATTTAGTTTTGAATATTATTTACAATGAAAAAAAATTTAAAGATTTAGTTTTTAAAGGAGGATCTTGTCTTAAAATTTGTTATGATTTACCTCGATTATCTGAAGATTTAGATTTTGATTATGATAAAAAAGATTTTGGAGAAAATTTGCTTTTAGATTTACAAAATTATTTAAAAAAAGAGATTAAAACAAAATATTTTTCTAAACTGGAAACAAAAATTCAATCTAACATAAGAATTTATTTAAAGTTTCCTATTTTGAAGAATCTTGATTTAGCTAAAGTTGATGAATCAGACAAACTTTATGTAAAGATTGAAACTTCAGAAAAGATTGAACCTTATGCTAAATTTGATTTAATTCCGATTTCCAAATATGGTTTTAATTTTATTGTCAAAACTTATGATTTATCAACTTTAATGGCAGGTAAGATCAATGCGGTTTTAACGAGAATTTGGTTTAAAGGTAAAAAAGATGAGATAGATATTAAAGGACGAGATTTTTATGACCTTTTTTGGTATTTGCAAAAAGGAGTTGAACCAAATTTTAAAATGCTTAAAAAAACTGTTGGAATAAAAAATAAAGAAGAATTAAAAAAGATGCTAAAAGAAAAAATAAAAAAATCAATTACTCCTCAAAAGTTAGCTTATGATTTAAACAATTTTATTGAAAATCAAGAATACGTAAAAACATTTTCTGAAAATTATATTCAATTATTAGAAAAATATCTTTAAAGGACACTCCTTAAAAGGACAGAACCTGAAAGGTTCTGTCCTTGTTGCTTTTACTGTAAAAAATTAATGTAGTATAATAAGTTTATATGTCTATTCAATTTCCTATAACCATAAAAATTATTTATGAAAAAGAGGCAAAAGATGCTCCTTATGTTGCTTATATTCCAGAATTTGACATTTCTTCTTGTGGAAAAACAGAAGAAGAAGCAAGAAAAAATGTAAAAGAGTCGCTTGAGCTTGTTATTGAAGAGTTAAAAAAAAGAAATCAATTAGAAAGTTATTTAAAAGATTTAGGTTTTAATATTAAAAAATCTTCATTTTTTCCAAAAATAATAATTGAGCCATTTGTTGTTAATTTTACTTAAAATGCCCTCAATTAAACCAATTCATTATAAAAAATTAGTTAAGATTTTTGAAAAGAAAGGTTGGAAACATATAAGAACTAAAGGCGATCATATGATTTTTATGAAAGAGGGTTTTATTAGACCAATAGTAATTCCTTGTTATAAAACCGTTCCTGTTTTTATTATTAAAAACAATCTCCGAACCGCAAAAATAACAAATGAAGAATATTTTGAATTGTTAAAATCATAAAATTTTTATTAAGGACAGTCCTTAAAAGGACAGAACCTGAAAGGTTCTGTCCTTGGTTATTTTAGTTTTTTTAAATTTTGATAAAATAAAAAAATAATATTCATAATCCGAATATGAATTGGAAAATATTAGAATTTGAGACAAATAGAGGCGAAAGACCAGTTGCTGATTTTATTAAAAAACAACAACCTCAAGCAATTGCTAAAATAATCCATCTTTTAGATCTTTTAGAAATTTACGGCCCATTTTTAGGAATGCCACATGCTAAAAAACTTGATTCAAATTTATATGAGTTAAGAATTAGAGGAAAAGAAGAAATAAGAATTATTTATACATTTATTAGAAGGACAATTTACTTACTTTCAGCTTTTAAAAAACAAAAACAAAAAACACCAAAAAAAGAGATTGAAATTGCCAAGCAGAGATTATTGTCCTTGAAATAGTATAACATATCTGTTATATTATTAGTATTATTATTAATAATTTTTATAAAAATTTATGAGAAGCTGGAAACAATTAAAATCAGAATTATTACAAAATAAAGCAGTTAAAGAAGAATATGAAAGGTTAACTCCTCGTTATAAAGCAATATCTCAATTGATTTATGCAAGGATTCAAAAAGGTCTTACTCAAAAAGAATTAGCTGAAAAAATAGGAACAAAACAATCAGCAATAGCTAGACTTGAGTCCGGAAATATTAATCCTTCGCTTGGTTTTTTAGAAAAGATAGCAGAAGTATTGGGTTATAAACTTAATATTAGTTTTTCAAAATAATTTCCAATTCGACCTACGAGGTCGCAGGTGAATTGTCAGGACAATTTATTAAGGACAGAACCTTTTTGAAAAAAAGGTTCTGTCCTTGTTATTTCTGTCCTTTTTATTTTTTAATTATTTATATATTTTTAAGATAGAGGTTGAGGTAGAATTCGAGTTCTGATTTTAATTTATCTTTAATCCAATTTTTTTGTTTTTCCTCAATTAGTTCTCCTATTCCTTGTAAAAGCTGATTTTGACTAATGCTTTTTAATTTAATTTTAGCTTTTTTTAGAGCGGTTTTTAAATCAAAGCCAGTTTGCGCTTGCAAATACTTTTCATCAAATGAAAAATCATTTTTTAACAAAAACCAAAGATCAAAAAGATCTCGAGCAGCAAATTTTTTTCTAGTTAAAAAAGCGGCTAATTTTCCAGTTGCCAAACCTTGAGCATTTGCCACTAAAATTGGAATTCCCAGATAGTTTTTTATCTCATAATCTGGATGAATCGCTCTTTTTGAAATCTCGACTTTAATTTTTCTTTGAGTTTTTTCGTAATTAATAAGGAAAAATAAGGTATATCTTTTTTCTGAGGCATCTTCCAGCTCGCCAAAATTTGATAAAAGTTTTTTGAGTTTTTCAAAAACAAAATCTTTTTTTTCAAAATTAATTAGATTAAAATCAAGATCAACAGAAAGTCTTGGTAAATCATAAAATAAATACAAGGCGGTGCCGCCTTTAAAACCGAGATTTTTTGCTAAATCAGTGTCAGAGTATATTTCTTTAATAATTTTTATTAAAATGGTTTGATGCTTTTGTTTGTTAAGCATATTCATTTTTATAAATTTGATAATACTCTTCGACTCTTTTTTCTAAGGCTTTGCTATTATAGATTTTTTTTAACTGAAAAATTTTTTCAAAATTTAATGGTTTTAAATTATCAAAATGATAATTTTTATACAAAAATAAAGCGTCTAAAAATGCTCTTTCTTTTGAAGCAATAAAATAATTATCAACTTCGATAATGCCTTCTTTGTTTGTCAAAACATCATCTTTGATTTTTCGAAAACTAAAAATATGATCATTAATTTTTATTTTTCTTGAGATATAGGAGACAAGAGTGATATTTGAGGAGTCTTGAAAAATAATTCCCTCCTTTTTTAAAACTATTTCTAAGCTTATATATGATGGGGTGTAGATTTTATTGGCTAATTCAAATAATTGGTAGTTTGATTTTCCATAAATACCTTTTCTTAATCTTAAGATTTTCCCTTTTTTAACAGCATATTTTAATCTATCTTTTAAAGATTGTTTTTTTAGATTTTTAAATAAAAGAGATAGTTCTTTAAAAGTAAAAACAGTTTGGTTTTGTTTATATAATTCTAAGATTATGTCTTTCATTTTTTATTAATTTAAACTAATAGTGGAATTTTTTTCTACTTATAGTTTAAGAATAGCGATATTTTTTTCAGTTGTCAAGAAGAAAAATGTGTAACGTGGAACGTGAAACGTAAAACGTATAAGGACAGAACCTTTTTGAAAAAAAGGTTCTGTCCTTTTTATTTCTGTCCTTGTTATTTTCAACGATTTAATTATTTGATATAATTTATAGATATTTTGAGTCCGTAGTTCAACGGATAGAATAAATCCCTTCCCCGCCTGCCAAGAAGGATGGAAGTCGGTGTAGCTCAATTGGATAGAGCAACTCCCTTCTAAGGAGTAGGTTGAGAGTTCGAGTCTCTCCACCGATACTAAATCCGGCGGGCAGGTAAGGATTAGATGGCAGTTCGATTCTGCCCGGACTCACCATGAACAAATTAACAAAAATCATCGCTACTATTGGTCCTGCAACTGAAGATGAAAAAATAATTGAAAAATTGATTTTAGAAGGAGTCAATGTCTTTCGTTTTAATTTAAAACACAACACTATTTCCTGGCATAATCAGATGATTGAAAAAGTTAATAAAGTGGCGCAAAATTTAAATAAACATATTGGTACTCTCATTGATCTTCAAGGACCAGAGATAAGACTTCAATTTTTAAAAAATCAAGAAAAAATAATTTTAAAAAAAGGCCAAAAATTGGTAATTGATGAGGAGATAAAATTTTCTCATAATCAGATTAAAGAAAAATTAGTTGAGGGTCAGGAAGTTTTGGTCGATGATGGATATTTTGTTTTTAAAGTAATAAAAGAAAAGGGCAAAATCTATCTTCAATCAAAAAGTGAAGGAATTTTAAAAGATAGAAAAACAGTGACTATACCGGGAGTTGATTTTGAACTATCATCATTAGTGGATAAAGATTTAGAAGGAATAAAACTAGCGGTTTTAAATGAAGTAGATTTTATTGCTTTATCTTATGTAAGAAGTAAAAAAGATATTGATGATTTAAAAAAAGAAATCAAAAAACATAATAAATTTATTCCAAAAATTATTGCCAAAATTGAGACAAAAAAAGCAATTGATAATCTTGATGAGATAATTGAGGCCTCAGATGGAGTGATGGTGGCGCGGGGTGATATGGCAATTGAGGTAGCTCGCGAGGTAGTTCCCTATTTTCAAAAAAAGATTATTAAAAAAGCTCTTGAGGCAGGAAAGTTTGTCATCACTGCTACTCAGATGCTTGAGTCAATGATCAATAATCCAGCGCCAACTCGGGCTGAGGTCTCTGATGTTGCTAATGCTTTTTATGATGGTACAGATACAGTAATGCTTTCGGCAGAGTCTGCTAGTGGTAAGTATCCAGTTGAGGCAGTGAAAATAATGACAAAGACTTTAGCTTTCAATGAAAAAGTTTTAATCGAAGAAGATAAAGAGTTTTTTCAGCCAAAACAAACTGATTGGACAACCATTATTTGCAAATCAGCCTATAAAATGTATCAATATCTGAAAAATATTAATGAAGATTTGGCAGGATTTTTAGTACTGACGGAAACAGGAAGAACAGCTGCTGTTTTATCTAGATTTCATCCAGGACTGCCAATTTTTGCTATAACTCAAGATAAAAAAATCGCTGATTTTTTAACAATTGGTTTTGGCATATATCCATCAGTATTTAAGTTTGGGAAAAATGGTTTTTTAGATCATCAAACTTTGGAAAAAATAATTGATTTTATTTCTAAAAAGTATCAACTTAAAAAAAATCAAAAACTAATTGTTCTTCATGGAGATTATAAAGGAAAAATCGGCGGGACTTCAACTGTTAGACTAGTAAAAATCTAGTAAAATAAAATATATGGAGAAAATAAAAAAAGGTTTTAAAAATTTAAAATTACTTATCTTTTATCGAGAATTACTTTTTAATCTTGCTTATCGAGAGATCAATCAAAGATATAAACAATCAATTTTAGGTTATGCTTGGGTGATAATCAATCCTCTATTTCAACTATTAGTTTTATCATTTGTTTTTTCAACAATTTTTCGCATTGCCTCATATAATGTCCCTTATATAATTTTTTTAATTATTGGTCTTTTGCCTTGGAATTTTTTTATTCAAAGCTTATCGTCATCAGCGAATGCTTTAGTTGGCAATGCCTCCTTAATCACAAAGATTTATTTTCCAAGAGAAATATTGGTTTATGCAACTATTATTGCTAAGGCAGTTGATTTTTTTTACTCGGTTTTAATCGCTATTTTTTTTATTATTTTTTATAAAATTTCTGTTAATTTAGCAATATTGTGGGTAATCCCAATTTTTATCATTCAGTTATTTTTTACTGCTGGATTAAGCCTGATTATTTCCTCTTTTAATCTGTTTTACAGAGATATTCAGTATTTGCTAAATCTTATTATTCAAATATGGTTTTATTTGACACCAATTATTTATCCGGTGGAACAGTTTCCAGACAAATATCGATTTATTTTTTCATTAAATCCAATGTCAGTGATTATCAATGGTTATCGACAGGTAATTTTAGGTGGTAAAGCGCCGAATTTAAATAGTATGATGGTGGCGGCAGTTGTTTCGTTGGTGTTTTTCGGGATATCTTATGTGATCTTTAAAAAGCAGGAAGGTGAGTTTGCGGATTATGTCTAAATAAAGTCAAAAGTCAAAATTCAAAAGTCAAAAGTTTAAGTTAAAAGTCAAAAGTTTTTAAATTTTTAATTTTGAATTTCAATTTTGACTTTTGCCTTTTAACTTTTGAATTATTTTTAAATTGTTGGATGTTAGAAGTTAGACGTTAGATGATATGTCAGATTTTGTTATAAAGGCGGAAAATTTGACTAAAGAGTATCGGTTAAATAAACAAAGGACTTTTAAGGAGTTTTTGCCAGCGCTTTTTTCTGGTCAGTCAACTTATGTCAAGTTTAAAGCTTTGGAGGGAGTTAGCTTTGAACTTAAAAAAGGAGAGTCTTTGGCAATATTAGGAAGAAATGGCTCAGGAAAATCAACTCTTTTGAAAATTATCGCTGGTGTGACTAAGCCATCTGATGGTCGAATTACAGTTTTAGGAAAAGTGGCGCCTTTGATTGAACTTGGCGCTGGTTTTCATCCGGAGTTAACTGGTAAAGAAAATGTCTATCTTAATGGCTCAATTCTTGGTATAAGAAAAAAACAAATGGACAGACTCTATAAAAGCATTGTTGATTTTTCTGAGCTTCATGATTTTATGGATCAACCAGTGAAATTTTACTCATCAGGAATGTATATGAGATTGGCTTTTTCTGTAGCGGTTGCTGAAAAGCCAGAGATACTTTTGGTTGATGAGATTTTGGCAGTTGGTGATATAAAATTTAGGGAAAAATGTTTAGCAAAAATAAAAGAGTTTCAAAAACAAGGAGCAACATTGATCTTAGTCACCCACTCGCCTGAACAGGCTTTAGACTACACCGAAAAAACTTTAGTCCTTCATCAAGGAAAACAGATTTTTTATGGAGAGACGAAAGATGGGGTAAAGATAATTAATAATTAATAATGAATAATTAAAAAAGAAAAGTAATTAAGAAAATAATTTTTCATTTTGAATTTTTTCCGCCAATTGGCGGATTTTCAATGAATATTTATTTTTCAATGAAAACTAAAAATTGAAAACTGATTGAAAACTGAAAATCCGCCAGCTGGCGGACAAAATGACAAAGAAAATGAAAAAAGAAATAAAACAACATTGTCATCCCGAATTTACCTGTCCGCCGATTTAGGCGTGATTTCAGCATCTCATTAGAGATCCTGAAACCAGTTCAGGATGACAAAATTTTTAAATTATTAATTTATTAAATTATTTATTATTGATTAAAAATTTATTTATTTGTTTATTTATTATTGTTTTTATTTTTTTAGGTTAATTAGGTTAATTAAAAATATTTTTTATACGTTACACGTTATACGTTTTACGTTATACATTTATTTATTCTACTCCCATTATTTTTCCTAAAGTAGTGATGATGACAGCGAGGGTGATGATGATGGCTGAAGCTTTGACTAATATACTAGTTAAACCGCGAGAAACATATTGACCCATCACCTCTTCATTTTCAGAAAACTTAACTAAAAAGTAAAAAATTATTGGCAGCATCGCGCCGTTTAAATAATCAACATACAAAGTCAGATCAAAAAGATTAATTGAAGGAATAAGAGCAATAATAAGACCAATAAAAATTTGAAAAATAAAAAAACTATAAAAAAGTCTGCCTTTTTTAAAATCAGCATCAAGTGATCCTTCATAACCAAACATCTCAGAAAAAACATAAGCAGTAGCAAGAGGCACAATTGTTAATCCTAAAATCGAGGCGCCAAAAAGACCAATACCAAAAAGAATGGGCGCTAATTCACCAACAAAAGGTTTCATTGATAATCCAGCGGAAAAGCCATCAACATTATGAATACCATTTTTAAAAAGCGTATAAGTGACTGCCGCTGCTATCATCCAAGAGAAGAAATTAGTTAAAAAAGCGCCTAAGAAAATTTCTAATTTTTCAGATTTTAAATGTTGTGGTTCAAGTTTTTTATCAATAATGTATGAACTAACAAAAAACTGTCCCCAAGCAGTGATCGTTGTTCCTAAAATAGCAATGTTAGCAAACCAATAATTTAAATCAGGAAGGTATTTTAAATCAGGAAAAACTAAACTTTGACGAAGAGCTTCTCCCCAATTTGGTTTAGCAAGAATAGCGGAGATAATATAACTAATATAAAAAAGAATCATCATAATAAAAATTCTTTGAGTTTTTTTATAGTCAAATTTAATAACAAAAAAAATCAAAAAAATACAGGTTAAAATTAAAGCTGGTTGCCAAGGAATATTAAAAATCTGAAAACTGGCTTTAAGACCAGAGACATTTTGTAAAACTACTCCTTGATTGGTAATAAAATATAAAATAAAAATAATAAAAGAAAAAAGCACTCCATAATGTTCTCTAATAAGATCGCCTAATCCTTTTTTAGCAACAATGGCAATGCGAGCGCCAATTTCTTGAGTTAGGGCTAAAATGATTGTGATTGGAATAATAAGAAATTGGGAGTTCATTCCATATTTGGCAGCGCCAACTGTGTAAGTAGCCACTCCTCCGGCATCGTTATCAGCAACAGCAGTGATAATTCCTGGTCCAAGAACTGCAAGAAAAAGAAGAAGTTTAGTCTTAAATTTTTTCCAAAAAACACTTAATTTTTCGAGCATTTTTATATTATAATAAACTCAAAAGTAAAAAGTCAAAACTTAAAACTGAAAAATAAAAAGGACAGAACCTTTTTTCAAAAAGGTTCTGTCCTTAATATTAGGTAACTTAGGTAGTTTAGGTTACTTAGGTTAATTTTAAAGTGTTAGACATTTTAGATATTTTTATGTTTATTCGCAATTTTGCTATTATTGCTCATGTTGATCATGGAAAAAGTACTTTGGCGGATAGATTTTTGGAGTTGACAGGAACAGTTGCAGCTGGAAAACATGAAGAACAGTTACTGGATAGAAATCCAATATCAAGGGAGCGTGGGATTACGATAAAGCTTGCTCCGGTGAGAATGTTTTTTAGAGCGGAGTCGATGTTAAATTTTTTTATCTCTAGTGGGTCCCCTAGTCCGACATTTGTCGGACAGACATCCCAAGTCGAAAAAAATTTGACATCTTCCTCCGAATATATTCTTAATTTGATTGATACTCCGGGCCATGTTGATTTTTCTTATGAGGTTGATCGGACTTTGGCTTGTGTTGAAGGAGTGATTCTTTTGGTTGATGCCACTCAAGGAATCCAAGCCCAGACAATTGCTAATGCGTATAAAGCAATTGAGAAAAATTTAGTGATTATTCCAGCAATAAATAAGATTGATTTGCCAAATGCCGAGGTTGAAAAAACTAAAAAACAATTAGTTGATTTTTTGGGAGTGAAAGATGAGGAGATTTTTTTGGTGTCAGCAAAAACTGGTCAAGGAGTTGAAAAATTATTAAAGGCAATAATAGAGAAAATTCCTGATCCTAATAAAAGCTCGGGTATCGAAATTTTTTATCACACGAGAGTCTCACCCCGACTAAGTCGGGGTCCCCTCGAAAGTGAAAAAAATTTGATACCCTCGCTTTCTTTAATTTTTGACTCTTATTATGATTCTCATCGAGGAGTGATTATTTTTGTGAGAGTATTTAGCGGCGAATTTAAAAAAGGTTTAAAAGTAAAATTGGCTAATTTAAAAACAAGTTTTGAGATTAATGAGGTTGGTTATTTTTCACCGGATTTGACTCCAAGTGAAAAGTTAGTTTCTGGTGAGATTGGTTATATCGTCACCAATTTAAAAGATATTCATCAAGTGGCTGTTGGTGATACTGTGGTTGATTTTAAAGAGCAAGGTGATATTTCTTTACCAGGTTATAAAAAGATTAAACCAATGGTGTTTGCCTCAATTTTTCCAACTGATACAGCTGATTATTTAAATTTAAAAAAAGCTTTAGAAAAATTATCTTTGAATGATTCATCTTTGGAGTTTCAGGGGGTTTATAGTCAGGCTTTAGGGACAGGATTTAGAGTTGGGTTTTTGGGACTGCTTCATGCTGATGTTGTTAGAGAAAGGTTGGAAAGAGAGTTTGGTTTAAGCCTGGTTTTAACACCGCCAAAAATTGAGTATCAAGAGACAAATATTCGTGGAATAAAAAAAGAGCCTTGGGTAAAAGTAATTATCTTAACACCAGAAAAATATTTAGGTGATATTATGCAGTTGATGCAAAGATATCGTAGTCAGTTTTTAACAATGGATAATAAAAATCAGATAATTTTAGAGTATGAGATGCCAATGGCAGAGATGATTACGGATTTTTTTGATGCGTTAAAAAGCGTCTCATCTGGTTTTGCTTCGCTTGATTGGCAGTTTTTAGATTACCGAGATGTTAAGGCAGATGAGTTGAAGATTTTAATCAATAATCAGCCAGTTGAGGAGTTTTCGGAGATTGTTGTTGAGGAGAGATCTTATGAAAGAGCTAATTATTTGACAAGCAAGTTAAAAGAGTTGATCCCCCGACAGCAGTATGAGGTAAAGATTCAGGGTCAGTATAAAGGAAAAATTATTGCTTCAACAAGAATTTCGCCTTTTAGAAAAGATGTTTTAATAAAGTCTGGAAAAGTGCTGGGAACTGGTGATGTTGGCCGGAAAAAAAAGCTTTTGGAAAAGCAAAAAGAAGGAAAAAAGAGAATGAAAATGGTAGGAAAAGTCGAGATACCTAAAGAGGCGTTTATGAAGTTGTTTAAAAAGAATTAAAAATTATATTTCAATCCATTTAATATTTTTGTCTTTTTTCATAAAAGTATATTGGCGTTTGGCGTATTGAAGTTCGGCGGTAATCCATTTTTCAATTGCTTGATCTTTGGTGATATTTCCTTCAAGATAGTCAATGATTTGTTTGTAACCAATGGTATTTAGACCAGGATCAGTTTTTTTATAGCCCATTTTTAAGATTTTTTCTACTTCCTCAATTGCTCCTTGTTTTAATCTTTTCTCTACTCTAGTTTTTATTGCTTGATAAAGATGTTCTTTGTTTTTGTGTTTTAAGCCGATAAAAAGATCAGGGACGGTCTTTAAAAGGACAGAACCTTTCAGGTTCTGTCCTTGGTTTTTAAGGATTTCGATTCTTCTTATTAGTCTTCTTGGGTTTTGCCAGTCGCTTTGATTCATCTTTTGCTTAATTTCTGGATCAAGTTCTTGGATTATTTTTTGAAGTTCTGCAACTGATTTTTGATTTAATTTTTCTCTTAAGGTAAAATCAGGCGGGACTTGATAGTCAAATCCATAAAGTAAGTGTTTTAGATAAAAGTATGTGCCGCCAACTAAAATTGGAGTTTTACCACGTGATTTGATATCTTTTATTACTTTTTGAGATAGTTTTACATATTCAAATGATGAAAAATGTTGATCCGGCGTAACAATATCGTATAGCCATACCGAAAACAGGTCCTGTTTCGAGCGTAATCCCGACTGTGCTCGGCGACCAGCGGCAGGCTGGAAAAATCGCCTGCGGCCAGTCGGGAGCCCTTCGCTCAAAACACCCGTTTTCGCTGGTAAATCCTTTCCAGTAATAATGTCTAGATATTTGTAAATTTGGCGAGAGTCATAATTAACCAGTTCACCATTGTATTTCTTGGCGTATTCTAAAGCAAGAGCAGTTTTACCGGTAGCAGTTTGGCCAGTGATGATGATCATCTAACAATTAATGTGTAACGTATAAAAATAATTCAAAAGTTAAAATTCAAAATTCAAAAGTATAAGTTAAAATTAAAAAGTTTTTTTTAAATTTTAAATTTTGAATTTTCATTTTGTCCGCCAGCTGGCGGATTTGATATTTGATATTTCTATAACACACCCCTTTATCCCCTCTCAAGAGGGAAAAATAATGATGTATATTAATTTATATTAATTATTCATTATTCATTATTATTTATTAATCTCAACCATATTCCTAAACAAATAATACACTACCAAAGGTTCAAGAGAAGAATCAAGAGGTGAATAGTTAATAATAATACTATTTGTTTTAAGAGAGTAATTTTCTAAAGATTTATCGCTGGTATTAATGATGATGTCTGCTTGTTGTAAATATTCCTCAGTTGATTTGATATTTAGATCAATGTTTAAATGACTGATTTTAAATTCTTGAAATACCTTGGTAATTGGTTTTGCATAAATCTCGTCTCGACCTAAAAGAACAACTCTTTTATTTTTCAATGTTTTTTTCCAAAAATTAACATCTTTTTTTGGATTAATAATAATCTTTTCATTAATTTTTCCAGTTAAAAAATACTTAATCATTGTTAATATTGCTAATCCTTGAGGAGGTAAAACTAATGCTTTTAATCTTAGGCCTTCGATTTCTTTTTCTTTAGGAATATAGTTGTATAAACTATCAGTCATCAGTTGGGCTGGAATTGGTTTTTCAATGATTATGGCTGTAACTTCTTTTTTTTCCGCTTCTTTTTTAATGGTTTTGGCAAAATTAATAAAGTTTGGAGTTTTTTGAAAATCAACAATATTAAGTTTTATTCCTAATTTTTTAGCGATTTTTTCTTTTAATTTAAGAAAGGACTGATTTTTTTGCTGATTTTTAAAGGTAAATATGGTTAAAATGAGCTTATTTTTTTGTTTTTTAAGAGTTTTTTTTAAGGCAGTTTCAAAAAAAGAAAACAGTTTGTTTAAAGAGAGTTTCATTAATATAATTATATCACACAGCCGTGGCGCTAACAACCCGATCAGATTTATCAGAAAATCTCATCAAAATCACTCCTTTGGCAGTGCGAGATCGAGATGGAATTGATTTTAAAGGAATTTTGACAACCTGACCCATAGCTGAGGTGATGATTAAAGTTTCATCTTCAGGTTGGATAATAAAAGCTAAGGCAATGTGGCCAATCTTATCATCAATTGAGGCGATTTTTACTCCTTTTCCGCCTCGATGTTGACCTTTGAAATTAGAAAGTTGAGTTTTTTTGCCAATGCCTTTTTCACCAACGACCAAGATATCTTTTTTAAACTCATCATCTCCAAAAACATCAGCAGCGATAATGTAGTTACCTTCATCAAGCTCCATACCTTTAACACCGATTGAGGAGCGACCAGTTGGTCTAATCTCTTTTTCTTTAAAAACAATGGCTTTGCCTTGTTGAGAGACTAAAATAACATTTTTATTGCCATCAGTAAGTTTTACCCATAAAAGTTCATCATTTTTTTCGAGTTTAATCGCGATAATACCGTTTGAACGAATATTGGTGTATTCACTAAACTGGGTTTTTTTGACCGTGCCAAATTTAGTTGTCATTACCACAAACATTTTTTCAGCATTTTTAGCTAATTCTGAGTTGTAAGTTAAGATTGAGGTGATTTTTTCCTCAGGTTTTAAAGAGATTAGATTAACAACTGCTTTACCTTTTGAGGTGCGTGATCCAGCAGGAATATCCCAGACACGATTTTGAAAGACTCGGCCAAAATTAGTGAAAAAGAGCATATAGTCATGAGTCATTGCCGTGGTGATAAAGTAGACATTGTCTGACTCTTTTGTTTCCATTCCTGTGACGCCTTTTCCGCCGCGATTTTGGACTCTAAATGATTCTTTTGGCACTTGTTTAATATAGCCTTCTTTTGTCAAAACAACAATTACCTCTTTGTTTTCAATCAACATCTCATCACTTATCTCGCCTGGCTTAGATTTGATAACTTGGGTTTTTCTTTCATCGCCGTATTTATTTTTTAGATATAAAAGCTCATCTTTTATCACTTTTAAGATTTTAAAGACATCTTTAAGTAAAGCTTCTAAATACTCAATGGTTTCTTTTAAAAGAGCTAATTCATCCTCTATTTTTATTCTTTCAAGACCGGTTAGTCTTTTAAGCTGCATATCAAGAATGGCTTGGGCTTGAATTGGTGAAAGTTTAAAGCGAGTGACTAATTTTGTTTTTGCATCAGCTTCATCTTTGGCTTTTTTAATCAGTTCAACAATCTCATCAATATTGTCCAAAGCAATTAAATATCCTTCTAAAATATGAGCCCGAGCTTTGGCTTGTTTAAGTTCATACTCGCTTCTTTTGGTGACAATGTTTATTCGATGGCGAAGATAGATCTCTAAAATTGATTTTAAAGATAAAGTTTGTGGTACGCCATCAACCAAAGCCACCATATTAACAGGAAATGAGGTTTGGAGTTCTGTATATTTAAAAAGATTGTTTAAGACTTTTTTATAAGAGGCATCTCGTTTTAACTCAATTACAATTCTTACTCCATCTCGATCAGATTCATCGCGAAGATCAGCAATGCCAATAATTTTTTTATCAGCGACTAAATGAGCGATTTTTTCAACGAGATTGGCTTTATTGACTTGATAAGGAAGCTCTTTTACAATGATTGCCGTTTTTCCATGACCAAGATCTTCATCCTCGACTTTGGCTCGAACTAAAATTGAACTTCTACCTGTTAAATAAGCTTGTTTTATATCTGAGGCGCCGTAGATTATACCGCCAGTTGGAAAATCAGGGCCTTTGATATGCTCTAAAAGCTCATCTAATTCGACATTGAAAATAATGTTTGCCGGATTAGTATCATCTTTTTTTGCTTTATCAATCATTAAGACTAAGGCGTCAACTAATTCACTTAAATTATGAGGCGGGATCTTTGTTGCCATACCAACAGCAATACCTTCAGCTCCCATTAAAAGGAGATTAGGTAGTTTAGCTGGAAGAAACACTGGTTCTTTTAATGAGCCGTCAAAATTATCAGTCCAGTCAACAGTTTCTTTTTCAATATCAGAAAGCATTTCATCACTGATTTTGGCTAGTTTTGCTTCAGTATAACGCATGGCTGCTGGAGGATCGCCGTCAATTGAGCCAAAGTTGCCTTGACCTTTAATCAAAGGATATCTCATGGAAAAATCTTGAGCGAGACGAGCGAGAGCTTCATAAACGGGCGCATCACCATGAGGATGATATTTACCTAATACCTCACCAACAACCTTAGCTGATTTTGAAAAACGAGCTGATGAGGTTAACCCCATTTTATACATCGCATAAAGAATTCTTCTGTGAACTGGTTTTAGGCCGTCGCGAACATCAGGTAAAGCTCTTGAGACAATAACACTCATTGCGTAATCTAAATACGCTCGTTTCATCTCAGCGGTGATTTCAGTTTGTTGGATATTGGACATATTGGACTTATATGACTTATAAGACTTATTTCAATGCTTTTTTAATCGCTTCATAGGCTTTGTCTTTGCCTAAAAAGTTTTTTGTTTTTACCCATTTTCCTGGCTCAAGTTCTTTATAGTGATTAAAAAAATGCTTGATTTTTTCTTTTGTTGTCTCATCTAAATCAGAAATATCATTGACATTAGCATAAAATGGATCAACTTTTTTGGTTGGGACGGCTAAAATTTTTGTATCAATTCCTGCTTCATCTTCCATCTCAAGCATACCAATTGGTCGAGCTGGAATAACAACACCTGGATGAACAGGATAAGATGAGATTACTAAAATATCAACAGGATCACCATCTTCAGCTAAAGTATTAGGAATAAATCCATAGTTAAATGGGTAAAACATCGCGGTATAGGCAAATCTATCAACCATAATTACTCCTGATTCTTTATCTAATTCATATTTAATTGATGAGCTTTGAGGAATCTCAACAAATACATTAACTTCCTCAGGCGGATTTTTTCCGGCAGATATTTTTTGAATATTCATAGTTTTTTATAAAATTTATAACAACTAAGGGACGGTCCTTTAAGGTTCTGTCCTTAGTAAGGACAGAACCTATTATAAATCAAGATTGGCCATTTTTGCATGGGTAATGATAAATTTTTTTCTTGGCGGTACTTCATCACCCATAAGCATTGAAAAGACATAATCAGCTTCTTGTGCATCAGCAATAGTGACTTGTTTTAACACTCGATTTTCTGGATTCATAGTTGTCTCCCAAAGCTGTTCTGGATTCATCTCACCTAAACCTTTGTATCTTTGAATTATTAAATTGCTATATTGTTGGGACAAAGAGCTAACGATTTTATCTTTTTCCTCATCAGAATAAGCATAATGAATAGTTTTTCCCGCCTGGATTTTGTATAAAGGTGGTTGGGCAACATAAAGATGGCCTTTTTGAATAATATCGGGTAAATGACGGAAGAAAAATGTTAAAAGTAAGGTACGAATATGTTCTCCATCAACATCAGCATCAGTCATAATAATGATTTTGTGATAGCGAAGTTTTTTATAATCAATATTTTCACCAATTCCCATACCTAAAGCAACTACCAAGTCTTTTAACTCTTTAAATGATAATACTTTGTCTAAATAAGCTCTTTCGGTGTTTAAAACTTTACCTCGAAGTGGTAAAATTGCTTGAAATTTTCTATCTCTTCCTTGTTTGGCAGTGCCGCCAGCGGAGTTACCCTCAACTAAAAATAACTCAGATAAAGACGGATCTTTTTCTTGACAATCAGCTAGTTTTCCAGGTAAAGTTGTTCCTTCTAATGCTCCTTTTCGCAAAACTGCCTCTTTAGCTGCTTTAGCCGCTAGTCTGGCTTTTTGAGCGAGATAGATTTTTCCTAAAATCTCTTTTGCAGTTTTTGGATTTTCTTCAAAATAAGTTTCTAGATATTCAAATACTGTTTGTTGAACAAATGTCTGAACTTCTGAGTTACCAAGTTTTGTTTTTGTTTGACCTTCAAATTGTAAGTTAGTTGAAGGCATTTTAACATAAACAATCGCTGTTAATCCTTCTTTAACATCATCACCAGTAAATGTTTCTTCCCCATTTTTGCCATTTCCAAGTTCTTTTTTAGCATAGTTATTAATCGCTCGGGTAATCGCTGTTTTAAAACCTGTTAAATGAGTACCGCCTTCATGAGTGTTGATAACATTGACAAAAGAGTGAATATTTTCATTAATTGAGTCATTATATTGGATAGCCACTTCAAGTTCTTTATCATCTTGTTGTTTTTGAATATAAATTGGCTCGTGCAAAACTTTTTTTCCTCGATTTAGATCGCGAAGAAGTGATAAAATTCCACCATCAAAAAATAAGGCAAATTTATCACCGGTTTTTTTATTAAAAATTCTAAAAAAGACATTTTTGATAAGATAAGCTCTTTCTTTGATCTGTTTTTTAAAGATATTGTAGTTAAGCTCAATGGTTTCTTTAAATATCTCTGGATCAGGTAAGAATGAAGTAGCTGTACCTTTAGGAAAATTAAATCCTAAAATTGATTCATCAACAACTTTTACTGGATAAAGAGGTGTGCCTTTTTTGTATTCTTGACGATATAATTTACCATCGCGTCTGACCTCAACTATCACATGAGAAGATAAGGCATTGACAACTGAGGCGCCAACACCATGAAGACCACCAGAAACTTTGTAAGCGCCAGCATTAAATTTACCTCCAGCATGAAGTTTGGTCATCACAATCTCTAAAGCTGAGATATTGTATTTAGGGACTTTATCAACTGGTATTCCTCGACCATCATCAAAGACTGTTAGATAATTATTATCCTCAATTCTTATTTCAATATTTCGACAAAATCCCGCTAAAGCTTCATCAATGGAGTTGTCAATAATCTCATTTAAGCAGTGATTAACACCATATTGGCTTGTTGTGCCAATATACATCGCCGGTCTTTTTCTTACTGGCTCGAGTCCTTCTAAAACAACAATTGATTCGCCGCTATAAGAAGATTTTTTATCAGTCATAATTTATTATAGATTAAAATGTCTTCAAAATCATATTGAACCAGTTTCAGACTCATAAAAGAATCTGAAACTTTAAAAAATTATTTCGGTTCAATATGGATTTGAAGTGTTACTTCAAATCCACTTTTCCTCCAGCAGCTTCGATTTTTTTCTTAGCATCTTCAGCTGCTTCTTTTTTAACGTCTTTTAAAAGCTCTTGTGGAGCAGTTTCAACTAATTTTTTTGCATCCATTAATCCTAAGCTAGGTAATATCTCTCGAACTGCTTTAATCACGGCGAGTTTATTAGCACCAGCTTCAGTTAAAACAACAGTAAATGTTGATTTCTCCTCTTGTGGTGTAGCTGTTTGAGCTTGACCAGCAGCTGGAGCGGCAACTGCAGCAACCGGCATAGCAGAAACGCCAAATTTTTCTTCTAAGTATTTGGCTAATTCTGCCATTTCAAGAGTAGTTAAACTTTCAAGATCTGTTGCAATTTTTTGTAATTTTTCGCTTAATTTTACCTCAGTCATTTTTTTTCACCTCCTTTTGATTAAAAAAATAATATCAATTTTTAACTTGTGATTTTTCTTTTAGGATATAGACTAATTTATTAGTATTGTATTTTAAGCTATAGACTAATTTATTCATTGGCGCTTTGAGACTACCAATAATTTTTGCCAATAGCTCATTTCTTCCTGGAAGTTGAGCGATTTGTTCAAGTTGAGCCGATTGATAAACAGATTTATCAAGGATTCCAAATTTAAAATTAATAGTTTTATCTTTTTTAATAAAGTCAAAAAGAACCTTTAATCCCTCTGACCAATCTTTATCAAAAGTAACAAGAGCAGAGTTTTCTTTTAAAGGAAAAAAGTTTTTTTTAAGAGAGGTTAAAAGTTGATTTTTTTGGCTATTAAAGTTAACAGCTTTTTCAAAAAGAGTGTTTTTAATAACTTTAAAACTAGTATTAGTTTTTTTTAGTTGTTTTCTTAAAGTTTCAAGAGCTTGGTGGGTGGTTTTTTCAAATTTGACAAGGAGAAAATTTTCTTTTTGATTTAAAACATCGCTTAATTTTTTTACCTGTTCAAGTTTTTTTTGACTTACCATATGATTTTACCTCGCCGGGAAATTTATAATTTCTTACTGTCGTTGTCGACAAGCCCGGGTCTTGGGCATATATAAAAATTATATCATACTTGCATTAAAAGTTCACGTAAAGATTTTGTTTGTTTTTCCTCTTTTTGTTTATTAGATTTTTTTGATTTGACTTTTTGTTGATAACTAGCTGCAAATTGTTGTTTTTTCTGGAATGTGTCAACTCGTCCTTTAGTATCTAAAAATCTTTGTTCGCCAGTATAAAAAGGATGACATTTATTACAGACCTCAACAGTAATTGATTGTTTGGTTGAACCAATGGTAAAAGTATTACCACAAGCGCAAACAACAGTTGTATCTTCGTAAAATTTTGGATGAATATTAGCTTTCATAAGAAAATTATTATACAGAAGAAAAATATAAATGTCAAAAAGAAATTCAAAAGGTAAAAGTCAAAATTATAAAAAAATCATTATCTTTATTTTATATTGCTAAAACAACAAAAAATATTTCACTATCATCAAAAAATGATGCGATCGTTTCATTTTTTGATGATTGAGAAAAGGATTTAGATTGATTTAATAATATAAATTAAAAAATTAATTTGATAAAGACTGTTTTTGCAAAAATTGCAAAGACAGTCTTTGATAAGATAACAAGGACAGAACCTTTTTAAAAAAAAATTGCAAAGACAGTCTTTGATAAGATAACAAGGACAGAACCTTTTTGAAAAAAAGGTTCTGTTCTTAAAATTATATCAATTTAAAAATTACTCATTTTTGTTTATTTTTATATTATCCTGATAATCCACAGGCGACCTCGTAGGTCGAATTGGAGGATTTTAATTGTTAAACACTTTATCCCACTTCCCTTCTTCAATAATATCCTCAAGATTATGGAAGCTTTTGCCAGTGCGGTGGTCAGTCAAGCGATTTTGAGGAAAGTTATAAGTGCGAATTTTTTCTGAACGATCGCCAGTGCCGACATTTTTAACAAAAGAGTTGGTAATTCCTTTTCTTTTTTCCTCCTCAAGTTGATAAAGTTTTGAAACTAAAAGATCATAGGCAATTTTTCGATTAGCTTCTTGATAGCGCTCACGAGAGGCAGTGGTGACAATGCCAGTTGGTTTGTGAATTAGACGAACTGCGGTGGCGACTTTATTGACATTTTGGCCGCCATGTCCGCCTGATCGAAAAAATTGCCATTCTAAATCAGATGGATTAATGCGAATATCAGATTGAATTATTTGTGGTAAAACAACAATAATGCAAGTTGAGGTATGAATTCGACCTTTTCTTTCAGTTTGAGGAATTCTTTGGACCCGATGAACACCAGTTTCATTTTTAAAATAATGAAAAGCATTTTCACCAGTGATTTTAACAATATTTTCATCAAGATAAACAAATTTAAAACCTTTTTTTTCAGCAAAACGGATATATGAGAGAAGAAGTTCTTTCATCCAGAGCTTCGATTCATCGCCACCAACACCTGGTAAAGCTTCGATGATGACAGTATTAGGATTAATTTGCATATTATTTATTTTATTAAGGACAGAACCTTTTTTTAAAAAAAAGGTTCTGTCCTTTATTTTTAAATTTATTAGGGACAGTCCCTTTTTAAAAAGGGACTGTCCCTTTTTTAATAAGTTTTTGCTCACCTGTTTTCATATTTTTTAGCTTCATAAGATTTTTTTCGGCTTCTTCAGGACCAATGATAATTACATAAGGAATATTTTTTTTATTGGCGTATTTTAGTTGTTTTTCAAGTTTTGCTTCTTCATTTAGATAAACTTCAGTATTGATGTTGTTTTTTCTTAAAAATTCGGCAGTTTCAAGGGAGATTGGTGCAAGATCAGGAGAGAAAATTGTCACAAGAGCTTGAGTGTTAGTTTTTATATTAGGCAAAAGATTTAAGCTTTCTGCTGCTTCAATCATCCGATCAAATCCAAAAGCAAAACCAACTGCAGGCACATCTTGACCAGTAAAAAGACCAATTAGATTATCATAACGACCGCCTCCACCAAGAGAACCAGCTTGATAATCTTCATCAATAACCTCAAATATTAGCCCAGTGTAATAATCAAGACCGCGAGCTAATGTTGGCAAATAGATAAAATCAATATTTTCTTGATAACTTTGATTTTTAAGAAGAGAAAAAAGTTTTTCAATATCAGGAGTTTTTTTCTTATTTTTTATCTCATTTAAAAGTGATTGAGCTTTATCTTTTTCTAATCCTTTTTTTATAAGCTCTTCAATCACCTTTTCCTCACCAATTTTTGGCAGTTTATCAATTGAGTTTATAAATTTATTGTCAATATTTTGGAAATTTTTTCTATCATTGATAAGAACTTTTGTTTTTTTAAAGCCTAATGATTTAAATGATTTTAATACGAGATCAACAATTTCAAAATCAGCGTAAAGACTTTTTTCACCAACAATGTCAATATCGCATTGCAAAAACTCCCGATATCGGCCTTTTTGGGTATTTTCTGCCCGCCAAACTGGTTGAATTTGATATCTTTTAAATGGTTTTGTTATATTTTGATATTGAGCGATAATTCGAGCTAAAGGAACAGTTTGATCATAACGAAGTCCGACTTTTCTTTTGCCATTGTCTTCAAATAAATAAAGGAGTTTATCAGCTTCTTGGCCGTATTTACCAAGCAAGGTTGAGGCATATTCAATAGCAGGAGTCTCCAAGGGATCAAAACCATATTTTTCAAAAATAGTTTTTAATTTATTAATAAGCCAATTTCTTTTAATAGCTTGACTGGGTAAAAAATCGCGAAAACCTTTAAGGGTTTGAGGGGTGATTTTGGTTGGCATGATTAGATTATACCTAATTAATAATGAAAAATGAATAATTAATAATGAAAAAAGTAGTAAGTAAGATAATTTTTCATTTTTCAATTTTTAGTTTTCAATAAGTTTTCAGTTTTTAGTTTTCATTGAAAAATAAATATTCACTGAAAAATGAAAACTTCAAAATGAAAAATTATTATTTCCCTTCTTCTAGTTTTGCAGTGATTGTCTTTATTTCTTTGTTTCTCCAGATTTTTAGGGTAACATTGTCGCCTACTTTTTTGTCCAAAATTAATTTTGCCAGTCCCTGATCATCATTGGTATTAACTTTTTTTCCATCAAACTCGATAATTATATCTTCCTCTTGAATCCCAGCTTTATCCGCTGGAGAATCTTTAACTACTTCAATGACATAAGCGCCTTCAACAACATCATTTAAAATGGCTGTTTGTTTATCAATCATTTTATATCTGACTCCCAAAAATGGTCGAGAAAAACTATAACCATTGTTTTTAAATTTATTAAGTAGTTCTTTGACTACATTGACTGGGATAGCAAAACCAATATTTTGACCTTCTTGAGCAATGGCTGTGTTGACACCAATGACTTGACCTTTTGAGTTTAAAAGCGGGCCGCCAGAATTGCCTGGATTAATAGCAGCATCAGTTTGAATAACATTATCAAGTTTTTCCACAAATCCTTCAAATGGACTACCAGCAGTTATTCCCCGACCTAATCCTGAGATAATTCCTGAGGTAACAGTATTGGTAAACTCTCCAAGAGGAGTACCAATAGCAATGACAAGTTGACCAAGTTTTAGATTGTTTGAATCACCTAAATCAAGTGGTTTAAAACCCGATCCATTGATTTTTAAAATTGCCAGATCATTTAAAGGATCGCGATAAATTTTTTCAACATTATATTTTTTGCTATCATTAGTTAATACTTGATAAGTTGCCTCCTCATCAGAAACAACGTGTTTATTGGTAATTATTAAGCCATCAGAGGAAACAATAAAGCCACTACCAATATTTTTTTCCACTTTTTTTTGTTGACCAGGAATTCTTCGAAAAGGCATAAAAGGATTAAAAGGATCAAGTTGAAAATAATCACCTTGAGAAATAGTCGTGCTAATACCAACAGTAACAACCGAAGGAATTGATTTTTCTACTACTTGAGTAATCACTGACTCTTCATAGACAACGGTTTGTTTTTCAGTATTAACTTGAGATTTATTTTGAATTTTGTTTTTATCAAAATATTGATAAAGATTAAATTTTTGAGCAATATAAAGCAAAATTAAAAGAGCAGCAATTAAGCCTAATGTTTTTTTCATAGGATTATTCTAATAAAATTTTTAATGCAGCTTCAAGTTGTTTGTCATTATCAGGTGTTAAAGTGTTTTTTTCATCAACCTCGTTTTTAACCTCAATATCAGGGTTAATGCCTTTTTCATTTATCCAGTCACCATTTGGCAAAATCCATTTGGCAACAGTGACATGAATACCAGCGCCTTGATCAAGATCAATTGCTTCTTGAACTGATCCTTTACCAAAACTTTTTTCGCCAACAAGTTTTGCTCTTTTATAATCTCTTAAGGCGCCAGCTAAAATTTCTGATGCTGAGGCTGATCCTTGATTAATTAAAACCACAAGAGGAATATCTAAAAGTCGGCCATTTTTTTCAACATAATAATTAAGACTTTGATTGGCTGATTGTTGTTTAACTACAACTTTTCCTATGTTCAAAAACTCTGAGGCAATATAGACCGAGCTTTCCAAATAACCACCAGGATTATCACGAAGATCCAAAATCATTCCTTTAATTTTTTTCTGATCATATTGATTTTTAATTTCATCAACAGCTTTATCCCACTCATCATTAGTATTTTCACCAAATTGATTTAATTTTAAAATAGCAACATTATTTTTATATAATAGTTCAACAGAAGATACATGGATTTCATCTCTTATAATATCAATAGTTAATTCTTTATTATTCCTTTCAATAGTGAGTTTTACTTTTGTTCCTTTTGGTCCACGGATTTTTGAGACCGCTTGATTGAGTGTCCAACCATCAGTTTTTTTACCATCAACAGCATTAATAAAATCACCGGCTTTAACTCCAGATTTTTCAGCTGGCGAGTTTTTAAGTGGAGCGATGACAGTTATTCGACCGTTTTTTAATCCTAGTTGAGCGCCGATGCCTTCAAACTTTCCTTGAAGGTCATCTTTTGATTGCCTGTTTTCCTCAGGAGTTAAAAAGAAAGTGTATGGATCATTAAGTGAAGCAACTGCTCCTTTTATTGCTCCGTATAATATTTTTTCTTGATTGATTTTTTGTTTATCAACATATTTTTTTTGCAAAATGTCTAAGACTTTAGAAAAAGTTTGATTGTTATTAAAAGAGTTTGGGAGGTTAAATTGTTTTTGAAGATTGTTTAGATATTGTTGTTGACCAAGTTTATAACCACTACCAAAAATAACAATAATAAAAGCTAAACTAAATATAAAATTAATTATTTTTAATTTTTTTTTATTAGTCATAAAAATAAATCATATCAGAATTTTTAATATAACTACAATAAGTAAATTTTTCTTTATTAATTTTTTTCAAGTCATCAATATTTTTTAGTAAAACTGATTTTATATCAGTATTTTCAGGTAAAGATTTAAGAGTAACAAATGCTTTGGCACCGAGTGCTTCAAGTTTTATTTGTTCAAAAGAAGAGAGAGATTCGCTGATAATAATTTTTCCTTCAACATCTTCAGTTTTTAAATCATAAAATAGTTGGTTATTATAAATAAATATTTCTCCTCCAAATTCATCTGATTTATTTTTAACAGAGAAACTTTGACCTTTATTTAATTTGATTTTTAAAAAATTTTTTTCAATATTATCAACTATACCTTTAAAAATAGAAAGATATTTTTCTTTTTTATCAGAATTGGTTTTGATAATTATTGATCCTTGATCGTGATTGATTTCAGTAATAATACCGTCAACTGGTGAAAGAATTTTTTTGGAGGAAAAAAGACCTTCTTTTATAGCTAAAACATCATTTTTTTTAACCTCTTCGCCAACAAGTTTTTTTAAATAATGGAAAATTTTTTTTGGATTAATAGAGAGTTTATCAGCAATATTTATTTCAATTTTTTCTGTTTGATTATTTTCAAATAAACAAGTTGAAAAATCTATTTTATCACCTTTTTTTATTATTAATTCTACCTCTTCTGGCAAAGGATATTGGATAATCATTATTTAAGTATAATAAAAAAAATGATTATCGTAAACCTTGATATGAGACGTATGGAATTAGAGCGAGATAACGGGCATATTTAATATGTTTAGTTAGTTGTCTTTGATGTTTAGCACAAACTCCAGTTTTATCACGACCTAAAATTTTTTTTCTTGGTGATAAAAATTTTTCTAGATTATCAACATCTTTATAATTTGGACTAGTTTTGTATTGACAAAAAAAACATTTCATAATTAATAATGAATAATGAATAATTAATAATCACAATTTATTTTTTTAATTTTTAATTTTTGATTTTTAATTTTTGATTTTAAAATGGTATATCGTCTGGGTTGATTTTTTCTTCAGCGTTTTCGTTATTAGTTGTCTCAGTTGGTTGATCAACCTCTTCAACTTTTGGTTCTTCAATAGATTCTTCTTCAGCAGGTATTTCTTCCTCAACATTTTTTTCTGGTTGATTAGTTTTTGCTTCTTCAGTATTGTTTTCTATAGGTTTTCTTGCGCCATTATTAAAAACAATAAAGTCGTCTAAAACAATCTCAGCCACTGATCTTTGTTGACCGTCTTTGGTGGTGTAATTTCTATAAGTAATTCGACCTTCAAGATAAACTTTTTTTCCTTTGGTTAAGATTTTCCCGCAAAGCTCAGCTAATTTTTGCCAAGCAACAATACGATGATATTGAACTTCTTCTTTAGTTTGACCATCTGAAGTTGTCCAATTTCTATTGGTTGCTACTCCAAAAGTACAAACAGCAGTACCAGTTGGAGTATATTTTAGTTCTGGATCGCGAGTTAAATTACCAATTAAAATGACTCTGTTTAAAGATCTGCTTGCCATAGTTTTATTTTTCAACTACTAACAATAAATAACGAATAATTTTTTCTTCAAAATTTAGTTTTTGTCGGAATTCTTTAATAGATTTTTTATCCATTGAAATTAAAAGATGAAAATAAAAAGCTTTTTTATTTTTACCAATAGGATAAGCTAAGGTTTTTTCACCCCATTTTTCTTCTTTTTCTACTTTTCCTTTGAAAGTAGTAATTAGATCTTTGACAATTTGTAAATCAGCTTCTTTTCCAAGAAGAAGCGTCAATTCATACTTCATAGTTTGTAATATAATACTAATTATGTGGCAGAAAATCAAGAGTAATTATAAAAATATTGGTTATTGGCTTTTTGTGATTGGTTTTTTAATAATAACAAGATTTATTGGTCTTGATTGGGGTCTTCCCTATCCTTTTCATCCTGATGAAAGGAATATAGCAGTAGCATTGCAGCAATTAAGTTGTGATTTTGTAAATTTAAAAGAATGTTTTCATCCTCATTTTTTTGCTTATGGCCAATTGCCTTTGTATTTAGGTTATCTTTTGATTTTTGTTTTTAAATTAATATTTAAAAAAATAAGTTTATTTGATTTTGGTAAATTTACTATTAATTTTGAAGAAGCAACTTTAACTTTGCGATTAATTTCTGCTTTTTTGTCAGTTTGGACAGGAATATTAATTATAAAAATTATAAAAATAGTGACAGGAAAAAAACCTTCATTTAGTTTAGTATTGCTATTAATTTTTTCTCCATTTACGATTCAATATGCTCATTTTGGAACAACTGAGGCAATGTTGATGTTTTTTTATGTTTATTTAATTTATATTAGTCTGTTGTTTGTTAAAAACGAATTTTCGAATATTGATTATATTTTAAGATCAGGTTTTATTTTGGGTTTATCTATGGCGACAAAAATATCATCGGCAACTTTTATATTTTTACCAGTTTTTTTGATTATTGTTAAAAATAATTCTTTTAAAAAACATCGATTTTTATTTTTAAATTTTTTAATTAAATTGTTTGATATATTTTTTTTAATTTTTGTCAGTAGTATTTTTTTTGTTATTTTTTCACCTCATAATTTTATAAATTGGAATGATTTTTTAAGCGCTATTCAATATGAAAGTGATGTTGCTTTAGGAAGATATATAGTTTTTTATACTAAACAGTTTGATCAGACTATACCAGTGATTTTTCAGCTGGTAAAAGTCATACCTTATGCAGTGGGAGGGATAGGAATAATAGGACTTATAGGTCTAATAAGTCAAATTGGACAAATTAAACAAATAGGTCTAATTGGTCTTATAAGTCTAATAAGTCTAATAGGATTGTTTTTGCCAAATGCTTTGATTTTTGCTAAATGGACAAGGTTTTTAGCACCATTTTATACGGTGCTTTTAATATCAGGAATAATATTTTTGGAGAGGATAAAAATTATAAAAGTTATAAAGGTTATAACAGTTATATTTTTGATTATTCCAGGGGTTTTTTATTTGTTAATTTATCTTCAGCCAGATATTAGATTTCAAGCGTCTGATTGGATTTACCAAAACGTACCAGAAAACTCATATATTTTGTCTGAGACGGCTAATGTAGTTGATTTACCGATAATGAGTCAAAAATGTCAAGCAGGCAAAAATTATCAGGTGATTTCTTTTGATTTTTATAGTTTAGATAATAATCCAAGTCTTCAAGAGGAGTTGACTCAGCATTTGAAAAAAGCTGATTATATTATTGTTCCTTCAAGAAGAATTTTTGCTAATTACACTTGTTATTGGCCAGATGGAAATGAAAATATTATTGACAAAATTGTTTATGAAAAAGATCGCTGCGATAATTTAAAAAAAGAATTTCCAATTTTAAATGAGTATTATAAAAAGTTGTTTAATGAAGAGCTTGGATTTAAATTAGTAAAAAAATTTTCAGTTTTTCCTTTTAATTTAGATAATAAATTTTTAGAGTTTTTTAATGATGAACGAGCTGAGGAGACTTTAACTGTTTTTGATCACTCGACAGTGAGAATATATAAAAAAATTAAAAATTAAAGATCAAAAATAATAAGGACAGAACCTTTTTGAAAAAAAGGTTCTGTCCTTAATTAAATAATTTCATACTGATTATTTTTAAGGTCTTTTATAGTGTAGCCTAAATCTTCAATCTGTTTTCTTAGTTCATCGGATTTTTCAAAGTTTTTTTCTTGGCGATATTTTTTTCTTAATTCAGCTAGTTTTATGATGTTTTCTGGTATTTTTTCTTTTTTTTCTTTTAAGGATTTTAAATTAAGACCAAAAACTTGATCAAAATCATAAATTAAATCTAATTTTTCTTGAGGAGAGAGATTTTTATCATCGATCATCTGCCACATCAAGGATAAAGCCTTAGGAATCTGTAGGTCATCGGAGATAAAAGAAGAAAAATAAGACTTATATGACTTATTGGACTTATATGACTTATTGGACTTATAGGACTTATAGGTCAATATGATTTTTTTAAGATTATTAAAAGCATTTTGAGCGGCTTTAGCTGATTGCCAAGTAAAGTTCATCACTTGGCGATAATGAGTTTGTAAAAAAAGATAACGAATTGCCAGAGGTTCAATCTGGTTTTTTTCTAGATCATCAATAGTGTAAAAATTACCTAAAGATTTGCTCATTTTTTGATTATCAACCATTAAAAAATTGTTATGAAACCAAAAGCGAACAAATTGAGTGTTATTGGCAGCTTCAGATTGGGCAATCTCATTTTCATGATGAATTGGAATATGATCAACACCACCTGAATGAATATCAATTGGTTGACCAAGATATTTGGTACTCATGGCGCTACATTCAATATGCCAGCCAGGAAAACCATCGCCCCAAGGAGAGTCCCAGTGCATTGTATGATCAGCAAATCGACCTACTCGTTTAAACCATAAAGCAAAATCAGCTGGATGTTTTTTTTCTGGGTCAATATGAACTTCTTCTCTGGCTTTTTGAATCTTTTCTTCTAGTTTTTGACCAGATAGTTTTCCGTAATTTTTAAATTTTGAGACATCAAAGTAAATCGCTTCTTTTGTTTCATATGTATAACCTTTTGCTTCTAATTTTTTTATCATTTTTATCATTTCGTCAATATGTTTTGTCGCCGGACAGACAATATCGGGATCAATAATATTTAGAGCATGAATAGTTTTAAAAAAATATTTAGTATAAAATTGGGCCAAATCCCAGACTGTTTTTCCAGTTTTTTTAGCGCCTTTTTCAAGTTTATCTTCACCTGTATCATCATCGCCAGTTAAGTGACCAACATCAGTCGTATTCATTACATGTTTGACTTGATATCCTAAATAAATAAGAGTTCTTTTTAAAAGATCATTGTTAGTATAAGTTCTCATATGGCCGATGTGAGTGTAGTCGTAAACAGTTGGGCCGCAAGAATAAAAAGTGACAATAGGTGGATTTAAAGGAGTAAAGTCCTCGACTTTTCTTGTTAAAGTATTATAAAGTCTCATTGTATAAGTATAGCATTAAATTTAGTCGGGACGACAGGAATTGAACCTGCTGCCTTTCGGTCCCGAACCGAACGTTCTACCGATGAACTACGTCCCGAATTATTGTTTGCCAGATGATGCTTTTGTTTCAATATGTTGTCTTTGAGCGACTTTTTTTGGTGAAAAAATACTGCGGCGGACTTTTCCCATCGGGATAGCAACTTGTTGTTGTTTTTTTTCTTCCTTTTTTTTTCTTTTTCTTTGTTCTTCTTCCCAGGTTTCTTGTCTTTTTTTCTCAAGTTCTTTTTGTTTTTTTTCTTGAGCAACTTGTTGTTCGCCTTGGCGAACCATTTGAAATAATCTTTGTCTTAATGCTTCTTGAGCGATTTTTTCTTTATCTTGGTATTTTTTTTGAAGATTTTCAAAATCAAGTGGCTTATGATTTTTTCTTTGATTACTAGTTTCTTTTAAATTACTAGAGTTATTATCGCTTTTCATTAAAGCATCAAGAGGATTAAAAGTTTCATTAATTGCTTTTGCTGTTGCTTTTCCTGTCTCGATAGTTAAATCTTTTAGTTGTTCAAAAACATTTTGAACAATTTTATTGCTTGTTTTTTTCATAGGGACGGTCCTTTAAGGTTCTGTCCTTAAATTCCTAATATAGCTTTGGCTTTTTCAGTCATTTTATCCATACTCCAAGGCGGATCAAAAGTTAACTCAATTTCAATGTCTTTTTCTTCAAAGCCCAGTTCTTCAAGTTTTGATTTGATCTCTTTTTCAATAAGAGATATTAATGGGCAACCAATGGTGGTTAGCGTCATAACAATTTTGATATTTTTTTTATCTATTTTCACATCATAAACTAATCCTAAATCAACAATGGAGATATTTAATTCTGGATCAAGGACTTCTTCGAGTTTTTTTAAGATTTGTTCTTTAGTAAAATTCATAAAAGCAAATTATAAAGTATAATTATAATAATCGTTATAAATATTATAAATCAAAAAAACTATGAATAAATATAAAGTAAGGTTTGTTCCTCTTGGTGGAATTGTTGGGGTGACAAAAAATATGTATCTTTATGAGCTTTATAAAAAAGTGGATAGTAATTTTTTCAATAAAAGTAAAAAAGGAAATAATCTTGATGGCTATCGTTTACAAGATATTTTAATTGTTGATTGTGGTATTGGTTTTCCTAAAGAAAAAGATCTGGGAGTTGATTTTGTTATTCCGGATGTGAGTTATTTGGAGGATAAGATTGATAAAATTAGAGCGATTCTTTTTACTCATGGTCATGAAGATCATATTGGCGCTTTGCCATATGTATATGATAATCTTGGCAATCCTCCGGTTTTTGCCAGTAAATTAACAGCTATGTTTTTGGAAAATAAATTCAAACAAGAAACAAAAAGAAATATCTTTATTGAAAGAGTTAATTTTGAAAAAGAATATAGTTTTGGTGATTTTAAAGTAAAGTTTATTCGAGTCACTCATTCAATACCTGATACGACTCATATTTTTATTAAAACACCAATTGGTAATTTTTATCATGGCTCGGATTTTAAATTAGACCTAACTCCTCCATACGGACCAGCGCCAGATTTTTATCAAATAACTAAAGCTGGAAAAGAAGGAGTGATGTGTCTTTTGTCTGATTGTTTAGGTAGTGAGAGACCAGGATTGACTTTATCTGAATCAATTGTTGGCGAAACTTTTGAAAATGAGATGAGAAAAACAAAAGGAAAGTTCATAATGACAACATTTTCTTCAAATATCTCTCGTATTCGTCAATGTGTTGAGGCGGCAATAAAGTTTAATCGTAAAGTTGTATTTTTAGGTCGATCAATGAAAGAATCAACAAAATTAGCTTCAGAGATCGGATATTTGCCTATCCCCGACTCTCTTTTTGCTAATGAAGAGGATTTAGTCAGATTGCCGCCAAATAAAGTCTGTTTGATTGTTGCTGGTTCGCAAGCACAATATGGATCAGCCTTAACAAAATTAGCTGATAAACAAAATCCATATGTCAAAATAATGCCTGGTGATAAAGTAATTTTTTCCTCAGATCCAATTCCTGGTAATGAAAATGAGGTTTATGAGTTGATTGAAGATTTAGTCTCTCAAGGAGCTGATGTTTTTTATTCAGATATTGCTGATCAACTTCACTCCTCTGGTCATGGCAATCAAGAAGATTTAAAATTTTTAATCAGATTTACCAATCCAAAATTTTTTATACCAATTGGTGGGACAATTCGTCATCAAAAACAATATGAAGTTTTAGTTGATGATTTAGGTTATGATAAGAAAAAAGTTTTTTCACTAAAAGAGGGTGAAACAGTTTGGTTTGATGGTGTAGGAGCAAGATTGGGTGAGGAAATTGAGACGAAAAATATTTATATTGATGCTTATGGAGTTGGTGATGTTGGCAACATTGTTTTAAGAGACAGAAAGACGATTTCTACTGATGGAATTGTGTTTGCGATTTTAATTGTTGATAAAAACGCGATGCTTTTAACTCGACCAAAGATATTTTCTAGAGGATTTGTCTATGAAAAAGAAGAAAAAGAATTGTATGAGGGAGCAATAAGATTGATTGAAAAAATTACTAAACCGAGAGAAAGAAAAGTGATTGATTTGGGAAAATTAAAAAGAGATATTATTAATAATCTTGAAGATTATTTTTTCAAAACAAAAGGCAGAAGGCCAATGGTAGTGGTGGAAGTGGTAAGCTTATAAAATATCAAATATTAAATATCAAATATCAAAAATCAAAAGTTTTTTCAATTTTTAATTTTTAATTTATATTATGTTCTCTTTGCCAACTAATTTAAAAAAAATTGCTTTGTTTTTGGAGCGACTTCCTGGTATTGGTCAAAAAACTTCTAATAGACTAGCATTTTTTTTCTTAAGATTGCCTGAGGAAGATTTACAAGAATTTGCAGAAAATATCAGGACTTTGAAGGAAAAAACTAAGCTTTGTCAGCGATGTTTTAATTTGACAGAAAATGATTTGTGTGATATTTGTTTGGATAAAAATCGAGACCAAACGACAATTGCGGTGGTTGAGACAGTAATTGATTTGCTATCTTTTGAAAACGGTAATATTTATAATGGCGTTTATCATGTGCTTCATGGAAAAATTGATCCTTTAAATCATGTTGGGCCTGATGATTTAAAAATTAATGAGTTATTAAAAAGAATTAAAAATCATAATCAAGGTGAAAATAAAATAAAAGAGATAATTTTGGCAACTAGTCCAGATATGGAGGGCGAGGCAACGGCAATATATATAAAAGATCAAATAAAAAAAATTGATGAAAATTTAAAAATCACCCGTTTAGCATATGGATTGCCAATAGGCGCTAATCTTGAGTATGCTGACTATATGACTTTAAAAAAAGCGCTTGAAGGAAGAGGTAAATTATAAAGATATACTTTGTTAAAAATAGCTTCTTATTAAAATCCAAAATTATAATTTTGTAGGATATAATCCATAGACAAATTTTTTTACTTATGATTTAATAAGGACAGAACCTGAAAGGTTCTGTCCTTTTAAGGAGTGTACTTATTATGCCAGCAAAAAACTCAATCA
>CAYOZH010000006.1:1104-48885 GCA_964408415.1 uncultured Gammaproteobacteria bacterium | reverse complement strand
CTGAAAACACTTTCGTGGATTTTTTTTTTTTTTTTTGAACTTGATTCTGGATTTTCTGCACTGCCTTCTTGCTGCAACATGAGTTCTTTTAATTGATTTCCATTGGGTATCGGTATCAAAGATATCAAAACGATTGAGATCGCGGCGACAACCATCGCGATCAGCAACATCGTGTGAATCGAAAGAAAGGTATAGGAAATTCCCCCAAGAAGTATTCCGAATCCAAAACTTAATGTGCCGAAAAGACTAAATCTCCCCAAGGTTTTCCCCTTTTCTGATCCGGACACCGCAGCCAAATACGATTTGATTGAAGGAACATATGCCACATTTAGTAAATTAAATGATAAAACTACCAATGCAGTAGCTGTATCAGAAGCATGATTTCCGATCATAAAATACAGCACGAGCATTTGAATCGCTGCAGAACAATATCCGATTGTCACAAGCAATTTGATATTCATGGTTCGTTCCACAATTCTGCGAAAGAGATGATAAGTCGACATTTGGGCAGCGAGCGGGGCGATATAAATCAAAGACGCGAGGATCAATGCAAATTGATGGGAACCCAGCGCAATATTTAAAGACATGAATGGATTGATATAAAAAATTGTAAAGTAAGAAAGGGAATATGATAAGAGCAGAAAAAATTGTTGGTTGAAACACCGAAGATTATGCAAAAACAAGAAAAAAACCGGCTAGAGAGTTTGGATGAGAAAATGTCCCGTATGCTCTTAGAAACTCTTTATTTTCAAAAATAATTTTGGCAATTCCTGGAGTTGAGATTGAAATTAATCTTTCTCCTAAAAAGTAAAAAAAACCGCCAACAGAGTGGCCAGAAATAAATTGATAAAAACTTAAAAATAATTCAACTATTCCTATTAACAAAAAAACAATCAAAATATTTTTTGGTTTTATTTTTGGAAAATAAATTGTTGATAAAAAGAAAAAAATCAAAAACTCAAAGATCTTAATAATAAAAAAAAGGGTTAAAAATTTTTTTTTACTAATAAAAAAATTAATTATTAACAGGAAATAAAATAAAAATAAATTTTTCCTAATTAAAAAAGAAAAGACCTTTTTTAAATTAAAAACAAAAAAAATAAATATCAAAATATCAATTAAAAAAAATTTTATTGCAAGATAATCAACTCTTAATCCATTAAGATAAGAAAAATTGAAAAAAAAATATTTTCCAAACTGGGTGGGAAGAAAAAATATTGTTAATAAAAAAATAATTTTCGATATTTTTTCAAAAAAGAGTGGCTTGATTTTCTTTTGGTTTTTCATCAGTTTTTAAATTCTCATTAGTAAAAATTTTTACTTTTCCAAAAACTCCATCATAACCCGGATCAACATAGACCTTTCTTTCTCTGATAATCTCAATTGCTTGTTTTAGTTTTTTACCACCAATTTTTTCAATTTCCTCATATGATTTTTTAAGAAGAATCTCAAACTCATTTCCTAACTCTTTTGTCAATCTTAAATATTCATTTTCTGTTTTTTTTGGCGAATTATAAATTTCATTTAATACTTCAAGTAGAGGAACAATTGAGACAAATGGTCGATGTTTTTTTTCTTTATCATAGACAAAAGTTAACCCAGCATTATTTTTTACAAATAAAAGGTCGTTTGTTTTTAATTTTTTATTACTTAATTTTATTACTCGATTTTCAACACCAATGGTTAATGGTTGATCACATTTTGGACAAATTTCTCCTTTTTGAATTACTTCGTCAGGATTATATCTAATTCCACAAACTCGATGGCCTGACCAATGATATTTGCCCTCTTCTGGAAAAAACTCAATTGTAAAGCCAATTTTAAATTTTGAATTTTGATCTTGTTTTATAGCTTTGTAAATATCATAGTAGGAATAGGATTGATTAGATTGGTCTTTATTTAAAGGCACAAAAACAGTAGCTTCGCGACCAAGCTTTTGACCAGAATGAGCATCAGAAAAAGAAACAATTGATCGATTTTCTAACTCTTTTATTTGCCAGTTCATAATTGGATCAGATGATAGACCAGTTTCAATAGCAAATATATATTTTGAAAGCTCTTCGAATGATTCATTAATTGAGTCATAACCTGATTTTGAACCATATAAAGAAAACCACGGTGTCCAAACATGACAAGGAATTAAAAAAGCATTTTCATCAATCTCTAAAATCAGTTGTAGTAATTCTTTTGATGAAAGACCAATGATTGGTCGACCATCAGAAAGAAGATTACAACCAAGACTAGAAAGTTTTTTTATAATTTTTTCTGCAGTATTTAATGATGGAACAAATATTAGATTATGAATTCTTCTTGTTTTTCCTTTATGAGAATAAATACTTGAAATTTCTGTTGATAAAATAAAGTTTACTTGAGGATAGTTTTTTAATTGAAAAATACCTGATGATGTTTCTTTTAATTTTTCTTTAATCTCTCTAAACCATAGAGGATGAGTCCAATCACCAGTAGCAACAAGATTTATGCCTTTAAGACTGGCCCAATAAGCAATATTTTCAAGATCCATTTTTTGAGAGACAGCTCTTGAGTATTTTGAATGAATGTGAAGATCGGCAATAATTGACATAACCATATTTTACAAAAATTAATTCTTGAATAAAAATATTTTTTTCATTATCATTGTTTTATGTTAAGAAAAATAATAATTTTTTTGTTAGTTTTTTTTGCTGGTTCTGTATTTTTTATTAAGCCAATACAGGCAATAACTTTTGATTTGATTCCCCCAGATGGCGAGCTTCAAAGAGGTCAAGAAGTAAAATTTACTATTAATGTTGATACTGAAGGAAACTCTTATAACAACACTAAAATTGGTATGACTTATGATACTCAATATTTAGAATATGTTTCTGTTTCTTCTGGTGATACTTTTAGTACAGTTTCAGAAGAATCAGCTGGTGAAGGAAAACTTATTATTACTGGGTCAACTGATAATTCTTATTCTGGTTCTGGAGTTTTTGCTTATGTGACTTTTAAATTAATTGCTCAATCTCCTGGATCAACACAACTTTGTGTTTTATTTAATCCAGAAAATACACCAACACCAAATCCAAGTATGCCGCCACCAACAACTTTACCAACAACAGGAAATGTCAACAATGTTTATAAAGGAGCAGTCATTGGTTTATTTTTTTTAATATTGGCCAGCACTGGTTTGTTTTTTTTAAAAAATTAAAAATATGAAAAAACTTTTTATTGTAATTTTTGTAATATTTTTTTTTATTTTTACAAATAAATTGGTTATTGCCCAACAGCAACAACAAACTAATAATCAACAACAAGAAATTGTACCAAGAGCTTATCAGTGTCCTTCTGAATTAGAACAAATATATCTTCAAAAAGGTACTGGTGAAAAATGTACGATAGATTATCAAGAATTTAAATCTAATCCAACGCTTTATCATTATTGGACTGATGATGAACAAGTAACCATTGAAGGAAGAGCAAAAGAAAGAGCCAGACAATTTATTTATTGGGTAATGACTCATCCATCAATTGATAATCATCCGACTTTAATTAAAGTTTGGTCATCAGCAAGAAACGTAAGTTATTTTTTAACAATTCTTGTTGCTGCTTTATTAGGATTAGGAATAATTATTGGTCAAAAAACTAATTTTGATACTGGTATTAAAATTTGGCCATCATTAATAAAAATTTTAGTCTCGCTTTTTTATATTACTTTTTCAGCAACTATTGTTTTATCTATAATTCAACTTTCTGATATTTTAATGAAGTTTTTTATTGAGAATTTAGGAGGTCGTGATCTTTTTAATACTTATTTTAATGGTATTAGCCAAGAGCAAAATTATAATTTTTATGGAATTAAAGATTTAAATATTGGTGCTCAAGAGGTAGTTAAAAATCAGCTTTTTGTTTTAAAACTTACAGAGATTACTTATTATATTTTAGGGGGAATGATTATTCTTCGAAAAATCATTCTTTGGTTTTTGCTTTTTGTGTCGCCGTTTTTAGCAATACTTTTTGCTTTTAATTTTTCTAAAAACGTTGGTTGGATTTGGGTGGGAGTTTTTTTTCAATGGGTTTTTTATGGTCCTTTAATGTCATTGTTTTTAGGAGGATTATCAACTATTTGGAAAGCAGGTATTCCTTTTGTTTTTGATTTTTCAAGAAGTGAAACAGCAATTGGTTATATTTATCCAACAGCTACTAATATTTTGTGGGGTGGACCAGCCCAAAAACTTTCAATATTAAACAACATTAATTATATTGATCCTTATGCTGAGTATATTATATCTCTTATTATGCTTTGGGCAGTAATATTTTTTCCTTGGTGGTTGCTAAGAACTTTTAGAGATTATTGTTGTGATGGTATTAATGCAGTGAAAAATTTATTAATGTCAAGTTTAGGTAACCTTCATGGTCAGCCACCATCTCCGTCTTTATCTCCAGTAAAATTAACATCTTTTTCAACAACTAGAGAAATAAAAACAGAGCAAATAAAGAAAATTGAAACAATTGAAGAAATTAAAAAAGCAAGAACTGAGGAGATTGTTAGTTCTTTAAATATGAAAGCCTCAAATTTAACTGATATTGCTTATTTTGAAACTAATAAACAAGCAAGAGAAACAATAAACTATCTTAAAAATCCAACTCAAGCAACAACTATATCTGATAGGCAAAAATATATTAATATCCGTGTTGAATTATCAAATAGGGCTGCTCAAAAAGATCAGTTAGCAGGAAAAATAGTAACCTCAATTTTTTCACCACCTATGCAACAAATTACTCATAAAATGGCAATTGTTAGTTCTTTACCAAAAACCTCAACTGTCACTCAAGCAGTATCTTTTAAAGTAAAATTACCAACAACAAAGGTTCAACAAATCTCATCATCAACAACAAATTATATAAACACAAATGAGAAAATTATTACTGATTTAGCTTCAAAAGCGAACATTGATCAATCGGTTATTAAGCAAGTTTTATCTTTGTTAAATCAAAGTCTTGATAAGCCAGCTCAAGAAATTTTAGAAAACATCAGTAAACAAACCAATCTTGAAAAACAAAAAATTGCTGAAATTATAAAAGAATATCATCTGATTATTAAATCAGATAATAAAGCGATTGAAGAAATTGCTAATCAATTAAGTGTTAAACCAGAAGAAGTTAAACAAGTGGTTGAGGCCCAAACACCAATTGTTACTGAGCCAGAAAAAAATATTGAGCAAATGATAACTATTCCGTCAACAATTTCTATTGATGAGTATGAACAAGTGAAAAAAATGTGGCAAGAACAATATGAAAAAGGTGAAATACCAACAAATGAAAATATAAAAACTCGAGATCAATGGGTTGAACAAGATATTGTTGTCATAACAAATACTTTAAATAAATTATATTCTCCTGATGAATCAATAAAACAACAAGGATTAGATGAGATTGGTTATATTTTACCAATTTTTATGATTAATAATTTAAACGGTGAACAGTTGGTAACTTATTTAAAAGCTAAGCTTGAAGCAGCAAAAACTGTCAAAGCCCTATTTGATAAAGAAAAAGAAATTACAGAAAAATTAAAAACAGAGTCAGATAAAGTTGAGATAAAAAGAAGTGCAAAAAAAGAAGAAGCAAAAACCATGATGATGGAAGAAGAATTACCATTAAAAGAAGATAAGCAATTATAAAAATGAAAAAAATAAATTTTTTTTTGAAAATTTTTTTAGGCTTATTAATTCTACCGATTTTATTTTTTTCTTTTCAATTGTTTTCAAAAGCTTCATCAATAAAAGCCAATATTGTTGTTGATGCTAAAAAAATTTCTGGTCCGTTTTCAGATCGTTGGAAAGCCTTAGCTCAAGGAGGAGAGGATCCTGATCCAAAGTTTTTTGAAAATGCGATTTCTCAAGTAGCTGAGCTTTATCCAAAATATATCCGAGTTGATCATATCTATGATTTTTATGATGTGGTTAACGTTGATAATAACAATATTTATTTAAATTTTGATAAATTAGATCAAGTAGTTTGTCGGATATATCAAGTTGGTGCTAAACCATTTTTTTCTCTTGGTTATATGCCTTCCTCTCTTTCTCAAGATGGTTCATTAGTTGGCAAGCCAAAAAATTGGTTACAATGGAGTTTTTTAGTTCAAAAAACAATTGAAAGATATAGCGGAAAAGAGACTGTTTTGCCTTGTGGAGTCAATTATCCTTATTGGAAAACTGATATTTATTATGAAGTCTGGAATGAACCGGATTTAGAAACTTTTGGCAAATGGCATTATTCAGGAGAAAAAAACTATCTTGAGCTTTATTTTTACTCAGTAAAAGGCGCAAACAATGCTAAAAATGTTTATCCATTTAAAATTGGCGGTCCAGCAACAACTGCTTTGTATAAAAACTGGATTCAAAGATTTTTAGATTTTGTAATTAGCAATAATTTAAGAGTTGATTTTTTAAGCTGGCATCATTATTCAAAAAAGACCAATGATTATGTTGATGATGTGATTAATCTAAATAAATGGCTTTCTGAGAAATCAAAATATTATAAATATAACAATATCCCTAAAATTATCTCTGAATGGGGTTATGATAGTGAAAAAAATCCAATTACTGATACTGTTGTTGGCGCTGCTCACACTATCGCTTCAATTAGAAATTTTATAAATACCAATATTGAAGCGGCGTTTTTATTTGAGATAAAAGATGGTCCAAATGGGGCCTCTTGGGGAATAATTGATTATCAAGGTGGTAAAAAACCTCGTTGGTATGCTCTTCAGATGTTAAATAATTTAGATGGTAATCGATTGATTGTTGATGGTGAGGGAACTTATGTCTTAGCTATTGCCTCAATTAATGATAAAAAAATTAGTCTAATTTTAACTAATTATGATATTGCTGAAAAAAACATTGAGATGGTGCCAGTAACTTTTAAAAATTTAGATGGTCAAAAATATAAACTAACAAAAAAATATCTTGATGGTAAACAAGAAACTCAGTTAAATCTTATTCCCATTAACAATCAAATTAGTTTAAAAGGAGAAAAATCAATATTAATGACTCCAAATTCAATTGTTCTTTTGCAACTGGAAAAAGTTGATTAAATTATTTTTTTTCAAAATACAAAGTTACGGTTGAGGTAATTGTTTGGGTTCCTGGCTCAATTGAAACTGATTTTTGTAAATCTCCACCGCCAGCCATTGGTAAATAAACTCGATTATTATCACTGCTATTTCCTTCAACAATATTAGTTATTTTTCCCAATCTTATTTCTAAATCTTTAGCTAGTTTTTTTGCTTGTTGTTTAGCATTTTCAATAGCAATCTTTCTTGCTTCTTCTTGAAATTTATCTAGATTATCAATTTCATAACTTATACCATAAATCTCATTTGCACCAGCGGTAGTTATTTCATCAATTATCTTTGATAATAAAGAAATATCCTTAACTTTTATTCTTATATTAACACTACCAGAATAACCAGTAACACGGCTATTACCATCTTTGTCATAAGTTTGTTTTGGATAAATTGAATAATTAGTTGTTTTTAAATTTTCTTTTCCTAAACCATAATGTTTTAAAAGATCAATGATTTTATTATTAATAGTATTTATCTCATTTTGGACTTCTTTCACTGTTTTTTTATTATCAACAATAACTCCGGCAGAAACATAAAAAACATCTGGTGAAACATCAATTTTTCCTTGACCAACAACTGCCAGCTCTGATGATTTTGATGAAGTGGTAATATTTATTGGATAAGAAATATCAAAGACTTTTATTAACCAAAAAACTACTAAGACAAAAATAGTTATTTTAAATAAATCTTTTAAATTTGTCATAGGAAAAAAATAATTTATAAAAAACTATCTATAAACTATAATAACATATATGAAAATCATAAACAAAAAATTTTATCGGGATTATGAGGAGATTGAGAGTTTTGAAGCAGGGATAGTTTTAACTGGAGCTGAGGTGAAGTCAATTAAAAATGGTGGTTTAAAACTTGAAGATTCATATGTAAAACTTCTTGATGATGGGGTTTATTTAATTAACGCTAATATTCCTAAATATAAATTTGATAATGATAAAAACTACAACCCTACTCGTTCAAGAAAACTACTTCTTAAAAAAAAAGAGATTTTAAAATTAGCAACAAAAATGAAGGTCGGTGGATTGACAATAGCGCCTAAATCTTGCTATAATAAAGGTAGTATTTTAAAGCTTGAGATTGCTTTGGTTCGAGGAAGAAAAGATATTGAAAAAAGAAAATTAGAAAAAGAAAAAGATATAAAAAGAGAAGAAGAAAAAGAGATAAAAGAATATTTAAGGGGATGACAGGAATCGATGGGAAATCGCACTTTTATAAATCGTCAGAGCGCACCTGGGCGTTAAACGGAAAAAATAATTGCTAAAGAAGCAGAAGCTGCTTTTTATGCTCGAAATGCTAACTATGCTTATGCATATGTTAACTAATTGGGCATAAAAGCTCTCTTTTTAGATTTTGTCCGATTTAATCTAAAAAGGGATAAACCAATCGGAATAAGATCTTAAAGAGTTTTTGGTTGGCTTTAAGATCGATAAATCTCAACCAACTGTTTTGCTAAAGTTTGTTTGTTAGCTTAGCAAAACAAGAGTAAAAAACAAACTATCTCTGACTAAAGATTTATAAAAGTGTTTTCTCAGACTCCGGTTCAATTCCGGACATCTCCACAAAGAACATCTAACACTTAAAAAATTAACCCAATTTCTAATTAACCTAATTGATCTAATTATTAAGGACAGAACCTTTTTTTAAAAAGGTTCTGTCCTTTTTAAAATAATAAATAAACAAATAATAAATTTTTAATCAATAATAAATAATTCAATAAATTAATAATTTAAAAATTTGTCATCCTGAACTAGTTTCAGGATCTCTAAAGAGATGCTGAAATCACGCCTAAATCGGCGAACAGGTAAATTCAGCATGACAAAAATTTTTGAGTTAAACTTTTGACTTTTGTCCACCAGTTGGCGGATTTGATTTTTGATTTTTTTTAATTTAATCATTGCAAAAATAAAAAATTGTGTTATAATATATTTTTAAAATATGAAAACTAGGGTTTTATCAATCATTTTCGTCCTCTTTATTCTTATTACCGCTTAAGGCGGGAGGATGATTTGATTGATAAAACTTTTTTAAAACTCCCGCCAAAAAAGGCGGGTTTTTTTGTTAGAGTAAAAATTTTTGTATAGATGTAAACCACGAAACGAAATTAAGCGAAGGAGGGTGTTGGAGCAAAAGTTTTTAATAATTTTAAGCTTAAAGTTTTGGTTTTTAGTTTTGAGTTTTAAATTTTTGAGTTATTATTTATGTTTAAAAATTTTTAGTTATAAGTTTTTTAATTATATTTTTCGCCATATTAGCGAAAAAGCGAAAATTTTATGGTAGAAATATACAGAAAAAAAACTCCAGAAACTGATTCTGAAATTTATCGTTATTATGAAAAAATTGCTAGCCAATATGGAATACCACTAATACCACCTATTGAAGATTATTTAAGAAGAATTAACGCTGGTTTATCTCAAAGACCAACACAAATTAATTTTTTAGGAGAAAATACAAGAATTTTACCAATAGCTCAAAGACAAGCATTACCTTTAGATATTAGAACTTCTCCAGACGAAAAAACCAGATTGGCTGGATTGTATTTTTTAGAATTAATAAAACCATCTCTAGCTTCAGGAAAAGACGCATATAGACCTACACCGGAAGATATAGTAAAATTTTGCCAACAATTAAAAGATGGTCAATTAAACTTTGTTATGTACTATGCTTTTTCAAAAACACAGTCTCCTATAAGAACTGGTTCACCAGATCAAATAATAGATTTTGCCGAAATTGAAATGTTAAAGCATTGGGCTACTATTATAGGTGTTGGCCAAAGACTTGGTTTTAATCCTCGTTTGGTTATTGTTGATGAAACGTTTGAATTGCCAGAAGATGATATTTTAGGTTTTAGATTTCAACACCAACAATATAATTTAGCAATAGCGACATCTTATCTTAAAAAATTTTTACCAGAAGGAAGCGTTATTTTTAGACCGCTTTCAGAAAGCGTAAGAAATCCATTAGGAGAAAGATTTGATATTTTTTATAGGGAAGAAAGCGAACGAGTAAGAAACAATTTAATTGGTCAATTGGAACAAGACGAATTTACCTCAGATACTAAAAGAATGTGTATATTTTTAGAGTGTATGACTCCTAAAACTTGGGATGAGTATAATATTCAAATCTTATTATCAGCAATACAAACACCAAGAGATTTACAACAAACTCTTCCACAGCAATTATTGGATTATTTAGTTGATATTACCACACATTTCAGAACAATAATGAACCTAAGAGAAATTGCAAAAAATGTTGTTATACAAACAAGATTAGAGGGTTATCCTGAATATCAATCAACAAATAGAGTGTATGGAGGTATAACAAGATCAAGTAGTCGATGGAGTTTCTTACCACACCCAAAAAAATATAATGGACAAACAAGAAATCCCATGCATGGACTTGCGGTATATGATTCACGAAAAACCTTTCAAGGAATTGCTTCTTTTAGTCAAGCAATTAATGATCCTAATTCTAGAGTTATTTATGATGAAAAGGGAAAGCCCTTGTTTGTTTTACAAATTTAATAAATTTTTATAAAATTTAAAATAAATATAAATTTATAAAAAACTATATTATGAGCAAAATTAAATCTAATCCTGTGGTTTTTTCTTTTAAAGAATTTAAAAATCTAAGTAATAAAAATTTTACTTCCATATTTTTAAGTAAAGAAGTTGTTGATTGGAATTTTATTAAACATTTACTTGATAAATTACCTCAAATAAGTTTTAATTATCGAGGAAAAACGATGGAGGAAAAAATTTTTAATATTTTTTTAAGTAAATTTTTTTTGTTTGGGCCTAAAAATTATATTTTAGATAATAAAGAATATTGGTTAAATAAGATTAAAATATTTACTGAAAAAAATGAAAGATTAAAGCTGACTATATTAGGATTTCCTTTTAAAGTACCGTTAATATTAAAAACTACTCGTATTTGTCCTGATATGGGAGATGTGCTAGTTTTAAATCAACTTAATAATTTAGTAAAAATAATAAAAGATATTTATTCACCAGGAGCTGAAATTTATATTATAACAGAAGGATGTTTTGGTAAGTTTAATCAGATTACCAGACAAAATGTTATAAAATATCAAAAATTTTTAAAATTAATGATAAAAGAATTAAATTTTGATAAATTTCTTAAAATAATACCACTAGACAAGTTAGAAAAATATCCCGATTTTAATATTGTTTATAAAAAAAATATAAAGTTTTTTAAAGAACTATATAAAAAAGGAGATAAAGATTTTTTGAAAAAATATAATTTAGCTTATCCATCAATTTATCATATCTTAAACCCAAAAACAAAAAATATTGAATTATTAATGGATGTTTATAATAAAAGATTAAAAATTGTTAATAAAAATGTAAAAAAAATAAGAGATTACTTAAATGAAAAAATTCATGAATCAATAATAAAATATTTTTCTTTTTTGAAAACTAAGGATGATTTAAATTTTTTAGAAAATGAAGTTAAAAATGCATTGCAGTTATCAGTTTCTCCTAAACCAAAAAGGCTTGGTTTGTTACCAATAAATGATAGAATAGATATATTACCTCATCATGGAGTAACTGTTTATAACAATAAAAAAAATTGTTTTGATATTAAATATTACATTGATATTTTAAGAAATAATAAAAAATACAAACCAATTTATTTAAAAAGAGATCTTGATAATCAGGCTTTTTTTTACTTAGAAATTTAAAGTATAAATGAAAAAATATTTATTATCTTTTGATTTTGGGGGAACAAAAACAAAGATTATTTTATATGATGAAAATTTAAAAAAATTAAAAAGCGAATTTTTCGAAACTTCGTTAATATTTAGTAACAGTAAAAACAAACTTTATTGTTTGAAAAAATTTTTATATAAAACCTCAAACAAATATAACAAATTTTGTTTCAAAAAAGTTGGTGTTGGTGTAAGCGGAGTGGTTAAAAATAACAAAATTTTTTTTTGGAGATTATTAGGTGTTAAAAGAATTTTTGATCTTAAATTATTAATGTTAAAATATTTTAAATTTAAAGAATTTAATTTGCTTAATGATTTAATAGCAGCAGCTAAATCAGAAATATTTTTAGGATATGGAAATAGATATAAAAATTTTTTACTAGTAAATCTTGGTACAGGTATAAAGGTCGTAAATGTATTAAATAAAAAAATTATAGAAGGATATAAAGGATTGGCGGGAGAAATTGGTATAGATTCAATATATATAAAAGAATTGAATGAGAATATATTTATAGAAGATATAATATCTGGTTCTGGTATTATGAAAATGGCAAAAAAAATTTTTAATATTTATATTGAGCCTAAAGAAGTTTTTGTTAATAAAAAATTTATTTTTTTGTCTGAAATTTTTTCAAAATACTTAGCAGAAGTAATTTATAGAACCTGTCTTTTTTATAATCAAGAGGTAATTATTTTTAATAGCTCTGTTACTTTGTCAAAAAAATATTGGTATGAAAATTTTATTAATTTTTTAAAAATTAAACCAAAAATTTTTCTTCCTAAAAAAATTTTATTTTCTAATATTAAAGACCCTGTAAATTTAGGTGTTTTATTATAAAAGTTAAATTGAATTAGTTTTGTGGTTTTTAAAAATTATAATTTACTTAATTATTTATTTATAAAATGAAAGATATCAAAAAAATCCTTTATTTATCGAAGACTTTTATCTCAATTCCATCAGTCTCCTCAAATAAAGATAAGTTAAAAAAAGTTCTTGAGGTGGGTTTGGAAGAGTTAAAAGGAGTAAAAGGATTAACAATTGAGTATTTTGAAAAAGATGGCGTGCCATCAGCTTTAGTTTATCAAAGTAGCAAAAGGCCAAAAAGATTTAAAGTGATTTTAAATGCTCATTTAGATGTGGTGGCGGCAAAAGATAATCAATTTAAACCATATGAGGAAAATGGCAGGCTTTATGGTCGAGGAGCAATTGATATGAAAGCAGCGGCAGCAGTTGAGATTTTAGCATTTAAAAAAATTGTAGAGACATGCCATGGCGTGTCTCTACCAATAGGATTACAATTGGTGACTGATGAGGAAGTTGGTGGTTTTAAAGGAACGCTTTATCAATTAGAAAAAGGAGTTAGAGCTGATTTTGTTGTTGCTGGTGAACCAACTGATTTTGGGATAAACAATAAAGCTAAAGGAATTATCTGGCTTAAAATTAAAACTAAAGGCATTACTGGTCATGGTGCTTATCCATGGCAGGGTAAAAATGCTTTAGTTTTAGCCAATAAAATTGTTAATAACATTTTAAAAAATTATCCAATCCCAAAAAAAGAAACTTGGCAGACAACTTTTAATTTAGCAAAAATTGAAACAACAAACACTACTTTTAACAAAATTCCAGATGAAGCAATTATTTCTTTTGATTGTCGATATATTCCTGAAGAATTAAAAGGATTGTCTTTTGAAAAAGGAAAAAATTTATTTTTAAATAAGATAAAAAAAATTATTGATAAAGAGGGAGAACTTGAAATAATTTTATTTGAACCGCCACAAATCACTGAAGAAAAAAATCCTTTTGTTTTAAAATTAAAAAAATCAATTGAAAAAATAACTAGAAAAAAATCAAAAACAATTGTTAAACATGGTGGATCAGATATCAGGCATTTTAATCGATTTGATTGTGATGGAGTGACTTTTGGTCCAATTGGTCAAGGTCTTCATTCAGATAATGAATGGGTGGATATAAAAAGTTTAGAACAATATTATTTTATTTTAGAGGATTTTTTAAAAGCTTCTCTTTCTTGATAAAATTTTAATCCCTTAACTTTTTTAAAATCCTTTTTGTTTTTTGTAAAAAGAAAAAGAGAGTGTTGAAGACAATTAGCAGCAATTAGAGCATCAGCTAAATAATCAATTTGTTTTGTTCTTAAAAGTTTTGCAGTAATAAAACTTGTTTTTTTATCAATTTCAATAAAACTAAAATAGTTTAAAAATCTTTTTGTTTTTTCAATTTTTTCATTATTTGTTAATGTTAGATCATTCATAAACTCAATAACAACAATAGAGTTAATATAAAGATTTATTTTTCCTTGCTCAAAACTTTTAATTAGTGGTTTTAATTTTTCTTCATACCCTTTAGAATAATCAATTAAAATATTGGTATCGATAAAAATATTTGTCATAAAATACCTTTTCGTAAATTTTCAATATATTTTTTTTCTTTTTTATTTCTTCTTACTCTTTTAATTAATTTATCACCAGTTTCACCTTTTTTTCCTAGAAATCCAAAATAGTTTTCTAAATTATCAATAGTTTCTTTGTTATTGATAGGAGTGATAGTGGCAACTGGTTTTCTATATTTATAAACCATAAAAACATCACCAGTTTTTTCCACTTCAGCAAGATATTTGGCTAAATTTTCTCGAAGCATATAAACATTGACTTTTTTCATACTGATATGATAACTTAATTTAAAAATTTTGTAAAGTTGTACAACATTACAACATTTTAAATCAATTTTGCTTGAGCAAAACTAAAGTAATCAGTTTTTGAAATTATTAGATGATCAATCACTTCAATATCAATGATTTTTCCTGCTTGAACCAGTTTTTTGGTGATTATCAAGTCATCTTCTGATGGAGTGACATCACCAGAAGGGTGATTGTGGCAGATAATAATTTGAGCTGAGTGATGTTTTATTGCCACCTCAAATGTCTCTCTTGGATGAGTAAGACTATTGTTTAAAGTGCCAACAGAGATTATCTCAACAGCAATGATTTCATTTCGATTATTAAGACAAACAACTAAAAAATGTTCTTTATTGTAATTAATAATTTTGCCTCTTATTTGATTAAAAATATCTTTTGGCGAGACGAATTGATTTTTGTTTTTTTTCTTTGATTTTTTTTCAGAAAAATTTAATCTTCTGGCAATTTCAAAACAAGCTTTTAATTGACAGATTTTTGCTATTCCTAATCCTTTAAATTTTTTTAAGTCCTCAACTGATGCTTGAGAAAGGATCTCAAGCGATGGAAAATGAGTAATTAATTTTTGACTAACATCAATTACTGATTCACCTTTAACACCCCTTCCAAAAATAATGGCTAAAAGTTCAGTGATAGAAAGCGTTTCTGGACCATATTTCAAAAGCCTTTCTCTTGGTTTTTCTTCATTGGGTAATTGACGGAAAGACATAATAATAAGTAAAAAGTCAAAATTCAAAAGTCAAAAGTTGATCTTCCAATTCGACCTACGCGGTCGCCTGTGGATTGTTAGGACAATATAAAAATAAACAAAAATGACTAATTTTTAAATTGAGCTAATTATTAAGGACAGAACCTTTTTGAAAAAAAGGTTCTGTCCTTTTTATTTTTTAATCAATTACTCTTCTTTTTTCAATGGATTATAACCTACGAAAATGAGGATTTAGGTTGATATGATAATAAAAAAATTGCGAAGTATATTTTAGTGGACCCGAGGGGACTCGAACCCCTGATCTCTTGACTGCCAGCCAAGCGTTCTAGCCAACTGAACTACGGGCCCAATATAATAAATATACCTAATTTAGAGCGAAATATCAATTTATTTTTTTATCTCAAATTCTTCATAAACTTCTTTAGCATCTTGAAAGTAGACTTCAACATCATCAACTCGAGCAATTGGCGGGCCTTGTTTTAAAAGAGAGATCATTTTATTGATTTTTTCTTCATCATCGCTTTGAATTACTGCTTCAACTCCGCCGTTTTCTCCAAATACCTCAGGGCGATCATAAATATTTCTTACCCAACCAGTAACACCAATTATTTTTGCTTGAATTTTTGTCCAAGCGCGAAAACCGACTCCAATAACATCGCCTTTTATGTATAAATGAGCTTGTTTAAGCATAGTATAACTATTATAACAGTTATAATATTTCCGGATCGATGGCTTTTGCTTTTAAAAAATATTCTTGAGCTTTTTTTTCATCACCTAAAGCTTTATATTCTTGAGAAAGCTGATATAAAACATCTCTTGAGTAGGGATTTTTTTCTAAAATTTGTTCAAGTTTTTTAATTTTTTGTTTTTTGGCATTTTCTTTGGCAAACACTTCTTTTTCCAATGATTTTCCATAAAAATTTTCAAAGTATTTTAATTGATCGGTAAAAAAGTTATTAGGTTTTATTTTTTCTAAAAAAATAACAACATCTTTTTTATTCAAATTAACAACTCCTAAAAAAAGAGGGGAGATATCTTGTGAAAAAACAATGTTTAAAAATAAAAAGAATGTTAGTAAAATTAATATTGAATATTGATAAATTTGTTGATGATTTTTTTTACCGGAAATTTTTTTTAATTTTTCAATAATCTCTTTCATTTTGTTCATAGTCTTATTATATATACCGATTTTCTTTTTTTCAGATTAATATTTGTAAACAGTATATCAAAAAAGACAATCGAGTATATACTCGATTGCAATTTATATATTGCAATCGGTATACTTTTTATATGGAGTTAGTTAATTATCAAGTTATTGTTGATCAAGCTATTAGTATTGGTTTAGCCCTTTTGGCGGCGATTTTAGCTGCTGGTTTAACATTTGTTTTAATGTATTTAATTGTTGTTTATTTTCGATTAAAAAAGCGAGAACAAATTTCTCTTGAGATGGTGACAATTGAGGTGAGAGTACCAAAAGAGAATGAGATTAAAATTGATGCGGCTGAACAGATGTTTTCTTCCTTTTCTACTTTAAAAAAATCTGGTTTTTGGTCATTTTTGGAAGTTGATGATGTTGTTGGTTTTGAGATTGTTGCCAAGCCAGCTGAGATAAGATTTTATGTTACTGCCCCAAACAGAATCATTGATCTAATTGAGAAAACTATTTATAGTTATTATCAAAATGCTGATATTAAAAAAGTTGATGAACCAAATATTTTTAGTGAAAATGGAAAAGTCGCTTATGGGGCTTTAGTTATAAAAGAGGCTCCTTATTTTCCTTTAAAAACTTATAAAGAATTACCAGTAGACTCAATCTCATCAATTACTTCAGCGATGTCAAAAATGAGTGAGGGAGAGGGAGCAATAGTTCAAATTTTAATTCGACCAGCTGATAGTAAATGGAAAAAAAATGGAAAAGATTATGTGGCAACGACGAAAAAAAATGAAGCTAATCCAGAAAAAGCAACTTTTAAGACAGATTCAAAAGTTTTGGAAAAAATTGATGATAAATGTTCTCGACCAGGTTTTGAGACGGTGATTAGATTTGTTGTTTCTTCACCAACAAAAGAGATGGCTGAGTTACATTTAAAAAATATAAAAAATTCTTTTGCTCAATTTTCTTCAGATCAAAATAGTTTTACAGGAGCAAAAATTTTGTTTAAGGGTGGTTTTATGATTAATTTTATTTATAAATTTTTTCCGATTATTGATATTGGTTTTTGGCCATTTGGAAAACATATATCAATTTTAACTAATGATGAATTAGCATCGATTTTTCATTTTCCCAATAAAACAGTTGAGACACCTCATATTCAATGGTTAAAAGCAAAAACAGCGCCAGTACCAGCTGAAGTTCCTCAACAAGGCGGCACATTTATTGGCTATGGTTATTATCGAGGAGTAAGAAGACCAGTTTATATTGGTTTTGAAGATAGACGACGCCACACTTATATTATTGGAAAAACTGGTACTGGTAAATCAGTGTTGCTTGAAGACATGGCGGTTCAAGATATTAAAGCTGGATATGGAGTTTGTGTGATTGATCCTCATGGAGATTTAATTGACAATATTATTAAATTTATTCCGCCGCAACGAGCTGAGGATGTAATATATTTTGATCCTTCAGACACAGAAAGACCAATGGGATTAAATCTTCTTGAAGCTTATACTGAGGAACAAAAGCACTTTTTAACCACCTCAATTATTAATCTGATGTATAAGCTTTATGATCCTCAAAGAACTGGTATTATTGGTCCGCGATTTGAGCATGCAGTTCGAAACGCGATGTTGACAGTGATGAGTGAACCAGGAACAACTTTTGTTGAGGTGGTGAGAGTATTAACTGATCCAAAATATGTTCAAGAATTACTACCAAAAGTTCAAGACCCAATTGTTCGTCGTTATTGGACAGATCAGATTGCTCAAACTTCTGACTTTCATAAAAGTGAAGTTTTGGATTATATTGTCTCAAAATTCGGTCGTTTTGTTACCAATAAGACGATGAGAAATATCATCGGTCAGTCAAAAAGCGCTTTTGATTTTAGAAAGGTGATGGATGAAGGAAAAATTCTTCTTATCAATCTATCAAAAGGAAAATTAGGTGAGGAAAACTCATCATTTTTAGGATTAGTGTTAATCCCAAAAATATTAATTGCGGCAATGAGTCGACAAGAAATACCTGAAGAAAAACGCCGTGATTTTTTTCTTTATGTTGATGAGTTTCAGAATTTTGCTACACCTGATTTTGCCACTATTTTATCTGAGGCAAGAAAATATCATCTTAATTTAACTGTTGCCAATCAGTTTATTGGTCAGATGGATGAGGAAGTAAAAAATGCGGTTTTTGGTAATGTTGGTACTTTGATTACCTTTCGTGTTGGTGTTACTGATGCCTCATATATTCAAAGAGAATATCAACCAATATTTGGCGAATCAGATTTGATTAATATTGAACGGTTTCATGTTTATATGAAAACAATTGTTGATAATGAACCAGTACCACCATTTTCTGTTGATTTAACAAAAGATTATAAAAAATACAAAGCACAAGCTAATGAAAAAGTTGCTCAAGCTATTATTCAACTATCAAGATTAAGGTATGGTCGACCAAAAGAGTTAGTTGAGGCAGAGATTGCTCAAAGAGCAAGGTTGTAAATACTATGGAACAGCATCCAATACCACGTCAGATAACTACTTTTGAGTTTAAACTAATTGGTTTTTTAACTGTTAAACAGTTTGTTTATTTGCTTGTTTTTACTGGTTTAACATTAATTGTTTATTATTTAACCCCAATTCCATTTTTAAATTATTTTTTTGCTTTTTTAGTTGCTGCTGGAGGAGTGGCTTTTGTATTTGTGCCAATTAATGATCGGTCAATGGATATTTGGTTAAAAAATTTAATAAAAAGATTAACATCGCCAACCCAGTATTTTTATAAAAAACAAAATAAACCGCCAAAAATTTTAGTTGATATTGTTTCATCATCTCAACAGATTGCTCAAAACTATCTTGATGCTCAAAAAAAGCTAAATAATTATTTAGCGAGTAAAAATCAAGGACAAACTAATAATAAAAAACAAGCAGTAATTAATATCTTAAATAGTAAAGATGAGTTTAAGATGCTTCAAAAATCATCTGCAACCATCTCTCAAAAACCATCTCAACCATCAACAATTACTTCTCAAAAACAACCGTTTATTACCGGAGTGGTGAGAAATTATAAAAAACTGCCATTAGCCGGTATATTGATTTATGTAAAAAAAGATGAAAGCTCAACCCCAATAAGAATTTTTAAAACTAATAGTCATGGTGTTTTTTTAAGCTATAATCCTTTTCCAACTGGAGAATATGTCCTTGAGATAAAAGATCCAAAACAAGTTCATTTTTTTGATAAAATGAAAATTAGAGTAGAAAATATCAATAATCAACCAATAGAAATTTTATCAAAAGAGTTGCTTTAAATCTTATGTCAATAAACAAACCAACATCACCAATTAAGGCCTCAACACAATCTTTTATTGAGATTGAAGAGATAAAAGACGATGTTATTTTAATGAAAGATTATTCGGCTTCAGTAGTGATTGAGGTTGGGGCGGTTAATTTTTGGTTGCTGGCTCAAGAAGAGCAAACATCAATGATTTATTCTTATGCTAGTTTACTTAATTCTTTATCTTTTCCAGTACAAATTTTGATTTTGTCAAAAAAAATGGATATTTCTGCTTATCTTGATTATCTTGATGGAAAAATTAATAATCAAAACAATCCTTTATTAAAGACTCAACTAGTAAATTACAAAGAGTTTATAAAAAATATAGTTAAAAAAAATGTTGTTTTGGAAAAAAGATTTTTCTTTGTTGTGCCTTTTTCACCACTTGAGTTAGGAATTTCTGGTGCTAATCCTGGATCTTTGAATAAAGACTATGTTATTTCAAGGGCTAAAACTTCTCTTTATCCAAAACGAGATAATTTGATTCGTCTTTTATCAAAAATTGGGTTACAAGCCAGTGTTCTGTCAGGTCAACAATTAGTGGAGCTTTTTTATAATCTTTATAATCCAACCTCAACTGGTAGAAGACTAGCGCCAATTGAAAGTTATACTGATGTAATTATGACACAAATTTAAAAAATATGAACATTTTTAATTTATTTTCCACCAGTAATAAAAATAATACTACTCAATCAACTAATTCTAATTTGGCTCAAACTTTAGCAAAAGGTATGATATCAATTAAAGATATTATTGCACCATCATATGTTGAGGTTGATTTTAATCACATAAAAATTGATGATAAATTTTATCGGACACTATATGTTGTTGGTTATCCACGCTATGTTTCTGCTAATTGGCTTTATTCTTTGATTACTTTTGATCATCCTTTATATATCTCAATGTATATTTATCCAACTGAGTCAAAAAATGTTTTAGAGGATTTGAAGCGAAAAATTGCTGAGATGGAAGCAACGATTGAAAATGATATTAAAGCGGGAAAAGTGGTTGATCCAACAATTCAAGTAGCTTTAGATGATGCTTTGGCGCTTCAAGCAGAGCTAGCCAAAGGAGCAGAAAGATTTTTTCAATTTGGTCTTTATATTACCATTCCTGCTGAGAGTCTTGAAGAGTTAAATCAATTAACCAAAGAAGTTGATTCAGTTTTGTCCTCGCTTTTAATTATTGCTCGTCAAGCGACTTTAGAGATGGAGGAGGGCTTTAAATCAACTTTACCTCTTTTTTATGACAAACTTTCAGTTTGGCGCAATATGGATACAACATCTTTGGCGATGACTTTTCCTTTTGCTACTGCTTCTTTAACAAGAAATGAGGGGATTTTATATGGAGTTAATGAGCACGATGGATCACTAATTATTTTTGATCGATTTACCCTTGAAAATTCTAACTCAGTGATTTTAGGTAAGTCAGGAGGCGGAAAAAGCTTTTTGGTTAAGCTTGAGACTTTACGATTATTAATGATGGGGGTTGAGGTGATAATTATTGATCCGGAAAACGAGTATCAAAAACTAGCTCAGTCGATGGGAGGTGAGTTTATTGTTTTTTCAACCTCATCTCAGTATAAGATTAATCCTTTTGATCTAGAAAAAACCAATGCCGGTCCAGATGAGCTTTCCAATAAAATTTTAGATTTACATTCATTAATGAGAGTGATTATGGGAGAATTAACTCCATCTCAAGATGCTTTACTTGATCGAGCTTTAGTGATGACTTATAAAGCTAAGGGGATTACTCAAGATCCAGAGACATTTGCCAATGAACCGCCTTTGCTTGAAGATTTGTATAAAGTTTTGATTGGTATGGAGACACCTGAGGCAAAAGAATTAGCTGATCGACTGGAAAAATTTGTTTCTGGATCAGCTGCTGGTATTTTTAATCAAAGATCAAATTTTGATATTAAAAATCAATTTACAGTTTTTGGAATTAGAGATCTTGAGGAGAATTTACGACCAGTGGCAATGTATATTATTTTGGACTATATTTGGAACAAAGTCCGTCGTGATCCAAAAAGAAGGATTTTAGTGGTTGATGAGGCTTGGTATTTGATAAAACAAAAAGATTCTGGTGCGTATCTATATTCTTTTGCCAAAAGAGCTAGAAAATATAAATTTGGATTAACAACTATCACTCAAGATGTTGAGGACTTTTTATCAACTGATGAAGGAAAAGCGATTATTACTAATTCATCCCTTCAAATAATCTTAAAACAGTCAACTGCTGCAGTGGAAAAAATTTCTGAAGTTTTTTATTTAACAGGTGGTGAAAAACACTTTTTGCTTCAAGCGGGTGTTGGTGAAGGATTGTTTTTTGCTGGTCATTCTCATGTTGGTTTCCAAGTGATTGCTTCTGAGGAGGAAAAAAAATTGATTGAATAAGCTAAATTTTTACTCTGTTTTTTCAAAATAAGTTTTTAAAAGATCACGGGCGATTGGTCCGGCAACATCAGATCCTTGCCCACCTTCTTCAACTAAAACCGTTAAGACTATTTCTGGATCATCATATGGAGCAAAAGCGCTAATCCAAGCATGAGGTAGACCTGAGACAGCATGAGATTCAGCCGTACCAGTTTTACAGCCGATTTGAATTTCTTTTTCTTTATTTTGACTTTTAATTTTAAAGTTAAATAATGGCCAACCAGTACCACCAATTGAACAAGCTTGTTTCATACCTTCGCGAATAAGATCAATTGTTTTTTGAGAAATTGGTAATTTTTTGCAATTTGAAGGATCATTTTTTAAAAGTTTTCCTTGACAATAAACTCCATTATTAGCAAAAACACTACTGACAAAATTCATTTGAAGAGGCGTAGTCTGTAAATATCCTTGACCAATAGAAAGGTTGTAAGTATCACCAGTATACCAGCGATCATGAAGAACAGTTTCTTTCCAAAAAATTGATGGAACTAATCCCTCTTCTTCTTCAATTCCAAGACCAGTTTTTTTACCTAGACCAAAAATTTCTGACCATTTTTTAATTTTTTCTACCCCAGTTTTTTCTCCGGCCAAATAGAAAAAAATATCATTTGATCTTTTAATTGCCTTAACAACATCAACTATTCCTTCAGTTTTTCCATATTGTAAAAAATACCAATTACCAAAATTTAAAGTACCAGCCTTAATTATACCTTTATCTTCAAACTCTGTTTTTTCATTAATTGCTTTTTCCTCTAATGCTGCTGTTGCCACTATTAATTTAAATAACGACCCAGGTGGGTAAACTCCTTCGGTAGCTCGATTAAAAAGTGGATGATTTTTATCTTCAAGATAATTTTTTACTTGATAATTTTTTTCTTCAAAATCTTGAGGGTTAAAAGATGGAGAAGAAACAAGAGCAAGGATCTCTCCGGTTTTTGGATTGCTGGCAATGATAGCAGCTTTTTTATTTTTTATTAACTCATATGCTTTTTTTTGTAGTTCTAAATCAACTGATAGTTGGATTTTTTCTCCTTTTATTGGAGGAATGATAGCGACTGTTTTCAAAAAATTACCTCGAGCATCAACTTGAATAAGTTTTTTTCCAGGTTGACCTCGAAGTTGACAATCAAAAAGTTTTTCAATGCCCTTTTTTCCAATTTTGTCACCTGATTTTAATTTGATTAAACAAACATCATTTTTTAAATCATTTTTATCTGCTTCTTGAATATAACCAATTAAATGAGCGGTTTCTTCAGGATAAATGTATAGACGTTTTGATGTTATTCTTTCTTGATTTTTAATAATTTCATTTATTGATATGTTAATTTTTGGTGGTTGGTTTTTAACAATAGTAAAACCCTTTCTATCAACGATTTCTCCTCGTTCTGGTTCAATTAAAAACTCTTTTAATCGATTATCTTCTGAAAGGTTGAGATAATAATTACCTTTAATAATTGTTAACTCAAATAAACGACTAAAAATTAGAAATGAAAAAACAATTATAAAAATTAAAAATAAATAAAAGAAAAATTCATTGTTTTTTTCATTAAAATTAGAAAAACCAATGCCTTTGTCTTTAGCTTTTTGAAAATATGATAGTTTTTTCATTTTAAGAAATAAAATATCCTTGACTAAAAAATCCTAATAATAAGATATGGAAAATTATAAAAATTATTAACAAGAAGATTTTTAAAAATAAATTTTTTAGTTTTGTTAAATAAATAAAAAATGATATTGAAAAAAGACTATAGCGAGGAATTGAAGAAAATGTGCCGGTAAGTGTTGGCAAAATTAAATTAGCAAAAGAAAAAAGATTTAAAGATAATAAAAAGTAATTGTTAATTTTTAATTTAAAATTTTTAATTAAAACTAAATTTTTAAGATCAAAAAGCAAAATAACAAAAACTAATGAAAAAATTAAAAATTCAATAAGAGAGATAAAATACTGAAAATTAAAAGAGGCAGTAAAAAATATTTTTAAATAACGCCAAATAACTTGAGGTAAAATTATTATATGATTTGATCTATTAGCACCAAAAGCTGGTTGGGCATTTAAAAACATTAATGGATCACTAGTGGTTTTCCATAAATAAAAACAGTATAAAAAAAGACCAGATATTGGAAGTATAACGTATAAATTATAATTTATAACGTATAGTTTTAAATTTTTTTTGATATTTATACAGTTTATTCTTGAAATTATTTTAAAAATAATTGGAATAACAAGAAAAACTCCAATAAGTTTTGTTAAACTAGCAAAAAAAGATACTAGCGAAGCTTTAAAAAGACTGTCTTTTTTTAAGAAATAGAGCGTTAGAACAAAAAATAGAAAAAAAAGTCCTTCGGTATAAACCGCGCCAAAATAAAAAGAAGTTGGAAAAAAAAGAATAAAAAGTAGTAAGTAGTAAGTATTAAGTAGCAAATCTTTTTCAAAAGTTTTTTTTAAAAAATAAAGACCAATTAAAAAACTAATATTTGAGATCAAAATTCCAGTTAATAATTCATTTTTTATAAAAAAACTAAACAATCTTATTAAAAGAGGATAAAGAGGAAAAAATGCTTGTTCAAATTGAGAGTAACCATTTTTAGCAATTAAAAGATAATGAATCCCATCAAAATTAGCCAGTTTTGTTAAAAAATTTGGTAATAAAAATTTTTCTAATTCTTGACCATATGGAAAAAATCCAAGGTATGGAATAAATTTTTCTGAAGCGAGTATTATAAAAAAATCAATTATTCTCCAGATTAAAAAATAAACAAAAATCATAAAGAAATTATAACATTAATATAAATTAAAATTTAAAATTAAAAATTCAAAAGTCAAAACTTCCAATTCGACCTACGCGGTCGCCTGTGGATTATCAAGACAATATAAAAATAAACAAATAATAAATTTTTAATCAATAATAAATATTTGAATAAATTAATGTAGTGACAGGGCATTGTCTTATCAAGACAAATTTTATTTTTTTCTCTTAATTACTCAATTACTTTTCTTTTTTCATTTTTCATTATTCATTATTAATTATAATTATCATTGTATTTTTTTATTTTTTTGATATTATATATAGATAAGGAGAGATTTTTTTATTATGACAAAAAAGAAGACCGAAACAAAAACTACAGAAAATTTAATGGATATCCTTCTTAAAAAATACCAACCGCCAACTTTAAAAAAAGGAAAAGAAGTTGAAGCGGTGATTGTGTCTTTGTCTAAAAAGGGAATAATTTTTGATATTGGTGCTAAAGCTTATGCTCAACTTGGAGAATTAGAGATTAAAGAGGTCTCGACTTATCTTCCATATTTAAAACCAGGTGACAAAATTCAAGTAAAAATCATTAGTGAGGAATCAAAAAATGGTTATCCAGTTGTTTCATTAAGAAAATTTTTTGAAAAAGGTAAATGGGAAATATTAAAAGAGAAAAAAGAAAAAGAGGAAGAGATAGAAGTTGTTTGCGGCGAGTATGGAAAAGGTGGAGTTTTTGTTGATTTTATGGGAATTCGTGGTGTAATTCCAAAAATTCAATTGACAGAGCCTTTTATTCATGAACCAGAAAAATTAATGGGACAAAAAATTAAGGTAAAAATTTTAGAAGTTAATAAAGAAAAAAATCGTCTAGTAGTTTCTCAAAAAGCTTCAGCTTTAAAAATCTCTCAAAAAGATTTGAAGAAAAAATTTGATTCAATAAAAGAAGGAGAAGTATATAAAGCTAAAGTTTTAGGAGCATCAGAGTTTGGAGTGTTTTGTGAAGTTGATGGAGTTGAGGGGTTAATTCATATTTCAGAAATATCTTGGGAGAAAGTTACTAATGCAGCTGCTTATGTAAAAGTTGGTGAGACAATTGATGTTTATGTTGTCGAGAAAAATGAAAAAGATCTAAAACTTAATCTTTCTTTAAAGAGATTAACTCCTGATCCTTGGGAAAAGATTGAAGAAAAATATCCAAAAGATAAAGAAGTTGAGGGAGAGGTTGTTAGAAAAGAAAAATATGGTTATTTTGTTAGACTTGAACCAGGAGTTGAGGGATTGATTCACATTTCAAAACTTAAAGGTGATGAAAATATTAAGATTGGTCAAAAAATTAAAGCTTATGTAGAGAGAATCTCTCTTAAAGATAGAAAAATGAGTCTTGTTCTGCCTCAGAAAGAAAAACCAGTTTTCTATAGATAATTTTCTTCTTTAATATTTATTCAAAATTACCCCTTGACAAATTAGCAGACTTTATATTATACTGCTAATATATTAGCAGTCTTATTATAAGTTTGCTAAAAAATGAAAGGGGGTGAATAGATATGGCCATAGTGAGATTTGATCCATTTACTCGCTCTTTTTTAAAACCATTTTTTGCTTGGGAAGATGAAGAGGATCTACCAGAATTAACAATGACTGAAGGACTTGATGTCTATGAAGAAGATGATCAAGTTGTTGTTAAAGCTGCTGTTCCAGGAGTGCCTGCAGATAAAGTTGATGTCACTTTTGAGGATGGAGTACTTCGAATTAGAGCTAAAGTGGAAGAGAAAAAAGAGGAAAAAGAAAAAAGAAAAGTTGTTTACCGAATGGATCGAGTTGCCTCATTTGATTACACCACTACTTTGCCTCGAGCAGTTGATGAAAAAACTTTAGAGGCAAAAGTAGAGAATGGTGTTGTGACAATTACTGCGAAAATCGCTGAGGCAGCTAAACCAAAAAGAATTCCTGTTAAAACTAAATAAATTAAAATTTTTTAATCTTCCCAAGCGGTAAAAGATGAATTTTTAAAATTTTTTAAAAACCCGCCGTCTTAGGCGGGGTTATTTTTGCTTTAATTATATATTTTAAAAATAATATATTGCTCAATATACTATTTTTTATAGATGGAAAAAGAAAATAAAATCTCTGGTGAATCAATAGAAAGGCCAACAAATAAAAAATATATTTTTATTGGGATTATATTATTTTTTTTAAGTATTATTTCTACTTTTGTTGGAGGATTATATTTTGGAAAATTAATTAGCATAAATAATCAATCTTTTAAACCTATTATTAGTCCAACTTCTATTCCAAAACCTATTACTATTACTCAAACAAATAGTTTTATTGAAGAAAAACCAGAAAATAATAGTTTATATATAAAAAATAAACAATATTTCGAGGATACTTTGATAGCTATTACTAATAGTACACCTAATAAAATAATTGTGGCAACTATTACTCGCCAAGAAGTTGATTCTGGATCTAATCAAAATACACGAGTTAGTTATTTTGATGGTAAAAATTGGATAAGAAAAACAACATATAAACATTATGATACAGCAGCTATTTATACTAACAATATTATTAATAAATGGAATATTAATATTGATGAATCTCGAGTATTAAAACAAAATGTTGTAGGAACTATTAAAATTGATAATAATATTATTGATTTTGATACTAAGACTATCACTAATAATATTACTATTCGAAGTTTGCCTGGGTATACAAAGTTTATGTCAACAAGTGAGGGTGATTTGATAATAAATGGAGTTTTTTATCCATCAAAAATTTTATATACCAGAATTTATTCAAACAACTCAAAAGAAATTCAATTTTATGATACTCCACTTGGTTTAACTACTTATTGGCTTGTTTTTTGGGATGAAAACGGCAATTTTTATCATGTTGATTCAACTTATGTCAATAATCCAACTGATATATATAAAACACATCAATTAGGGGTGGTTGTTAAAAATGATGGATCAGTAACTAAAACATTTGAAGTAAAAGTAGATATAGATAATAATAAAATGCCTCATTTATATAATATAGAATTAGGCTCGCCATTAAATAAAATAATTAATTTTATTGCTAATGATTATATTAATAAGGCTCCAAATAATTCATATAATTGGTATATGAGTAGTGGAATAGGCGAAGTTAACAATCTTAAAGGTGAATATATACATTATTAAAACCAAGGATTATTTGGATATAAAATTTTTAAAATAATTGCAGCAAATACCCCTATTAATAATATTAATAGTAGAGAAATAATAAACATAGATTTATATTTTTTTGTAATTTTTCCAATAAGAAATCCCATACTTGTAAGTGGTACACTAAATGCGCCAACTATAACAGCAATTAATTTGACTAATGGAACTAAAATAATGCCTGGCAAGACTACGATTGCATGTGTTTTAGTAGGAAAAATAAATAAAAACACTAAAATAAGTATTTTTAATAATATAATTAACATATATTAATTATTTTATATAAAATTTTTTATAAATATTTTTTTTATTTTAATTATAATGTCAAAAAATATAAATAAAATATATAGATATTCAGATTTGGCAGAAATTGTTCATAATCCATCGTTAATAACCAGAAAATATTTAGACATTTGGTTTACCGGTAAATCATCTTTTGGTCTTGCATTAGCAAAAATTGGTTGGCCATATGCTGAAGATTCTCATCCTTTATTAAAATGGGATAAAATAAAAGGTCTTAAGGTTGATATTTTAGTTGAAGAAAGGGTGATGTATTCTAAGACAATTTATCATTATAAAAATATTAATGGAAGTTATGTTTTAACTATTGATTTTAGAAAAATAAATATTAATACAATATTATCAACTTTTCAGGCTATTTGGGCACAAAGTAAATTATTAATAAATAATCAACAAACCTACAATAGAGCTAAAAGTTATGTGGAAGAAATTCCTTTAATTACTTCAAACGAACAAGAACAAATAGAAAAAATATTACACGATATTGTATGGCCAAACCTTATTGCAGTTGATTATATAGGTGAATATATAGTTTTTATTTTGTTAAATAATAAAAAACCTGAAGAACAAACAGAAATATTAAGTCGTATTCATAATAGAGTTCGAGATATTGATTGGTATACACATGCAATACTTGCTTGGGATAATTATAAACAAGGAAAAATATCAAAATCTGAATTAATTGAAAAATATGGATATGTTGCAGGAGATGATTATGAATTAACTAGACCAAGATATTATGAATTACTTAAACAAGATAAACCAAAAATAACTAAATTAGAAATAAAAAATATGGAGATTCATTCTCTTGAAGATCTAGCAGTGGGTATGCATTATTTAAGATCAGAGGCAAAAAGAAGAAGTTTAATTTGGATTGATGCCTTAAGACAAGCACTTATAAAAAATAGAGTTATTCATTCTTTTAAGTAATATTTGATTAAATATTATATTTTTTATAGAAATTTGGCTAGTAAATTCTAACTCTTATTTTTTTACGTTTATGTTCTAAACAAAAAGCTAAGATTTTTGATTTTAATTATATAAGAATTTTAAAGTTAAAATAATATCTTCTAATATTTTTTCTTGTTCTAAGGGTATTTCTGGCATTGGTTCTTCTATTGGGTAATATGTAATTGATTCTTCATATGATATATCTTTTTCTATATTTGAAATACCAATAAAAAAATAATCAGATTTATTAGGAATTTTAATTTCATATGTAATATTTTTACTTGGAATATTGCCTCCAATTGCACCAACTTCAACAGAATATTTTTTTACTGTGTAATTACCAATATTTTTAGTTTCTTCTTTTCTTATTAAAGGACAGTCACCTCTACAATTATTTTCTTCCAAAGAAATACTACTTATACCCCAAGTAATTTTTCTATTAAGTATATATCTTGGTGGGTAACCTATAGAGTAATCTTTTTTTATAACCATATTTTTGGGATAACAAAATTTATAGGCTCCATGAGGATCTAAATATAAATTCTTACCTAGACATTCATCTGGAGTAATAGTTGGTGAAGGAGAGATAATTAAAGTAAAGGATGTAGGTTTTTGTTCTTTTATAATATTTTTATTATTTAATAAATCATTTTTTTTATTTAAGGAAGTATTTAATTTTTCATAAGAAAAATAACCAGCAAAAAAAGAAAAGAAACAAAATAATAGTATAATAAAAAATAATAAAAGATTTTTTTTCATAAATTAATTATATTAAATTAAAAATCAAAATCCACGATATTTTTATCTACTGCGTATTCAAATTCTAGATTGTTATCCATTAATACACCATAAGTATTAATAATGATATTTTTTGTGTTTTTATTTTTTAGATTTTTGCATAAATTGTTAGTATTTTTTGTTTTACCTATTAAAAAAGAAAGATCATTTTTTTCATCATAAAATCCAGCGTCATTATAACCAAAAACATATTTTAAATATTTTCCTATTCTTCCAAAATAGTATTCTTCAAAGTAATAACTTCTTGCAGTATTACCTAAAAAACCAAGACATTTTTCTGGTTGATAGTTTTTGGCAATATCATATAAAGTTGATTTACCAAGAGTGATTTGGAAAACTTGATTTTTAATTTGAGGATTAAAATTTTTGTCCTTCAAGGTAATAAAAAAACCTAAAACTTTATCATTTTTATCAGTTATTGCTTGAGTATAAAAATGTTTATCAATAAAAATATATTCTTTTTGTTGATTATTTTTTGAAAAATTGATGATAACAGGCTCTCCTAAATATTTTTTAAAATAACTAATTTGTACATTAGGATTTAACTTTTTAATTAAAGAGTATTTGTATTGAGTGTAGAAAAATGAAAATAAAAAGTAGAGAAATATAATCAAAAAAACACCTGAAAAAATTATTTTCAAATTAATTTTTATTTTATGTATTTTTATTGGCATAATTAATTTATACAAAATAATATGATAATAAAAAAAATTAGAGACAAATACAATATAAGTGTAACTAATTTTAAACTTATAAGAGAAAGTCCTGATAATAAAGTTTATCTAATAAAAAATAATCATAAAAAATATATAGCAAGAATTAGTAAAAGAGATTTAAGAAAAGATATTTTTTTTGAAATAAATTGGTTAGATTATTTATCAAAACAAAATATACCTGTTGCGCAAATAATAAAAACAGTTAATAATAAAACTTTTTTTACCTTTAGAAAATCAGTTATTGTAATATTTAAATTTATTGAAGGTAAATCTTTAGAAATAAGTTATGATAAAAAACCAGATTTAGAAAAAGTAAAAAATGCTGCATTTGAATTGGCTAAAATTCATAATGTTAGCTATGTCGCAGATATTAAAATTGCTAGAAAAAGAAATATTTTTACTGAAATTAATCGTGCTTTAAAAATAAAAGATAAATTTATCAAATTTTCAGAGGGCGGAGATAAATTTATAAATGAACTTGAATTTTATAAAACCTGGGTAAATAAAAATAAAAACAATAAATATTTAATCCACAATGATTATCGACCTGGAAACATTCTCTATAAGGGCGATAAGGTATCTGCGATTCTTGATTTTGATTGGTCTTGTAAAGGTCCAGCAATAAAGGATCTTGCTCATTCTCTTTGTGAGTGGTCTTTTCCAGATGGGGCAAAAAAACACTGGGAAGATATTTTTAATGTTTTTTTTGAAAGTTACAATCAGGTAGCTAAAAATAAAATAAAACTTAATAATGATTTATATTACTGGATTTGTTTTTCTTGTCTTTCTGATGTGGCAAATTATTTTACTGATTTAGCAGAAAAAAATATTTTCAAAAAAATAACAGGTTCATATATGTATCAAAAGTTTTTATATTTTGAAAGGTTTATAAAATGAAAGATTATTTTTATTGCTCCCCCTAAAAGACTTATTTATAAATAAACAATTAGAATTTAATATCGATCTTTTGTCTTTAAAAAATTTCTTTTCTTTAATTAAATTTAAGCCAATATTTAATTGTAACATTTAGTTTTTTATAATTAGAACAATGAATAACTTATATTCGCTTCCTTCCCAGAATGAAAAATCACAAAAACAACTTATTTTTACAATAATAAATGGGTTAAATTAAAGTTATTTTCATTGATTTTTAAGAATTTCGATGAAGTTACCTAAAAAAAATTCCTCTTTCACCTAAAATAGCTAAAACTCTCGCATCTCCGATGGGAAAAAAACTAACTAGCAAAGAGGAAAGTTGTTGTCTTAGATCTGGATTTGCTGTTATTTTTCCTCCTTGTTGTATTATATCATTTAGATTAAATCCTTGTTTATATTCGTATATTAATAAAGGATAAGGAAGATAGAGAAGATAAGGATTTTCACCAGCAGGGCTAATACTTCCACGGAAAGTCGCTCGATAAACCCCTATTAAAGAAGGTCTAAAATTAGGATAGTTAGTGTCGTTATAAATGTTAGCTATTATTAATTGTGGTTTAATATCATCTGGAAATCTTTTCTTAATTAATTCATTAAAATCTAAATTACTTGGGAGAAAATTTCCTAAATTATCACAAAATGTTATATTTCCTATTGCTGTCTCTACTTGTAATCCACCAGTAATCTCTTCGGTTATTTCTCTTTTAAGAGCGATTAAGGGGGTTTCATTGACTTCTACTTTACCACCAATTCCCCCAAAAGGAATGCGAATAACATTATCTTTCCTTGTCCAATCATCTTTTTCCTGGGCTAAAAAAACTAACCTTCCCTTTTCGTCTTGAACAAGACACCCGGTGGTAAGATCAACAGATAATAATAACTCTTTCATATTAAAAAAGTTTAAATCTTCTTTTCTCATTTTTCATCTGAAAATAATAAAATATTCTTCTTGTAAAAGATTAGGTAAAATTCTGTCAATATCAGGTTGTTGAGATTGGTGTTGACTAATTAGTTCTTTTTTCTTATCAAATAATTCTTGGTCTAATTTTAAAATAAAGATTTCTTCACCGTTTGTAGGAGTATATTTATTAGGAAGAAATTGGAGATATAATAAAAATTGAGTCTCAGGATCGCCTTTTAATTTTAATTGGATTAAAAACTCGCCTATAGTTTTATGGTCTGGGTGAGTAGTAGAATTAGGATGCATTGCTACAACGATAGCTGGTTTTAATCGAAAAATTTTTTCTTTTACTAAAGAAGCAATCTCTTCTTTTCTATCGCACAATTTACCATCTGGCAAATGTCCTAAAAATATTGAATCTAACGGAATACCCATAATTTCACAAACTGCTTTTAATTCGTTTTCTCTTATTTCTTGCAAGCTTTTTTTACTTGATACTGGAGAGTAATTTACTCCAGCCTCTCCTGATGTTAAGGTGAACATATAAACAGAAGAACCTAGTCTTGAAGCAAAAGAGAAAAAACCGCCTGCGGCAAAACTTTCATCATCAGGATGGGCAAAAATTCCTAAAATAGAACTTTGTGGTAAAATTTCTGGTCTATTTTCCACCGACATAACTATTTTTATTAATTATTTTAACTATTTGGGCCGCGGTTCCAACGGGTAATACCGGTAGCGATAGATCGATAGAATCTTGAGTGAAGATAGCTCCTATTTTATTAAGATCCTCTAATGTTTTTATATTAGGTATAGCTGAAAGACAACTTTGGGGTATTAAAATAACAAAAGGACTATCTGATGTTGGAACTGGTTTTTTGCTTGTCATATAATTATATACGATAATTAAAGCGTTATCTTCAATTATTATAGCTAAAGGAATTTCTCGACAATCTAAATGATCATTAAGAAATGTAAAGTCCACTTTTTCTAATCCTTTTCTATCACTATTTACTATTAGTTGAGTTTTTTCTACCGGAATAGGCTGTAATTCGCTTTCATCAATTTCAAGTTCTTCTTTAATCTCTCTTCGCGAAGTATCAGATAAAGTTTTATCCATCTCTCCGTTCATTTTTCCGCCTGGTGTTTTTAATATTAATTTTCCATCATCGATTTCCCCGGTAAAAACAACATAAGGCTCTTGGGTTTCGGGTGGTTGATATAATAATAAAGACCCAGTAGTAAGATTAGCAAAAGTTATTCTTCGACATTCTCCGTCAATATTTACTTCTATTGGTATATATACTTGTTTTTCTTTAGGACAGCGAGGGTCAGACTTTGTGTGTGCGCTTAAACGAATAGCAGGACAACCTCCTTGACAAGAATGGACAAAACCACATTTACCGCAGGGATTTTTTTCATTTTCTTCTTTTAGATATGAACGAACTGCGGTAAAAGCTTTTCCCCTTTGCCATAATTCAAGAATGGATTTTCCTTCGGTAAAAAGATTATGAGGTGGAACAGGAAAATGTTCGTCTATAAAACCGCACGGCATAAAATTTCCATGTACATCAATAAAAGCCGATCTTGTTCCTGCACCACAATCAAGAGCAGTTTTTAAATAAGGAGGTTTATCAAACCTAACAATTTCTTCAACGTGTATCAAGGGATTATCTTCTGCGTATTGACGTAGTTCATTATAGAATGACCAAAATTGTCTACTAGGATAAATTACAGCTACTCCATTAACGGTAGCGCTTCCTGAAGGGAGAGCTAAACGAATACGTAAACGAGTATTTAATTCCTGTGATAATCTATTTAAATATTCAATTTGGGTCATTGATTCCAGCGTATTAGTAATTGTGGCGCGTAGCTCAATTTTTGCAGGTTTAATTCCCTCTTCAAGAAGCCTAAGTCTTCCCAAAAGAGCAGTTTGGAGAAGATTATCTTTACCACGGATTCGATTATGGTATGTAGGCTCACCATCCACGCTAATTGAAATTTTTACTCCATACTTTCTTAAAATCTCAATTTTATCTTTGGGTAAAAGAGTAGGATCATTAAGAGTAATGCCAGAGGTACTAGTGGAAAGAATAATCCCTGCGCTCCCTAGCTGAATTAAAGTATCCCAAAAATGAGGATAAATAAATGGTTCTCCTCCACCTATTTTTACTTGCAGTACTCCTGCTTGTATTAGTTGTTTATTAATTTGCTCAATTTCTTTTTTAGGTATTGAAGGAATTCTTTGCTTTCTTTCTTTTGCTTCTGAAACGCCAGATAAGCAGAATGGACAGTTAAGCGGACATGCTAAAGATGGGTCAAGAAAAACCTTTATAGGAGAAGATAAGGCGTTTTCAACCGGCGGATTCTCAATTAACCGAACCCCTTCTCCTAATGGTAAATTTATAGTATTATCATAAATAAAAAAAATCTCTCGGTCTTTCGTAACTCCTATTCCATAAATACCAGCATATCCGTACTCTTTTCTTACTATTATGAGAGAAGAGGATTCTCTTTTTTCAACTTGATTTTTTATTTGCTGCTGTTCTACCATATTTTAAAAAAATTATAAGGATCCCGTACGAGCTTTAAGTGGAATTACCGGGATTCCTAATAAACTGGCTAAATCTTGATAATGATATCCTTGAAGATCATATCCGCCTCGTGAAACCATAGCTGAAGAGATATATATTACATCAGGTTTTTCTGGTAAATCAGTTTCACAAAGCGTTCTTAAAATATCAGTAAAAGTAAGAAGCCCGGCAATACAAACATTACCACCAAAAAAATAATTTTCTGACTGTATGATCATTAGATTATAAACTACTTCTTCCTCCGTAAGACGGTATAAGGCTTCATTAAAAAAAGGAGCCATCACTTGACTGGTAATGATAAGGGGATGCTTAAAACCATATTTTTCTTGTTGATTGTGTATTTCTTTAAATATGTCATAATCAACATCATCATGGAGAAGTAATCCAAATACACCCACAGGTTTTTCCCCTAAAAAACGTGGTTGTTTTTGAGGATAATCTGAAAGATTAACCGTCTTTTCCGAACCATTTGGCAAAATAAAACTCACAAAACAATCGGTTTTTTGTCCTTTTTGAATATCTCTCCAAATCGAAAGTAGCATAAGAGTTGCTTCTGTTCTTGATCGAGGTAATACTCCATTTATTGCCCTTATTTTACCCCCATGACGCATGCCTGCATACCAAGCGGGTGATTCTCTTACTACTCCTTCCACCTCTGCGTCAAGTCCGGAGCGATTAAGAAGTCCCACAGTTAGAATAATTGGAGTTTCTACTTGATCACGATACGCTACAATCTGTTTATCAATAAAAGCTAACTCTTCTAGAGAAAGAAGCATCTCGGTTGGATGATCTTTGGTAGCGGTTGGCAAAGCTACTCGAATATAAGTGTAAGGCTTGTATCTATCTGCAAATGAAATAGTGTTAAGAATATCGTCCATCGGCAACCAGTTGGTAGTAGCAACAAGAGATACATCAAAAGCAATACCTAACTCATGCATTATTGCTAAAGAAGCAATTGCATTTTCGTGATGTTGAGGATTATTTCCTTTTCCAGGCATAATTACACGACGATGCTCAGGGTCAGCACTATTTAATGATACTTGAAAAAGAACAAGTCTTTTTAATAAGGGGTCTTTAGCAATTTCTGACAATAATTCTTTTGTAAGATTTCCTCCATGAGTCACAATGGGAATCTGGCTATTAGGATCTCTTCTAGCTATTTCTTTTATTATTTGTAAAAAATCTGGATGTTCAGTTGGTTCCCAATCCATCATGGCAAATCTCAATTGGGGTAAACCAAATCCTGTCTCAGGATTATACTCCTTCAAAATTTCTTTTATCTCTTCAAGATCTCTTCTCCAATTATTGGGGTAAACTACCGAACTTAAACCTCGATCAACATAACAAAATCGGCAACCTTCTTTACAGTTAGCAAAACAAAATGGAGTAATTGCTCTTTGAGCAGAACCAATATAAACATTTAAGCTATCTGGTTTTTTCACTTTAGCAGTGTATCTTTCAAAATCAAATTCAAACAGTGTGTCTAAATATAAAAAAAGAGCATCTAGAAATGATTGATTTGAATTAGGATTATATATAAACAGTTCCTCGCCGGAAATTCTCCCAAATAGTGAGTTCTGTACAACTGCTATATTTTCAGGATTAATAATATTATTTTGAGCGTCATAAAATAAAAATTGTTGGAATAATGATGAAATTACGTCTGCCCAAGATCCCTTTTTTTCTTCCTCTTTTTCTCTAGTTACGTTAGGTTTAATATTAAAAGCTTGACTTACTCTCAGATAATCAGAAACCATCCCCAATATTGGAATATCATGCATAAACAAAATTGACCCAATAGAAGTATCGCTTAAGTACTGAGGTTCTTTGGGAGTTAAGGACAAATTTGAAGTTTGGCCTAATTCCGAAAATGAACAAGGAACAATAATCCTCCCGTTTTTTCCTATGAAGCGCGTATGTCTTATAATATTTTGAATTAGGGTAGTGATGGGATTAATTTGTTTTTTTGACTCTTTATTTAGAAGTGGAACGGTATCTATTTCCACCCTGCCGGGAATAGAAGAAAACGATTGTGGTAAACGAACTCGTGTTTCCAAAGATGGTAATCCACCAGAGAGAGTTTCTACTTTATACATAAATAGTATTATATCACATGCTATTTATTATAAGATATAATTTGGTATAATTATTCTATTATTCTATAAAAGAAGATATTAATGAAAGTATGCAATTAGAAATCTTAACCGATAAAACGAAAGGAGGCGCTATTTCTTTTTTTTATAAAATTATTGAAGCTGGCATTGATTTTAAACTTCAACAAAAACCATTTAGTAAGAAAAATGCCCTATTTCCGATAAATACACCACTAGAGCCACTTCCACAAAATGGCCTACCACTGGAAGAAGTACTAAATGAATTTAATAGTCGGTTTTTACCATACTGTATAAATTTTTCTAGTCCTAATTTTTTAGAATATCCTTATGCTGGTAACGCTGTTGCTGCTATAGGCGCTGATTTTCTTAAATCACTTCTTAATCAAAATTTGATGACCAGCGAATGGTCACCTGCTGGTACTTATTTAGAAATTCAAACAATTAATTGGTTAAGAAATATCATCGGATACAATTATGAAGAAGCTCCTAAAAACATTTTCGAGGTTGGAGGTATGTCAACTGTCGGTGGAACATTTTCTAATGCTGTTGCTCTTTATGCCGCCTCAAAAAGATCTGAAACTTTAAAAGACGGAGATTGTCGAAGATACATATTTATTCCAAAAGGAATTAGTCATTATAGTATTAAAAGGAGTTTAGATTGGTTAGGTGGTATCGGCGAAGTGCTAGAGGTTGAAACTAAAAACTTTAAGTATGATTTGAATGATCTATTAAATAAATTAGAAATTTGCGGAAGAAATAGAGTTCTTGCAGTTGTTGCTTTCGCCGGAGACAGTAAAACAGTAAGCATTGACAATTTTGTTGATATCTACCGTCTTGTGAATTCTTTTGATCCTGATATTTGGCTTCATACTGATGCCTGCCATGGTTTTTGTTTAGCATTCAGTAATAATTTGAGGAGTAAGCTCCAGGGAATAAACCTATTTGATAGTATTAGCGCCGATCCCCATAAAGATCTTCTTGTTCCTTACCCGCTTAGTTTTCTCCTCTTTAAGGATCCTAAAACCACAAGGTTGCTTTGTGAAGATCATGGAAATTTTTTGGACGAAGATGAAATGTATAATTTTGGAAGAATCACTCCTTTTGTTGGCAGCAAATCTTGGGAAACATTAAAATTTTGGTTTCTATTAAAAAACTTGGGGGTAAAAGGTATTGGTAAATTGGTTGACAAACTTTATGAAACGGTCTCTTATTTTTTAGAAAGAATTGCTTCTAGTCGTTATTATTATCCTGTTAAAAGAAATGATTTTAATAGTGTATTATTTTCCCATATTGGAGAAGACGATAGAAAATCAAGTGATATAAATGAACAGATTATTAAGCAAATCGAAAAAGATGGTATCTATGCTTTAAAACCTACTACAATTTATGCAAACGGGAATTCTTTCAATGGTGTAAGAGTAAAAGTATTAAAAGCTATGATTGGAAATCCGCTTATTTCATATAGTGATATAGATGTGCTTATTGACTATTTAGAAAAAGTGGCAGAATTAATAGAAAATTAATACTCCAAATCCCAATTCTTTCTTTTCCTTTGGCCCTTTTTACCTTTGAAGAAGCTCGTCTTGATATTTTATATTTTTACCCGTTTCTTATAAATAAAACTTAACTAAACTTACTTTTACTAACTTATCTTTATTTATTATATTGCCATTTCTGTTTTAAATCCCATTATTTTGAGTAATTTACTAGCTGCTTTAAAGTTTAATAAATAGCATTTTAAGTTTTTTTTGACCTTTTTAAATAATTTTCATGGTAAATAAACAAAGTTTTACTCATAATAACCTAAATATCTTGTAGATAAATTACTAATAATTTTATTTTCATTTTCATAATTATTACTTAAAAAATCAGAAATGGGAGTAGGTGTGAGTTATTGGTGGCTCCCCCGCCAGGTCTCGAACCTGGAACCTTGTCGTTAACAGCGACCTGCTCTACCAATTGAGCTACAGGGGAATTGACTTTAAAAGTTCTTTTCCACAACCACTTTTAAAATATTTTTCTCTTTTTCTTGCTTCTTTTCTGTCTTTTACTTTTTCTTTATAAATTAATTTCCATGGTCTGTATCCTTTAGTTGAAAAAACATAACCGGCATTATGTTCAAAAATTCTTCTTTCTAAATTATAACTTAAACCAACATATATTCTTCCGTCTTTTTCACTTTTTATTGCATAAACATAATACATAATTTTATTATACGCGACCTGCTCCCTGCCTGCCGGCAGGCAGGTACCAATTGAGCTACAGGGGAATTGACTTTAAAAGTTCTTTTCCACAACCACTTTTAAAATATTTTTCTCTTTTTCTTGCTTCTTTTCTGTCTTTTACTTTTTCTTTATAAATTAATTTCCATGGTCTGTATCCTTTAGTTGAAAAAACATAACCGGCATTATGTTCAAAAATTCTTCTTTCTAAATTATAACTTAAACCAACATATATTCTTCCGTCTTTTTCACTTTTTATTGCATAAACATAATACATAATTTTATTATACGCGACCTGCTCCCTGCCTGCCGGCAGGCAGGTACCAATTGAGCTACAGGGGATTATAATTAATATAATACCAAAAAAAATCTTTTTTTGACAATAATTTTAATAATCATGAGAATTTTAACTTGGAATTTAAGACAAGCTAATTTAAATAGTTTAATTTGGGAATTAATAAAGTTATATAAAGCAGATATTCTTCTTTTGCAAGAAGTTATTAATTTACCCAAATATTTTTTAGATAATTATTATTTTGTTTTAAAAAACGCAATTAAAAAAGATGGTTTCTCGCAAAAATTTAAAACTGCAATATTATCTAGATTTGAAATAACTGAAGAAATCGAACTAAAATCCAAATATAAATCCATAAATAAACAATTAAAATTAAATTTAGGAAATTATATTTATGTAAAAATTAAATACAAATCAGATATTATTAATTGTATTTCTCTTCATAGTCCCGCATGGTCAATTGATAATGATAAGCTAGATTTCAAAGATTATTTATCAATAAAATTAAAAAATAATTCTAAAATTTGCCTTACTGAATTAATTTATTCAGGTCTCAAAGAGATTATTAATATTAATGAAAATTGGATTATTGGAGGTGATTTTAATAGTTCGGAAACTTTTGATAAGGAATATCAATTAAAAAATAAATTAGATTATGGCATTGTTATTAATGGAAATAAAGAAATAATTGAAAGAATGTATTCTTTAGGTTTATTAGAATGTTTAAGGGAAACAAATAAAGATATTGTTCCAACATATAGAAATAAAAATGGGAAAATTATTCATCAAATAGATCATTTATATGTATCAAAGAATATTTTTAATAAATTAATTAATTGTTTTACAGGTGATAAAAAATATATTTTTGATAATAACTTAAGTGATCATTTACCAATAATTGTTGATTTTAATTTATAAAAAATTTGAAAATATTAATAATTATTTTTATTTTTCTCCTTGGATTTTTTTATTTAGAAAATTAAGAAAATTTTTATCAAGTATTAAAGGTGATTGTTTCTTTAATTTTTTAAATTAAAGATTTTTGATTTCTAGAGATTTTATTTTTGATGTTTGACCTGATATAAGAGAGATTTGATATTTTTTTACTTTAAAATATTCTGCTAAAACCTCGATTAACTCTTCATTGGCTTTATTTTTTTCTGGTGCTTTTTTTAAATAAACCCTAAAATTATTTTCGCTAATTTTTTCAACTTTTTGTTGAGATGATTTTGTTTTAACTTGAACAAAAATTTCATTTTTTAAAAGCTTTTAAAGTGATTAAAAATACTATAAATAAAATAAAGGCGGAAAAACCAAAGGGTATATCTTTACCAAAAATATAAAAAAGTTCACCACCAATAATTGGGCCTAATATTCGACCTAATGATCCAGCTGATTGTAAAAATCCTAAAGTTCCGCCATACTCTTCTTTTTTGACATCTTCTGAAGCAATTGCTTGAATTGAAGGATTAGCTAAACCATTGCCTAATGGCATAAAAGTTAAAGCAAGATAAAATACTATTTCATTTTTTGCCAAAAAAATCAGTAAAAAGCTTAAAAATAGATTAAAAGCAGCGATTTTTAAAATAACGCTTTCATTTAATTTTTTTATTAAAAAAGGTAAAAACATTACTTGGACTAATACGGCTAAAATACCAACATAAGCAAAAATAAATCCATTTTTTGAAGCATCATATCCAAAAGTTTTTTCTGTCCACAAAGCAAGATTACCTTGAGTTAAAGAAAAGGCTAGATTAATAAGAAAAAAAATCAAAATTAAAATCGCAAAGTTTGGAATTTGCAAAATTTTTTTAAATTCCTCAAGATTAAACTCAGTTTTTTTGCTGTGAGTTGCTTTTTCTAAATTAACTGTTTCTTTAAGAAATAAAGAAGTGGATATAATAGTTAATAAAGATACAAATGCTGCTAAAAATGCTGGCGTAGAATAAGAGATTTTTGACAAGGCGCCACCGATTGCTGGGCCAAAGATAAAACCCAATCCAAAAGCTGCTCCAATCAAGCCCATACCGCGAGCGCGATTTTTTTTATCAGTGACATCAGCAATATATGCTTGAGCAATAGAGATGTTGCCACCAGTGATACCATCGATAATCCTTGATAAAAATAAAATTGGTAAACTATTAGCTACTCCTAAAAGCAAATATCCAATAGCGCTTCCTAATTGAGAGAGAATTAATATTTTTTTTCTTCCGTATCTATCAGAAAGTCTGCCTAAAACCGGCGCCGCTAAAAGTTGAAAAAAGGAATAAGTGGCTGTTAAAAAACCAATTTGAGCTGGATTAGCTTGATATTTTTCGGCGATAAAAGGTAAAAGCGGCAAAATAATTCCAAAACCAAGAAGATCAATAAAAACAATTAAAAAAATTGTTAGTAAAGCTTTGTTATTTTTCATATTTTAATTTAATTAGATAATCTAATTATTAGATTATATAACTTTTTTTAAAAAAATCAATTGTAAATTTAAATCGATTTTAAAAATTTTGATAAAGAGAGTATTAAAAAAGCTAAAAAAGCCATTAGTGATCCAAAATAAAAAGTAATTGAGGGATTAAATTTGCTCCATAAAATTCCACCGATAAATGAGGCGAAAAAAGATGCTAAAGCAATTAACATCTGATAAAGACCATATACTGATCCAGCCTCTTTTTCTTTTATAAATTCACCTAAATAAGCTTTAGAAACTCCATCAGTTGCCGCAATATATATGCCATAAATTGGAAATAAAATCCAAAGATAAATTGATTTATTAATAAATCCAAAGAAAAAATAAACTAATGAAAAAATTAATAATCCAAAACTATACATTTTTTTATGGCCAATTTTATCTGATAATTTTCCCAGTGGAGTTGAGAAAAAAGTTTGAATAAGATTGTATAAAACATATACCATCACTGCCATTTGAGTAGTTAAACCAAGATTTTTAGCTCGCAAAATCAAAAAGGCATCAGAACTATTTCCTAAAGCAAAAATAAAAGAGATAAAAAGAAATAATTTTACTTTTGGATTGATGTTTTTCAAAGAAAAATTAAATTTTTCTTGTTTTTTTAAGGGAGTTAATTCATTTTTTTCTTTAACAAAAATCATTAATAAAATAACACCAATTAATCCTGGAATAGTTGCTAAATAAAAAACCAACTGTAAATTATTAGGTAAGAGATAAATTAAAATTAATCCTAAAATTGGTCCTAGTACTGCGCCAGCTGAGTCAAAAGCCCGATGAAAGCCAAAGATAAAACCTTTATTTTTTTCATTAGTATTTTGTAAAAGTAAAGCATCACGAGAACCAGTTCGCAATCCTTTTCCTAGTCTGTCTAAAAATCTTGAAAATAAAACTAATGGCCAACTTGTTGCCAGACCAATGATTGCTTTAGAAAATGAAGATAAAGTATATCCAGCAATGACAAACGGTTTTCGTTTTTTAAATTTATCTGATAAATATCCAAAAATAAATTTAGTGATAGCAGCAGTTGATTCGGCAATTCCTTCCACCAGCCCAACTGCAGTAGTTGAGGCTTTTAAGATTGATGTCATAAAAATTGGTATAATCGGATAGACCATTTCTGAGGCAACATCATTAAAAAAAGAAACTAAGCCTAAAATTATGACATTTTTTGGTATCTTATTTTTTTGTTTATTTTTCATAAAAAAATATTATATCACTAAAAAAATTACTTAAAGATTATTTTAAAAGATGTTATTTTCTCTTGACAAATATATTAGCAAATGCTAATATGTATTTATGACTGATATTTTGAGAGCTTTTGCTAGTCTACCAAGAATAAAGTTAATGCTTTGTTTAAAAAATAAAGAGAAAAATGTTAGTCAGTTGATAAAAACTTGCGGATTATCTCAATCAGCTGTTTCTCAACATTTAGCAAAATTAAAAAAATGGGGATTGGTTGAGGATGAAAAAAAAGGAAAAGAGATATATTATCGATTAAAAAGCAAAAAGACGATTTCTATTTGCGAAAATTTATATAAATTTGTTAAAAAAACATTATAAATTTTAATTTTTTTATTATGAATTTAGCATATTTTCGAAAATCAGAGTTTGATTTTGATAAAACATTGGAAAATATAAAAACTAATGTTAAAAAAAATGATTTAAAAGTTTTAAGTGAAGTTGATTTACCTAATAATCAAGGAAAAGTTTTTAATATTTGTTCTGAGGATTGGTTGGGTAATATCATTGCTGCTGATAAAAATTTAGTTGGTCTTTTACCATGTCAGTTAATGGTTTTAAAAAAAGATGATCAAGTTATGGTTGGAGTTGGCAATATTAATCTTTTAGGGAAAATTACTAATGATCCAGCAGTGATTGAAGTGGCTTCACAAGCTGAGAAAAAAATGAAAGAGTTAGTTAATAATGCTTGCGGTGTTGGGCCATTAAAGGTAAAAAATATTAAACTTTATGCTACCACTACTTGTCCATATTGTAAAATGGAAGCTTCATGGTTAGATAGCAATAAAGTCAAATATGATCATGTTTTAGTTGATTTAAATCAAAAAGAAGCAGAGCAAATGGTGAGAAAAACTGGTCAGATGGGAGTGCCAGTAACTGAAGTAGTTTATGATAATGATGAAGAAGAGTATATAATTGGTTTTGATAAGGAAAGATTAAAAGAGATTTTAAATATTAAAAATTAATTTTTTAAAACTATGAAAATTAAACAAAACGTTGGTGACTTAGATAAAAAAATTAGGATAATTTTAGGGGTGATAACAGTTTTTTTAGCTACTCAAGTGGCTGATTGGCCAAGATGGGTGCTTTTGGCAGTTGGAGTGATCTTAATTGCCACCGGTTTAATCGGTTTTTGCGGATTATATACTTTATTTGGGATAAATACTTGCCAGATAAAGAAAAAATAACTTACTCACAACAAGGGTCTTTATAGCCACAGTTTTGGCAGATAGCATCTCTTGTGCCAGGCATAGCAGAGATAATTTTTCCACATAAAGGACAGTTTTGTGTTGGAATAAAAAATTGATCTTCTTCTTTTTCTTGTTTGTCAAAGTTATTTTTGTTTTTCATAATTTTTTATATCATTTAGTACTTCTTGAGGATGAGATTCTGGCTTGACTTTTTCGTATTTTTTAACAATTTCCCCTTGAGGATTAATTAAATAACTAATTCTCAAAATTCCCTCAAACTCTTTTCCCATAAATTTTTTCTTACCCCAAGCTTGATATTTTTTTATTACTTCTTTATTAACATCAGAGAGAAGAGGAAAATTAAGATGATATTTTAGAGCAAATTTTTTATGTGATTCAACTGAATCAGCAGAAACGCCTAAAACAACGACATTATGTTTTTTCAATTCATTAAGATGATCACGAAAACCACAAGCTTCTTTGGTGCAGCCTGGAGTATCATCTTTGGGGTAAAAATATAAAAGCACCCATTGACCTTGATAATCTTTAAGAGAATGAACTTTATTGTTTTGATCAGTGAGTGAAAAATCAATTGCATTCATAGAATGTTTTTGTTAAATTATAACTATTACAAATTAAGTATAAGTTTTGAATTATGAAAAATCAAGATATTTTAAAAATCAAAGAAAATAAAACCAATCTTAATATCGCTCCTTTTTTTAAACAGCGATTTAGTCCAAGAGTTTTTTCAAGCGAGCAAGTTTCTGATAATGATTTAGAGATTATATTTGAAGCAGTTCGTTGGACACCTTCAAGTTTTAATCAGCAACCCTGGTATTTTTATGTGGCAAAAAAAGGTAGTCAAGGTTTTGATAAATTAAGCTCTTTATTAGTTGAGGGTAATTCTTGGGCAAAAGAGGCGCCAATATTAATTTTGGGCTGTTTTATAAAAAATGGTCAATATGGAGAAAATTATTATGCTCAGTATGATTTAGGTCAAGCAGTGGCAACTTTAGTTTACCAGGCGCAAATTTTAGGTTATTACTCTCATCAAATGGCTGGTTTTGATCATGAAAAAGCTAAAACTTTGGTTGATGAAAATCATACTCCTTGGGTAATGATAGCGATGGGTCGGCTTGGTGATTATGAGAAAGCACCTCAAGAGATAATAACAATGGATGAAAAACCACCGCAAAGAAAAGATAAAGTTTATGAGATTATTTAATTAAAGCAATTATTAGTGCTCCGACTGTCATCAATATTGAACCAAGAATAACAGGAAGAGTAATTTTTTCTTTTAAAATAATGCCAGCTAAGATAATAGATAAAACAAGACTAAGTTTGTCAATTGGTACTACTTTTGATGCTTCACCAATCTTTAAGGCATAGAAGTAAAAAAGCCAAGATAAACCAGTGGCAATTCCTGATAGAATTAAAAAAATTAGACTTGATTTGGAAATTTGAGAGATTTCTTTTAAACCTTCTTGATAAATGACAATGCCCCAAGCAAAAAATAAAATGACAACGGTTCTTATTGCGGTAGCTAAATTAGAGTTAATATTTTTAACACCAATTTTTGCCAAAATCGAAGTTAAGGCGGCAAATAAAGCTGATAAAAAAGCGGCAATTAACCAATTCATAAAAAAATTATAACAGATGAAAGAAATTTTCAAAATAGTTGTATTAATTATTAGAAAGGAGGTGAAAAAATATGAACAAAACTATAATCACTGCTGGAGTTTTAACTTTAGTTTTTGGGGCTTTTGTTGCTAAAAGCGCTTTAGCTTATCGTGGCGATCCAACAAAGGTTGGTCCAAACTATGATCCAGTTCGTCATCAACAGATGTTAGATGCTTTTGCTAAAAAAGATTATAATACTTGGAAAAAATTGATGGGTGATCGACCAGTTACATCAAGAATAAATGCAACCAATTTTTCAAAATTTGTTGAGATGAGAAACCTTATGCTTCAAGGAAAAATTGATGAAGCAAATAAAATAAAAGCTGAATTAGGTTTGGGTATTGGTTTAGGTCAAGGTGGAGCAAGAGGTTATGGAAGAGGTTATAATAAATAATAAATTTTAAAAAACTGCTGCCGGCAGCAAAATATGAAAAACTTAACTGATGAACAACTAGTTGAGGAAATTAAAAAAAATAAACAATTGTTTTCAATTTTAATTGATCGATATCAAAAAAAAATTGAAAAATATGTTTTTTATTTAACAAACAGAAAAGAAGAGGTAGACGATCTTGTTCAAGAAATTTTTATTAAAGTATTTGTTAATTTAAACAGTTTTGATATTAAGAAAAAATTTTCTTCCTGGTTATTTCGAATTGCTCATAATCAGGTAGTAAATTTTTTTAAAAAATATAAAAACAAATTATCTTTAGATGAAAAGATAATGATTGTTGATGAAAGTAATATTGAGGAAAATATTGAGAAAGATGAAGTGAAAAAAATATTAAATAGTTGTCTTGAAAAGATACCAATTGATTATAAAGAGATAATTTTGCTTTATTATTTTGAAGAGTTATCATATGAAGAAATTTCTGATTCATTAAAAATTCCAATCGGGACAGTCTCTATAAGACTTTCTCGAGCAAAAAAATTTTTAAAAAAACTATGCCAAGAAAAAATATAAAAAAACAAATTATGGAAAAAATTGAAAATAATGAGATCAAAATGAAGCCTAAATGGTATTTTGTTGTTGGTTCAATTTTGCTTTTTTTAGGAGTTTTATTTTCTACTATTAGTGCAGTTTTTGTTATTAATCTAATGTTATTTTTATTAAGGACTCATTATGGTCCGATGTATCAATATCGATTGAATTTAATTTTATTAAATTTTCCTTGGTGGTTAATAGTAATAGGAGTTATCTCAATTTTTTTGGGAATAAAACTACTTAAGCAATACGATTTTTC
>CAYOZH010000006.1:0-1089 GCA_964408415.1 uncultured Gammaproteobacteria bacterium | reverse complement strand
TTTTTCTTATAAAAAAAATTTTTTATTATTAGTTTTTAGTTATTTGTTGATAATTTTTTTAACCGCTTATTTGATAGATTATTTTAATCTAAATAAATTTTTTTATGAGAAAGGTTTTATGAGAAAAAATTTTCCAAATCAAGATCAAAGATTTTTTAAAAACAAAAATTTCAAAGGACCAAGATATTTTTTTAGATAAATTGATATGTTTTAAAAAATTAATTAATATAAATATGTTATAAATTTTTAAAAAATTATTATGAAACTTCAAAACAAGGTGGCAATTATTACTGGTGCGGGTTCAGGAATTGGAAAATCAACTGCTTTGATTTTTGCTAAAGAAGGAGCAAAAGTGGTTGTTGCTAATAGACGTGAAGATAAAGGACAAAATACAGTTGATGAGATTAAAAAACAAGGAGGTGAGGCAATGTTTATTAAAACTGATGTTTCAAACTGGGACGATGTTTCTAATATGGTTGAAAAAGTAGTTGAATCATATGGAAAAGTTGATATTTTGATTAATAACGCTGGTGTTTTAAGAATGGGTCCTTTAACTGAGGTAAATGAGGATGATTGGAATTATGTATTAAATATTAATCTCAAAGGTGTTTTTTATACTATGAAGAAAATTATTCCTTTGATGATTAAGCAAGGTAAAGGTAAAATTATCAATATTGCTTCAATTGCTGGTCTAGTTGGTTTTGAACAAATTGGGCCATATTGTGCCTCAAAAGGAGGAGTAATTGCCTTAACAAGAGAGGCGGCTTTAGAGTATGCTAAAAATAAAATTAACATCAATTGTATTGCGCCAGGAGTGATTAGAACCGAGATGACAGGCATGCTTGAAGATGAACAAACAAATTCCTATTATAGATTGCAAACACCATATCCAAGACTTGGAGAAGGAGAAGATATTGGTTACGCAGCCTTATATTTAGCCTCAGATGAGTCTGATTTTATGACTGGTCAAGTAATGGTGGTTGATGGCGGTTGGACAATAAAGTAATTATAAAAAAAAAAAAGAGAAAAAAGCAGTTGAGGCGCCTAGGAAGATTCCTCCAATAACATCAGTTGTCCAATGTTCACCAA
>CAYOZH010000005.1:25773-48939 GCA_964408415.1 uncultured Gammaproteobacteria bacterium | reverse complement strand
TATTTATTATTAAAAAGGACAGAACCTTTTTGAAAAAAAGGTTCTGTCCTTAATAATTAGGTCAATTCTTTAGTGTTATTTTTTTTGCTATAATTTTAAAATGACAAAACCATTTTACATCACTGCTGCCATCCCCTATGTTAATGCTGCTCCTCATATCGGTCACGCCTTAGAATTCGTCCAAGTCGATGTTATTGCTCGTTTTCATCGATTATTAGGCAAAAAAACAATTGCTTTAACTGGCAGTGATGAAAATGCTTTAAAAAATGTTCAAGCTGCCCAACTTGCTGGTATACCAACAAAAGAATTTGTTGATAAAAATGCGGAAAAATTTTTAGAACTTTTAAAAAAACTTAATACTAATTTTGATGTTTTTCAAAAAAGCACAAATCAAAATCATATTAAATCTTCCCAAGATCTCTGGAATAGATGTCTTAAAGATATTTATAAAAAAACTTATCAAGGACTTTATTGTCTTGGTTGTGAAGCTTTTTATACTGAGGATGAATTGGTAAATGGTGAATGTGTTGAACATCCTGGTAAAAAACTAGAAATTGTTCAAGAAGAAAACTATTTTTTTAAACTTTCAAAATACCAAAATCAATTAATTGATATTATAAAAAAAGACAAAATTAAAATTTATCCTGAATTTAGAAAAAATGAGGTCTTATCTTTTTTAAAACAACCTCTTCAAGATATAAGTATTTCTAGATCAAATAAACGAGCAAAAAATTGGGGTATACCAGTACCAAATGATCCTGATCAAAGAATGTATGTTTGGTTTGATGCTTTAAATGTCTATCGATCAGGAGTTGCTGATGATATCTGGCCTGCTGATCTTCATGTGATTGGCAAAGGAATTATTCGTTTTCATGCAGTTTACTGGCCAGCATTTTTACTATCTGCCAACCTTCCTTTACCAAAAGCAATTTTGGTTCATGGTTACTTTACTGTTAATGGTCAAAAAATGTCAAAAACTCTTGGTAATATTATTGATCCTTTTTCAGTTATTGAAAAATATGGCGCTGATGCTTTACGTTATTATCTATTAAAGGAAATCTCACCTTTTAATGATGGTGATTTTTCTTTTAATAGACTTAATGAAGTTTATAACTCTGATTTAGCCAATGAATTAGGTAATCTAGTTTCAAGACTAACAAATCTAGCAGAAAAAGATAATCTAACGATAAAAATTAATGAAAATTTTCAATTTGATAATTCAATCATTGATTTATTTAATAATTTTCAATTTAATCTTATTCTTGATGAGATCTGGAAAAAAATAAAACTATTAAATAAAAAAATTGATGATTTTGCTCCTTGGAAAAAAACAGAAACAGAAAGAAAAGATTTTTTAATAGAAGTTTTTCAAGAATTAATAAATATTGCCAAAGAATTACAACCTTTTTTACCAGAAACTGCTGATAAAATATTAATGTCTTGTCAAGGAAAAATAAAAAAAATTCCTCCGCTATTTCCTAAAATAAAAATATGAATATCAAAGAAAGATTTAATAAATTAATTAATTTTATTTTCAAAAACAAAATTAAAATAACTTTTGTTTTTGCTTTAGTTTTTTTTGGAATTTTTTTATTTGTTGTTTTTTATAACTTACCTAATTTATACAAATTAAAAAATTACCAAGTTACTCCTCTTTCAACTGAAATTTATGATCGAAATGGCAAACTTTTATATCAAATTTACAAAGAACAAAATCGCACACCAATAAAATTAAAAGATCTACCACCTTATGTTGCTCAAGCAACAATTGCAATTGAAGATAAAGACTTTTATAAACATGGTGGTGTTTCTTTTTTGGGAGGAATATTGCGAGCAATTAAAGATACTTTATTAACTCAAAAAATCCAAGGAGGATCAACAATCACTCAACAACTTATAAAAACCTCTCTTTTAACTCCTGAAAGAACAATTATTAGAAAAATAAAAGAAATAATTTTAGCGATAATTACTGAAAAAATATATTCAAAAAATGAGATTTTAGAAATGTATCTTAATCAAGTCCCTTATGGTGGCGTTGCTTATGGTATTGAACAAGCAAGTCGACTTTATTTTGGTAAATCAGCAAAAAATTTAAAATTAGCTGAAGCAGCTTTTTTAGCTGGACTTCCCCAAGCACCTTCTCTTTATTCACCCTATTTAAATCCTGAATTATCAATAGCTCGAAAAAATACTGTCTTAAAACAAATGTATCTTCAAAAATATATTAATGAAAAAACTTATAAACAAGCTATTAATGAAAAACTTGATATTAAACCACCAATAAATACTATAAAAGCACCTCATTTTGTTTTTTATATAAAAAAAATTCTTGAAGAAAAATATGGAGTAGAGACTGTAGAAAAAGGTGGACTAAAAGTCATCACGACCTTAGATCTTGATATTCAAGAACAAGCAGAAAAAATCATTAAAGAAGAATTAGAAAAAATTAAAGATCTAAATGTTTCCAATGGTGCAATTTTAGTTACAAGACCACCAACTGGCGAAATATTAGCAATGGTTGGCTCAGTTGATTACTTTGCCTCCTCTAGTGGTGCTTTTAATGTGACAACAGCCTTAAGACAACCAGGATCAGCAATTAAACCTTTAAATTATGCTGTTGGTATCGATAGAAAATTAGTAACTGCCGCAACAATTTTTAATGATCAACCAACTTGCTTCACTGCTGCTGGTCAACCTCAAGGATACTGTCCTGTTAATTACGATGGTAAATTTCACGGTCCAACTGCTTTAAGATTTGCTCTTGGCAACTCTTATAATATACCTGCAGTAAAAATGCTGGCTTTAAATGGTGTTAAAGAATTTATCGCTTCAGCATCAGCCTTTGGAATTACTACTTTTAAAGATTCTTCTAAATATGGACTATCTTTAACTTTAGGTGGTGGAGAAGTCAAGATGACTGATATGGCCCAAGCTTTTTCTGCCTTTGCTAATCGTGGAAAAACAAAATCTTTAACTGAAATCTTAAAAATTGAAGATAAATTTGGAAAAACTCTTTATGAATTTAAAGATTCAAATTTTGTTAAAGATGTAAAAAAGTCTTTAAAATCTCCTTCTTATTTAACAATTACTGGTAAACAGGTGATTTCTCCAGAAACTGCTTTCATTATCTCTCATATTTTGCTTGATAATAATGCTCGATCAGCTGCTTTTGGTGAATCATCATATTTAAAAATTCCGGGAAAAGCTGTATCAGTTAAAACCGGGACCACTGACGATAAACATGATAATTGGACAATTGGTTATACGCCTAATTTTTTAGTAGCAGTTTGGGTAGGTAATAATGATAATTCACCTATGAATCCTTGGTTAACCTCTGGTATATCTGGCGCAGCTCCTATTTGGAATAAAGTAATGAGTTATATTCTTAAAAATCAACCTGATCTTTGGCCAATTAGACCTGAAACAGTCGTTGGTCGACAAGTTTGCTGGGACAGTGGTGATTTAATGGTAAAAAAAGAAGATGGTACAGAAAGTTGTCAATCACGTTTTGAATATTTTATAAAAGGTACTGAACCAAAAGAACCTCATATTTTTAAACAAGTAGTTGCTGTTACTAAAGACGATAAATTAGCTCCACCCAATTGGCCTGATGTTGAGATGAAAGAAAAAACAATTATTAAAGATATGTTTGGATATTACTGTGTTGATTGTAATCATGATAATGAACCATATCAAATAATTAAACTTTAACAGGTTCTGTCCTTATTAAGGACAGAACCTAAAAGGACCGTCCCAAATTATTAATAACAAAAAAACATTATTAACAGAATCATTAATTAAACGTGTTATTAATTAATTCATAAAGTTAGATCTTGATTTTATAAATAATTATAATATTAAATATATTAAATTTTCTACAATAAAGTTATAAGAATCAAGATCTATAGAACAAACCTTTTTTTCTAATTCTTCCTTGGAAATTTTTATTTTTTTTATTATCTCTCTTGCTTGATTTTTAGTAATAAACTTATTCTTTAAATCTTTTCCTGCAGAAATAATTGCTTCTCGTAAACAATTTTTTAACTTCCAATCTTCATGTTCATATAAAAAACGCCTAATATAAATATCGATTCTTTTTAAAATTAAAGGATCAACAATTTTTTTAAGATGAATAATCGCCGAAACTGTTTTAGGTGAAGGATAAAAACTTGTTTTTTTTATTTTTTTAATAAAAAACGCTTGAAAATAAGCGCTGAATATTGGGTTTTTGTTAACTTTATTAACAAAAGACGCTGGTCCAATAATATAAATATTGCCATTAAACCACTTATCTTTCATTAAAGGATGAAGAAAATTTTCTAATCTGCTATATGGAAAATTTCCAATAATCTTATCTATTTTTTCTAAGCTGTTAACAAAATTTTTATCACAGAAAAGTTTATAAGCATCAGCAAAAATAACTTTTACGTTTTTTGGAAGAAATTTTAGATAATCTTTAAATCTATTATCAATTTCTATAGAAATTAACTCTTGACATAATGGGGCAATTCTCTCAGTTAAAAAACCTAAACCTGTTCCCACCTCAATAATTTTTTCAGTTTTTTTAAACTGACAAAATCTTAAGAATTCATTAATTACATGTTCATCAATTAAAAAATTTTGATCAAACTTTAAATTTATTTTATTTTTTTCTTCAAATTTTTTTATTCTTTGAAATAGACTGTTTATCATACTTTTAATGTTATAATTTTATCATTATGATTGTTTTAATTCAGCGAGTAAAAAAAGGAAAGGTTATAATTAATGAGAAAAATTTCTCTCAAATAAGCAAAGGTTATGTTATCTTGGTTGGCTTTTGTCAAAGTGATAATGAAGAAATTGTCAAAAAAATGGCTGAAAAAATTGCTAATCTGCGAATAATGGCCGATAGTCAAGGAAAAATGAATTTAAATATCTCTCAAGTTAATGGCGAAATTTTATTAGTTTCTCAATTTACTTTATGCGCTGATACTTCACAACGTCGACCTTCATTTATCAAAGCTTTAAAAGAAGATGAAGCAAAAAAACTTTATCAATTATTAATAAAACTTTTAACTGAAAAAAATATTCCTGTAAAAACTGGTAAATTTGGTCATTATATGACAGTTGAGATAATAAATGATGGGCCAACAACAATAATTTTAGATAGTAAAAATTTTTAAATATTTGATTTTACAATCAAAATAAAAATATGAGTTATAATTAAAATAATATGAAAAAACGAGTATTATCAGGAATCAGAGCTACTGGTAGATTGCATTTAGGCAACTATTTAGGCGCTATTAAAGGAATGATAGAACTGCAAAATAATCCTGATTATCAATGTTTTTATATGGTCGCTGATGCTCACACAATCACCACTCCATATAGTCTTTCTGAACTTCAAAAAAATAGAGTTGAGATTATTATTGATTATCTAGCTGCTGGACTTGACCCAGAAAAATCAACCCTTTTTATCCAATCACAAATCAATGAACATTTTGAATTAGCATATTATTTCTCCTCAATTGTCTCAATTGCTCGGATGCAACATCTACCAACCTATAAAGAAAAAGTCAAACAATATCCTGATGCCAATACAATGGCCCTTTTAAACTATCCAGTTTTAATGGCAGCTGACATTCTTTTATATAAAGCTGATTTAGTACCAGTTGGCATCGATCAAGAACCACATCTTGAAGTCGCTCGAGAAATTGCTCGAAAAATGAATCAAATCTACAATACAAGTTTTCCTGAACCAAAAAGATTTGCTACTGCTGGTGAATATATTCCTTCTTTAAAAGGTGAAGGAAAAATGAGTAAATCAGTTGAAGGGAGTTATATTAACTTAACTGATAGTTTGGATGAAACTGTTAAAAAAATCCGCTCAATCCCGACCTCAACTGAAGTTGGTGGTCCAATAATTGGCGGAATAAAAACTCTCTTTATTTTATCAGAAATATTTTTACCAAAAAATTTGTATCAAGAGTTTAAAGACAAATATCATAATAAAACTTTAAAATATGTTGAACTTAAAGATACTTTAGCCCAAGCAATTTATGAGGAACTTAAACCATTTCAAGAAAAACGCTCTCAAATTGTCTCGAATATGGATTATGTGAAAAAAGTTATCTTAGATGGTGCAGAAAAAGCTCACCAAGTTGCTCAAGAGACAATAAAAGAAGTTAAAGAAAAAATGGGATTACTCTAACTTTGCCGAATTTTGCCAAATCTTGCCGAATATTTTTTTATTTTTTTAATACTTTCCAATATCCACCACAACCTCTAAAAAGCCAGTGGGCTACTCGAGTAACCGTTGTCGTTGAAACATTAGTTTTTTTAGCAATCTCTTTATATGATAGTCCTTTAAGTAAAAGCCTAGCAATTTCTAATCTGTTACTAAACTCTTCAATTTCTACCAATGTTAAAAGATCTCTTAAAAAATCAGCTATTTCTTGCTTACTCTTTAACTTTAAAAAAGCTGAGACTAAAAAATCTTCTTTTTTGTTTCTTGGATTATAAAATTCATTTTTTTCAAACTGTAAACCTTTATTTGTCTTTTTCATAATATTTTAAATTTTATTATATCTTATAAATTATCTGTTGACAAATAAATTACATAATGTTAATATATTAATACGTTAATATAAAAAAACTTATATGATATTTTTAAAAAAATCTGTTAAAAATTTAAAAAATCATCATACCCCGCCTTCGGCGGGGTAGCCCTATATTAAATAAAAATTAATCATAATTCTCTACCCCGCCTTTCGCGAAGGCGGGTTTTTTATTTATTAAAAAGTAAAAATTATTTAAGAATTTAACAATATGGAAAACAAATTATCAATGTTTACTTATCAATTAAAAACTCCTGATTCACTAGTCAACGAGTATTCAACAGGCAAACTTGAAGTTTTAATTAGTAAAGGAGAAAAAGTCAGTGTTTTTCTTCAAATTCCTAACCTTTATGCTGAAGTTTTTGCCGGTCCTCCTTGGAATGAATTTACTCAATGTTCTCAATGTCAAAAATACTATGGTCTTTCATCTAAACCAGGAGAATCTAGTTCCTGTTGTAATACCCAATTAGTATTAGCTTATCCATATGAAGAAACAGCCCAATACATTCAGAAAGAATTATCTATGCCAAATTCTACTCTTGCTTTATTATTAACTGTTAATAATACTCTTTTTGGTTTTTCTTGGGGTTATGAAATTAATCTAGATGATTTTCTAAGAAGAAAATATGATAACGAATCCACACGAGAACTGGTTAAACAAATAATGAATAAATTAGAAATTACTGATTTTTTTTATTTTTCTGAATGTGGGGTAAAAGAAGATTTTCGTGGTAAAGGCTATGCCACAAATCTTACAGAGATAATGATTAATAAAGCTAGATCATTGAATTTGCCTATGATTATGAGAACAAATTGTTTTTCTACAATGGTAGCAGTTGCTCAAAGATTTGGAATGACACAAATATTAGGACCTGTTAGCTTAGTTGATAAAGAAAATAAACAAATTAACCTAACAGAAAATATTGTGAATGGAATAGATACTGAAAATCTCCAAAGAGCATTATTTGTTTTATTTCCTTAAATTATGTTAATTAATCTATTAAAAAAAATGATTTCAATTCCTTCTTATTTTGACCAAAATAATAATGAAAAATTAATGGAGGGTTTTATTTTTAATTTTTTAAACAATCATTGCCCATGGTTTAAGATAGAAAAACAAAAAGTAAGCGATAGAAGGTTTAATCTGATAATTTCTGATGGTTATTTGCCTAAAATTCTTTTTCTTTGTCATATGGACACAGTCAAACCAATCAGTGATAAAAAAATAATGCTTGCTCCAAAAGTTATTAACAAAAAAATTTATGGTTTAGGCGCAGTTGATATGAAAGGAGGTATAGCTTCATTACTAACCGCTTTAAGCGAAATCCGTTTTACTAAAGGAGTAACAATTGTTTTTGATTGTGATGAAGAATATAATTTTTTGGGGATTAAAAAATTTCTTAAAAAATATTCATTTAAGCCACAATTGGTTATCTGTCCTGAGCCAACTGATTTGAAGATTGTCAATGGTTGTCGAGGAATAATTGAAGTTGAATTTTGTGTAGTAGGTAAAACAGCTCATGCAGCTAATCCTCAATTGGGTATTAATGCTATTGAAAAATCAGTAAAAATAGTTGAACTATTAAAAAGAAAAATTTCAAAAGGAAAAAATCAATTTTTAGGAAAAACAACAGTTAATTTTTCGGCAATTAAAGGTGGTCGTTTTTTTGATGAAAAAATAACTATTCAAGCTAATGCAGTACCAGATATTGCTTGGTGTTTGCTTGATATTCGATCGGGGGAAATTGGTTTAAATGGAAAAAAAGTTATTGATTACATTAAAACAATAGCAAAATCTTTAGATGTTAAAATTATTAATCAAAAAATTAATTTAGATTATAATTCCTATTTAACTGATAGGAAAGAATTAATTAATTTTGAAAAAATTTTAATAAAAAATAAAATTAAAGTAGCATATAAAAAATTAGATCAATGTGGTTTTTATGAAGGTGCTTTTATAGCTAAACAATGGAATTGTCCAACTGTTATTTTTGGACCAAGTAAGGCTGACACAGCGCATACTTTTGAAGAATACGCAGAAATAGAAAGTCTTTTTCGTTTGAAATTAATTTTTAAAGAATTAATATATAAATATTGTTAATTTTCAGTAATAAATTAAGCATTAAAATATTTTTTTATCTTTATTTATTGTATTATAAATTTTTTATTTTCCATTTATATTTTTCTTTTACTAATTAATCGACAAAAATTTTGTTAACTTTTAATTAAAAAATTAAAGATTATTTAAAAAATCAACCATTAATTCTTTTAATTTATATAAATCTTCTACTTTAATTTTTTCTCTTGTTGTGTGAGGATCAATTACCCCATCAGATAAAACAATAGTTTTAATTCCTTTTTGATTTAAAATATTGGCATCACTGATTCCTGAGTGATTTAAAAAATAAGGCTTAATTTTATTTTTAATAATAATTTTTTTAATCTCTTGAACAAAAGAGTCTTTTTCTTGAAAATTGTAACCAGGACAATAACCATCAAAAACTAACTCAACTTTTCCAGGAAAATTTTTCTTAATCAAAGAAATGTTTTTAATAATCTTATTTTTAATAACTTGAAAATTATTTTCATTATAAGATCTAATCTCTCCTTTGATAACGGTTTTTTCTGGAATAGTATTAATTGCACTACCTGAATTAATAATTCCTATATTGATAATCGTATTTTTTTTATAAATACCAATTGGTAAATTTTTTATAAATTTTATCATTGGTATTAAACTATTTATACCATCCTTTGGTAAAGATGCATGAGAAGATCTACCAAAAAAACTAATGTAAAAATTTATAATTTGTGGGGAGCGCAAAACAATACCTCCAATTGGGTTAGCATTATCAAAAATTATTCCTTTATTAGATTTTAGCCATTTAAAAGGAAAAAACTCTATTCCACCACCAGTTTCCTCTCTAACAGAAAAAACTATCTCAATATTTCTTTCTATCTTTTGATTAATTAATATATCTATTAAAACAGCAACAAAAGCTTTATTATCAGCAGCTAAAATAGTTTGACCATCAGAAACAAAATAATCATTTTTTATCTGAGGCTTTATTTTTCTTCCAGGTTCAACTGTATCTAAATGAGCACAAAAAAGTAATGGTTTATTATTTTTTTTATTATTTTTTATAAAAAGATTACCTACCTTATCCACCTTATAAAAATAATTTTTTTTATTTTTTAAAAGATAAATTATAAAATCTCTCATTAATTTTTCTTCTCCAGAAACACTATCAATTTGAACAATTTTTTTAAAAATTTCTTTAATGTTTTTCATATTTTTTATTTATACCAATATATAACTGATGGCCGACCCCATCCTTCAAATATATTCGATTTTCCAATCATAAATTTATTAAAACTATCTGTCTCTTCTTCTGATAACTCTTGTTCTCTCCAACCTATTTTCTTAAATAATTTTCTTGATGGTTGATTGTCTTGAGTTACCACAGCAAATATTGGTATTTTTTTAAAATTATCATCTAAATTTGCTATTAAATTTTTAATTAAAACTTTAGCTATTCCAAAACCTCTTAATCCTTCACTTACATAAACACTCCCCAATTCTAAACCTTGACCTTCGCCTTTCTAATTCCCACGGATAAAACTTTGCAAATCCTATAGGAAATAGAAACTCAGGATCAACTAATATAATTCCTAATTCTTTTTCTAATAATTTTAAAATCTCATCTGCAGATATTGGCAGCATATGACTATCAGCACTAATTTTCTCACTTAAAAAATTAGCAAAATTTAAAAATAATGGTTGATATTTTTTCAATAAGTCAGGAAAATCTTTTGGTAAAACTAACCAAGAATTATTTAAAAATTCTAATTTTGATTTTTCTCCTGTATTTTCTAATTGTAAAAAATTTAATTTTTCCATAAATATAAAAAAATCCCCGTGAGATCAAGTGGGGAGAATTTATAATAAAATAAAAGAGATTACCTCCCCCTACGAAGCCTATTCCTGAAGTAAAAATTTTGATAATTATTTTGTTTTTTAATCATATGATTAATATTATAGCATAAAAAATTAATTTTAATGTTTTCTATTAAATTTATTAAAGTTATCATTAAACCAATTTAAATATTTTTTTCTCTTTTTTTTCTCAAATTTTTCTATCGCATATTGAAGCATTGTTCTTGGCATTTTTTTATAATGTTTATTTAAAAATTCTTCTAAAGCTTTTTCATCTCTTTTTCTAATCTCTCTTTATCTGCTACACTATCAATCCTAAAACTCATATCCTTTTCCTGTCTTAAAAAATCTTTTTAAAATTTCTGCTTTTTTAAGATTAGCCTGTTTTTGCAAATCTTTCTCTAATTTTTCAAGCATAAAAAATTTTTTTAATATTAAAAATTTTCTTTAAAAATTTTACTCATATCCTTTTTTTTGAATTTTAAAAAAGTTTGCATAAAGTTTGTTATTTTTAAGAAGTTGATTATGCGTCCCTGACTCAACTATTTCTCCTTTATCAATTACAAAAATTTTGTCAGCTTTTCTCACAGTTGAAAAACGATGAGATATAAAAATAAGAGTTTTATTTTTATAAACATTAATTAAATTTTCAAAAATTTTTTCTTCTGCTTCAGGATCAATATTTGAAGTTGGTTCATCTAAAATTAAAATCGGACTGTTTCTATATAAAGCTCGAGCAATCGCAACTTTTTGCCATTGCCCAATCGATATTTCCTGTCCTTCTTCAAACCATCTTCCTAAAATCTGATCTATTCCTTTTGGTAGTTTTAATAAATCATCAGCGCTGGATTTAATCAGAGAATCAACTATTAAATCTTTATCTTCATCGTATATATTTCCTATATTAACATTTTCTTTTAAAGTCAAATAATATTTGGCAAAATCCTGAAATAAAATACCAATCTGTTGATACCAATCATTAAGATTTATTTTTTTTAAGTTTATTCCATCGATTAATATTTCTCCTTCAGTTGGATCATAAAAACGAAGCAAAAGCTTAATCAAGGTAGTTTTGCCAGCACCATTATGACCAACCAAAGCAATATTTTCTCCTTTATTAATTTTTAAATTAATATTTTTCAAAACCAACTTTTTACTTCCAAGATAAGAAAAACTAACATTTCTAAACTCTATTGTTGAAAAAGTTTTTTTTAAGGAAATTGATTGAGGATTAAAACTAATTTTATTTTTAAGATCGATTAATTTAAAATAATCATCAACAAAAAGATCATTCTCATAAATAGAGCCTATATTAAGTAAAATATTTGATATCTGACCAGAAAAAGTAAAAAGAGTATTAAGAAAAAAAGTAAAATCACCAATTGAAAATCTTTTCAAAAAAATTTCTAATACAAAGTTGCTTAATGCGAAATAAATAACAATCGGTATAATTGCTGAAGAAAAAATTGAGTAAATTGTGTATTTTTTTATTGGTTGTTTATATTCTTCAATTAAATTATTTTGTACTTTCTTCATTTTTTGAAGAAAATAATCTTTAAGTTGGTATATTTTTATTTCGGCTAATGTTTGAAAGTGTGTAAAAATATAACGCAAATACCAAAGAAAATTAGTATCTTTAGCATGAGATGAATATATTGACCAATAAGCATTGCCGTATTTTGCCCGAAGATAATAAAATGGTATAGAAAATAAACTTAGAGCTAAAAAATAAAATAAATTAAATTTTAAAGCAATTAAAAAAGATAAAATTAAAGCTGATATGTTATAAATAATATAGCTAATAATTCTTAAATTATCATGCAATCTCCATACATAAGTATCCTCAACTTTTGCAATTAGATTTCTTACTTCTCCATTTTCTAAATTAGCAAAATCTAAATCAGCTAATTTTTGACAAAATTGACGAGTTAAAATATTTTGAAATTTTGATCTTAAAACATATTCAAGATAATAAGAATTTACTGTGTAATAAACAAATCGAGAAATATATTCTGAAAAAAGATAACTAATTATTATTAAAAAAATTATTTGATTATGACCTAATGTTAAACCTAAAAATACTTGATCAATCATCATCCGATATAGATAATAAACCAAAAATAAAAACACCACCCCTAAAAATGAAGTAAAAAAATAGAAAAAAACTAATTTCTTTTCTTCTCTCCAAGCAATTTTTAAAAGTCTAATATTAAGAAATAAATGATTTTTAAATTTATTCATATGTTAATTTTAACATTTTGAAATTAATATTATTCTTGATTTAATTTAAAAAATAATCTATCATTTAAGTAAACGATTGTTCATTGATTAAAAAAATTTATGAATATTCCCCTCGCGGAAAAACTAAGACCAAAAACATGGGATGAGTTTATTGGTCAAGATCATTTAGTTGGTAAAAATGGAGTTATTAGAAAAATTATTGAAAAAGGTAAAATTCCTTCAATGATCTTTTGGGGACCACCGGGGTGCGGAAAAACAACATTAGCAAGATTAATTGCTAAATATACAAATGCTGAATTTATTTCTCTTTCTGCAGTAACATCAGGAATTGCTGAAGTTAAAAAAATAATCGAAAAAATAAAACAACGTAGAGACATGCCATGGCATGTCTCTACAAATCTACAAATCTCTACAAATCAAATTTTCACAAATCAAACGATTATTTTTATTGACGAAATCCATCGGTTTAACAAAGCCCAACAAGACGCATTTTTACCATATGTTGAAGACGGAACAATAACCTTAATTGGCGCCACCACTGAAAATCCTGGTTTTGAAGTGATTGCTCCTCTTGTTTCCCGTTGTCAAATATATGTTTTATATCAGTTAACCGATAAGGAAATAAAAAAAATTATTGATAAAGCAATCAAACTCTATCCAAATCACCAATTTGAAAAAGAGGCTATCAATCATATTATTAAATACTCTCATGGTGACGGAAGAACAGCGATTAATGCTGTAGAACTAGCTGCTTCTTTAAATAAAAAAGTTACTCTTCAAATTGCAGAAAAAGCTGTTCAACAAAAAGCGATTTTTTATGATAAAAAAGGCGACTGGCATTATGATGCCATTTCTGCGTTTATCAAATCAATGCGCGGCGGCGATCCTAATGCCACTTTACATTATTTAGCGCGAATGATTAAGGCCGGTGAAGATCCTGTTTCTATTGCTAGACGTATGGTAATTTTTGCTAGTGAAGATATTGGTAATGCTCAACCAACCGCTTTAGTTTTGGCAACCTCTTGTATGCAAGCAGTTCATATGATTGGTATGCCTGAAGCAACTTTAATCTTGGCTCAAACTGCCACTTATTTAGCAACAGCCAAAAAATCAATCGCTTCAACTGTAGGCATTCAACAAGCATTATCAGATATTGATGAAAAAAATCTTGACCCGATTCCTCTTCACCTTCGAAATCCAGAAAATAAAGTGATGAAAAATCTAGGCTATGGAAAAGGACATATTAGATATCCTTGGCTTGTTGAGAAACAAACTGGTAAAAAAGTCTCTCAAGAATATTTGCCTAAAAATTTAAAAGGAAAAAAATATTATATAATTGATTGGAAGTAATATGATTATCCCGAAACATGTTGCTCTTATTCCAGATGGTAATCGTCGCTGGGCTAAAGAAAAAGGATTACCAACTTTTCAAGGTCATAAAAAAGGCTTAGAAAATATCATCAATCTTGGTCGATATTTAAGAAAATTAGGAGTAAAAATCTTTACTGCTTGGGGATTTTCAACAGAAAATTGGCAAAGAGAAAAACAAGAAGTCGATTTTTTAATGAACCTTTTTAATAATATTGTTGATAACTATCTTAAAGAAGCTTTAAAAAATGAAATCAGATTAATTCATTTAGGAAGAAAAGATCGTTTTGATAACACTTTAAAAGAAAAAATCATTCAAGCTGAAGAAAAAACAAAAAATTTTAATAAATATTACTTTTGTATTGCTTTAGATTATGGTGGCCAAGATGAAATTATTAGAATGATTAAAAAAATAAACCAAGTTAAAGAAATTGATAAAAAAATTATTGAAAAAAATCTTGATACTAAAGATTTACCATATCCTTATCCTGATTTAATTATAAGAACAGGTGGTGAAAAAAGACTTTCCGGATTTATGCTTTGGCAATCTGAATACAGCGAACTTTACTTTTCTAAAAAATATTTTCCAGATTTTAATGAAAAAGACCTTCTTAAAGCAATAAAAGATTATTCAAAAAGACAAAGAAGATTTGGAAAATAATTATTCAACAAAAGTCCCAATCACTTTTTCTCCGGAAAAATATCTTAAAAGATTGTTATTCTTATAACCGTTAAAAATTAATGTTTTAATTTTGTAATTTTGAGCAATTTTTAAACTTTCGCTTATCTTATGCATCATTCCTCCACTAACATCATAACCTTCTGGTTTATAAATCATCTTTTTTATTTGAGCAAAATTTTTCTTATTGATTTTTTCAATATTTTTTTTATCTCTATCCAAAACACCATCAACATTAACACAATGAATAATTTCATCAATCTTAAATCTTTTGTACAATCTTTTTATTATTTCATAAAAAATTCTTTCAGTTGAATAAACAACTGATCCAAGATTTTCATCAATTACCATATCGCCATAAACAAAAGGAATGATATTTTGATTTAATAAACCAATCATTGGTTCAATAAAAATTTTTTTTAATTTTTTATTTGATGAAAAAATAAAAGATGATGGGTGTAAAGTAAAACAATTAATTTTATTATTAATCATCTTGTCAATAATGATTTTGTTTAAAGTTAATACTGAATGATGAATAAGAGTTAATCCTTCTGAGGAAAAATTAGTGTAATTATCATTAACTTTGTATTTCTCTGCATAAAAATGCCCAAAAGATCCAGCACCATTACCAATAATAAATCCCAAATCTTGCCTTGATTGAATAATATGTTTTATCTGAAAAATCAATCCATCAATTACTTCCTCATTTATTTTAAAAGAAGTAGATTTATCAGTTATTAAACCTCCACCAAATTTTATAAAAACAATTTTTTTTGTCATTTTAAAAAATCATTCTTTTTTCGGTTGCCAAAAATCCTCTCCTGCTGCATCCCATTTTAATCTTTGTTCATCTGGATTTTTAGCGTCAAATTGTTGATTAACAAAATAGATAATTGTTCCACTTTGATTGGAAACATTCATTACTCCATGAGCCACTCCACGAGGTATGTAAACTAATCTTGAATAAGTAGCGCCAAGCACAATTCTCATTTTTAAATCTTTAGTTGATGAATTATCACGCAAATCCCAAAGTCCTAAAATCATATGATCATCTGGACCAACATACCAAATATCTTCTTGATTATAATGCAGATGCCAAGCTTTAACTGCTCCTGGCAATAATTTTGAACGATTAATCTGTTTTACCCTAAATTCAGGAAAAACCTCTAAACAACCATTATCATTAACTCGAATAATTTCTTCAAATGTTCCATCTTCACCAACAAATCTTTTAATATCAATAATTTGTACTCCTTCAATCACTGGTTGTTTTGAATAGTCTTGAGTATAAATTTGATTTTGAATATTTTTTAAAAAATCTTCTTTTTGTAATTTTTTCATATTTTTAAAAAATTGTAATAGTGCTAGCAGAGGGATTCGAACCCCCGACCTCTCCCTTATGAAAGGATTGCTCTACCGCTGAGCTATGCTAGCTTTAAAAAATAGTATTTAGCTAAATTATATTATATAATATAATTTCATCATGAAAAAGAAAAAACAAATTAACCTCTCAATAATTATTGTTTCATTTAATACAAAAGAAATTACCAAACAAGCTCTTGATTCAATTAACCGATCTTTAAAAAACTCAAAAATCAAATATGAGATTATTGTTGTTGATAATAACTCTCATGATGGCTCAAAAAAAATGTTAGAAGATTATGCTAAAAAAAAACAAAATAACACTATTTACATTCAAACAAATACTAACTTAGGTTTTGGTAAAGGAAATAATTTGGGAGTAAAAAAATCAAACGGAAAATATATCTTACTTATAAACTCTGACACCATTGTTTTAAATCGAGCCATTGAAAAACTTTTTTATTTTTACAAAAATAATGAAAAAAATATTCACTTTTTAGGACCAAAACTTCTTAACAAAGACCTTACCCCCCAACCATCAGCTGCTTATTTTTTTAGTCTACCAGTTGTTTTCGCCGCTTTATTTTTAAAAGGTGATTATTGGGGACTAACACGATTTTCACCTAACAAATTTTGTCAAGTCGATTGGCTATCAGGAGCTTGTATTTTAACAAAAAAAACTTATTATAATATTCTAAATGGTTTCGATGAAAAAATTTTTATGTACATGGAAGAGGTTGATCTTTTATATCGAGCTAAAAAACTTGGATTAAAAACTTATTTTTATCCTAATGCTCAGATTATACATTTAGGTAGTGCTTCATCAGCTGGTAAAACTTTTCCAATTCTTCAAGTTTATAAAGGTTTTATATTTTTTTATAAAAAACATTATTCAAAATTAAGTCTTTTAATACTTTATTTTTTATTAAAATTAAAAGCAATTATTTCATTAATAATTGGTAAAATAAAAAAAGATAACTATTTAATAAATACTTATGAAAAAGCTTTTTGGATTTCTTAAAAAAATTGATGATAATATTTTAAAATGGCTTTTAATTGGTTTTATTTTTTTTGTACCTTTATGGCCAAAATTACCGATTAAAACAATTAACTATACTTATATAGCTCTTCGGGCTGATGATTTATTTTTAGGATTACTTAGTTTTGTCTATGTTATCCAACTTTTAAGAAAAAAAGCTTTTTTAGAAAAAAAATTTTTTATTTTATTTACTCTTTTTTGGTTGTCTGTTTTTGCTTCATTTTTTTATAATACTTATATTTCAAAAGAAATAATCTACCACCATTTAGGTTTTCTTCATTCCCTTCGAAGAGTTGAGTATATGATTGTTTTTTTTATTAGTTTATCTGTTATTAAAACAAAAGAAGATTTTTTTCAAATTATTAAATATTTTTTTGTTTCAATTTGGTTAGTAACTTTGTATGGCTTAGGTCAAAAATTTTTAAATTTTCCAGCTGTTCAAACAATGAATCCAGAGTTTGCTAAAGGCTATCTTTTATATCTTACTCCTGAAGCACGAATCTCCTCTACTTTTGCTGGTCATTATGATTTAGCTTCTTATTTAGTTTTTGCTATTCCAATAATTTTAAGCTTCTATTTTATTAATAATAAAAAAAGTTATTTAATACTTTTTATTCTTTCTTTAATTGTCTTAATTTATACTGCCTCAAGAATTTCTTTTGGCGCTTATGTTGTTGCTACTTTTTCTTTTTTAATATTTATTCGAAAATATAAATTTTCTATTTTTGTCTTGTTTTTAACAATTATTTTAATGTTAACAACAGGAGAATTAACAAAAAGATTTCTAAAAACATTTCAAGTAAGAAGAATTTTAGTTGATGAAAAAACTGGTGCTGTATATATAGGTCAAAAAATTACTACTAAAGAATTACCTGCTGGCTCTTTTTATATAAAATTAAAAGATCAAAAAGAACCAATAAAAAATAATAAAAATAATGAAAAAAATAATGAAAATAATGAAATAAATTTAGATAAATTTAAACAAGAAATTATTCAAGAAAAAATTAAAGAAGTTACTTCAACTGGAAAAGTTTTAACAGAAACTGAAAAAGAAAAATTAATCTCAACTATTTCTGCTAATTTAAAACCAATAAATACAGTCGTTTCAGATATATCTTTTGCCACAAGACTTCAAGTTGAATGGCCAAGAGCAATTAACGCTTTTAAAAAAAATATACTTCTTGGCACTGGCCCATCATCAATCACTGAAGCTACTGATAATGATTATCTAAGATGGCTGGGTGAATTTGGGTTACTTGGAACCTTTACCTTTTTTTTAATTTTATTTAATATTGTTAAAAAAACATTTTTCTCAATTAAGAAAAAATTAGATAAAAATTATCTACCCTTTATAGGTTTTACTTTTGGACTTGGCGCTCTTTTAATAAACGCCACTTATATTGATGTTTTTGAAGCTTCAAAAGTCGCTTATACTTTTTGGATAGTTGCTGGATTATTTATTGGTTATCGATTAAAATATGAAAAAAATTGATTTTTTAATTTTAGGATTTATTTTATTTTTAGGATTAATTTTTAGGTTATATAAAATAAATATTCCTTTAGCTGATTTTCATTCATGGCGTCAAGTTGATACTGCTGCTGTTGCTCGAAATTTTATTAAAAATGGCTTTGATTTACTTAAACCAAAATACGATGATCTCTCAAATATTCAATCAGGACTGGAAAATCCTCAAGGATTAAGAATGGTTGAATTTCCTATTTACAATGCTATTTTTGCTTATCTATATAAAACATTTCCTTTTTTAACCATTGAAATTTGGGGTCGACTAACATCAATATTTTTTAGTCTAATAATTATTACTCTAATATACTACTTTCTTTTAAAAGAAAAAAATCGCCTCACTGCATTTTTTGGATCATTAATTTATGCTACATTTCCTTTTTTTGTTTTTTATTCAAGGGTGATTCTTCCTGAAACTACCGCTTTAAGTTTTGCTTTTTTATCAATTTTTTTTCTTTATATTTCCAATACAAAAAGATCTCTTTTAAATAATTTACTAATTGTTATCTCTTCTTTATTTTTTGCTATTAGTCTTTTGATTAAACCAACAACAATTTTTTTTATTTTTCCTTTAATTTATTTATTTTTTCAAAAATATAACTTTAAAATATTTTCTAAAATTTCCTTTTATTTATACTTTTTAATTAGCTTTTTACCACTATTTATTTGGCGACAATATATTCAAAATTTTCCCGAAGGCATACCAGCTAATTCATGGCTAATTGATAGTATTAGTACAGGAGGAGAAATGAAAAAAATTTTTTTTAAACCAGCTTTTTTTAGATGGATATTTTTTGAAAGAATTAATAATATTATTTTAGGCGGTTATTTAATTGTCTTTTTTATTTTAGGAATTCTTCAAAAAACTAAAAAATATTTTTTACATTCAATATTACTTTCTTCCCTTTCCTATCTATTTATTTTCCAAGGTGGCAACGTTCAGCATGATTATTATCAAACCTTGATTTTACCAAGTTTAGCAATTTTTACTGGATTAGGAATAAACTTTATTTTTGAAAATAAAAAAAATTTAAATAATTTTATAAGCATAATCATAGTTATTTTTATAATATCTTTTTCCTGGTTTATATCTTTTTATCTTGTTAAAGATCATTATGATTATTCTCAAGAATTAATTCAAGAAGCCAATATCATTAAATCTTTGACATTACCTGAAGATAAAATTGTTGTTGATAGAATGGGAGACACAACTTTGCTTTATCTATCAGAAAGAAAAGGTGCGCCAGCTATATACAAAGATCCTTTTGATTTAAAAAATCTTGGCTATAAATATTTAGTTACTTCAAATAAAGAACAAATTGAAAAAATAAAGAATAAGTTCAAAATAATTTTTGAAAACGATAAATTCACTATTTTTAAACTATGAAAATTTTGATGCTTACTCCTTATGTTCCTTATCCACCATCATCAGGTGGTCAGGTGAGAACTTATAATCTATTAAAATATCTTTCAAAAAACAATAATATTACCCTTGTTTGTCTTTATAAAAATGAAGAAGAAAAAAAATATTATGAAAATTTAAAAAATTTTTGTGAAAAAATTTATTTTTGCAAAAGGCCATCCAAACCTTGGACAATAAAAAACATCTTAAAGGCAGTCTTTTCCTCAAAGCCATTTTTAATTGTTAGAAATTACTCAAATAAAGCAGAAATTTTATTAAAAGAATTATTAAATAAAGAAAAATTTGATATTATTCATGCAGAAACATTCTATATAATGCCTCATATTCCTAAAACTAAAACACCTATTTTTTTACTGGAACAAACTATTGAATATCAAGTTTATCAGCATTTTGTTAATTCACTTCCTTTTTTTATTCGACCTTTTTTCTTAATTGATATTTTAAAACTTAAAAAATGGGAAAAAAACTATTGGCAAAAAGCAATTAAAGTCGGCACTGTTTCTGAGGCTGATAAAAAAATTATTATGTCTATAGATAAAAAAATTAATCCAGTAGTTATTCCCAATGGTGCTGGTGAAGACATGATTACAAAAAAATTAACTGCAAAAAACTTAAAAAATCCAATTGCTTTATTTCAAGGTAATTTTTATTGGCTACAAAATACTGAAGCAGCTTTATATTTAATAAAAAAAATAATTCCTTTAGCACAAAAACAATTTCCAAATTTAAAATTTATTATTGCTGGACAAAACGCAAAAAATAAAATTGGCAATTACAAAACAAAAAATTTACAAATTATTGATATTAAATCAAATGATGTAAATAAAGTTAAAAAAATTTATCAACAAGCAACATTTTTTATTGCGCCAATTTTTGGACCAGGCGGAACAAGATTAAAAATCTTAGCAGCTATGGCATCAGGCTTACCAGTTATCTCAACTACTATTGGTATTACTGGGCTTGATGTTGTCAATAATAAACATGTATTAATTGCTGATAATCCAGAAGATTTTATTCAGGCTATAAAAAAACTTAATAATAAAAATTTTTACGAAAACATTAGAAAACAAGCATTTTTGTTAATAAAAGAAAAATATAATTGGAAAAAAATATCGGAAAAATTAGAACAAGTCTATCAAATGCTTAATCCCAATAAAAAATGATATAATATTTACAATATGATCATTGGAATAGATGGCAATGAAGCTAATGTTGAAAAAAAAGTTGGTGTTTCGACTTATACTTTAAATCTTTTGTATTATTTTAAAAAAAAATCTGATAAAAACACTCAATTTATTGTTTATTTAAAAAAACCCGCTAATAATTTACCTGAACCATCAAAATATTTTCAATATAAGATTGTTAAAGGAAGTTTTCTTTGGTCACAAATATTTTTACCTTTATATCTTCGCAAGCAAAAAGAGATTGATGTTTTTTTCTCACCCGCTCATTATATCCCAAGATTTTTAAATATTCCTTCAGTTGTTACTATTCATGATTTATCCTATCTTTATTATCCCCAAGATTTTTTAAAAAAAGATTTATTTCAACTAAAAAACTGGACTGAATATTCCTTAAAAAAAGCCAAAAAAATTATTGCTGTTTCAAAAACAACAAAAAAAGATATTATAAAAAATTATTCAATTCCTGAAGAAAAAATTGAAGTGATATATAATGGTTTTGAAAAAAATATTAAATACCAAATAAAAGATGTAAAAAATAAAACAATTAAAAATCCTTATATTCTTTATGTTGGCACTCTTCAACCACGAAAAAATATCGAAACTTTAATAAAAGCTTTTGAAAAATTCAAACATTTTTATCCTGAATTTAAATTAACTATTGCTGGAAAAAAAGGTTGGTTATATGAAAAAATATTTGAATTAGTAAAAGATCTAGGCTTAGAAAATGATGTTTATTTTACTGATTATGTCACTGATATTCAGTTGATGTTTTTATACGAAAATGCTTTTTGTTTTGTTTTACCTTCATTTTATGAAGGTTTTGGCATCCCTATTCTTGAGGCAATGAGTTATGGTTGTCCGGTGATTGCTTCTTTTGCTTCGTCTTTACCTGAGGTTGGCGGTGATGCTTGTTTATATTTTGATCCAGAAAATATTTTTGATTTAGTGGAAAAATTAAAACTTCTTAAAGAAGATAAAAAAATGACAAAAGATCTAATAAAAAAAGGTTATCAGCGAATAAAACAATTCTCTTGGAAAAAATGCGCTGACGAAACATTAGAAGTAATAAAAGGTTCTGTCCTTACTAAGGACAGAACCTAAAAGGACCGTCCCTAAAAATGACTCACCCACTACAAACATCTTTTTGGAAAAATGCTCGCGAACAAATGGGTATTGAAACAAAAATAATTGATGATTTTTTATTAACAATTCATAAAATCCCTCGCACAAAATATAAAATAGGTTATCTTCCTCGCTCAACTATGCCTAATGAAAAAACTTTGGAAAAACTTTATCAATTTGGTAAAGAAAATAATTTAATTTTTATAAAAATTGAACCATATGTTTTAAAATCCGAAATTCGAAATTCTAAATTTGAAACAATTAAAAAATTTAAAATCATAAATTCTCCTCATCCTTTATTTCCTAAATGGACGCAAATTTTGGAGCTAACAAAATCTGAAGAAGAACTTTTAAAAAATATTCATCATAAAACCCGTTACAATATTCGTTTAGCGCAAAAAAAAGGCGTCATCGTTAAAGAGATGTCAAATGATAAAGGTTTTGAAATTTTTTCCAAGCTTTATTTTGATACCTGCAAAAGACAACGTTATCTAGGTCATAACTATAATTATCATAAAATTGTATGGGAAAATTTAAAAAATAACATTGCTCATATTTTAATTGCTTTTTATAATAATGAACCTTTAGCTGCTTATCAAATCTGGATCTATGATGAAGTTAGTTATTATGTATATGGCGGTTCATCTGATAAACATCGCAATCTAATGGGAGCAAATTTACTGATGTGGGAGG
>CAYOZH010000005.1:0-25763 GCA_964408415.1 uncultured Gammaproteobacteria bacterium | reverse complement strand
AATAAAATTTGCTAAAAAAAATGGAGTGAAAAAATTTGATATGTGGGGATCATTACCGCCTGATTATAATAAAAATCATCCTTGGGCAGGTTTTACTCGTTTTAAAAGCGGTTATGGAACAAAATTTGTTGAATTTATTGGTAGTTTTGATCTTATTATCAACCCCTTCTTATATCAACTCTATAATATTTTATATTTTTTAAGACAGATTTATTTAAGATTTAGAGGTTAAATTATTTCTCTTTTATCGCGACTTTAACTACCTCATCCATATGTTTAACAAAAACAAATTTCAGATCTTTTAAGACATAATCTGGAATGTCTTCTAAATCTTTTTTATTATCTTTTGGCATAATTACAGTTTTTATACCTGCTCGATGAGCAGCAATTACTTTTTCTTTAACACCGCCAATCTCAAGCGCTCGACCCCTTAAAGTGATCTCGCCTGTCATTGCTACAGTTCTGTAAGTTGGTCTTTTTGTCAGTGCCGAAATCATTGCTGTGGCAATTGCTAAACCTGCTGATGGTCCATCTTTTGGTACTGCTCCTTCTGGCACATGAACGTGAATATCAACTTTGTGATAAAAATCTTTATCTAAACCAAACTTATCATATCGAGCTCTCACATAAGACAAAGCTGCCTGACAAGACTCTTTCATCACATCACCTAAATGCCCAGTTAAAATTAAACTTCCTTTTCCCGGCATTACTGCTACTTCAATAAATAAGATATCACCGCCTGCTTGTGTCCAAGCTAAACCAGTGGAAATACCAATTGTATCTTTTTCTTCAATCATCTGTGATGAGTATTTATAAGGTCCTAAAAATTTTGGTAAATCACTAATACCAACTGTTTTTTTCTGATATTTTTTCTCAACAATATCACGAGCAACTTTTCTCATAATTGTTCCAATCTGACGCTCTAACTCTCTTACTCCTGCTTCTCGAGTATATCTTCTAATTAACATTCTTATTGCTGCATTAGTAATCATTATCTCTTTTGAAGATAAACTATGAATCTCCATTTGTTTTTTTAATAGATGGTCTTTAGCAATATGAAATTTCTCATCTTCTGTATATCCTGGAAAATGAATCACCTCAAGTCGATCAAGCAATGCTGGTGGAATTGTATCTAAAATATTGGCGGTTGTAATAAAAAATACATTAGATAAATCAAAAGGCACTTCTAAATAATGATCAGAAAAATCTTGATTCTGTTCTGGATCCAAAGCCTCAAGCAAAGCCGCTGAAGGATCACCCCTGTAATCACGACCAACCTTATCAATCTCATCAAGCATAAATACTGGATTTTTTGTACCAGCTTGCTTTATACCTTGAATTATCCTACCAGGTAAAGCGCCAACATATGTGCGTCGATGACCTCTTATCTCCGCCTCATCTCTTATCCCACCCAAAGACATTTTGACAAATTTTCTTCCTAAAGCTTTGGCAATTGACTTACCCAAAGATGTTTTTCCAACACCAGGAGGTCCAACAAAACAAATAATTGTTGGCTGTTTGTTTTTTTCATTTTTTTTCATTTTGCGAAGCTCCAACACTGCTAGATATTCCAAAATTCTCTCTTTGATTTTTTTCAAACCATAATGTTCTTCGTTTAAAATTTTTTCTGCTTGTTTAATATCAATATTGTTTGGCGAAGTTACTGACCAAGGAAGTTCAACTAACCAATCTAAATATGTTCTGATATATGAAGTTTCTGGATTAAATTGCGACATTTGTTTTAATCTTTTAAGTTCCTTTAAAGCTTTTTCCTCAACCTCTTTTGGCATTTTTGCTTTTTTGATTTTTTCCTCATATTCTCTAATTTCTTTTTGATCATCTCGCTCACCTAATTCCTCTTCAATTGTCCTCATTTTTTCTCTTAAAATATTTTCTTTTATTCCTTGTTCAAATTTCTTTTGAGTTTTTGAAGCAATTTTATGTTCAATCTCAAGAATCTTTAACTCTCTATTCATATACTCAACCTCTTTTTTAAGTCTATTTTTCAAATCATTTTCCTCAAGCAACTTTTGTCGTTCTTCTGGCTTGATATCTAAAACAACTGCCATTTGATTGGCAAAATTTTGCGGATTACTAACATTTAAAATATTCATTAAAAAGACAAAATCAACTGCCTTACCCATATTAATTGCCTCTTTTATTTTAGTAGACAAATACTTTACCATTGCCTCAGTTTCTTCATCAACTTTAATCACTTCTTTTACCACCTCAAACTTTCCTTCAAAATAATCTTTATCTTGAGTAAACTCGATTAATTTAACTTTTTCTAAACCCTTAATTAAAGCATTAATCTCCCCTTTTTCTCCAACAGCAGTTTTTTCAATTGAAGCTAAAACACCAACTGTGTAAAGATCTTCTTTTTTTGGATCTTCTTGTTCTGGTTTTTTTTGAAGAAGCAAAACCACTTTTTTATCTTTTTTTAATGCTTGATTTATCGCGTTAGTACTTTTTAAACGACCAAAAATCAATACATTTTCTGTACCTGGAAAAACAATTCCATCACGCACAGCGGCAACCGGATAAATAGATTGTTCTGACGCTCCAAGTAAAAATACCATATTATTTAGCAGTATAACATATTAATTGCTAATTGTCAAATCAATTTTCTATAGGATAAACCTATAGTTTGTTTAGATTATCTTATCAATATAAAATATCAAATATGTTCAACTTTTATAATCAATTTTATTGAAAATTTTTTATCAGATCATTAATTTTCTCAAATCTTTTTTTTGATATCAATGGTGAATCATCAAATAGTTGCGGTAATTGTTCATGATAAGATAGTTTCTCTATTTGATAAATCACTCCTAAAGGAAATTTTTCCTCATTTGACTCTAATGTTTTTTCCAATGCTAATTTAAAATCAGTCTTATCATAATTTTCATCAAGTTTATAAACTCGTTTTAAATAATACTGATAAGTATTGACTTTATTAAAAGTAACACACGGCTGCAATATATTAATCAAAGAAAATCCTTTATGATTAACTGCTTGCTTTATCATTGAAATCATATGATTTAGATCACCAGCAAAAGTTTGAGCAATAAAACTAGCTCCTTGAGTTAAAGCCAAAGCTAAAGGATTAATTGGAACTTCAATAAGACCTAAAGGCGTTGATTTTGATTTAAAACCTTTTGGTGAAGTTGGTGCTGACTGACCAGTAGTTAACCCATAAACTCGATTATCATGAACAATAACAGTAATATCATGATTGCCACGAGCAGCATGAATTAAATGATTACCGCCCTCACCATAACAATCACCATCACCAACAACGGCAATCACTGGTAATTTATGATTAGCCAATTTAATACCAATAGCATTAGGAAGAGCTCGACCATGAAGACTATGCAAAGCATAAGCATTAACAAAATCATTCATATTTCCAGAGCAACCAATTCCAAAAACAATCGCTACATCTGATGGCGAATATCCAAGATCAACTAAAACTTTTTTTATCGCCATTCCTATTCCCCAATCCCCACATCCCGGACACCAAGTTGGTTGATATCCAGTAAAATCTTGAACTGTTGACATGATATAAAAATTTTTAATTATTAATTTTTAATTATTAATTTAATTATCTGTTCAACCTCAATCGGTCTTCCATCATAACGCAAAAGTCGTTCTTTAATCTCAATTCCTGTCTCCATTGTTAATAGTTTTCCAAACTGTCCCCAAGAATTATTTTCCACTAAAATATATCTTTTATCTTTTTCAAATAGTTTTTTAACTTTTTCGCGATCAATTGGATAAATATGATTAAAATGATAAAAACCAGTTTTGATGCCTTTTTGAGCTAATTGTTTTTGTGCTTCCAAAATTATTCCTTTTGTTGATCCCCAAGAAACAAAAACCACTTCAGATTCTTCTCCATAAAACCTTGGCATTTGAAAATTTTGATCTAAATAAGTCTGCCATTTTCGATTTCTTTTATCTACTTGATTTTTTCTAGGCTCAGCCTCTTCAGTCGTATGACCATCTTCTAAATGCTCATATGAATTTTCTTGATAAAAATATTCCGGTGTTCCTGGTAAAATCTTTTCCGAAATTCCATCCTCAGTGATTTTGTATCTTAAAAAATTTTCTAATTTTGAATTTTGTCCGCCGTTTGGCGGATTGACTTTTGAATTGTCTATTATCTTTCCTCTATTTACCTTATACTCCCCTACTATTCTTTCAAACCATTCCTTACTCACACTCTTATGTCCTTCTGACAAATACATATCAGAGATAACAATTACTGGAGTCTGATAAATATCTGCTAAATTAAAAGCCTTAAGTGTCAACTCAAGCATCTCCTCTTGATCGCCAGGCGCGAAAACAATTTTTGGAAACTCACCATGTCCAGCAAAAGTAGCAAAAAGTAAATCTCCTTGTTCTGTCCAAGTTGGCATACCAGTAGCTGGACCAGGACGTGAAGCTAAAAAAACCACAATTGGTATCTCAGCTACTCCAGTAAAAGATAAGCTCTCAACCATCAAAGCAAAACCACCGCCAGATGTTCCAACTGCTACTCTTGCTCCAGCAAAAGATGCTCCCAATGCAGTATTAATAACTGATATCTCATCTTCAGCATGACGGACAATCATCTCAGTTTTATCTTGCCACGAAGCTAAATTTGCTAGTACTGATGATGAAGGTGTCATCGGATAAGCTGCATAAAATCGACAATCAGCTACCACTGCTCCTAAAGAAAAACTATCATTGCCAGTTAAAACTAATTTTTCCTCTTTTTCTTTTTTCTCGATTAAAAACTTTTTAATATGCTTTGAATAATTATTCTTGACAAAATCATATCCTTGTTGAGAAAATTTTTGATTAAACTCAATGATCTCTTTTCCTTTTTTTATAAACTGTTCAGATATTAATTCATTTAAAATTTTGATTTCGCCACCTAAAATTGCCAAACTAGCTCCAAGTGAGATCGTATTTTTCATTATTTGCTCGCCATTTAATTCTTTAAGAATATTTTTAAAAGGCACATGAATTTTTACATAATCATCTTCAAAATCAAATTCTTGATTATCATAAATGACCAAACTATCTTTATGAAGTCTTTTCTTGTGTTTTTCAAAAGTTTCTTTGTTTAAGCAAACCAAAACATCTATATTTTTTTCCAATGCAGTCACTTTTTCATCTGAAACACAAACCTCATAAGCATTATGACCACCACGAACAAGTGATGGATACTCAACATAATCAAAGATTTCATAACCCAACCTTGAAGCAATTTTTGAAAAAAGAAGACCGGTTGTCATTATCCCAAACCCTGCTTCTCCACCAATCTTCCAAGTAAATTTCATATATTAAAAATTAAATTAATTTAGATTAAGGACAGAACCTTTTTAAAAAGGTTCTGTCCTTATTATTTTTTTATTTAGGAAACACTCTATTTCCCTTTTCATCCTCAATAAAAATCGCTGCCACTGGACAAGCTTTAGCAGCTTCAATAATATTATCTAGCTCCTCCTCATCAATTGTCCTGACAATTACTGCTTTTGCTTCATTATCCATCTGAAAACTTTTTGGCGATACTGCTACACAAGTGGCAGCACCAATACAGATATTTCTATCAACCCAAACTTTATATTTACCTTTAACTGTTACTGGTCCAGATGGATTTTTTTCATCTTTTAGCTGATATTGATCATCCATATTTAAAAAAAATTAAATTTATAATTAAATAATTGCTTTTTTTAAAGCTTCAAGTGATAATAAAGCACATTTAATTCTATTAACTCCTAACTCAACTCCAAGCATTTTAATAATAAAATTTTTATCAATTTTTTTCAATTCATTTTTTGTTTTGCCTTTAACCACCTCGGTTAACATTGAAGCTGATGCTTTTGATATAGCACAACCAATTCCCTCAAATCTGACATCTTTTACTTTTTCATTTTCAAATTTTAAATACAAAGTTAATCTATCACCACACAAACTATTAGCTACCTCAACTTTTTTATCAAAATCATCAAGTTTTCCAAAATTTCTTGGATTCTGATAATGGTCTAAAATTATCTCTGAATAAAGACTGGTCATGTTGTGTAACGTATAACGTGAAACATGTAACGTGTAAAAAATAATCAATTGGTTTAATCATTAAGGACAGAACCTTTTTGAAAAAAAGGTTCTGTCCTTGTTATCTTATTAAAGACTGTCTTTGCAGAATTACAAAGACAGTCTTTATAAAATTCATTATTCATTATTAATTATTCATTATCATTTTCACTCTCTTCAATCCCTCAATCAATTTCTCTACATCTTCTTCATTATTATAAATATAAAAACTAGCTCGACAAGAAGCAGATAGTCTATAAAAATGATGAAGCGGTTGGGCGCAATGATGACCTGAACGAATACAAATATCTTTTTCCGATAAAATTGAAGCAACATCATGAGGATGAATATCAAAAAAATTAAATGCTAAAATTCCAGCTCGATCTTTAATATTTCTCTCACCAACAATCTTTATATTGTGAGCAAACTCTTCTTTTAATCTTTTATAAGCATAATTAACTAGTTTTTTCTCATGATCTTCAATTTTATCTAGACCAACTGAATTTAAATAATCAACTGCTGCACCAAGCCCAATCACTTCAGCAATTGCTGGTGTACCCGCTTCAAATTTATGAGGTGGAGATTTAAAGATTGTTTTATCAATATAAACTTCGCTAATCATCTCACCGCCAAAATTAAAAGGATACATTGCTTCAAGAAGATGATATTTTCCCCAAAGAACTCCAACGCCAGTTGGTCCAAGCATCTTGTGAGAGGAAAAAGCAATAAAATCAACACCCAAGTCTTGAACATCAATTTTTTTATGAGGAGCAGCTTGAGCCGCATCAACAACAATAATGATTTTTGGATTGATTTTCCTCGCCTCTAAAGCAATCTCTTTTATTGGATTAATTGTTCCTAAAACATTGGAAATATAAGTCATTGCTAAAATCTTAGTTTTTTTGTTAATGATATTATTTAATTTTAACTTTTGTTTACCCGCCGTTTTAGGCGGGACTTTTGAATTTTCCTCATAGATATTTAAATACCCATCATTATCAACATTAATCACTTTTAAAACTGCGCCAATCTCTTGTGATAATACTTGCCAAGGAACAAAGTTTGAATGATGTTCCATCAAAGTTACGATAATCTCATCGCCTTGCTCAATAATCTGCCTTCCTAAACTATAAGCAATAAGATTGATGCTTTCAGTGGTATTTCTTGTAAAAACTATCTCCTCTGGTTTGCCATTGATAAAAGAAGCAATTTTTTTTCTAGTTTTCTCATACTCAATTGTTGCTTTTTCCGAAAGCTTATAAACTCCACGAAAAATATTGGCAGAATACTTTTGATAATACTCATTGATTTTTTCAACAACACTTTTTGGCTTTAAAGAAGTAGCGGTAGAATCAAGATAAACTAATCCCGGATTACTCTCAAAAATCGCAAAATCCTTTTTTATTTGCTTTACATCTAACATTTATATTATTATATCAAAACTCAAAACACTATAAAGGACAGAACCTTTTTTTCAAAAAGGTTCTGTCCTTAAAAATCCTTTAAAATCTTGTCACGATCGCGACAAAAATTTAAATAAAATTTAGATTAATTAGAATAATTAGGTCAATTAGGAATTAGGTTAATTTTATAAATGTTAGATGTATATTCATTCCACCTCCGAGGTGACTGGTTTTTTAATTATTTTCTTTTTTTTATTTTAGGTGCTGCTTGAGTATCAGGAGGAGATGTTAATACAAAATCCGCTAACCATCTTATAGCTTCCGGATCAAAATCTTCTGGAGATCTTCCTGCAATTGCATCCTGAATATCAGAACATCCGGACATTTTAATAACCCTCCACCATTCTTTTATTTGTTTTTTTGTTGGTTGTTTTGGTTTAGGACCAACCTCTGATTCCGTCATTTTTTAATTATAAAAAATTTTAAAAAATTTATAAAGATCATACAATTTTTTCTTTCTTTGCAGATATTTTTTTGACATATTTAATCAAAATCCCGAGGTGTTATATATATTACACCTCAAAGATAACTAGAATAAATCCTGTAATATTTTTACACATGTGATATAATATAAATTGAATACAAATTATTAATTAAATAATTAAATATTCTATGGTTACTAATTTTGCCGAAATGTTACCTCAAGAAAGAGGGGCTTTAGTTGCTAATGCAGAAGCTAATCGCCAACCATATGGTTCAAAAGAACAACAAGAATTATTAAAAATAAGAAATAATGGTCTTGATGTGGCTGAAATGATAAAAACTGATCCTAATAATAAAGGAACTTTTCAACAAGGAAGATTAAATTCTAGAAAATAACCTTTAACTCCCCAACAAAAGGCTGATTTAGCGGCTAAACAAATGATTGAGGCTGGCAAAACTCCTCAAGAGATTGGAGCAGTTGTTGCTGCTATCTTAGGTTTTTCTTCTTGATGTTTAATTTAGTTAATTAGAATAATTAGATCAATTAGAAATTAGGTTAATTTTATAAATGTTAGATATATATATTCCACCTCCAAAATGTTTGGTTTTTTCAAGAACTCAATCCGTATTTGAGTTCATCTAAAGGTTGAAAAAAATCAGGAATGTTGAGAATATCAAGATTTTCTTTTGGGCATTTTGAAGGCTGGGCTTTGATAAAAATTGTTCTCCAAGAAAAATTAGGTTTATTTTTATAAATTTCATCAATTTCTTTATTTATTTTTTCAATAGTTTTTAAAAAATTGACATTTTCCTCATAGTATTTTTTTTGTTCATTAAGATTTTCAGTTTTAGCCATTTTTAAAATATTCTCAAAAATTTTTACATCTAATTCTTTTGATTTGTAGTCAAGTTGGCTAAGCTTATGAATTTCCTCAACCAAAATCAATTTAAAATCCCATCTATTCATAAATTTATTTTGTTCATTAAGCCACTTTTTTTGTTCAACAATAAATTTTTCTGAAGTAGCTAAATATGTTTTAAACTCTTTTTCTACTTCCTCTTTGCTTGCATTTTCATAAATTAATCTAATAAAATTTAAGTAGCTATTTTTTCTTTTAATAATTAATGGATCAACATTTAGACATTGCTTATCAAGAATAGCAGTACCTTCGTTTACCAACATTTGATATCGCCATTCAAACAATGCATAACCTAAAACAACAAAAACAACAATCGCAAAAATAATCTTTAAAATCTTCATTAGTTTTATTTTATAAAAAAATTTATTAAAAAAATTCTTTGAAAATATCTTTTTTGGTATAGTTAATCAAAATCAAAATCCCGAGGTGTAAAAATTTTACCTTTTTTATTTTTTCAAGTGTTAGACGTTAGATGTTAGATATTATGATGTATATATATTCCACTTCCGGAGTGTCTGAAATTGTATTATTTCTTATTTTTTTCTTTAAACCTTTCCGCTTTAATTGGAAAATTTAAATCTGTTCTATCATGAATTCGACGTAAGTTGTGTAAATCACCCATTGTTAATTCTTTTGGTTTAAAAAAGAACTTAAATAACGAAACAATTCCATGAAATAATAACCCCAAACATCCTGGTCCTTTTTCACCATAAATAATATATTCCATATTTTGTTTTTCTTTTTGTCCCATAATACTAAATATTATACCTTATAGTATAAAATAATGCAAATCTTATCATAAAATCTAATTTTTGGTAAAAAAATTCATTTAAGTTTTTTTATAAAATATTGTTTTGAATTTCTTTAGATTCTTTAATTTTTTTAATTTAAAAATCTATTTTAAAACCCCCTCACAATCGCGAGATAAAAATTAAATAAAAATATTTTTAAAATCAATTAAAGCAATTAGACTAATTATAAATTATTTTTTACTTTTTACATGCTTACCTCCTAACCAAACTTTTTCTGTTTTATGGTTTCACTTTATACGTTCTACTTTCCAAATTATACAAGTATAAGTTGGATAAAAAGATTAATCTTCTGGGCCTGATTTAGTTACTCCTTTACCAGTAATAGGATCGCCACCTTTTTTAGGACTAGTTTGTCTTATTTGCCGCAAAACTTCTTCTTGTGCTGCTTTTGTTGGCTTACCGGTTACCTCCTCAACTTGTCTTGTGAAAGCAAGTTTTTTTAATAATAATGCTAAAAAACTATTATCTTTTTCTGACATATTTAAATTATACAAAATTATACAAATATTATTAAAAAAACCATCTATCAACAATCAAAAAAGCTTCAAAAGCTAAATCTTTACCCTCGAAACCCTAAAAGCCTCAACAGCTGATGAATCATAAAAACTTTTCTTTCTTTGAGAATATTTTTTTGTCATGGATTTTTAAAATTCAAATTAAAAATAATCTACAATAATTCCTTTAAAAACCAAAATGAATCTGATAATTTATTAAATAAAATATTAATAATTTTTTTGCCTCATATTCTAATTTTTTATCACTTAAAGCTTCTCTAAAAATTGCTTTTATTTTTTCTTGATGAGTTTGATAATAAGCCATCAATTTTCTTTGATTTTGTTCTTCTTGATTATATTCAACAACAAAAAAATTCTTTATAATATGCAAAGTATTTTTAAGAGAAGCTTTAGAAAAATCAGAAATTCTTTCCAATAAAGCATATTCATTATCCCAAGCTCCTTTTGATTTTACTAAAGTCTTCAGAACAAGATTAACTAATTTATTTTTATCTGAAAATATATTAATTTTTTCATCTAACCATTCTCCAAAGGCTGATAAAACATCAGGACAATTCAATTCTTCTTTTCCTAAAATAAAATCCCAAAGTTTAAATAGTTTTTTTTCTAAATTATTTGGAAATTCGGGATAATTTTTTTCATTTTGTAATATAATACCAATAAATCTTATAAACTCTTTCCATCTTTTTTTATTTTTCTTTTTAAAGAAAATCCTAAATAAATTAGAATTAAAATCAAAATCTAAATCAAACACAAACCCTAAAGCTAAATGATCGGCCAAACCTTCATCTGGATTTTTAAAATGTTCTTGATTAGGATAATCAACTAAATCATCATTTATCCAATCTTTATAAATCTCTTTAAATGCTTTATCTAAAAAAATTTCTCGATATAAAGCTTGACTTAAATAACCCTCTTTTGTAGCTAAAATAAGATATTTATCTTTTTTATTTTTATTTTTAAAAATTACTGGTAATATTTTTTCAACAAACCAATCTCTATCTTTATAATAAAATCTATATGTATAATAACCATACATAAACATCATTGAACGACTCTCTTCTTTTAAAACAAGCTTTTCCAATAATGATTTAACATTATCAGATAATTCTTTTCTATGCTCCCAGAAAACATAAAAAATCAAAACCTCAAAAGCTCTTCCTCTTACACTATTTATTGCAATCATAAATGGATTTGATCGACGACCTTCATATTTAAATTTTTCACTATTTCTAGAATCATCATCTTTAGAAGGATCAGGATAACCTAGATCAGGATCTAAAAGATATTCTAATATTTTAAAAATATGATTTTTATAAGCTTCAAAATTAATAAGTGGTTTATCATCTTTGCTTTTTAACATTTCTTTTAAAATGTCTACCATAATATAATGAACACTTCTCCAATTAGCTTGCCAACCAAAATTAGTTACATTTTTAATTTTTTTATCTTGATTGATAAACCAATTTCTTCCTTTTTCTTTAATTTTTTCAAAAAGATTAAAGAGAGGTAAAAAGTCTTTGCTTTCGTTTTTTGATAAATTTTCTTTTATTCCTTGAAGAAAAGCATATAAGTAACGAGGATGAATTTGCTCATCAAAGAAAAGAAGGGCATTTTGAAGCATTTCTTCAAATTTAACTTCTATTCTTTTTTTTAATAAAAATTCTATTTCTTGAGGATCTATTTGTGATTTATTATCATAAAAAGATTTTACTGACCATTTAGTTTTTAAATTTTTTACTAAATCTTCAATATTTAAATTAATAAAATAATCTTGATTTATCTTTGATGTTTCAATTTCATCAATTCTTTTTCGATAAGTTATAACTGGTCCTATCTCTGGTCTAACATCACATTTTTCAAAAATTTTTATATCCAAATTTTCAAATAATTTTTTATATTTCTTTTTAAAAAATTCATCATTCTTTATAAAACACAAAAATCTACCATAATCATATTTAAGATATTCTTTTTCCTTTACTTTATTCTTTAATTCATCAGAAAAAATCATTAATATTTTTTTTAAGTATTTATCTTTTTCTTCATTTTTAAATAATTGAGTAAAATTTCTTTTTAATGAATTAATATATTCAGGCTTGAATATTAGTAAATAACTATTTTTATAATTTTTATCCATTAATGGCTTAAACAACATCTCTTTAATTTCTTTTTCAAAAATATATGGAGCTTGACTTAAAGCATAAAGTCTAAAAGCCCAGATAGAACGTGCTGATTTTTTAATAGACGCTTTTTTGTCGTCTTCATAACCAATATTTTTTTCAAAAATCTCTTTTATTTTATTAGAATTTTTTTCTTGATAATATTGAACTATCTTAATCCAAGATTGATTTAAAATATATAAAAAACCTTTTATATGATAATCAAAATCATTTTTTTCAGAAATGTCTAAAGAAAATATATCAATAGTGTACATTGAAATTAACTCGTTATCGTCATAATCAAAAAAATATCTATCTTTTTCTGTAACTAAATTTAAAATTTCTTTAAATTTATTTGAAAAAATATCAAATATATCCTCTGCAAATTTTATATTATTACTCTCATCTAATACTTTTTTTAAAGATTCAAAAACTTCTATTTGATCAATATCTGATATGTAAAATGGAGTAATTTTCCCTTTATAAATTCTTTTTTCTTTTTCAATTTCTATTGTTTCAATTTTAAAATCTGATTTATTTTTTATTGTTAAAATATAATCAGCAAATTTTATCGCCCACTCATATTCTTTTGCTTCTATCAATTTTTTCAATATTCTTTCCAATGAATAACTAATAGTTATGCTAAAAGGCGACATCAATCTTATCCATTCCCTAATCTTTTCGCTAAACTTAAGTTTTTTAAAAACTTCTATAACATACTCAACACTCCAATTTTCTAAAATACTAAAAATCTGGTCAATAAGCTCTGGATTAAAATTATCTTTAGATGTTGCCAAATTATCATCAGTTATGATCTCGATTATTTTTTTGATTATCAACCTATTTTCACTTTTTGACATCCTTACTAAATATCTAATTTCAGGAGTAGAATAACTATATCTTGAAGAATCTTTTGCCGGCTTTTTTAACTCATCCAAAAATCCATTTTCCCACAACCATTCTAACCATCTTTCATTAGCCTTAGCATAAAAATAATTATAAGCATCAAGATTTATATATGATTGTACTAAAATTTTAATATCCTTTTTTATTGATTCTTTTAATTCTCTTTCTAAAATTGTATCTATTAAATTATGAATAAATAATTGTTGAAATTTAATTGCTTTAAACAAATAATTTACAAATTCACGAACCCATCTTTCAAATAATTCAGGAGAAGGATTTTTATTTAATTTTTCTAGATTTTTTACTTTCGGTGTAACTAAATGATGAGTTAAATCTTGAAAAATCATATATAAATGATTTATGCGAAAAAAAACCTTTATAAAATCTTTTGATTTTATTTTTTTACTCAAATTTTTATCTATTGTATATTTTCGAAATAAGTATAGAATATTTTTATATTTTCCCGAATAATAGGGATATAAAATTTCTCTTAAAGAATTAGCTGATTGACTTACCCAATCTGGATTATTTTCTCTATTTTCTTTTTTCATCGTATACAAAGCACCTAATAAAATTTTTGATGGTTCTAATTTATCAATATTTTCTTTTTTATAGATTTTATCTAGAAGTTTTCCTAACTCTTCTACTTCTTGTGGTAATTCTATAGGAGATGGTTGATAATTACTTTTATACGATTCAATAATTTCTTGACTATTTATTCTGTTTTTTTTACTAGACATTTTTTCTTAATATTTTAAACTAAAATATATACTTTTTTGTAAACATTCTATTTTAAAATTTTTTAATCTTCGCAATTGTTTATTTATTTTCTTCAACAATTTTTATCTCATCCTCAGTTAATCCATAAAATTTATAAACCATCTGGTCAATTTGGTATTTAACTTTTTTTCATCATTTTTAAATGTTTTCTAAAATAATTTTCTGTATTTTTATCCATAAAATAAACATAAACTCCTTTGTGAGCTCTTGAAAGTAAAACTCTATATACACTTTTTAAATGTCGTAATAAATTAGGATTATTCCTTTTTACTTCTGTATCATAAGAGTTTTCGGGTATAGCCTTCCAATCATTAATATTTGGATCATAAACTAAATCATTAGCAAAAATTACAGCAATATAATCAAATTCAAATCCTTGAGCTGTATATACAGTCCCAATTTGTTCCATGCCTTCATCATAAGTAGCCCATCTCCAAAAATTTTCTTTATTCTCCCATGGCATTTCAAAACTACCAATTTTAACATCTTTTACTAAAGACCCATCTGGTAAAGGCTTACTCCAAGGCCAACAATATCCTGCTACAATCCTTGCACAATTTGGTTTTTCTTTATTCCTTTTTCTTATTTCATTCATCATATCACTCGGATCATCAAAAATTTTAAATTCCATTTTAGTATCGAATTCTACAAACTCACTTTGTTTTATTTTTAAAACATTATCTAACCATTGAAGATAAGCATCAGATCCCGAACACCTAAACTGAGTCAATAATTCAATTTCTGGAATATTATCTGGAAAAATTTTGTAATAATCCCAAACTGCTTTCTTTATTAACTCTATACTTCCTTTTTCTTTTGGTCTAACTATTTGATGCTCATCAATAAAAAAAATTGACAGCTTTGCTACTCTCAAAAGTTCATAAATCTGTGGTAAGTATGACTTTTTATATCTGTTACTACTTGTTTCGCGAATTCTGTGTGCTTCATCACATATTAAAACATCAATATAATTTTCTTCATAATCAATAAAACTATTAAAAAATTTAAATAAATTTTTTGCCCTAGAACCAACAATTTTTCTTAAAGTATTTGTAAATGCTGAAGATCCTGTTGCATGCATAACTTTTTTTCCTTGTCTTAACATCTCTCCCATTATTTCAAGAGCTATCACTGATTTTCCTGTTCCTGGACCTCCCTTTATAATTATTACTGATTTTTTATTAGTTTTATTTAACTCTTTAACTTTCTTTAAAATAGTATTATAAGCAGTAATTTGTTCTTCAACTAAATTGAAAATTTGTCTTTTGTTTATCATATCAGAAGTATGATCTAAAAGTTTTTTTGATGGGGTAATTGGACTATTAATAAATCTTTCATAAATAATCTTACCCATACCATTAGCTAATTTTTCTCTTAAATAATTAGCTAAATCAGTTGAATCTTCTTTAGTAAAAATTGGAAATTTTTTAATTAATTCTTTATATTCGTTTGAAAAAAGAACTTTATCTTTTAATCTTGAATAATTATGAAGATAAGAAATTCCATCCAATAAAAGAGTATCTTTTTCTTCAAAAATTTTTTTAAAATCTTTTAAATAAAAATAATAACCTTGAACTTGTAGCGATGGATGAGGAACCTCTTTAATAAAATTACCATAATTAACTTTAATATTTCCATTAAACTCAGAAAGCTTAATTTCGTCATTAGACCATTGTTTTAATTCTAGAATTACAATACTTTCTTGATTATTTTTATTTTTTCCAAAGAGAAGTACATCAATTCTACTTGAAGAATAAGGTAATTGATATTCTATTATCAAATAGTTATCTTTTAATTTTGCATTTATAAAAGAATAATTTAATATTGATAAAGAATATTGCCAAGCTCTATATTCTCTTTCATTTAAACGATGGAAAATTTTTTTAAAATTTTCAGCTATTTTATCAGCAATTTGATTATGTAAAACAAGATTATTAAATTCTTCTATTGTTCCTTGATAAACAATCATTTTTTTTAATTTTTTTAAATCTATAAATTATTATATTTTGTATGTTTTCCTTTTGATTTAGAAACTGGATATTTTTTTTCGTTTTCTTCCATTTTTTCTAAAAATTCTTTAACTAAATCAATTTTAAAATCATAAGCCATAAGTAAAATCCAGTATAAAACATCTGACATTTCTTTTGCGATCGCTTTTTTATTATTTTTAATCAAATCTTTTATCTCTTTGTTATTTTTCCATTGAAATAATTCAAGTAATTCATTAGCTTCTAAACATAAAGATATAGCAATATCTTTTGGTTTATGAAATTTTTTCCATCTTCTTTCATTACGAAATGAAATCACTTTTTTTTGAAGATCATTAATTATACTCATATAAAACTATATTATACTATTATGTTCTTTAAAACTAAAATAAGAATCACTTGTTACTATTATATGATCCAATAATTCAATTTGTATTATTTGTGAGGCATCAAAAATTCTTTTAGTAATAACAATATCTTCATTAGATGGAGTTGGATCTCCCGATGGATGATTATGAGAAATAATAACACTCGTTGCTAAGCAATTTATTGCTTCTTTAAAAACTTCCCGAGGGTGAATTAATGAACTATTTATTAATCCCGATGTAATTTCACTTACCTTAATTAATCTTAATCTAGAATTTAAAGATATTAAAATAAATTTTTCTTTATTTAGATTTCCAATTTTTAATTTTAAAAATTTAATTACTTTATCCATTGAATTAAGATCTATACCTTCAATCATTTCTTCTTCAAAATACTTCGTATTAATAGTACGAAAAAATTTTATACCAAAAATATTATTTGGTCCTATACCTTTTATTTGTTGAAGATCTTCATCTTTTGCATTTAAAATAGCCTTAATAGAACCAAATCTTTTTATTAATTCCTTAGCTTGTTGTTTGCAGTCTTTAATTGGTGTACCTAAAGTAAGTAAAAGTTCAACTATCTCATAATCTAAAAAACCATCAAGACCTGATTGTAAGAATCTTTTTCTTAATCTTTGACGATGACCTAACTTTGATTTATCTAGCATTTATTAACTTTTTTAATACAAAATCTATCTTTTGTCAATTGACTATAACCTACAAAATGAAGGAAAAAATAAAAAATTATTCCTTTATCTTCTCCTCTACCTCTTTCACAAATCCCTCAATCAGAAGTTTTTCGGATTGGGATTGGGAGAGACCGCGGGATTTGAGGTAAAAAATCTGATCTTGGCTTAAATAGCCAGTGGTTGAGCCATGAGTGCAGAAAACATCATTGGCTAAAATCTCAAGATCAGGTCGAGAATCAATATCAACATCATTGGATAAAACTAAGTTTTGATTTTTTTGATAAGCATGAGATTTTTGCGCTTGTTTTTCAATCCTCGCTAATCCTCGATAAAAAAATTTAGATTTATCATAAAAAACACCTTTAATAAGCAAATTAGAAGTAGAATTTGGCGCAATGTGATGCTGAATAGTATAAACTTTGAATTCATCAGTTTTTTTGCCAATAAAAAGACCGTAGATCTCAACATTAACATTTTCTGCGGTTATTTTAAAATGAAACTCACCTGATAAATTTTTAAAAACCACTCGATAATCACCTGGCTTATCAAAAACCAATTCTTGTCTTTTTTCCTTATTTAGGTTAATAATTTTTAAATCTGACATATTTATAACTTTTGACTTTTGATTTTTGACTTTTAACTTTTTTATCCTACGCTTCCTTCCATCTCAAGGTTAATCAATCGATTAAGCTCAACTGTATACTCAAGCGGTATCTCTTTAGTCACTGGCTCAATAAAACCATTAACTAATAATCCTTCTGCCTCAGCTTTTTTTATTCCTCGCGACTGCAGATAAAAAAGCTTTTCCTCACCAATTTTCTCAACCGTTGCCTCATGCTGCACCTCAACCTGACGATTCTTTATCTTCATTGTTGGATAAGTATCAGAGCGTGATCTTTCATCAATAAGCATCGCATCACAAGAAACATAAACTTTGCTATTTTTTGCATTTGGCGCCACATACACTAGTCCTCGATATGATGTCCGACCGCCATCACGAGAGATTGATTTTGAGATGATTCTTGAGGAAGTCTCAGGCGCTAAGTGAAGCATCTTAGCACCAGCATCTTGATGTTGATTTTTAGCCGCATAAGCAATCGATAATACTTCGCCTCTTGCGCCTCTGCCAGCTAAAACACAAGAGGGGTATTTCATCGTGACATAACTTCCGATGTTGCAGTCGATCCACTCCATCACTCCTTCTTCCTCAACTCTGGCTCTTTTAGTAACAAGATTATAGACATTATGACTCCAGTTTTGAACAGTAGTGTATCTTACGCGAGCGCCTTTTTTGACAAATATCTCAACTACTGCTGAATGCAAAGATGAAGTCGTATAAATCGGCGCGGTACAACCCTCGATATAATGGACATAACTTCCTTCCTCAGCAATAATCAAAGTTCTTTCAAATTGGCCAAAACGCTCGGCATTGATACGAAAATAAGCTTGAAGCGGCAAAGTTACCTTCACTCCTTTTGGTACATACAAAAATGACCCACCCGACCAAACAGCGCTATTTAAAGCAGCAAATTTATTATCAGCTGGAGGGACTAATTTTCCAAAATATTTTCTCACAATCTCCGGATGCTCTCTTAAACCTGAATCCATATCCAAAAAAACTACGCCTATTTTATCAAGCTCTTTTTGAATACTCTTATATACCACCTCTGATTCGTACTGGGCACTAACCCCAGCTAAAAAGTTTTTTTCAGCTTCTGGCACACCAATGCGATCATAAGTCTCTTTTATCTCTTTTGGCAGATCTTCCCATGAAGAAACAGTGTTATCAGTTGGCTTGATGTAATAATAAATATCATCAAAATTAATTGCCGTTAAATCAGCACCCCAATTAGGCATCTGCTTTTTAACAAAAATATCATAAGCATTAAGGCGAAACTGAGTCATCCATTTTGGTTCTTTTTTAATATATGAAATCTCAGCTACTAATTTTTTATCCAATCCTTTTCGTGATTTAAACACATAATTCTCCGGCACCTTAAACCCATACCGATAGTCAAAAACTAGATCGTCGGACATAAAAATGTGTAACGTGAAACATATAACAAGTAACGTGTAAAAAAATCTCAAAACTCAAAACTCAAATGTCAAAACTAAAACTTAAAACTAAAAACTTTTTTCTTGTCATTATGAAACAAATTATTTTTTATTTTATTATTGTCATGCTGAACTTGTTTCAGCATCTCTATTACTTTTTGTAAGATCCCGAAACAAGTTCGGGATGACATTGTTTTTTTTATTTCTTTATTTCCCTTAATTTCTTAATTACCCAATTACTTAATTACTTTTCTTTTTTCATTATTCATTATTCATTATTAATTATTCATTTTTCATTACTTCATATCCTTCCTTCTCAATCTTTTCCGCTAATTTTTTATCGCCAACTTTTTTTATCTCGCCATCAATCATCACCATCACATAATCCGGTTGTAAGTATTTTAAAATTCGATAATAATGAGTAATGATCAGGACTGTTTTATCTTTTTTAAATTCATCCAAAAATAAAGCAATTGTCTTTAAAGCATCAACATCAACTCCAGTATCAACTTCATCTAAGATCAAAAATTTTGGCTCAAGCAAGGCTGCTTGCAAAACCTCAAGTTTTTTCTTTTCTCCACCTGAAGCACCATCATTAAGCGAGCGCTCAAGTAGTTCTTTTTTTATTTTTAATTTTTTTGCATAAAAATCAATCTCTTCCTTGACTTTTAAAGGATCTTTTTTACCAGACAATGCTAGACGAAGCAATTGAAACACAGTCACTCCTGATAAAGACAAAGGCTGCTGAAACGATAAAAATATCCCCTTTTTTGCTCTTTCATCAACATCCAGTTCAGTAATATCATCATTTTCAAAAAATATTTTTCCTTGATTAACAGTATAACTTGGATGACCAACAATGATACTCGCTAAAGTTGATTTACCTGAACCATTTGGCCCCATCAATGCATAAACTTTATTTTTTTCAAAGTTAAAATTAATATTTTTTAAGATTTTTTTCTCACCAACTGAGACTGATAAATTTTTTAGACTAATCATTTTTATTTTTTAATAATTTTTAATAGTTTTTCTGATTTTAAATAATTGATTAAATTGTTAGATAATTTTTTAGAAAAAAAATTTTTATGGCGACAGTTTTCCTCCCAAGGACAATCATAGTCATCATCAGCACATTTTGTCATCTTAAAGTCTTCAAAAATTTTTAAGTAATCAAAAAGCGACATTGACCCGATTTTTTTTGTTAATTTGTAGCCACCAATTTTTCCTTCTTTACTTTCTAAAATTTTCTCACTCACTAATTTTGAGGCAATTCTTGCTAAAAATCTTTTTGGTAAACCAGTTTTTTCAATGATTTCGCTCAAAGAAATATAATCCCCTTTATCAAAAAGGTACTCAATCAAAAGCAAACCATAGTCTGATGATTTTGAGATTTTAAACATATACTTTATAAGTAATAGTTTAACAAAAAAATAATAAATGTCAAAGATTATTTTAAAGGCTCATTCGCGGAGATCTATCTAGATTTTCAATATCAGCAAAAAGATTTTTTTCTGCTTTGTAAGAAGCAACAACACCAATCATTGCCGCATTATCACCAGTTAAATATTTATATGATGGAAATAATACTTGTCCTTGATATTTTTTTGCTAACTGTCTAAATAATTTTCGCAGATACATATTAGCTGAGACTCCACCAACAAGAGACAAATTTTTTATTCCAGTTTTTAAAATTGCTTTTTCAGTTTTTATTAAAAGACTATCAAAAACTGCTTGTTGAAAAGAACTAGCTAGATATTTGATATTTAAAATTTTGTCGCGATCGTTGAGTTTTTTTAAATAATAAAAAAATGAAGTTTTTAATCCAGAAAAAGAAAAGTTTAGATCATTTGATTTTGCCATTGGTCGAGGAAATTGATATCGATCAATATTACCAACTTCAGCTGCCAATCTCTCAATTACTGGCCCACCTGGATATCCAAGACCTAAAAGTTTAGCTGCTTTATCAAGAGCCTCACCAGCAGCATCATCAATTGTTTCGCCAATTACCTGATATTGAAGATGATCTTTAAAAATCACTAAACTCGTATGCCCTCCAGAAACTGTTAATACCAAATAAGGAAATTGAAAATCAATTTTTGGATTGCCTTTTGAGTTTTGAACAAATGGCGAGTAGATATGGCCTTCAAGATGATTAACAGCAATTAATTTTTTATTGTATTTTTTTGCTAACTCTTTGGCTTTTTTTATTCCCACCTCAAGCGCAGGCGCCAATCCCGGACCTTGAGTAACCGCAATGTAATCTACATTATCAATTTTTAATTTTTGATTTTTAATTTTTAATTTTTGCGTCACCCAATCAATTCTTTCCTCATGAGCTCTTTTGGCAATTGAGGGAACAACACCTCCCCACTTTTGATGAATTAAAACTTGAGAATAAATCACATTAGCTAAAACTTTTCTTCCTTCAACTATAGCCGCTGCTGTCTCATCACAACTGGTATCAATGGATAGAATCATAAAACATCTAATAATTATAAAATTGACCTAATTTCTAATTAATCTAATTATTAAGGACAGAACCTTTTAAAAAAAGGTTCTGTCCTTGTTATTTTATTTCTTTTCATTTTTAATTATTCATTATTCATTTTTAATTATTATTTTTCTCTCCTTCTCACTTACATACTCCATATTCACCATCACAACCTTTCCTTTTTTTCTTAACTCCTCAAAAATCTCTCCTGATTTTTCTCCCCACTCAATTGCCAAAATATTTCCTGGTTTTAAATAATCATTAATCCCCAAATATTTAAACTCCTCCTTTTCTTCCACATTATACAAATCAACATGAATTAGTTTTGAGTTTTGAGTTTTGAGTTTTGAGTTTATATTATATTCGTACATCACCACAAAACTTGGTGAAACAATATCTTTTATCTCAAAATAATCACCTAATCCTTTGACAAAAACTGTTTTACCAACTCCCAAATCTCCTTGTAAAATAAAAATCAATGGTTTTTTTTCTAAGTTTTGAAGAAAATCAAAAATAATTTTTTTAGCAATGGCTTTTGTTTCTTTGACTGATTTTGAAATAAACTCTTGCTTTTTATAAAAACTAACATCTCCATGACGCAAAACTTTTATCTCAGGTGTTGTCAAATCAATTACTGTCGATGGTTTATTGCGAGGTAGTTTTCCTGCATCAACAATCAAATCAATTAATTCTTGTTTGTATTTTGGTAGTTGTTTTAAAAGAGAGTCAATTGAATGATGAGGCGGTTTACCGCCTAAATTCGCTGAAGTGGCTGTCAATGGTTTTTTAAATTTAGAAACTAAATCAATAACTGGCTCGTATTTAACAAATCTCACTCCTAATGTTTGCCTTTCTGATTCAAGAAGACTAACAACTTTTTTTCTTGATTTTAAAACAACCGTAAAACATCCAGGTAAAATCTCTTTTAAAATCTCTTTTTGTCTTTGATCCATCTCAACTAATTCCTCTATCATTTTCCATCCAGAAACAAAAACAGAGATCGCTTTACCAGGTGGCCGATTTTTAAATTTTATTAATTTTTCAACTGCTTGTTTATTGGTTGCATCAACTAAAGCGCCATAAACAGTATCTGAGGGATAAATCACTAATCCACCTTTTTTTAAAATCTCAACTACCTGATTGTTAACTTTTGCAAAATCTTGATTTAACTTGATAATTTTCATAGCATTATTTTATCAAATTTGTTAAAATAACTTTATGAGAGAGAAAAAAATAAAAAAATTTGAATTTAAAATAAATATCAATACTTTATTTATTGTTTTTTTTGTTATTTTATTTTTAATTCAAATTTTTAGAGGCTTTTCTTCGCAAATCAATAAAATTATTCCAGAAAAGCCAATCACTGATATTATCACTGATGTTAAAAACAATAAGGTAAAAAAAATTGAAGTAATTGGTAATCAATTGATTGTTTATTATAAAGATGATACTCTAGCTAATTCTTACAAAGAGCCAAATGACTCTCTTAACAAAATCTTATCAGATAATAAAATCAATCCTTCACAAGTACAAATTGAGGTAAAAAATCTTGATACTACTAGTGGTCTAATTAATATCATTGCTAATGTCTTACCGACAATTTTAATGGTCGCTTTTTTTGTTTATCTTTTTCGTCAAGCAAAAGGAGCTCAAGACTCAGTTTTTTCTTTTGGTCAATCAAGAGCAAAAAGATTTAATAAGTCAATGACAAAAGTAAAATTTGCTGATGTTGCTGGAGTGGATGAAGCAAAAAAAGAACTTGAAGAAGTGGTTGATTTTCTTAAAAATCCAGAAAAATACAAAAAAGTTGGCGCTCGCACTCCAAAAGGAGTACTTTTAGTTGGACCAGCTGGCTGCGGAAAAACTTTGCTTGCCAAAGCTGTTGCTGGTGAGGCTAATGTGCCTTTTTTCTCAATTGCCGGAAGCGAGTTTATGGAGATGTTGGTTGGAATTGGTGCTGCTAGAGTGAGAGATCTTTTTGACAATGCTAAAAAAAATGCGCCATCAATTATTTTCATTGATGAAATTGATGCTATTGGTCGAGCTCGCTCTTATGGCGTAATGCCTTCTCATGATGAGAGAGAACAAACTTTAAATCAAATATTGGTTGAAATGGATGGATTTGAACCAAATGAGCAAGTGGTGGTAATTGCTGCTACTAATCGTGGTGATCTTCTTGATCCCGCTTTGCTTCGACCAGGACGTTTTGATAGAAGAATAATTGTTGATTATCCAGATTTAGAAGGAAGAAAAGCAATCATTAAAATTCATGCTAAAAATAAACCGTTTGATGAAAAAGTCAACTGGGATCAAGTAGCAAAAAGAACTGTTGGTTTTTCTGGCGCTGATTTGGAAAATATGCTTAATGAAGCAGCTATTTATGCTGCTAGAAAAAATCAAGAAAAGATCACTCAAGAGGATATTGAGGAAGCAGCTACTAAAGTCAAACTTGGACCAGAAAAAAAACGCAATCAATCAGACTATGATAAAAAACTAACTGCTTATCATGAAGCAGGTCATGCCATTGTTTCTCATTTTTTACCTCATACTGATCCAGTCCACCGCATCTCAATTGTTTCTCGAGGTATGGCTTTAGGATATACTTTAATTCCTCCATCCAAAGATAAAGTCCATGAAACAAAAACTCATCTCTTGGAAAGAATTGCAGTGATGATGGGTGGTCGAGCGGCTGAAGAAGTAATATTTAATGAGATTACCACTGGTGCTGCTAATGATTTTGATCAAGCTACTTCAATTGCTCGCGCTATGGTGATTGAATATGGAATGAGCAGTCTTGGACCAGTTAATTTTGGACCAACAATGGACATCACTGAATGGGGAAAAACTTATATGGAACAAAATAATATCTCCCAAGAAATGATGTCAAAAATTGATCAAGAAATAAAAAAAATTCTTGACAGTGCTTACAAAACTGCGGTAAAAATCATTAAAGAAAAAAGAAATCTGATGGACAAAGTAGCTGAAGAATTAATAAAAAAAGAAAGTTTAGATGAAGAAGAGTTTGAAAAAATAGTTGGTAAAAAAAATCAAAATGAACAACCTAATTCTCATTGATGGTAACGCCATAATGCACCGAGCATTTCATGCTTATCCTCTTTTAACTTCATCTGACAACACGCCAACCAATGTCATTTATGGATTTTTAGCAATGCTTTATAAAATAGTTGTAGATTTTAAACCAACTCATCTAGCAGTTGTTTTTGATACTCCAAAACCTACTTTTAGAAATAAACTTTATGAAAAATATCAAATTCAAAGACCAAAAATTGATGATAAGTTTGTTGTTCAAATTCCTTTGGTAAAACAAGCGGTTGATGAGGCATCGATTTATCGCTTGGAAAAAGATGGTTATGAAGCCGATGATGTTATTGGAACAATTTGTGAAATCTTTAAAAACAATCAAGATTATAAAATTATTATTGTTTCTGGCGATAAAGATATTTTTCAACTTGTCAATGATAAAACTTTTGTTGCCACGCCAATTGCTGGTTTATCAACAGTCAAAATCTACGATGAAACTGAAGTCAAACAAAAATTAGATATTTTGCCATCTCAAGTAGTTGATTATAAAGCTTTAGTTGGCGATCCCTCTGATAATTATCCTGGCGCTAAAGGAATTGGCCCAGTTAATGCTGTTAAACTGATTCAAAAATTTGGTAGTATTGATAATATCTATAAAAATATAGATAAAATTGAATCGAAAAAAATTAAAAATATTCTCATTTGCGAAAAAGAAAATGTTTATTTATCAAAAAAATTAGCGACTATTGTAAAAGATGCACCAATTGAGATCGATATTAATAAATTAAAATTTAATGGTTTTAATAAAAAATTAAAAGATTTTTTGGAAAAATACGAAATTTTTTCTCTTGTAAAAAGAATCTTTGGCGAAAAAAAAGAAGAAAAAAAACTCGAAAAAAAACAAGACCAGATAAGTTTGTTTTAAAAGTATTAAGTAGAAAGTAGCAAGTATTAAGCGAAATAAATATCAAATATTAAATATAATTAAAAGTTAAAAAAAATCATTAACTCATTATTTTAATTATTAATTGTCATTATTAATTTTTAATTTTTCATTATTAATTATTT
>CAYOZH010000004.1:34026-51024 GCA_964408415.1 uncultured Gammaproteobacteria bacterium | reverse complement strand
TGAAGCAAATGGAGCGGCGTCGAAAAAAGATTTTAAAAATAAAATTTTTATCTGTAAAAAAGAAAGTAAAGAAACTAAGTATTGGTTAAGAATGTTGGTTAAATCAACTAATAATTTAGTTAATGAATGTCGTAAATTATGGAAAGAAGCTCAAGAACTAACAATGATTTTTTCTAAAATAGCTTCAAAGACGAATTAATTTTATAAATAAAAAATTGTCTAAATGAAGATTTATTGAAAATTAAAAACTGAAAAATAAAAAATAATCATGATGGAAACATAATTTTTTCGTCCGCTCGTTCATAGTCAAAAAGTTCGTCTTTTTCAAACCAAAGATTAACTTCTTTTTCACCGTCTTCAACAGCATCAGAAGCATGAATGATATTTCTTAGAGGCCGGTTTTGTTCATTGGCTAAATCAATACTGTCGTGAGAAAAATCACCGCGAATTGTTCCAGGGTTGGCTAAGACTGGAATGGTATTTCCAGAAAGTTTACGGACGATTTCAATACACTCATAACCTTCAACTGCCATAATAAAAACTGGTGATTCTTGAAGATAGTTGATTAGCCATTTTTTCACAGTTTTTCCAATCGTGATAGCATTGTCAGTACCAAAAACTTTTTTTGCATCTAAGCCTTTTTTTGCATAATTAGTTAATGTTCGTTCACCAACTTTTTTAAACCATGCATCAGTTTCTGGATAATGAGCAATGATTTTTTCCTCTGTTGCCCAGTCAAATTTTAAACCAATAATTTTTAAGCCCACTTGTTCAAAACGATTGACAATTTTTCCAATTAAACCTCTTTGAACTCCATCTGGTTTGATAATAATTAAAGCTTTTTGTTTAATCATAGGATTAGATTATAAAGGTTATAATCTTTATAACAATTATAACCATTATATTAAATACAATTCATCAACTTCTCTTTGATAATTTTTAAAATCTGTTTTTCCAAACCAATATTTTATTTCTCTTTCCGCTTCTTCAACTGATCCTGAAGCATGAACAAAAGTTTTAACTACTCGATTTAAACTAGATGATAAGATAGAATTGTCAAAAGAATATGAGGCATGAAGTGTACCAGTTTGAGCTAAAAATGGTATAGTATGACCTCTTAATTTTCTTGCAATTTGGACTGCCTCAGGTCCTTCCCAAACCATAACTATTATAGGTCCTTCCATCCAATAATTAATCAGTCTTTCGTATACAAAAGCCCCAAGTTTTTCTGGATCATCAGTGCCCATTTTTTCTTTGACATCAACACCGCTTTGTTTAAAAGAAGCAAGAGTTTTTTCTCCCATCTCTTTTATCCACTCAGGTGTTCCTGGATAGTGGTTTTTTATAACATCTTTAGATGGTTTGACCATTTTGGCGGCTAAAAGTTTAAGACCAACATTTTCAAAAGTCTCAATAATTTTACCAACTAAGCCTCTTTTTACTGCGTCAGGTTTAATGATTATTAGAGTTTTTTCCATAAAATTAATTTGTCATCCCGAACTTGTTTCGGGATCTCTGATTTTTATAAAAAAAGATTCTGAAACAAGTTCAGAATGACATTTTTATATATTTTAAAATAAAAATTAAAAAATAAAAAAAGTCAATTAAATTAACGATAATTCATTATATAAATTTTTAGTAATTTCTTCAATACCAAGATTACCGTCAATTCTAATCCATTTTGTCCAAACTTGATTTTTTACTAAAAAATCATATTGTTTATAAGTTTTTCTTATAAATTCAAAATCTTTTTCCCGGCGATTTTTTTCTTTTTGTTCACCGCCTTTTCTTTGAATAGCAATATCAGGTGAGACATCAAGGTAAAAAACCACATCAGGGATCTCAATTTGAAAATTTTTAGCGTATTCTAAAGCCCAATTTAAATCAATTCCTTCAAGAGTTTGATAACATAAAGTAGTGGTAAAGTAGCGGTCAGCAATCAAAATTTCATTTTTTCTTTTTTTGGCAATCATTTGTTTGTCCATAATAAATTGAATGGTATAAAGAAGAAACTGTTGTTGGGCAGTTAGATCTTTATTTTGATAAAGAAACTCTTTGATAATTTTACCAACATTTCTTTCGTAATCTGGGTATTTGATAAGTGAGGCTTTTTTTCCAACTTGAGAGAGCATTTTAAGAAGATTTTTTCCTTGGGTTTCGCAACCAGCACCATCAATGCCTTCGATGACTATAAACATAATATGATTATAAAAAGTCAAAAGGCAAAAGTCAAAAGGCAAAATTTAGGATTTTTGTTAAAATATATTTAGCCTTCATAGCTCAACGGATAGAGCAGACCCGTCCTAAGGGTAAGATGGGGGTTCAATTCCCTCTGAGGGCACTAAAATCTATGAAAAACGCAACAAAACTTCCTAAAAAGCATTTGATTCGTCATCATCTTCATAAGATTACTTCAAATGAGTATTTTCGAGTATTAATTTTAAGAACTATTGGTAATTTTTTGCTTTTATCTTCAATTTTTATGATTTTAAAAACTGCTTATCCAGTTGTTAAAGAAGAGATAAAATATAATGTTAATAGATTATTTAATAAGCAATTTGTTGTTGATGATAAAAAATTAAGCGTTCAACTTCAAAATTCTAATGTTCAAAAAGGCTTGTTAGGAAAAACTTTTAAATTTAATCAAGTAGAAGTATTAAGGCCAGTTGATCCAGATTTTAGTATTGTTATTCCAAAAATAGCAGCTAATGCAAAAATATTAGCCAATATTGACGCTTCAAATGAAAAAATCTATCTTGATGCTTTAAATAAAGGGGTAGCTCATGCTTTGGGTACTGCTTTTCCAGGAGAGGGTGGTCATATTTTTCTTTTTGCTCATTCAACTGATTATTTTTGGAATGTTTCAACATATAATGCAATATTTTATCTTTTGTATAAACTTGAAAAAGGCGACGAAGTTAATCTTTTTTATAAGGGACAAAGATATGTTTATAAGGTAATTGGCAAAGAGGTGGTTGATCCTTCGCAAGTTCAGTATTTGACTCGAAAGACTAATCGGGAATTTTTGACTCTTCAGACTTGTTGGCCGCCGGGAACAACTCTAAAACGGCTTCTTGTTTTCGCTGTTAGAGTAGCAGAATAAATTAGCCCATTTTTATTTTAGATTATTATTCCAATAACAAAAAATATTTTATTTTCCCAAAAAAATGATGCGATCGTTTCATTTTTTGATGATTGGGTAAAGATTTTGAATTGATTTAATAATATAAATTAAGTAATTAATTAATTAAGAAAAAAAGTATTAAGTAGAAAGTATTAAGTAGTAAGCAAAATAAATATCAAAGATCAAATTCGCCAGCTGGCGGACAAAATAATAAAGAAAGATGAAAAAAAGAAATAAAAAAACAATGTCATTCCTGGCTTGACCAGGAATCCATAAATAATAAATAAAATAAAAAATAGATTCCGCATCAAGTGCGAAATGACAAAAAAACTTTTGACTTTTGAATTTTGACTTTTAACTTTGAATTATTTTTATACGTTCCACGTTATACGTTTTACGTTACACATTTTACCTAATTCCCACAAGATACAAATCAGGAAGTTCGTTGGCTTCAGGATTTAAATTAGCAAGGATGATGATTTTTCCATCATTAGTTGGCATAAAAAATCCTCTTTCAAAAGGTCCAGAATAAACAGTTTGTTTGTTCTTATTATCATAATCAGCAATTGAGATTTTTTTATCTTCTTGAAAAACTAAATGTTTTGAGTCAAAATACCAGTTAATTGTTTCGGGATTAGAGGTATTGATAAAATAATTTTTGTCTTCTTTTTTATCATAAACATAATAATCATTTTTTTTCAGATTTCTTGTTTCTTGAGCTTGATTGGTACCAATTAAAGGTGGATCAATCATTAAAGGAAGATTGGTATTGATTAAAGATTTATATAAAACTTTAGTTTCATTTGGTGAAAAAGAGATGATTTTAAAAGAATCACTGGCAATTTTGACAAAATCTTTTGGATAAGTTTCAAGAATTTTTCTTATATTAGCTTGTTTTTTTTCTTCCCAAGCAGTGATAAGATTTTCTTTTGAAGCCTCGAGTGAAACATTGAGCAAAGATTGATTTTCTTCTTCAAGCGAGACTAGATAATCGCCAATTATTGCTTGTTTTAAATCTGGCGAGATATAAACTGAAATATTTTTCCAATCAATATTTTCCGGAAAAAGCTCGATTTTAGCAATTGTTTTTAAAGGAGTAAAAAACGTTAAGACATTTTTTGAAGCTTCAAATAAAAACACACCAGTTTTTGAAAAGACTAAAATCTTATTATTATCATCTAAAGGTATAGCTCTTATAATTCCTAAATTTGTTAGAGGAGAAAGTGAGGGATTGATAGGAAAAAGAGTGGCATCAATGCTGACAACAAGTTCTCCTTTTAATATTACTTCTTTAGTCCAGCTGGTAAAACCATCTTTTTTTATTTCAATTTTATATTTTCCAGGTTTTAAACTAAGATTAATATCACTTACTCCTTTGAATTCATCATTGATATAAACCTTGGCAGTTTTTGGAAAAGAAGTGATAGAGACAATACCAGTTGAGACAAAAGACTTTTTTTCAAAATCTGGTCTGTAACCGCGACCATAAAAAATAACTAGTGCTAATACCCCTAAAAATATAACAAACAATATCAATTTTTTTATTAGTTTCATATTTTTATTAGTAAATAAATATATTATACTATTAAGGTACTATGTTTTTTAGTAAAAAAGTTGGAATTGATTTGGGTACAGCTAATACTTTAGTTTATGTTGCTGGTGAGGGAATTGTTTTAAATGAACCAACAGTAGTTGCTTATTCAATTGAAGATTTTCATTATCGTCAAGGAAAAAAAATTTTAGCCATTGGCGATGAAGCAAAAGAGATGCTTGGCCGGACTCCTGGATCAATTATTGTCTCTCGACCGATGAAAGAAGGAGTAATTGCTGATTATTCAACGACCTCAGCAATGATGACTTATTTTTTAAAAAAAGCTTTAAAAGGTAAAGTTTTTTGGCCTGAGGTGATGATCTCAATTCCTGGCGGTTCATCACAAGTGGAAAAACGAGCGGTGGTGGCGGCCTGTAAACAAGCTGGCGCTTCAAATGTCTATTTAATTGAAGAGCCTTTAGCAGCAGCCATTGGCGCAAAAGTCCCTATTTCTCAGGCATCTGGACATATGATTGTCAATATTGGCGGTGGAACAACTGAAATAGCAGTTATTTCTTTAGGTCAGTTAGTGGTTTATAAAACTGTCCGTGTTGCTGGGACAAAGCTCGATGAGGCAATTATGCAAATTCTTCGAAAAAAATACAATATTATTATTGGCGAACGGACAGCTGAGGAGATAAAAATGAAGGTTGGTAATGCTTTAATTGATGAGGATAAACCATTAAGGAAAATTGAGATTAAAGGTCGAGATTTTCAATCAGGTTTGCCAAAGATTTTTGAGATTGATGAAAAAATGATTAGTGAGGCAATTACAAGGCCGCTAAAGGCAATTTTAGAAGGTATTAAAGAGGTTTTGTCTCAAACTCCGCCTGAATTAGCCGCTGATATTGTTGATAAAGGAATAGTTTTGTCAGGTGGTAGCTCTCTTTTGACTAATATTGATAAGTTTATTACCTATTACACTAATGTACCAGCTTTTGTGGTTGATGAGCCTTTGTTTTGCGTAATTCGAGGGGTTGGAATGACAATTGAAAACTTAGATAGCTTCAAAGAAGCAATTAGATAGCTTATAATAAGTCAAAAGTCAAAAGTCAAAAGTCAAAAGTTATTTGAAATTGAAAATTATAAATTAAAAATTTTTAAATATAGTATAATTTATAGTAAATATTCTAAATTTAACATTATTTTTATAATTTAGTTTTTTAAAACAAGTAAAATTAATTATAAAAAATTTGAACAAAAAGGATTAAAAAATAAAAATTTAAAATTAAAAAATTATCTTATAAAAAATAATTTGTTTATGACTAGAAAAAAATTTTTAGGAATTAAGATTTTTAAACAATCAAAAAAAGATATCCTAGAGAAAATAAAAAAGTACATAGAAAAACCAAGAGGTTTTTTTCACATTGTTTCTTTAAATCCAGAAAATTTAGTGATTGGCCAAGAAAATCAAAATTTTAAAAAGGTTATTGAGACAGCCCAAATCAAGATTATTGATGGTGTCGGGGTTGTTATTGCAAGCCGAATCCTTAATATTGATATTGGAGAGAGATTCTCAGGAGTTGATTTGATGAAAGAGCTTCTAGATCTTGCTGGAAAACGTCGCTTAAGAGTGTTGTTTATTGGTGGAAAACCAAAATTAGCAGAGAAACTCGCTGATTGCTATTCTAAAAAATATCCCGAGGCTAAATTTTTAGGAGTTGAGGGAATAAAAGATATTAAAAATCCTTTAAAAAAAGAGGAAAAAGAGATTTTTTCTATAGTGACTGATCTAAAGCCCCATTTTATTTTTGTTGCTTTTGGTTCGCCATTTCAGGAATTATGGATAGAGCGTCATAAAAAAGAGTTTGATGGTTGTGTGGTTATGGGAGTGGGTGGGGCGTTTGATTTTTTAGGAAGGATTGTCCCTCGAGCGCCGGTTTTTATCAGAAAAATTGGTTTAGAGTGGTTATTTCGCCTGATTATTCAACCATGGCGGTGGAAAAGGCAATTAAGGCTGATAAGGTTTTTGTATTTAGAGAAAAAAGAAAAAATATCTAACATTTAACGTTTAAAATTAAATTAAAAGGACAGAACCTTTTTTTAAAAAGGTTCTTCCTTTTTTATAAATAATTGGTTCTATGTCAAAATTTGTGGTAAAAGTATGGTGGTAATTAAAACCGATAGCATTACTTTTTGAATAAATATTTTCTTGTTTCGAAATCCAAATGAAATTCTTTTAATAAGTTTCATTTTGTTATGCATTCTGCCATAAACCCATTAGTTGATTTACTGTTCCAGTAATTTAAGATATATTCTTTCCAATAAGATAGAGTTCTTCCCCAAGAGATTAATTCTCCATCATCAGTTGACTCCAAAGTTGAAATGATAAATCTTAACTGTTTTTCTGCCTCTTCTTTTGTTTTTAATTTATACATTTCTCTTAAGCGCTCTTTGGTAGCGTAAAACATATGAAGTTCTGGATAACGCTTAATGATATTTTTAAGATAATTAATTTGTTGATTAGTTAAGTCTTCCTTGTTTTTAGTTAAAATATATCTTGGGATTTTTCTTTTGTATATATCTTGAAGAAGTATACGCTCCTCATCAATTCTTCGGTTAGCATCTTGAATAAGATGAAAATGATCAACAACAACTGTTGCCTTTGGTAAAGACTCATTAACCGCGAAAAGATATAAAGATGACATATCAATAACAACCTCAGATATTAGTAATTTAACTTGAGGTGGAATTGATTGAAGTAGTTTTTTAAGATCTTTTTTGTTTTTTGAAGATAAAACTCCTTTAAGACGATGTTTTGTAATATTGCCAATAGTTGTTAACATCTTATGATTTGAAAATGATACTTCATCAATTCCCAAAACAAATGGAGTGTTTTCTTTTTCTTCTTTTGTAAAATTAAAAACTAAAGATGAGACAATCTCGTTAAGCCATTTGCGCTGGGTATGATAGGAAACATTGTATTTTTTTGCTGTTGATGAGAATGAGCTGTTTGAGAGATTAAAAATTACCTCTTTTTTGTGTTTTTGAGTAGCTCGTTGATATTTTTTAGCAAATGAAATCTGTTCATAAAATGTTTTTCTACAAAAAAACACATAAATCTTCTTTGTTTTATTTTTACAACATATTGTTTGTTAAAAATTACTCCATGATTAAAAGATCGTGTATAAACCTGATGAACATGATAAGATCGGCGATTACATTTTGGACAGTTTGAGGTTTTTCTTCGAGATTTAACATAAAAAACAATACGATCTTTCTCTTTAACTGCCTTTGTAATAACAAAAGAAAATGAATCAAACAATATGTTAGAATACCACATAGGAGAATAGTAAAAACTGGTAATGTTTTATTACTATTCTCTTTTTTTTATTCCTGTAGTGTAAGAAAAAGAATGCTTAAGCAACTTTTAAAAAGACTTTAGAATTAAAGCAATTTAAAACAACGTTTTTATACCACAGAATTATTCATAGAACCTAAATAATTTTGACTTACCTATCAAAAGTATTAAAATATAACCAATGAAAAAAGAGATCTTAAAAGTTTTAAATTACTTTCTTTTTTTTGACTATCCACCAACATTTGAGGAGATCTACACTTTTTTGCCAATACAAACAACAAAAAAAAGGTTAAATCAAGAATTAGAGCATCTTATCAAACAAAAAAAACTTTTAATTTTGAACTTTGAACTTTTAACTGATAAAAGATATACTGTAGGGGAGTATGGTATAAAAAAATCAAAAATCAAAAATCAAAAATCAAAAATAATTCAACAATTTACTGATTTTGAGGAGAGGGTGAGGGAGTCGGGGAGAAAGTTGAGTAGTTGGAGATTTAAATTGTATATAAAACTATTGTCTTTTTTTCCTCAAATAAAGCTAGTTGGTTTGTCAGGGTCAATCTCAATGATGAATGCGAAAAAGGAAGATGATATTGATCTTTTTATTATTACAGCACAAAATCGTTTGTTTACCGCTAGGTTTATAGCGATAATGCTGGCTAAAATTTTAAGAATCCATCGCCAAAGAAACAATAATATACGTTTCACGTTATACGTTCCACGTTATACAAATAAAATTTGTTTAAATCTTTTTTTTGATGAGGTAGATTTGGTTGTTCTTAAATTTAAACAAAGTGAATATGTGGCTCATGAAGTTTTGCAAATGAAGCCGATTGTTAATAAAGAGCAAATATATGAGAGATTTTTATATGCTAATAGATGGGTAAAAAAATTTTTTCCTAATATTTTTATTAATACAAAAATAAAGTCAAAAGTCAAAAGTCAAAAGTCAAAATTGAAATTAAAAATTAAAAACTTAGGCGATAGGTTAGAAAAATTACTGAAAAAATTTCAACTTAAATTAATAAATAAACATAAAACTACCGAGATTATTACTGATACACAACTCTGGTTTCATCCGGATGATTTTGAAAAGAAGATAAAATTTTAGACTTCTTTTGTATAGCAGACACCAATTCCCGCTGCCTCTAGCTGATCCATAATCTCTTCAGCTCTTTTAACATCGATTTTTAGCTCTTTAGCAAGATCATTGCTTGAGATCTCATCGTATTTATTGATTATTTCTAATGCTTTTGGAAAAAGTGGATCTCTTTTGGCAGTTTTAGGTTTTTCTGACAATCCACCGGCAACCGCGTCGGTCGAATTTGGAGACTCAAGACGGCTTAATCTTTGGTCAATGTCTTCTAATTTTTTTAAAATTACTTGGACAGCATTATCCATATTAATTATTATAACAAATTATTATAATATGTTTATGAAAATTAGGTAATAAAAGCCGCAGTGGCGGAATGGCAGACGCGTACGCTTCAGGAGCGTATGGGGCAACCCATAGAGGTTCAACTCCTCTCTGCGGCACTTAATTAAAATCTATTCAACGTTTATTTTTTGGTTTAAAATTAAAACATACATTTACAATCCCACGATCGTAGTATAATATGTCTATGTCTACTAAAAGGAATCTTAAAAAAATGCTGATATTTAGTCTGGCTTTTGTTTTTGATCAATATCAAAAAATATCAATTAAAAACTATTATCGGAATTTTTATTTTCCAGGCGGTTACCCAAAAAGAGAATCACTTCATAGATTAGTTTATAAAATGTCAAAAGTAAAAGAGATAGAAAAGGAGTTAAAAGATGGAGAAGTATATCTTAAATTAACAAGTAAAGGAGGCAGTTTTTTTAATGAAAAAATTTCTCTTAAAAATTTATCAAAAAAAGAATGGGATGGAAAGTGGCGTTTGGTTATTTTTGATATTAAAGAGATTGAGAGAAGCTTGCGTGACAAATTAAGAGAAAAAACTTAAAAAATGGGGTTTTGTTATGTGGCAAGAGTCAGTTTATATTTCACCTCATCCAATTTTAGAGACAATTGATGAGTTTTTAAAGGTAAAAAAGCTTTTTCCTAAAGTTGTGACTATTGAGGCAAAAACTATTGGTATTAAAAACCCAGATAGATTTGCTTGGGTTGTTTTTAAACTAGGTGATTTAGAAAAAAGATATTTAGATTTGAAGACAAAAATAAAAAAAATAAAGAAAAATAAAAAAAATATAGAGGAAGTTTTAAGAGAGTTTGAGGAATTAATTTTACTTGATCCATTTTTGCCAAAAGGATTAATAAAAAAAGATTGGCTAAGAGATGAAATTAGCTCAATGATAAGAAATCTAGTTTAAAAACATAGACATAAAATACCACGATCGTTGGTCTGTAAATCCATATTTTTTAAAGATTCTATAATAAATAGATTTATTTTGTTGTATTTAGTAAAATAAATGAAAATTGGAAGAGTGGCTGAGTGGTCCATAGCGAGGGTTTGCTAAACCCTTGAGCGAATAGCTCACGTGGGTTCGAATCCCACCTCTTCCGCAAAATATATAGAATAATAATTTTATGAAAAATTACTCCACATTATATCTTGTTCGTCATGGGGAGACTGATTGGAATGTAAAAGGTCTAGTGCAAGGGCATAGTGATATTCCTTTAAATGATAAAGGTCGCTGGCAGGCAAAAGAATTAGGTAGAAAATTATCACACATGAAATTTGCTGCTGGATTTTCCTCAGATTTAGTTCGCGCTAAAGAAACGGCTGAGATAATTGCTTTAAAACATAAAATCAATATTATTACTTTAAAAACTTTAAGAGAGCGAGCTTTTGGTAGACTTGAAGGTAAAAATTGGAAAAATAATTATGAAGACGCTAAAGAGTTGGAAAAACTATGGCCAAAACTTGGAGAACTAACTCAAGAGGAAATTAAAAAACATCGGCTTGAGGGACTAGAAACTAATGATGTTTTAATGGGTCGATTTATCCAAGCTTTGCGAGAAATTGCGATTGCTTATGTTGGAAAAAATGTTTTGGTGGTGACTCACGGAGGAGTAATGAGAGCATTTTTACTTCATATTGGTTTTGCAACAAAAGAACAATTACCTCCAGGATCAATTGACAATACTGCTTTTGTAAAATTAAAATCTGATGGAGTTGAGTTTGAAGTTTTGGAAACAGAGGGAGTGAGAAAACAAGATTAAATTTTAAAATTACTGTTTTTTAAGATTTTTTCCACTTCTTTGTCATTTATCTGATGATATCTACTCCGATGAGAAAGTAATGAGCCGGAAAAGGTTTTAGGAATGTGCATTAATTCATGGATTAAAGTTTTTATTTTTTCACGTTCGGGAAGTTTATCAAAGCGTTTTGTATTAACCTCGATAATATAATGAGGTTCAATGCCGGCAACTTCTTTAAAAAGCCGACTCATACCCCAAATACGAGCAATTGCCCGAGTTTTAACGTCAAAACTCCTGATACAATGAACTCTTTGTAAATCAATATGATTCATTTTTAAGCTTTTAACAAGTTTTTCAATAGTTTGTTTAATTTCTGGAGCGATTTGGTATCTCATAAATTAAAAGTTTAAAAAATCAATCTCCCACTTTTTAAAGCCAATTTTTAGAAGTTTTGCTTTTGCTTTTTGAGGATTTTTTTCTAATTTTAAAAAAGCCTCATATGTTTCGTGGATATCATAAGGAAAGACAATCCAGGTGTCAATATTTTTAATATAAAAGTCAGGAATAAAGATAGTTTTTGGTTTGATATAAGGGGAGGCGGTAAGAATCTTTTTTGGTTTGTGATTTTGAAAATGTTTTAAAGCCCGGATAAATGTTTTTCCGGTGTCAGAGACTTCATCAACGATTAAAATTGTTTGATCTTTTAAATCAAGATGAGCCACCTCAATAATCTCTGGTTCTTTAAGTTGTTTTAAATTTGAGTATGAGGAGATGACAATATTTGAAATTGGTGCTTGAAGAAAATCTGATAAAATTCGAGCTGGTACCAAGCCACCGCGAGAAATAGCAATAATTCGGTCAATTTTTATGTTTTTTTCAGTAATTTTTTTCCCCAAAAAAAGACAGTCTTTATAAAAACTATTCCAAGAAAGTTTTTTAAAGGTCATAAGATATTATAGCAGGATTTTTATTTAAGGACAGAACCTTTTTTTCAAAAAGGTTCTGTCCTTTTAATTCAGAACCATTTTGAACGCGGTGGTGAGAAGATTACACTTTTTATTTTATGGATTCTTACTCCATAAAATTTAACAATTTTATGGAGTTATGTTAATATGTTTTTATATGATTCTACCTCGTTATTATGACATAAAAAAATATCTTAAGAAAAATAAAGCGTTGATTTTATATGGTCCTCGAAGAGTGGGGAAAACAACAATTATAAAAGAATTTTTAAAACAAACAAAACTAAAATATAAATTTGTTATTGGAGATGATATTGAAGTTAGACAAGTGCTATCTTGTTCTTCGCTAAAACAATTAAAAGAATTCGTTGAAGGCTACCAGCTTTTAGTTATTGATGAGGCGCAAAAAATAAATAATATTGGAGAAAATTTAAAAATAATTGTAGACAATATTAAAGACTTATATGTTATAGCCACCGGTTCATCTAGTTTTGATTTAACAGATCAGGTTGGTGAACCTTTAACAGGAAGAAAAATCATCCTTAATTTATACCCGTTTTCAATAATTGAGTTAAAAAAAACAAACAATCTTTATGAATTAAAACAAAAAATAGAAGAACTCTTAATTTATGGTGGTTATCCTGAAATAATAACCGCAAAAACCAAAGAGCAAAAGGCGATTTATTTAAAAGAATTAGTTAACTCATATTTATTAAAAGATATTTTGGAGCTGAAAAAAGTTAAAGGAGCAAAGTTTTTAATTGATCTTTTAAGATTAATAGCGTTTCAGATCGGTAGCGAAGTTTCTTTAAATGAGTTAGCGTCAAATTTGGCTGTTGATGTAAAGACGATTGCTCGATATTTAGATCTTTTTGAAAAATCATTTATCTTATATAACTTACGAGGTTTTTCAAAAAATTTAAGAACAGAGATAAATAAAAAGAGCAAATATTTTTTTTACGATAATGGTATAAGAAATGCGATTATTTCTAATTTTAATAATTTAGATTTAAGAAATGATGTTGGCGCGCTTTGGGAGAATTTTTTAGTATCAGAGAGATTAAAAACGCAGACATATAAAAAGATTGTTTCTAATAATTATTTTTGGCGGACATGGGAGAAAAAAGAGATTGATTGGATTGAGGAAAGAGAAGGAAAAATTTTTGGATACGAATTTAAATTCAAAAAACCAAAAAAAACCGCCTTTAGTTTGTTTAAAAAAGTTTATCGAAATAGTAAACTAGAGATAATAACCAAAGATAATTTTTTAAAATTCTTATTATGAAGAAAATTTTGTTTGGGTTGTTGATTTTTTTTAGTTTGTTTTTTGCTCCTTTAGTGAAAGCAGAAGAAATAAAAAGTTTTGATGCTCAGATAAATATTAATAAAGATGAAACGATTGATGTTATCGAGAAAATTGTTTATGATTTTGGACTAGAAAAGCGCCATGGAATTTTTCGGACAGTTCCTTTTATTAAAAAAACAAAGATGGAAAAAAGTATTTATTAGAGTTTAAAGTAGTTAAGGTTGTTGATGAAAACAATAATCCTTATCCGTTTCAACAAACAAAAGAAGGAGAAAATTTAAAGGTTAAAATTGGCGACCCAAATAAAAAAATTACCGGTATTCACACTTATATTATTTCCTACAAAGTTCTTGGCGCTTTAACATATTTTTCTGAACATGATGAGCTTTATTGGAATGTGACGGGAAACGACTGGGATGTCCCAATTACCATGTCCACAGCTTCGGTGGAATGGCCTCAAGAATTTAAAGATTTATCAATAAGACCGCCGGAGTGGTATCAAGGATATGATGCTTGTTCTTGTAATAGCGTCGTTTTTGTCAACAGTCTTAACTCATCAATCTCGAGTTTTCAATCTTCAGCTCGGCCAGTTACCTCAACCACAAGTGCTCTGGTTTTTACTCTGGGTTTAGCGGTAGGTTTTCAGGAGGCGGTGGAGGAGGAGGGGGAGGAGGGAGCTAGTAAAAATATCAAATATCAAAAATCAAATATCAAATATAAAAATTCAAAAGTCAAAGATTACTTCTTTTGGTAAAATTAAGATAGGCATAAATAAAGCACCCATAGTTCAATGGAGAGAATAGGGGTTTGCGGAACCTCTGATGGCTGTTCGACTCAGCCTGGGTGCACATTGGGGGCGTAGTTTAATGGCAGAATAGGGGTCTCCAAAACCCTTGATGGGAGTTCGATTCTCTCCGCCCCTGCTAGAAATAAAAAGGACAGAACCTTTTTTTTCAAAAAGTTTCTGTCCTTAATTTTATTATTTTTAGGTCAATTAGATTAATTAGAAATTAGGTTAATTTTTTGATTTACACGTTTCACGTTATACTTTTTATTTATTATCTTGCGGAAAGTCTGGAATTTGAGGAATATTTTGTGGTAGGGGAGAAGTTTCTTCAACAGGATTAGTTGGTTGTTGAAAAGGTGTTTCTTCTTGAGTAGTAGGAGTAGTGTTTAAAGATTGAGGCTCATTTGTGGTTGGGGTTTGAAGATCTTGTTGAGGATTGTCTTCAACTTTTTGCTCTAATTGTGATAGAACATCATTTAAAGGATTATCCTTATTTGGATTTTCAGTTTGGTTTTCTAATGTTGGTTCTGGTTGTTGAAAAGACTGCTGAGTAGTTTGGGAATTTGAATCAGGTTGAGAAGAAGTTTGATTAGTTTGATCTATTGTTTGTTGTTGTGGTTGAGAAAAGCCAAAAAACTCATCAAATTCTTCCTTTGTAAATCCTTTAAAAACTCTAATTACTCCGTTATCTTTTTCTATTCGAGTGACCGGCGTTCCGGCAAAATTATTAGAAATAGCCAGCATCTCTGTTAAGAAATCTTTATTTGTCTCAAGATTTTTTTCTTCATAAGGAAGATTATGAGCTTTTAAATATTCTTTTTCTTGTTTTGAAAACTGACAATCAGTGATGGTATAGATGGTAATTTTCATTTTTTATGAGGTAATTTTTTTTCAATTAATAAAATCATTATAACTAATAACAAAGTAGCAATCATCAATAAAAGATATATTATTCCTATGTTTGAAAAAAATTTTTCTATGTTCATAATCTATTTTTTAACTCTGCTAAATAAAAACTAACTATTAAACTCAATATACCAAGGGGTAAATTTGTTGTCAATAGATTAAAATATTGTTGTTGTGATTTAATAGAAAAAAGGCCTGGTGAAACAAGTAAAATAGAAAACCAAGCTGAAGATAAATTAATCCAAAGATTAGCTAAGACTTCAAAAACAGTTTTTTTAGAAAGCATAATTTTATTTTTGAAAAAATATAAATCTTTGTCAAGAAGAATTTTTTTTATTTTTTGATTTTGATTTTTTATCAAAAGCTCCTAATTGTTTTAATTTCCACATAAAAAGAGCCGGTTTGTTACGAGCTTTTGAGTCAATGACAAAGCGTAAAGCTTCCTCAAGAACTGGTCGAGGAATAGTTTTTGCTAATTTAATGTATAAGCTTTTTTTTCTTGACTCGCCCAATTTTTCCGCCAAATATATCCCAAATGCCTGAAAATCACGAGAAATATATTTGTCCTCTAAGGGGTTAAAGTTTTTTAAGATGTCGCGGATGGATTGCATAAAATAAATTCAAAATTTAAAATGCAAAATGCAAAATGACAATTCAAAATTAAAAAAGAAAAATTTTACATTTTACAATTTTCATTTTTGCTCGCCCTCCGTTTTAGGAGGGAGATTTGATTTTTGATTTTATTATTATTATTATTATTATTATTTTAACGCTTAGAGTTTAAAATTTCTTGATACACTTTTTCATACTCATCAACCATTCGCTCAACTGTGAAGTGTTTTTCAACATGAGCTCGGCAGGCGCGGCGCATTTCTAAATATTGTTTTTCCGGCATTGAATAAATTTGTTCAACTGCCTCACAAAGCCCTTCAATACCTGTTTTTTTAATTATCCAGTTGCCGCGAATATCATCATCTGATGGATTAACAATAAATCCAGTCTCACCATCTTTAATTATTTCAGGCACAGATCCTCGAGCAAAAGCGACAACCGGCGTCCCACATGCCATTGATTCTGTAAACATTAAACCAAATGGTTCTTCCCAACAAATAGGGGAGATTAATAATTTTGAATTTTCATAATAATAAGCTTTTTGATTCTTATCTACTTCACCCTCAAACTTTATATTTTCATTTTCTAATAAAGATTTATTTTTTTGATAATATTCTAAATCTGAACTGTCAACCTTAGCTGCTAAAGTTAATTTTCTCTTAGTTATTGTCGCTGTTTTAATTGCTTCGTATGCGCCTTTTTCTGGAGAAAATCTAGCAAAAAAAAGCATTCTGTCTGAGTTAGGTTTTTCTTGGAAAGGGAAATCGTTTATATCTATTCCATTATAAATTGTTTTTATGAAATTCAATTCTGGTAAATCTTTTCTTTGATTGTTGGATATAGATATGTAAAAACTATCTTTATATTTTTCAAAAACAATATTTTGATAAGAAAGATTTAGTGGACCATGAAGAGTCGTTATTATTTTTTTATTAAGTAGTTCTTGAAACAATAAAAATCTCCAGCCAGCGTGATTATGAATAATATCAAAATTATTTTCTAAAATAATTTTGTAAGTACTAAAGAGCGATATAAATTTTGCTGATTCTCTTATTTTTAAATTGCTTTTATATGGTTCAATATTTCTTATGCTATGATTATATATTGGAATTATATTGTATTTTCCAAGTTTAGGTGAATCTTTTACTGTAAAAAGATAGACCTGATGACCTTTTTTAGATAAAAATTTTGCTAAATAGAAAATAATCCATTCAATACCTCCATA
>CAYOZH010000004.1:0-33985 GCA_964408415.1 uncultured Gammaproteobacteria bacterium | reverse complement strand
ATTAAAGCTATTTTCATTTTTTATATAATAAATTTTTTATAAAAATTAATTATTTTGTCTGAAATTTTATCCCAAGAATAATGTTCTTTGATTGTAAAAGCGGCATTTTCTGAAATTTTTTTCAATAATTTTTTTTCAGTTAAAAGTTTTAGTATTTGATTTCCAAGTAATTTTCTATCATGACTATTAATAATAAAACCATTTAATCCATCAATAATTATCTCTTTACTTCCAGCAACATGAGATATAAGCGGAGCTGTCCCACAAGCCATAGCCTCTATTGTTGTTAAACCAAAAGGCTCATAACGAGCAGGATTAACAAAAATATCAGCATTGCGATAATAAGCAGCAACCATTTCGTGATTTAATTGTCCTATAAAACTTATTTTTGTTTGAAGTTTATTTTTTTCAATAAAATCAAAAAGGTATTTTTTATAATTTATTTCTTCTTTAGAGTCGTTATTTTCTAAATTAGGATTACCACCAAGATATAAGTGAAAATCTATCTTATTTTTTATAAAATTTAATGCTTCGATTAGTCTATCAATTCCTTTAGCAGGAACAAGTCGACACATTGTAAGAATAGAATTATTTTTTAGTTTAATTTGATTATCTAAATTGGTTTTTTTAGTATTAAAAATTTCTGTATCAACGCCTGGATAAATAACATGAATTTTTTCAAAATCAACCAAATAATAATGAAGTAATTGAATTCTTGTTGTTTCGCAGATAACTAAAATTGCATGAGCTTTATTATAGATTTTTTGTTCAATAGCAATTCTGACATGAAAACGATAATAAGGTTTTAATTTTTCTGTTGGCGCTTCTTCAATATCCATTTCTAACTTTTTAGCTTTTCCTAATGTGTGTGGAGTATGAATATGAGGGATATCAAGCATTTTTGATAAAAGAATACCAGCATAGCCACCATCCCAATAATGGGAATGAATAATATCATATTTTTTTCTCTTTTTTTCAATATATTTCATTATATTCTCACTAAATTCTGGCATAATTTCATATAATTTTTCTTTAGGTACAAATTTATCTGAGCCACATGGAATTCTAACAATTTTTAAATTTTCACAAACTTGTTCTTCCTCTTTATATTTGTCAAACCCGCGAGTAAAAATATCAACTTTTATTCCTTTTTTTGCTAAAGCTTTAGATAACTCTAAAACATAAACGATCTGTCCGCCAGTATCTGTTTTTCCTAATGGTGGAGGATTAAAAAAATAACCTTGTGGATTAAGCATACAAACACGATTTAATGATTTCATAGTTTTATTTTAAAGTAAATATTTTAGTTTTTCAAATTTTTATATTTTAGAGAACAAAAATTATATTTATATTTATTACTTAAAAAACTAAACAAGCGATTACAAATATATGACGATCGTCACATAATTTTCATCGGTTGTATTAAATTTAGGTTATTTTAATAATTTAAATAAAATTAAAAGAAATTATAAAAAAATATTAAAAAAATAATTTTTTTATTTTAGATTGCTAAAACAATAAAAAATATTTCACTATCATCAAAAAATGATGCGATCGTTTCATTTTTTGATGATTTAATAAAAGACTGTCTTTGCAATTCTGCAAAGACAGTCTTTGATAAGAATAAAAAGGACAGAACCTTTTTGAAAAAAAGGTTCTGTCCTTAATAATTAAGTCAATTTAAAAATTAATCATTTTTGTTTATTTTTATATTATTCTGACAGTCCACAGGCGACCGCGTAGGTCAGATTGGAAAATATTTCTGGATTCCGCATCAAGTGCGGAATGACAAAAAATTTTGACTTTTGCCTTTTGAATTTTGACTTATTTATTTGTATACTTTTTTTATGGCACGGTATATTCCTGATGTTTCTTCAAAACGTTGGGTGATTTTGGCGCCGCAGAGGATTAGTCGACCTCATAGTGATAATTTAAAAAAGAAAAATTTTTGCCCTTTTTGTCCGGGAAACGAGGAGATGACAACAGGTGAGGTATTAAGAGTTGGAGAAGGGGAGGCGAATAAGCCTGGTTGGTTAATTCGAGTGATCCCAAACAAATATCCGATTACTGATTTTCACGAAGTGATTATTCATACTCCAGACTGTCATAAAGATTTGGAAGCTTTGTCTCTTGATCATTTGAAAAAAATTTTTCAAGTATATCGCGCTCGTTATAATTTTTACCGGCAAAAAGGTCAGGTGATTATCTTTTGCAATCATCGAGAAAACGCCGGCGCCTCTTTAAAACACTCTCATTCTCAGCTTGTTGTTTTACCTCATCAGATAAATCTTGATACTTTGATTCGCGAGCCAGTGGAAAATCTTGTTGATGATAATCATTATTTTAATGTCTATTGTCCTGAGTTTTCTCAATGGCCATATGAAGTCTGGTTAAGCCCTAAAGCCCAAAATACTTATTTTGGCGATATTACTGATAAAGAGATTGAGGATTTAGTGATGATTTTTCAAAATATGTTGAAAAAATTAGAAAAAATTTACAAAAAACACCAGTTTACTCATCTGCCTTTTGCTTATAACTTTTATATTTATCCAAAAGAAAACTGGTATTTACGAATTATTCCTCGATTTGTTAATCGAGCAGGATTTGAGTTGGGGACTGGGCTTTCAGTTAACATCGTTGATCCAAAAGATGCTGCTGAAGAACTAAAAAATATCTAATTTTCCCAATCTTCACGTCAGTTATGTTATTTTTAGATTATTTTGAAGCCTTAAAGATCTTTATTATTGTTTTGCTATAAAAACTTTGTTAAACTATTAAAATTATTATTTAATAAATTATTAATATGACAGACGGAGGAGTGGTTGAAGGTGGTGGTATTAACCCGCAAGGTATAGCATCACCTTCAACAAAAGAACAAACATCAATACCATCTGAACAAACAGAACCTGCATCAGTTTCAGAAAAACCCGATTCAACACCATCACAACCAAATCAATCGGCAAGACCACAAGAAATATCAGAATCTAAAAAAGAACTCTCACCAATGAAAAAAGAATTAGCAAAAATATTTTTAGAACTTGCTTTTGATAAATCTTTAGCTGAAACTGGTCAAATATTAATGATTGATGTTAATACTGCTTTAAGACAAGGTTTAATTAATCAAGATCAAGCTGAAAAATTAGCAAAAATGATTCAAGAAAAAACAGGATCTGGTAATCAATCAGAAGTTTCTCAAGGAAATTCTGTTGAGAAAGTTATTACTACATTAAAATCAAGTGAAGATCCAGAATTAAAAGCTTTAGGTTATGATATTGAAATTAAAAATCTTGAAGCTAAAAAACTGGAATTAGATCAAAGACTTCAAGGTAATATTTCAGAACCTGAAAGAGACAATTTAAGAAAAGAAATAAGCTCTATTGAATCAGAAATAAAAAGCCTTCAACAAAAAAGAGGAGAATTAAGCTCGGATCTTTCTCGGTTATCAGAATATGCCAAAAGAATGGCTTTGGCAGTAAAAAAACTAAGAATAGCTTATGATCCTGAAAAAGCTAAAACAGATCAAACACAACCTTTAACTGGTGAACAATTATCTCAATTAGAACTTGAACCAAATGAAATTCAAGCAATTGAAAAAGATCCAGTTGGTTTTTTAGTTGAAGCTTTTCATGCTGCGGTTTATGAAGTAATTGATGTTCAGGGAGGTTCTCAAAAGGCCGATAAAGTAACGTTTTCTTTAAATCAAGAAAAACTTGAGAAATTATTAGGATTTATAAAACAAGAAAGTTTATTTGACGAAGAAACATTAGAAGAAATAAAAAGTAAAATAAATGAGGCACATATTTCATTCCAGGATTTATCAGATGAAGAAAAAAGAAAAATTAATATGTTTAGAGCAGAAGATTTAGGGAAAAAAGGTTTAGAGTATATTGCTATGGGAGGAGCAATTATTGCTTTACTTATGTATTTTGCTGCTAAAAAAAATCAAAGTAGTGGACCAGGAGGAATGAGTATGGGTTGATTTTTTATCCTTTTTTTAAATCATCTTCTTGACTTTATCTTTATTTTTTAATTTAATATGATTATGGATTATCTTTCAAAAAAAATAAACGACTTACTTTATGGTTTAACAAAAATAATTATTGATCTACGTATTAGTCATGATCTTGATTGGGATGAATCTCAAGAGATAGCCGAGTACATTTTAACAGAAAAAAGAAAGATTACTAATGAAGATCATTTAAATAGTTTTATGGAAAATTTAAAAACAAAATACTCAATATTTGCTAAATTTATTGATGATTTTAAAAAACAAACATCAATTCAAAATGAAGACGCCCAAAAAATTGACGCAATTAAAAATCAGTTATTAAAATTTACTTAAAAATATGGCTGAACCACAAGTGACAATGGAGGTGGCAAAAGGATTAGCTGCTGGTATAGTTGAACAAACTATTCCTGCTAGAGCTGGAATTACAGTAGCTCCTGAAGTGGATCGGGCCATAGCTGCTTGGAAGGCAAATCAAGCTGAAACCGCCTTACAAATGTTAGCCGGTGAAATTTGTCCTTATACAAAAGAAGATGTTGCTGGAGTTGTAAAAGAAAATTTAAGCAGTGAGGATCGTGACAAAAAAACTGGCCAAAAAGGAGAACCAAAATCAGGAACTCCAGAAAGAGCAAGATATGAAGAAACATTAAAAATGGCTGAAGCATTAAGGGTTTATTTAGAAAGTGGAGGACAAGATATTCGACAACCTTTGATTAATGAACTATTTCATTATTTAGGAGCAAGCCCATTATTTAGAGATTTACTAACTGATAGAAGTGGTAGATTAAATGTTAGTCTTGCAGAACCTATTATTAAAACACTTCTTAGACAACCAGAAACAAGAAAGGCGATTTTAAGATTATTTACTGAAAGACTTGATCCAAAAAAAACATTAGAGCATGAATCGATTGTGAAGCAATTAGAATTAGAAATTGCTACTTTAGAAGGTCAGGTTATTGATGTAAATCAAGTTGATCAAGATGTGCAAAAAATTAGAGTTGAAATTCAGACAAAAAGATCACAAATAACATCAGACCCTATTTATCAAGATTACTTAACATTAACTTCAAATTTAGAAGATTTAAATGATGAATTACAAACTTTACTAGATACATATAAACAAGCAAGAATTAATAATCCACAACAACTTCAACAAATAGTCTCCGATATTAGTAACAAAAAAAATGAAATTAGAAGCAAACAACGAGAATTACAAGAAGCTAGATTTAATAATATTAATTCTAACTTACAAGAAATTGAAAGATTAGGGCAAGAACTTCAATCTTTAGAAAATAAAAAAAATCAAGCAGGCAGTCAAGAACAAAAAGCTTTAAGAATGCAGTTAATACAAAAAAAACAACAACTCCAAGAGGCGCAGGCGCTTTTGACGGCTGAAAGAATAAAATACGCTTCAGAAATAATAGCAATTCCAGCAGAAGCAGTTAAGGAATTTTTAGATGGTGCTTTAGAAAAAGCAGCACAACATTATAAGGAAGAAGCGGCAAAGAGTGCTCAAGAAAAAGAAGCTGAGAAGCAAAGACTAGAACAAGAAGCTTTAAGAAAAATAGGTGAAGGACTTGGTACGAAAAAGAAGAAAGTAAAAGTAAATGGAATAACAACCGAAGTTGCTGTTCCTGATAAAAAATCAGCATCCGAGCTGGTGGCATTATTAATGCAACCTAATGGTTTAGTTGAATTTGGGAAAAAAATTGTGGATGAGTTATATAGTAATAATACTTTTAATACGAGAAATTCTTATGGCTTAACAGAAGCAGAAGCAGATTTAATAAGAGATAAATTAGGTAGTTATGATTATTTAAAAACTACCGGTTTGCCTTTGGCAAAAGCAGTTATGGCTAATTATTTAAGGGCAGGAGGAAGATTTTCAAGTCAAGAGTTAGAAGCTTTAGGTAGAACTGATTTAGGAAAAGATTTAATTAATCAAGGTATTAATGAAGCTTCTCAAAGAAAACAATTTGTAGAAGGATTAGTTGGGAAAGATGTGATGAGATGGATTGATGAAGTTAGACTTGGTCATAAAAGTGTTGATTGGTTAATGGATAAAGGTATAGCTGGTTCTATTGCTGGAGGTTTAATTGCAATTTTGTTTTTATTAGGTATGAAAGTATTTGGTTCTTCAAAAAATTAGTTTTCTTTCCCAAAACACCCCTAAAAACTAAAACCAACTTTGATTATTAATCTTAATAATTTTAAATATTAATTTAATATTGATTGAGTATTAATATAAATTAACTTGAACATCAATTCTTAAATATTAATTTAATTTAAACATTAATTCCTGTTTAAAAATTTTATAAAAAAATTTGTAACAATTTTACACCGACCGCGACAATATTGTTCCAAATTAACCAAAATTAGCCTCAATTTTAATAAAGATATATTAAATTTTTTTAGAACAATCTTGACGCGGTCGTACAAAGATTGTAACATATAATTATTAAAAATTATTTTTAAACAATATGAAAAAAAGGAAAAATACTATAAAATATGGCGCAATTACCAGTGGGGTATTAAGGTGTTTTGCAGAGGTTATTACTTTAGGATTAAAAGCAGCTCATTATAAAAAAGGAGGATTGGCAATGGTGAGTTTGATTGATTATTTAGCAGATGTTTTAGAGCCTATTAAAGATGAAAAAATAAAAAAGAAAAAAGTAAGAAGAGTTTTGGAAAATCTTGAAAAAAAGCAAATTTTGTATATTGAAGAAAAGAAAGACAATGTCTATGTATATTTAAAAGATAAAAATCATCCGAAGATAGTGGAGTATTCAATCAAAAGCCTTCTTGATCTAAAGATGAAAAAAGAAAAATGGGATGGTAAGTGGTTTATGGTTTTTTTTGATGTGCCAGAAATTCAAAGAATAAAAAGAGATTATCTGCGGAAATTTTTAAAAAAAATTGGTTTTTATCAATATCAAGAAAGTGTTTATATTTTTCCTTATGAGTGTGAAAAAGAGGTGAATTTAATAAAAAAGATTGTCGAGGGAGCAAAATATATGAAGTATATTATTGCTGAAAAAATAGAGGATGAAGAAAAAATAAGAAGATTTTTTGGAATTTAAAAAAGTACAATCTTGTCGCGGCCGCAACAAGATTGTACCAATTAGCCTCAAAAAGTGTTATTTTTAAAAAAATTTTTTGGTACCATTTTTAATACGGCCGTTTCAAATTTATTACTAAATAAATAGAAAGGAGTTATTTTAGTTGTTTTCTTGGTTAATTCCCAAAAGCCTCATTACTACTTCTTTTCTGTATCTTCTATCACCGCGGGAGTTAATGCGAATAGCAGGTAATTTTCCAGCTTTTCCCCAGCGCTTGATAGTTAAGGGTGATACTCGAAGAAGCGAGGCAACTTCTTTGATAGTTAAAAGATCTGGTAAATCTTCAAGATTAACTTTGTTTTGATTTGACATATATAGTATTATTATAATATATTTTAAAAATTATTGTCAAGTTAATATATTTTATTTATATTGTTTGTAATATTTTAAAATATTAGCACAGTAGTTATCGCCACAGTTTCCATAGTGTTTTTCAGCAACTAATTTTATTATATCTTCTGGCCAATCATTACAGTTTTTTGGAGGACTCCCTGAAATACGATTTTTGGTAATTATGGCAAAAATCATTGCGTTGTCAAATAAAACTCTTCTATCATAATTTTTTGGAAAAGTATTTTTTAAATATTTATAAGCTCCATTTTGTTCATATTCAGATATTTGAAATATGCCCATAATTTTTTGATCATAAGCGTCAGGTTGGACAGCGTTGCGACAAGTTTGACCAGCTTTAATACTATCATTAGGAACAAGCCCTGATTGAGTATAGTACCCAAGCCCAACACAAGGATCGCCTTTACCATCGATCCACCAGCCGTAAGTATTGTATATTTTTATTGTAGATGATGGAGAGTTATAACTAAAATATGGTCCGCTTTCTTGAGTTTGAAAAGCGCGAAGTAGAGCAAAAGGGATACACATTCGTTTTGAGACTTCTTGAAAAATCTCTTCCATTGTTTGTCCTGGTCTTTCATCGGTTGTAATAGGAGGTGGTAAAGGAGTTGGAGAGGGTTTTGGTGGTTTGGTAGGTTTTAGAATTTTTATTGGTATTTGTGTTGGGATTATTAATGAAGTAATTTCTGTTGGTGTTTTTTTTATTTGATAATATATGCTTGGTGAAGGAATATTTTGATAATAATTATTTAATATTTTTGTTGGAGTGATTATTTTTTCAGTTGATGTTGGCAAAGTAAAGGATGAGTTTTGATTGCTTTGATTATTTTCTTGACTTTGCCAGTTAGGTTTTGAGGATAAAAAAAGATTAAAGTTTATTTTTGGAAAATGAAGATTTTGGATTGATGAGGAGATATTTTTTGGCAAGTTTTCAACTTTTTTTATAAATAAAAGAGGATTTTGAGAGTATTGATTAACAAAAAAGATGATTATTCCTGAAAAAAATATGGATAAAAAGATTCTAAGGTTTGACGTTGACATAGGAAAATTATGATAATACAATAAAATTATACATAAATGAAAAAATATCGACACAGTAAAAAATCCGAGATTGCCACAGTTATCACCCTTGTTTTGATGGTGGTTGGATTGGTAGGAACGATTTTTACTGCGGGAATGGTGAATAAAAATAAAATTGCGACAAATTCAAGGGCAGAACAAAAAATTGCAGAACCTTGTCCTCCAGGTGAAAGATGTTATTTACCAGGTCAAATCGTACCAAGTAATTATATTCAAACTGGTAATGAATGTGTAGTTGATTCAAAACTAGGTTTGTGTTATAAATTAAAATCAACATCTACGATTAATAATGTTTCTCCAACAACAATACCAACACCAAAAATAAAAGGAGGATCTTTTACTTGTAATTCTGGTAAAGAAGTGATAAGAGGTGCTTCTGGATGTTATGATACTTGTTCGGCACAAAATATGAAATACATTTCTAATTCTCAAGGTAAAGGAGCAGATGGAAACTGGTATTGTTGTTGTGAAGAAACTCCAGTCTCTCAAGGATTTGATACTTGTTATAAGGCGTATCGTCATGGTATGTATGGATGTGGAGAAAACGAAAATAAAGTTGTTGTATATGCTCGTTCAATGAGCGCTGTAGGTATGACTAGTTGTGAGGCTTATAATAAAGGCAGTACTACTGCTTTATATTTTTCTGGAAAACCAGGCCAATATGAAGATGGTGGATGTTATGATGTTTGGGATGGAAATATGAATTTAGAAAGTAAAAATAATCAAGCTCAAGCATTAAAAAATACTCCAACACAAACACCAACAGAAACACCAATACCAACAAGAACACCAATACCAACAAGAACACCAATACCAACAAGAACACCAACACCTCTATTAATTTCTGAAACCGGAGTTTTTAGTAATTCTGAGAAATTATATATAGAAAATATTAATAATGATAAAATTTTAAAAATAGTAGCAGTTTTTCTTGGTGCTAATTATGATTATTTGAATATGGAAATTTCTCCGCGAAAGAATATTGTATATGATTATTCTAAATTATGTGGTTTAATAAAAAGAAATTTAAATGGTTATATTGCTTATTATTCTTCTGATGATAATTATAATTTTGCTCATTTTAAAGGAATTAATGTTTTATGTGATAGTTATTTAGTAGTTGGTTTGCAATAAATTTTATATGTTAAAATATTTTAAATTATTTTTAGTTTTTATAATTTCTTTATTTTTAAGCAATTTTTTTATAAAAAATTTTTTTCTTGCTAACTCACCGAAGATTAGACCAAATTTAATAAAATATTTAGCAGAAAATTTTTTTGATGTATTTAATAAGAAAAATGAGCTTAAGCAAAAAATTTATTCGGAGAATGATTTAATTTATAATAAAATTAATTACAAAAATTTTATTCCTTTGCAAAGAGGGGTTTATGCTACTGATTTAAATAATGGTAATTATATTTTAGTGAAAAATAATGAAATCAATTGGGTTGAATATATTTTTAATATAAAAGGTAATCAAATTAAGGTAAAAGTTCCGATAAATGATACTCCTCCCTCACAAGAAATAATTGAAAAGTTATATGAATAAATAAATGCCAAAACAACAGGTTGTTTTCAAGCAAAAAGAGGTGTTGGCGAATTTTTATGCAAATTTTGCCATTGTTTGGCTTACTTATGGTTTTGTTGCTCCACTTTTTTATAGTCCTAAAGATTTAGTTGATAATTATTTAATAATTATAGTAAGATTAATAATATCAGTCTTGGTGACAAAAATATTTTTAAACATTGCTATTAACAAACTAAAATGATAGATCAAAATACAATATTTTTTATAGCGACAATCATAGTTTTAATTATTGGTTATTTTATTTATATCAGTTTTCCTTTAGAAAAATGAACACCTTTTATTTAAATTTGATATTGGCTATAATAGTTGTTATAGTTGCTTTATTTATTAATTATCTGATAAATAAAAAATAATATGTACATCGGACCATTTTATTTTGATACCAAAGAAATTTTTCTTATTTTAGCCTCAATTATTTTAACATTGGCTTGGGTTTTTGGATGGCCTTTGTGGTGGTTTGATAAGAGGGTGCTTTTGACTTTGACAATTTTAATCTTGATAACCAAGGGTCTTTTACCATCGATTCACAACGAAGCCTTTTTTATTCTCACCATTGTAACAATCTTTTTAAGCCTGTATTTGCCGATTTTTCAAGTAGTGCTTTTTTATTTTATTAGTTTTTTGATGTTTAGGTTACTTAAAGTGATATAAATGACAAAAAAAATTAGCTTTTTTTTTCTACTATTAGCTTTTTTTTTATTTGCTAGCCAAAAAATTGAGGCGGCTTATCTTCGTTTTGATCCAAATTCTGTCAATTCTTCATCTGGAAATAGCTTTGACGTTAAGGTTGTTCTTGAGCCGGGTAATGATCAAGTTTATTCGGCTGATATTTATGTAATTTATGACTCTTCGCTTTTAAAAGTCACTAATGTTAAGGCAGAAAGTCTTTTTTCAACAGTTTCTCATGATGAATCAACTAGTGGCAAAATTTATATTGCTGCGATGGTTAATGATCCAACTCAATCAATTTCAACAGCAGGAGCAGTGACAACAATTACTTTTCAAGCATTAAAAGATGGTTCAGAAGAGCTGTCTTTTGACTGTGCTAATTCAAAGATTATAAAAAACGATGCCAATGCTACTAATGTTTTAAATTGTAGTCAAAATACAAAAAGCTCAATAACAATTGGGGTGGGAAATACTACAACCAATACAACTAATACAACAAATACATCACCAGAAACTTTACCAAAAACTGGAATTTTTGAAAATGTAGTAAAATTTTCTATACCAGGAGCAATATTGTTATTAATTGGTGGATTATTGAGATTAGTGGTTTAATTTATGGATAGTCAAAAAATTAAAAAAATTTCAGCTATCATTATTGGAATTGTTTTGTTTATTTTGATTGCTATTTTTAGTTTTCGAGTTTTTGGGACAAGAGCTTCTGATATGGAACCTCGAGATGTGGTAGTTTCCAACATTGAAAAAAACTCAGTGACAGTCTCTTGGGCAACTGGAGTTGAAACACAGGGAATTATTGAGTATGGTACCTCACCAACAGCTTTGAATTTTTTTGCTCCAGAAGCAACTAAAGAAAAAAATCATTCAGTTGATTTAACATTGCTTTCTCCATCAACTACTTATTACTTTACTATAAGAATTGGTGAAAAAAGATATGATAATGGTGGAGTGCCTTGGTCATTTACTACTAAAGGAATAGAGAAAAGTCAGCCATCAATACCATCACCATCACCATCACCAACTCAGGTAATTCAACAAGTTACTTCTAAGCCTTCACCAATTCAAAGATTAAGAATTGATGATAATAATGCAAGTCAACCTTCTCCAACAATTGCTTTAGTTTGTAATGAAACTGATTGTCAAAAAATTAAAGAAAAATTGGGAAAAGGCTGTACCACTCAAGATTATTTTTTGTGTATAAAAAAACTAACTCCAACTCAACCTCAATAAATTTTAGGAATTAAAAGATTGATAAAAAAATTAACAATTGGTTTTAAGACAGCATCAAGTATTGATGATCCAGTAATTGGAATAATTAGCAAAATTAAAAACAAAAAACCATATTTTTGCAAAGAATACCATTCTTTTGCTTGATTTTCTGATAAAACTCCACCAACAATTTTAAAACCATCTAAAGGATGAATTGGTAAAAGATTAAAAGCTCCTAAAACTATATTGATTTGAATAAGAGGGATAAAAAGTATATATCCGATAGTTATTAAAATTTTATAATCAAAAAATATGAACAATCTTAATATTATAGAAAATAATAAAGCCAAAATAAAATTTGATAAAGGACCGGCTAAAGCAATTATAGCAGCATCGCGTCTGGGATTTTTTAAGTTATAAGGATCAAACTCAACTGGTTTACCCCAGCCAAAACCAAAGAAAACTAAAAATAGTAGTCCTGCTGGATCAAGATGAGATTTTGGGTTGAGGTTTAGCCTACCTTGAAGCCTTGGAGTCGGATCACCAAGATAATCAGCTGCCCAAGCATGGGCAAACTCATGGATAGAAATAGTAAAAAATAAAGCGACAATATAGATTAAAAATGAGATTGGATTTTGAAAAAATAAGTCAAACATTTAATTTAAAATTAAATTATTGTTGATATTAATTTTACCATATGTTATGATATTATTTTATGGAAAACAAATGTTATCATTGTGGCAAAGGTGTTATTTTTGGTCGTCAACACACTCATCATCGTGGTGTTGCTGGTGGTCGATGGAAAAAAAGAGCTCAAAAAACTCCTCGAATTTTTAAAGTCAATTTTGTCAGAGCGACCATTATTGAAAAAGGCAAGGAGAAGCAAGTTAAACTTTGTGCTAAATGTGTCAAAAGAATTAAAAAAGATATTGCTGATGGTAAAAGACCATTTTTAACAATCAAAAAATTTGCTGTCGCTAATAATAAAAAAACAGAAGAAAAAAAGGAGAACAAAAAAGAAGAGAATAAAGAAAAAAAATAAAAATCAATCTAAAAAAATAATCTTTTTAACTATATTAATTTAAAAATTTATTTCTTCAAGGTGGTCTTTTTTTTCTTTGTAGAGTTTTTGATTTTGCTCTAAAGAGCGTTGAGTGAAAACAATGCCATTTAAATGATCAACTTCGTGTTGAATAATAGTGGCTTCAAATCCAGAAAACCAGTTTTCGTATTTTTTACCATTTTCATCTTGATATTTTAATAAGACTTTGTCAGCTCGCTTTATTGGTCCCCAAATGCGGGGAATTGAAAGACAACCTTCAAATTTAACTAATTCTTTTTTTGTTTTTTTTGATTTTTTTTCTTTCAAATATTCAAGTTTTAAAATTTCAGGATTAATAAAAACTTTTACTGGAGATTTTTTTGTTGACTTGATAATAAAAAGAGAAAGATCAAGTCCAACTTGATTGGCAGCTAAGCCAACTCCGGGAGGATCATTTTGCGCCTCAAGCGTTTCGACCATTTCACCAATAATCTTTTTTAATTTTTTATCAAAATTAACAACGGGTTTTGTCTTTGAGGATAAAATAGGATTGGGAACAGTGACAATTTTTAGCATAGTTTTTTGTTATAATTATTATAACATGAAACTATCTTTGTGTTTAGCGGTTTATAATGAGGAGAAAAATATCCATTATCCTTTAAAATCAGCAATTGATTTGGTTGATGAGGTGGTGATTGTAGATGGTGGATCAACTGACAAAACAGTTGAGATAGCTAAATCTTATGGGAAAAAAGTAAGAATAATTAATACTGATAATCCAGCGATGTTTCATAAAAACAAGCAAAAAGCGATTGATGAGGCTAGGGGAGAGTGGATATTGCAACTGGATGCTGATGAGGAGTTATCTGAAGAATTAAAAAAAGAGATTAAATCAATAGTGATGGGGCCTGTTTCGAATTCATACGTGGCTTATTGGATACCGCGAAAAAATTGGTTTTTGACAAAGTTTTTGGAAAAAGGCGGTGTTTATCCTGATTATACAATCAGACTTTATAAAAAAGGAGTGGCGAGATTTCCTTGTCGCGATGTTCATGAGAATGTTGAGATAAAAGGCAAGATTGGTTATTTAAAAAATCCTATTCTTCATTATGCTGATCCTGATTTTTCTCGATATTTAATGCGCTGGGATCGTTATACGACTTTGGAAGTTCAAAATGAGAAATTCAAAATTCAAAATAAAGGAAAAAATCCAGTTTTAATGTTTTTTGAATTTATGATTTGGAAACCGGCAACAACATTTTTTTCAATGTATTTTCGCCATCTTGGATTTTTAGATGGTTTTCCCGGTTTTGTTTTTGCTTTGTTTTCTTCGATTAGGTTTTGGGTGATATATATAAAGTGGAAGTCATCAAATTAATCCCATTTTTAAAATAACCTGAATTATTTATCAAGAGATTCTATTTGAACACTTGGTTCTTCTTTTAATTGAGACATTCTTTGTTTTACTAAAAATTGTGTCGTTAAATTAGCATTTGGTATTTTAAGCCAGTGATTTGTGTAGTCACTAAAAACTGTATTGATTATTCTTTGCCAACCTCTATGAGGCATTAATCCGCCATAAAAATAAAGTTCTGGTTTTTCTTCTGGATTAATAGCTTCTTCCATTTTTTTTCTTAGTCCAAGTATTGTTCCTAAAGCAATAGCAACTGTAATTTGTTTTTGTTCATCAGCACTCATTTTATTAATCTTTTTAGGATTTACAAATTTAGGTTCTCCATCTTTAATTAAATATAATGAATTTGTATCTGGATTATAATAAAAAGGAGTTTCAAGGTTGGCTGTTTGTAAAAATTTATCAATTCCTTCATAATCATTTTCTCCATTTTCTTTTTTAAATCCTAGTCTTTTAGCAAACCATTCTGTAATAACGTTACCAGTCATTCTTTGAGTGGTATATCTTGCATTTACTTCTGGAAAAGCTTTTGTTAATTCATCATTCGGACTTAAGGAATTCGGAAAAATTATTTTTCCTACTGAGTCTAAACCAAAAATAATTGAGTTTTGAGGAATTTTGTTATGTATTAAAAGTTGATCAATAAATTTCATTTCACTTGTAAAGTCATTAATAGCAAAAACAATTCCTTCAAATGTTTGAGCAAAATAACTATTATCAATTTTCATTCTTTTGATTTGAGAATCATTTATACCTAATTCTTCTAATAATCGCATTGATTCTTCTAAAGTCATATCTTTTTTTCCCAACCCTTTTAAATCATCAAAAGGTACTGATAAATTTTGCATTTGTCTTCCTTTTAATTCCCATATAATTGCACCGATCATTGTTGAAAATCTTAAATCTTCAAAATTAGTTCTTTCTCCAAAAAGAGCTTTAACTAATTGAGGATCATTTTTTAATGCTAGAAGTTTCATAAGAGTAGTGGCTTTTTTATCAATTGGTATATTGTATTTTTGTAATATTTCTTTTTGTTTTTCATTTAGATCTGGTGTTAAAGAAGGATCATCAAGTAGAACTGTCACTTTTTGTTTATTAGGATTTTCTGGGTCGTTGTAAACTACAGCTAGACTATTTGTAAAACCTGTGATTGTTGTTAATCTTATCATTCTGTCATCTTCAGTATCTTCGCGAAATTCTGTTATTGATTTTTTTATATTTGTAATAAATTCTTCATATTTTTTTCCAGTTAAAATCCTAAATTTATAGTTTTCAATTTTTATTTCTTCTGTTTTTGGTTTAAAATTAATTCTAGACTCTGATCCGCGATTAATAGGATTAGGATCAGTTTTTGTCAAAGTAGAACCTAAATCAATAGAAAAAACTGAAATTGGTAATTCTTTCATATTTTTTAAATATTAACTTTAAACTCAACAACATCTCCATCTTTAATCTCATAATCTTTACCAACGATTTGAACAAAGCCTTTTTCTCTAGCATTTATCCAGCCGCCAACCTCAACAAATTTTTCATAAGGGATAACATCAGCTTTGATAAAATGTTTTTCAAAGTCTGAGTGAATGACGCTGGAAGCTTGGGGAGCAAGAGTGCCTTTTTTGATAGTCCAAGCGCGGACTTCTTTTTCACCAGCAGTTAAAAATGAGATTAATCCTAAAGTTTTATAAGCTTGTTTTATCAGTCTGTTAAGCCCTGATTCTTCAAGTCCATATTGTTTTAAATATTGTTTTTGTTCTTCATCTGATAAGATCACTATTTCTGATTCAAGTTTTGCTGATAAATAAAGATAATTATTTTTTTGAGATCCCGAAACAAGTTCGGGATGACATTTTTCTAATATTTCTTTTATTTTTTCTTCAATTTCAGGTTTTTTTTCTAGTTGATTTTCTGAGACATTAAAAACATAGATCACTGGTTTAGCGGTTAAAAGATTAAACTCTTTTATTACTTGTTTTTCTTCGTCTGATAACTGAATATTTCTTACAGGAATTCCTTGATTAAGTTTATCTGAAAGTAGTTTAGCGATTTCAACTTTTAACTTTTCAGAATCAGTTTTAACTTTACTATTTTTAATTTTTTCAAGAGATTGCAAATCTGCTAAAATTAACTCAGTTTCAATTGTTTTTATATCATCGCTAGGATTAATTTTGTCTGAGACATGAGCGACATTTTTGTCATCAAAGAGTCTGACAACATGAGCGATGGCTGCGACTTCGCGGATGTGAGATAAAAATTTATTGCCCAAGCCTTGGCCTTCTGAGGCGCCTTTAACAAGACCGGCAATATCATAAAATTCAACAACAGCCGGCACAATCTTTTGCGTGTTAACAATTTTTGCTAAAACAGGGAGTCTCTCATCTGGTACCTCAACAACACCAACATTTGGCTCAATCGTACAAAAAGGATAATTAGCCACATCAGCAACTTGTTTTTTTAATAAAGCATTAAATAATGTACTTTTTCCAACATTTGGTAAACCGACTATTCCAATACTTAATTTCATAAGGATATATTTTAAAATAAGAAGATAAAAATAGCAAATAGCGTGTAACGTGGAACGTAGAACATATAACATGTAACGTGTAAAAAATAATAAATAAACAAATAATAAATAATTCAAAAGTTAAAAGTCAAAAGGCAAAAGTATAAGTTAAAATTAAAAAGTTTTTTAAATTTTAAATTTTCATTTTGTCCGCCAGTTGGTGGATTTGATTTTTGCATTTTGAATTTTATTTTGCTTACTACTTATATTTAATTTTTTGTCGCGATCGTGATATTTTTTTAAATATGATAGGTAATTGGATTGATAGAAAAAGACAAAGCAAAAAGATGGTTTTTTAATAAATTAAATTATTTATAAAATTAATCCTATTATTTTATAATTTTTCTAAAACTTTCTGGATTAGCAAATAAAAAAGCTGGATCAGGAACTTCGTCAAAAATAAAGAAAATCTCTCCATTTTCTTCTATATATTTTCCTTTAATTTTATTATCTACCAAATAATTATCTAAAATATGTTTAAATTGGAGGGATACTTTTCTTTTTTCACCTGGCTTTACTTGAATTTCTAAAACTTCTGCACATATATGTTTTGCATCTAATAATTTTGCCGCAATTACTCTATGTCTTCCAGTTAAAACAATATATCTTCCATTTCCAATATGAGCTAGTGTGACAGTGTCCGAACTATTAATGGTTTTTGGAGTGTTTAAAAAATCATAAGAACCATTTAAAAAACTTAAAATTAAATTTTTCATATAAGGAATTTCTTTTCCACTTCTGTCTATAAAATAATCAGCCCAGTTTTTACCTTCGGTATTTGTATTTCTCGTTTCAGCGCTTATTATATTTTTTGGATCAATTGAAGCAATAATTCCTTCTTCGGGTTGCAAAAATAACGGTTGATAAAAGTCATTTGGTATAGCGCTTAATTCAGCAATTTTTTCAATAATCTCTTTTTCAGAAAGACTTAGCAATTCAACTGCTTTTTCTTTATTTACACTTTCTGCAATTTTAGTTAATTTTTCTCTTAGTAAAGAGATTAATCTTTCTAATTCTTGTTCTTTTATTGATGATAATTCTCTAAATTTACCCGCAATTTCTGTTTTTAATCTTCCAATAGCCTCTTCGGGATTTTGATAAAACGAATTAATAAAATTTGGATCTCTTAAAAAATTTGAGGTAATAAATTCAAAAGTACTTCTTATTGTTGTTAATTCTGCTTGAATAGGAAGTTCTTCAAAGATTCTTCTTTTTTCTTCATCACTTAAAGTTTCTAAAAATTCTTGGTAGGAAATTCTTAAAGTGCCTTCTCCTATAATTATAAATAATTTAGTTTCAGCTTCAATTTGATATTTTGATAAATAACTTGATACAAAATTAACAATATCTAAAATGTTTCCTTTTTTAAAATGATCAATACGTATATCAATTGTTAATTCACCATTATTTTGTTTATCGTGAAAAACATACAATTCTCCTATTCTTTGTGGTTTTTTTTCTTGTTTTGAAAATTCTTCTTGGGTAATTGTATTATATGTTTGTTTATCTTCTTCGGTTTTTTTCGTTAAATATATAGTTTGTTCTAAAATTGAATCAACACGTACTGGATTTTCTCTTTCAATTGTGCTTTCATCATGTGGAGGAACAGGGTCCATAAATATATTTTAGCAAATGATAAAATTTTACACCTCAGAGGTGGAATAGATATTATTGTTTGACACCCCTCTTATAGAGGGGAATAAACAATGTTAGAAGTTAAACCTTTCTTCCATACCTCTCCTTACTCAACCTTATTATTTTCTCCCTGTTTTCATTTTTAAGAGAGGGAAGGGGGAGGGTTTTGGCGGGGAAAGGTGAGGAGGTCATATTGTCAATTGAAAGTTTTAAAACAATTTCGTGTTTGCCTAAAGAGACAAGATCGTTTTCAGTATATATTTGACTAAATTCACGAGTGAGATGATAAGCATCACGAGCGCCAACAACAAAAGAGATAAGAGTGCCAACATTGCCAAAAATTGCTTTTGAGACTGTTTCATCAAGCTGATCAATATATTGGTTAGCTAAAGTTAAAGACAAGCGGTATTTTCGCGCCTCAGATAAAATCTTGATAAATGAAGAAGTAGCAAAGTTTTGAAACTCATCAACATAAAGGAAAAAATCGCGTCTTTCTTCTTCTTTTTGAAAACTTCGGTTCATTGCTGCTAGTTGAATTTGAGTGATGATCATTGCGCCAAGCAAAGAAGCATTATCCTCACCCAATTTTCCTTGAGACAAGTTTAAAATCAAAATTTTTCCTTGATCCATAATTTCTTGTAAATTAACAGTTGATCGAGCTTTGCCAATGATATTTCTTATCATTTTTGAAGTGACAAACTGGCCGACCTTATTTTGAATTGGTGAGATGGCTTCAGCTTTAAGTCTGTCAGGCATTTTGGCAAACTCTTTTTCCCAAAAAGCTTTTAAAACCGGGTCTTGCAATTGAGAGATAACTTTTTTCCGGTAATCTTGATGAGCAAGAAGGGACAAAACATCAACTAAAGTGGCATTGGGAATCTCAAGAAGCGTCAAAATCACATTGCGTAAAATATACTCCAATCTTGGCCCCCAAGAGTCTTTGTAAAGTTTATAAAATATCGAGACAATTCCTGAGGCAACTAAATCTTTTTGCTGTTTGTTTTTCACCTCCAAAACATTTAAAGAAAATGGTCGCTCAGTATCAAAAGGCTCAAGATAAACAACATCATTGACTCGACGGTTGGGAATATAGTCTAAAATTGTTTCTGACAAATCACCATGAGGATCAATAATGCCTAAACCACGGTCTTTTCTGATATCGTCAATTGCCATATTAGCAATCAAAGTTGATTTTCCCGCACCAGTTTTTCCGATGATATAAACATGCTTTCTTCGATCAGCAGTTTTAATGCCGAAGATTTGTTCTTTATTTTTAAACTCAGTTTTGGCAAAAAAATTAACATCCATTTTCATTTTTTGGATGTCATCCCGACCTTGCGTCGGGATCTGGTTTCCGGCTTTCGCCGGAATGACAGAGGAAGTAGATGGTGCAATCGGTAAGTTTTCCGGTGGTTCGCCTTTTAAAGTTTTTCCCCAAGCTATGTTTTTAATTCCTGATAACAAATATCCTGGCGGATGCCAAAGAGTTGCTAATTCTTGAGCATTTAAAATCTGATCTTGATTTTCAAAATAATTGATTTTTCGCTTTTTTATTTTTTCAAAAAGCCAGTTTTTAAAAAGCAAAGGTCTTTTAAAATTAAATTGATTGCCTTCACCTAAAGAAAATGAACCAAAAGTACCAGCAAGATTAAGTAAAAATGGATAAGGATTTAAAGATTGATTATGACTGGCTACCAAAACTCTAATGCCAATTTTTCCACCTTGAAACGAAGCTTTTTTCATTAAAAGCATTTTATGAGGATTTTGAGTATAACGACCAGAATTGGCATCATAGTGCATTTGGCCAGCAAATGAGGTGGTTTGGTCTTGCCAGTTGGTTGAGGCTTGTGTTAAAATAATTTGAACAAGATATAAAAGATGGCTTGGTTGTTTAGATAAAAAACCAATGAGTGATGATAAAGGATCAACCTCTTTAAAGTCAAGATAAGTTTTGATTGGATAATAAAATCCAGAGGAAAGAATCATTTCTCCAAAAGAAAGTTTTTTTGCTTTTAAAACGATATTTAAAGGATCAGTAGTTTGAGTGATTTTTATTTGAGGAAAAGAGGAGGAGAGAAGACTTTTTACTAAAGTTGATTTATCATCGGGAGTAACAACATAAAAATAAATTGTTTGGTTGATAAGATAGATTTCAAAAGAATATGTCGCTGGCCAGCCAAAAATCAATCTTTTCCATAAAGGTATATATTGATAGGGGACAAGAGAGGAAAAAATTTGAGAAGCTGCCTCAATTGGTGTTTCGTCATCTTTTGGATTGCGGATTTGAAGATAAACTAGGCTCATAGATTAATTATAATAATTCAAAATTCAAAAGGCAAAAGTCAAAAAATTTCCACTCCGACCTACGCGGTCGCCTGTGGATTGTCAGGATAATACAAAAATAAACAAAAATGAGTAATTTTTATAAATTGATCTAATTATTAAGGACAGAACCTTTTTTTTCAAAAAGGTTCTGTCCTTGTTAAAAATAATAAATAAACAAACTTGTCATTCCGCACTTGATGCGGAATCTATTTTATTTATGGATTCCTGGTCAAGCCAGGAATAACAATGTTTTCTTATCTCTTTTTTGATTTTTTCCGTCAGTTGTCGGATTTGATTTTTGATATGTATATTTGATATTTGATTTTTGATATTTGATATTATTATGTGGTATATTCAATTTTTTTTTCTTGTTTTAAAAATCTAAAATCATATTTTTGTAGGTTATAACCAACTGAAAATCAACTTTGCTTTTTATAAGATACTCCATAGATATGCGAGGCAACTTCTATTATAAAAGACTAGGAAACAACATCCTTAAATGGCGAAAAAAAAGAAACTTATCCCAACATGAACTAGCAACTTTATCCGACACTGACAGAAGTTATTTAGCTGAGGTCGAGGAGGGCAAAGCCAATCCATCTTTAAAATTCTTAAACAAATTAGCTAAAGCCCTAAAAGTCGATGTCAGTGAGTTTTTAAAAAATCTTTAGGGACGGTCCTTTAAGGTTCTGTCCTTGAAAAACAAAATATAAGTCAATGTTAAAATAAAAATTCCAAATCCTAAAAACTCCAGATATTGCGGCCAAAAAATTAGTATAACGTATAACTTAGAATGTGGAGCATTTTGAAAATTTGAATTATTAAGTTGCCATCCGTTTGCCCAATTGTTGACTAAGAGGTGATTTTTTAATTCTTTTCCAAAAATAAAAGGAAAGATCTTTGACATTTGACATTTGAGATTTGAGTTTTGACATTCTATTTCATACGCTTTCCACCCTAGATGATAAGATTGGGATAGATAAAGGGTTAGACTATCAAAATTATTAAATTTTTCAGTAGGAATTTGGATTTCATATAAAAAATAAGAAAGTTTTTTGGCTTCAAAATCTGATAAAACTAAATTTTTATCTTTGATACGATTGTGTAAAAGATTGAATTGCGGTGAGTAAAAAATAAGAAATTTCAGATTTTCATAAGGAAAAAGATAAATTTCAACCGCCTCGATTAAATTTTGCGATTTTAAATTTTCATAATCATTTTGATGAAAGGTAATTGAGTAACCTAAACCATATTGATATTTTGGCGGTAAAATATAATATTCAACATCATCTTTTAATCTATCTTCTAAAAATGCCTGTTTTTTTGTTTGGTCTAAAATATAAAAATATAATTTTCTTCCTTTTAAATTCTTGGTTTTAATTTTTACAAGATAGCTATATTTTTGGGGAAATTGAGAAAAAGAATAAGAAAAACAAGTAGTTTTTAAAGAACAATTTTCTTGTTTAAAATCATTTTGATTAATTTTTTTAAGTAAAATTTTCGGAAGGCTAATTATTAGATTATTGTTTTTAATCTGATAACTTAAATTAGCTGAATAACTAGTTAACTTTTCATTTTCAAATAACATTGCTGAAAAATTTTCATTTAAATTATTTAAAAGATATTGATTAAAATTAACCTCGCTTTTATATTCAATTTGAATGTTATTTAAATTTTCTTTAATTTGCCATTTTTTTTGAAGAATTTTATTTTGTGAAGATAAATCTAAAAATGGATACATAATATCAGGTTGTTTATTTTGGTTAGTTTGATAATCATCGTTATCTAAATAAGCATTATCAAAATCAGTTAACTTAATTTTTGGCCAAATGTTAGGTAAATTAGTTTTTAAATTAACAAAATTCTTATTAGCAAAACTTGTTTTAAATTTAAATAAAGCCAAATTTTTCCATTTTTTAACTGGAGTAATTTTTTGACTTTTATTAAGCAAATTTTCTAAACGGTCATAACTTAAGCCTTTCATTGAGCCAATAACCGGAAGAAAACTATAATCAACCAAAAGGTAATTAATATCATATTTTTTCAAGACTGCCTCAAATCGTTTTAAATCCTCAGACTCAACAGCTGTTTTTATTTCCCAAAAATAACTTTCACTTTTTTCACTCCAGACATCAAAGGTACGTGAAACAATAGGTTGTTCAATGCCATACCACAAAAATCCTGATCCGTTTAAACCCCAACGAGTAAAAAACCAACCCCAAAAAGTATATTCTGGAAAAAGAGCAATTCTTTTGTTTTTGTCTTCATTTTTAAAATAATTAATAACTTCAAAATAATCATTAGGAATTTTTACTTTCATTTCTGATGAAATAAGATTGCCGGTAAAAGAGGGGAGAGAGTAAAGAAAAATAAGTGAAAGCATAACGTAAAACGTAAAACGTAAAACGTGTTTTTTTAGTTTTATATTTGAATTTAAAAAATTAAATAAAAATTTGATTCCTAACATTAAAAAATAACTATAAATCAAAGCATAAGGAATTATAAATTTTGTAAAAGGCGAGCGAAAAATTTGATTATAAAGCTTATTTTGACGCAGTATTTCATCAATAATTGAGATTGGCCAAGTAGAGTTTAAAAAAACAATAATTAAAAATGATAATGGAAAAATAAAAGTAAGATCTTTTTTTTTGAGAGAATAAATTAATCCTAAAATCATTAAGATAGCAAAAAAATATTGAAGCGGCCAAAAGATTTGAAAGTGATTTTTCCAAGGAGCAAAAAGTGGTTGATTATTTTTATCAAATAAATCAAAATAAAATCCTTCTAATCGCAAAAAATATTTTAGAGTCCCTTTTTCTTTGTTTTGAAAATAAACATCTTCAGTTGCTAGTTGGTTAGTTTTAGATTCATAAACAACATTGCTTGAGGTTTTTACGAAATAAATTTGTGGTAAAAGCCAAAAAGAGTTAATGATAAGAATGAGTATAACGTATAACGTATAACGTATAACGTATTTTTTTATAATAAAAAAATCATATAAATTATTAAAAATTTTTCCAAGAATTATTAATCCCAAAATTAAAATATAAACAACAAAAAGTTGTTGAGTATAAAAGGAAGGAGTAGCTAAAAAGTTAATAAGAAAAAATAAAATTAGATCTTTTTTTGATATTTGATATTTGATATTCGATATTAGTTTTAAAAATACTAAAATAAGCCATGGTAAAAAGCCAAAGAAAGTGGAAAAAGGTTCAAAAGGAACATAAAATATTTGAACGATGCCGAGATTTAAAGTATAAAATATAGCGCCTAAAAAAGGTAAGAAATGGTTATTATCTTTTGAGTTTAAAAACTTAAATAATTTAAACGCCCCAATTCCTCCTAAAAAAAGCATAAAAAAATGAAAAAAATAGCGGATTAAGTTTTGAGGCAAAACAAAACTTAATAAAAAAATAAAAATTGCTCGAGGTAAATCAGCCGCATGGGCCATACCGGCTAAAAGACCAAAACTTTGATATTCTTCCCAAACTGCAAAAATAGCTCTTTTTATCCCAAGTAGGGGATTAAGCTCAGTTTGTAAATTATCCCAGCCTAGAAGATAGGTGTTAGATTTATAGTTAGTTAGTAAAAGAAGAAAACTAATTATAAAAATAAATATCTCAAATTTATATTTTAAAAAAAATTTTTTCATATTAATTATAGAAAGATTATATCATTTATCTTTTTTCCTCTAAAATCTGAAGATAAATTTTGGCTATTTTATCCCAACTTCTTTTTTCTTTCATCGCCTTACTAAATTGTGAAAGTTTTTCTAAATTATTTCTTGCCCATTGGAGTCTTTGTTCAAAGCTTTTTTTATTAAAATCAAAAATAAAATCTTCTTTTTTTAATCCAGTTTCTTTTAAAGCCTCTTTAAAATCTGGACTTTCAAAATATCCTTCAAGCGGGCGAGAGAGGATAAAAGGTTTTTCATATAAAAAAGTTAGGGCAAGCATTCCGGATGAGGAAAGGAAAGATTTATAGGGAAAAATTATAAGATCTGTCCAATTAAAAACTTTACTGATTTGTTTTTCATCTAAAAAGCCTGTAATCTTAACATTTATTTTTTTAGCTAAAGAATATATTTTTTTTAAATATTTTTGATAGTCTTTATTATTTAATAAGTTTTTACTAACTCCGCCGTAAAAAGTTAATGAAACTTTGTCAGTTTTAACTTGATTAAATAACTCTATCAATTCTAATGGGCCTTTGTATGGATTTAAAAATCCTAAAAAACCTAGATTGATAACTTTTTTAGTTTTAAAATTTTTCTTGATATTTCTTTTTTCTTCTACACCATGGGGAATAAAAACAATCTTGTTTTTTTTAAAGTATTTTTTTTCCAGTATGTCTTTAAATTTCTTTTCGGTAACTATTACTTTATCTACCATTAATATAACTAAAAAATAAAAAAACCAACTACCAACATTTAGAAAATAAGATTTGATATTTTTTCCAAAAACAGAAGTAAAATCAAAATTTACTCCGTGTAAAACAATAAATATTTTTTTATTAAAAAGCCTAATAAAAAAAAGAAAAAAAACAAATAAAAAAATAAAAACAAAGTTATTACCAAATAAATTCCACTCATATTGGATTAATATTTTTTGATAGTCTTTATATTTTAAAATTTTATTTATTATTCTTAAAAATGAAAAAAGATCATTCTTCTTCCAAACTTTGATAGCTTTGTCTTTTTTATTCTCATTATCAGCTAGGATAACAAAATTTAATTTCGATTTTAATTTTTTTGTTAAATTTTTATTAAAAGAAGCAAGTGCGCTTTCTTTATGGGTATGAAGATTTTTTTTAGGATGGGAAGAAATAATAATTAGTTTATTCATATTTTAAGATAATTTTAAAACAAAGCGAGGTGAAATTGATCTTTGATATTTTCCTTTTAACCAGTTAATCTTTATTTTTACCATCTCATCAATACTTCTTAGAATATCTCTTAAAAGTTTTACTTTGCTATCTTTTTCAATATGAGCCCATTTAATTGGCAATTCTTTTAATTTATAATCAAGTTTTTTTGCTAAAAAAATTACTTCCATATCAAAACCCCATCTATCTATTTCCAAATAGGGAAAAACATTTTCAACAAATTTTTTTGAAAACAATTTGAAACCACCTTGAAAGTCCCAAACAAATACCCCTAATATAAAATATGCCACAAAAGAATGTATATATCCAATAATTTTTCTTAACAATGATCTTTTAATAATTTCTTTTGCGCCTTTTATTTTTTTACTACCAATAATAACATCAAAATTTTTATTTATATAAGGTATAAATTTTTTAAGATTTTCTAAAGGAATAGAAAAATCAGCATCTGCGTAAAGAATAAAGTCACTTTTTGAAATTAAAGCACCTTTACGGATAGCAAAACCACGACCTTTATTTCTTTTGTTAATCAAAATTTTTACTTTTGTATTAGTATTGTTTTCAATTTCTTTTTTGTAGTTTTTTATTATTTTAATAGTATCATCGGTTGAACCATCGTCGCTAAAGATAATTTCATCAATTTTTACACCATTAAAATTAAAACCCTTTTTCAAGGTTTTTAAAGTTTTTTCTATTCGATTATTTTCATTGTATGTTGGTATGATTAAAGATATGGTTTTCATATTTCTTTACCTCTGTCCTAAAAAAATTTTTTAAGACATAGGTAAAGAAGAGAGAGGGAAAGATTCATTTTTTTTATCCCGAAATAATCGGGAGGAGGCTAAACCTCCATGTCTTCCCTATATTCAACCCGGGAAAGGGTTGCTCTCTTCTTTCTTCTAAGGGATTTCAGGTTTTTGCTGTAACGGGCGACCCGTCTTTACTCACCATTGAGTAAAGCCATCCCTTTTTGGGGATGTTTAAGATATTCAGTTTTACTTCCAAGGTCGGATTGTTACGCCTTCAACAGACCAAGTTCCAGGTGGAACTTTCGCTTGACCGCCTTGTTGTCCTTCAGCGCGCCATCCGTCGAACGTGAAGTTCGTCGGATTAGTCATCTTAAACGGAATTATAACGCCGTTTGCGTTTTTCTCCCGTTTGATGGCTATACAGGCATTTTCGTCTGGGCATACGTGCAGTTCTGCCGGTGAGACATCCTCCATCGAAAAGAACTGAATCAGTTCCTCTCGAGAAGAAAATCCCAGAGCTTTGAGGCTCGGGTAAAGGGGATCACCGGAAACGGCGGCGGACGGAGCGGCGGGCGCGGCTGATTGCTGTTGGCCAGTGATCCAGTTGGTGGCAGTCGTCGTCAAGGCAGGCTTAAGCAGAAAAGCCAGCCCGAAGACGGTAAAGACGCAGAGGCCGATGATGACCACTGCTCCTCCGAGAATCCACGAAAGGTTCTTCTGAGACATAGTTTTCCTCCTTGTGGATACTTGAACGGATTCGGTCTCTCCTCAGATTGCATAATCTTTGGAGTTTTCCCTAGCGGGACAGGGTTAGTCGACATTCCCCTGGCTAATGTGTGAAGTCACAAGTGTGACAATACACTTTAGGTGCCCCCAACTGCGGGCCCTTTGCTCATAGCGGAGCCAAAAAAGCTCTTTCACCTCCTTTATTAAGATAGGACATTCGTCCACACTGAAGAGAAAGAATTACTTGGAACTTAGAACTTGGAACTTGGAAAATGGAAAATGGAACTTGGAACGTGGAGCGTAAAGTTATTGTTTTTGGGAATGTTTGCGGATTAAGCCATATAAGATTTTTGCTAAAGTGTTAATTTTTTCCATTATTTCTTTATAAAAATTTTCTTCAACTAGATTTAATCTTTTACAAAAAAATATCAGATATTTTGTTTCTTTTAGGGATTAATAAGCAATTTTTCGATATTGATTTTTTTCTTTCTCAGTTTGTTTTGCTCCTCCTTCAACTAAATTTAAAGTTATTGAAAGTGAAGCTCGTCTTAGCTGATCACCAATTGAGCTTTGATATTTATAATCAAAACCCAATGTTTTTTTGAAAATTAAAAAACTTAATTCATCAGCGAGATTAAAAAGAAGATTCTTTTTGTTCATTAATATTATTGTAATATATTTAAGTTCTATGTTCTATGTTCCAAGTTCTATATTTTTCTCTCCAAAGTGGACGAGTCCTATCCGGCTTACTTGTTAGTGTTTTTTAGAGATCCTGAAATAAATTCAGGATGACATTATTTAAAACACTAACTTTCAGCTGAAAGGAGGTTTTAGGAGGTTACCATATCATCACTTGATCATGCCATGCGCCTTTTGCCTTGGCCCTTTTTTGCCCTAAGCAACCTGATCCGCCTAAATCTCAAGTATTCGCCTTATTTGTTCTATTCGAACACGACTCATACTTTTGATTTTCGGCGGAAAAGCATCTGTAATTTAATCCTTTTGGGATTAAAAACAGCTGCTTTACCCCTTGAGATTATTTCCTAAAAACTCTTATTTTGTCATCCCGAATTTATTTCGGGATCTCAAATGAGATGCTGAAACCCTCCTAAAACGGTGGGCAAGTCAAGTTCAGCATGACAATGATGATTAACCAACACAAGCAATTTGTGTTGGTTGGTTTTTAGTACTTTAATCTCGATTTTAAGGTGCATCCCGGTTTAAGGCCCGGGAAGCATTTTTCCCGGTTTAAACCTAGGATACCAACTCCGCAATAATGCGGAGAATATATCTTATAGTATATAATATAAAAGATTAAAAATCAAGTATAGTCTTGATTATAGTAATTAAAAAAAGTTATGCACAAAATATTAACAAAGACCTAAAACTAAATAATATAAGATTAATCTTTTTTAATAATTAAATTGCTGAATATCTTTTTAATAAATTCTAAAAGTATTATTTTGTAGGATATAATCGATTGAAAAGAGAATTAATTTTTGTTAAGTTAAAATTCAAAAGTCAAAATTCAAAATTTTAAGTTAAAAGTTAAAATTTTTTATGAAAACTAACTATAACTTTGATTTAAAAAAAAGATGTTATAAATTAAGTCTTGACATAATATCTTTAATTGAATTGTTACCAAATAAAAGAATTAGTTGTATAATAGGAGATCAATTATTAAGAAGTGGTATGAGTATTGGAGCTAATTTATATGAGGCTTCTGCCTCTAGTACAAGAATTGAGTTTAAGAAGTTTTATGAAATATCTTTAAAATCAGCTAATGAAACTCTTTATTGGTTAGGATTGATTAAGGATTCAAAATTAATAAATCATGAAAAAATAGATTATTTAATTCAAGAAGTAAAAGAAATTGCTAATATGTTAGCTTCTGGAGTAATTAAGTTAAAATCTAAAAGAACGTTTTAACTTTTGAATTTTATTTTTGACTTTTGCCTTTTGACTTTTGAATTAGATTATTTAGATCAATTAATCTGCTTTTTTCTTAAATATATTCCAATTCCAGCAGCCAGTAAGTTTCCAGCTAAGATCATTATTCCCATTTCTGGTCCGGCTGAGGGGACTTTAGAGACACCGGTAACTTGTTTTTCAATACAAAGTTGAGAGGTGTCATCATCGTAAGCATTTGAAGATGTGGCTTTTACAACGTTTGTCACGCAAAATAATCCTTTATCAGCAGGAAGACTAGCTTGAGGTGCAACTTTCATTTTTATATAAAAAGTTTTTTCTTGATCAACTTCAAAATCACCAGCATTCCAGACAATCTCGCGAGTTTTTTCATTATAAGTACCTGGTCCTTCAACTGGGATTAAGTATGAAGGGATAGTGTCGCGGACTTCCATACCAACTAATTTTGTTGAGGAAGTATTTTTAATTTTGATTTTGAAAAAAACTACTTGATCAGGCGCAAATCTTGGATCAGAAACAGAAAGATTGTCAACATATTTATAAGAGGTGGCATCATTTGATGTCCCTGGCATACCAACCATTTTATCAACCAATATTGAGTAAGATGGTGATGGTTGGCCATATTGGCCGTATTGAGCTTCTACGTGTAACGTATAACGTGGAACGTAGAACGTTGTTAAAAATAAGACTATAAAAGAAAATAAAATTTTTTTCATAGCCTATATTATACTATAAGATTTTTAAAAAGTCAACTATGGGATATAAAAGTGTAACGTAGAACATAGAACGTGTAACGTGTAAGAAAATTTTTTGATAAAATAAATTAGATGGAAAATAAAAATTTACTTTTTAATTTAGCTGATAATATAAGTAAAAAAACCTTTAAGCTGACTTTGGATTTTCCTCAAAAATTTCAATATTCATTAGGAGATCAGTTAAGAAGGTCCTGTCTATCAATTGTTTTAAATATTGTTGAAGGTGGAGCAAGACTTTCGCAAAAAGAAAAAAAACAGTTTTTAAACATTACTTTTGGATCATTAAAAGAGACAAAATACCTTCTTTATTTTTCTAATGATTTAGGATTAATTAAAAAAGAAGATTTTGAAAAATTATTTGATGAAATTAACCATTTAGCAAAATTAATTTATGATTATTATATAAAAAATAAATACGTTATACGTTACACGTTCCACGTTATACTATGAAATTAAACGCAGAAGAACTTCGACGGCTTGAGGAGAAGAGAGCAAGGGGAGTGATAAAAAAGGTGAAAAGAAACCCGATATATTTTATTTTGGAAAATATTTATGATACTTATAATATTGGCGGATTATTCCGGCTGGCTGATGCTTTGGCAATTGAAAAGATGTATTTAGTTGGTGATACAGAAACTCCGCCAAATTCAAGAATTAAAAAGGCGTCGATTGGAACTTATAAGGTTGTACCTTGGGAGTATGCAAAAGAGACAAAAGATGCGATAAAAAATATAACTTATAACGTGGAACGTGGAACGTTTAAAAAAGACAAAAATAATACGTTATACGTTACACGTTCTACGTTATACACTGTTGCTGTTGAGCAAAGTCCAAAATCAGTGCCTTATGACAAAGCAGAGTATCAATTTCCAATTGCTTTGATTTTTGGAAATGAGAGTTTTGGAGTAAGGTCAGAGACTTTGGAGATGGTTGATAAAATTGTTGAGATACCAATGTATGGGGTAAATAAGTCTTTAAATGTGATTGTAGCGGCAGCGATTGTGAGTTATCATATAATAACAAATCAAAAATCAAAAATCAAAAATCAAAAATGAGCAAAGAAAAATTATAAGTTTTTTTAAAAAATATGAAAAAAGAAGTTGGTTTTGGAATTTTAATAGTTTTGGTAGTTGGTGGTTTTTTGTATTTTCAAGTTAATAAGTTTAATAAAAATAATCAGGTTTTAAATAAACCATTAGAAAAAAATCAATTAAGAGAAGATAAAAATTTTAAAAATTTATTAGATGATGAAAATTATAGAAATGAAGGTGAAGGAGAAGATGAAGATGAAGGACAAAATTTTTTTGTGTCGCCTACTATTAATCAGACTAAAAACACCCAATTAAAAACTTTTACAATGACAGAGATTGAAAAACACAATAATAAAAATGATTGTTGGTTGGTGATTAATGGAAAAGTCTATGATGTAACTAATTACATTGATTCTCATCCAGGCGGAAAAGCAATGGTCAACTTTTGCGGACAAGAGGCAACAGCAGCTTTTAATACTAAAGGTCAAAAAGGCAAACCTCACAAACCAGTAGCTTACGAAGTATTAAAAAGTTTATACATTGGAGATTTAAAATAATTATGCTATACAATTATTCAAGAAAAATTCATCGGCTTTTTATGTTTTTGACAATTGTATTAACTTTTTTAATGTGGTTGACAGGACAGGTAATGGAGGAGGGTTGGGCGATAATGACTGATTCACAAGCAAGATATATTCATCGAATATCAAGTAAAATTTTTACAATTAGCCTTGGATTAATGATTGTTTCTGGATTAGTAATGTATTTTTATCCTTTAATAAGAAATATAAAAAAATAAAAGTAGTGGGCGAGGGGAGACTTGAACTCCCACGGGTTGCCCCACAGCCTCCTCAAGACTGCGCGTCTGCCAATTCCGCCACTCGCCCAATTAATATATTATAACGTATAACTTAGAACGTGTAACGTGTAAAAATAAAAAATTGATTTATTTTTTATCAAAGACTGTTTTTGTAATTTTTACAAAGACAGTCTTTTATTAAATCATCAAAAAATGAAATGATCGTATCATTTTTTGAGGAAAGGAAAATATTTTTGATTGTTTTAATAACCTAAATCTACTACAAGCAATGAAAATTATATGACGATCGTCATATATTTGTAATCGCTGGATAGATTTTGAATTGTTAAATTAGGATAAATAAAAATAGATGATTTTAAAATAAAATTTAAAATTTTTAATTTTTAATAGATAAATTTTTAATCAATAATAAATAATTTAATAAATTAATAAGAATAAGGTGTTAAATGTTAGATGTTAGATGATATATTAAAATTGCCCTTGACAAATAAAAAAATATCCTGTAGTCTGAAATTATAAGGTTATAAATTATAAAATTTTGAAGGATCCGATTAAAAGTTTTTTAAAAAAATATGAAAAAGTTTTTTAAAGAGGCTGACCTTTTTCCAGGACTTTGGTCAGGATAATTTTTAATTTTTAATTTACTTAAGCGCCACCGGGTTAGAGGAACTTTTCCAAAGGCTCGGTGCGTTTTTTATGTATTAAAAAATAATAATTTTTTTGTATAATTGAATTTATTTTGCCTGGATAGTTTAGTGGTAAAACAAACCCTTGGTAAGGGTTAGAGTGCGGGTTCGATTCCCGCTCCAGGCTCAAATCTTCTTCTTATGATAAAACCTATAGAAAAAGAAAAAAACAATAATCAAAAAGCAGTAGTTTTTAAGATTCTTTTTCTTTTAAGCTTGATTATCACTGGAGTTTTATTGGATAGATTGTTTTTAGTTAAAAAATCAGCTTTACCTTCAACAAGCCAAATTTTAGGCGAAGAAAACCATATTGAAAAGCAAAAAACATCGTTTATAAATGATACTTTAAATAATGCTGGTAAAAAAATAGAAAATTTTGGTGAGCAAGTTTTAGGAGAGACAACGAAATTTGTCAAAAACACTCAAGAAAAAATTGCATCATCTGTATCTGAAGTGATTTATAAAACATCTTTGGAGCCAATTGTTAATCAGTTTGAAAAACTGCCTAAAGATCAAAAACAGAAGGTTAAAGAGGAAATATGTAAATAAATATTAAGGACAGAACCTTTTTTTTCAAAAAGGTTCTGTCCTTTGTTTTTTTATAATTGAATTTTACTTTTTAATTTGCTACTATTTTTAAGGTATTTTAATATTAGAAATTTATAAAAAAATATGGAAATCAAATATCTAGGTCATTCGTCTTTTTTAATCAAGACAAAAACTGCGAAAATTGTCACTGATCCTTTTTCTCCAGAGATGACTGGTTTAAAATTTCCTAAAGTTGAAGCAGATATCATCACAGTTTCTCACGATCATAGCGATCATAATAATGTTGAAGCAGTCCAAATGCCAGCGCCTCCGTCTCAGCCACCTTTAATTATTAATATGCCGGGTGAGTTTGAAAAAATGGGAGTAAGGGTGTTTGGTTTTAGGAGTTTTCATGATAATAAAAATGGTGAGGAAAGAGGAGAGAATGTAATCTATAAAATTGAAGCTGAAGGAGCGACTGTATTGCATTGTGGTGATCTTGGATTTGTGCCAAGCGATAGTTTTTTAGAGAGTATTGGCGATGTTGATATTTTGCTTGTGCCAACAGGTGGTTTTTACACGATTGGACCTGATGAAGCAGTAGAATTGATTAAAAAAATTGAACCTTCAATTATTATTCCAATGCACTTTAATCATGAAAAACTTAATCAAAAAAATTTTGGCGAATTAAAGCCCTTAACTGAATTTACAAAAAAATTTGGAATTGAAAATCCAGTGCCACAGCCAAAATTAGTTTATAAAAAAGAGGGAGAAGAGGAGGAGATGAAGGTGGCAGTGTTGGAGATTTAAATTAAAAATTAAAAATTTTTATTAATTTATTGAATTATTTATTATTAATTAAAA
>CAYOZH010000003.1:53282-74675 GCA_964408415.1 uncultured Gammaproteobacteria bacterium | reverse complement strand
TTTAATACAACCGATGAAAATTATGTGACGATCGTCATATATTTGTAATCGCTGAATAGGTTTTGAGTTGTTGGATTAATATAAACAAGAATGAGTGATTTTAAATTGTGATTTTTAATTTTTCTTTATTAATTATTATTTATCTTATTTTCTCAACAATTTTTTTAATAACAAGCGAAGGATCAAGGCGTTTTTTTAAGATCTTCATTGTTTGGCCAAGCAAAAAGTTTAAAGCATTTTTTTTGCCGTTTTTATAATCAGCCACTGCTTGAGGATTAGTTTTTAGGGCTTCATCAACAGCTTTATTTAACTCTTCATCACTAACATCAGCAATCGTTGTTGCTTGTTTAAAGCTAGAGATAATTTTTTCATAATCATCGCGATAAAGAGTCACTTTTAGTTTTTTATTAGCTAAAAAGTTAACTAATTTTGAAACATCAATATTTTGTTTTTGACCATAGGAAAAAAGTTCCTCAAGCCAATTAGCTTGACTACTTGTTTCAAAAAGAAGCGGGGCAAGATTTTTATCAAGATGATATTTTTTTGACCAATCATCTAGAAGTTGATCATAGTTTTTTGGTAGTTGATTTTTAATTTGCAAAAGCCAGTTTTCAGTAATTTTAATTGGTGGAATATCAGGCTCAGGAAAATAACGATAATCAGCAGCATCTTCTTTTGAACGCTGAGAATAAGTGATGTTTTTTTCTGCATTGTATCCTCGAGTTTCTTGAACAGGTGTTTTTCCTGCCTCTAAAATCTCTTCTTGTCTTTTAATCTCTATCTCAATTGCTTTTTCTAAAAATCTAAATGAGTTAATATTTTTTAACTCAACTTTATAATTTGGTAACACTGATTTGTCAGTTGTTAATGAAATATTCGCTTCAAGCCTCATCTGGCCTTTTTCCATATCAGCATCTGATATATCTAGATAGCGGATAATCTGATAAAGTTTTTTCGCATATTCTTTAGCTTGAGATGGAGAGTGAATATCTGGCTCAGTAACAATCTCAATCAAAGGAACACCACTTCGATTAAAATCAATTAAAGTAACTTTTTTACCATTAACAGTGCTGTGAATGAGTTTTCCAGTATCTTCTTCAAGATGAATTCGTCTGATTCTTATAGCACCTTCTGAAGTATTAATTCTTCCATCATAACAAAAAGGCAGATCATATTGAGAGATCTGATAACCTTTTGGTAAATCTGGATAAAAATAATGTTTTCGATCAAATTTTGAAAATTTATTTATCTGACAATTTAAAGCTAGGCCAAACATTAAAGTCCAGTCAATTGCTTTTTTATTAGGAACAGGTAGAGCTCCAGGAAGCCCTAAACATACAGGACAAGTATAAATATTTGGTTTTTTGGCAAAAAAAGGATTGTTTTTGCAACTACAAAACATCTTTGAAGCAGTTTTAAGCTCAATATGAACCTCCATACCAATAATTGGTAAGTATTTTTTCATATCTATATTTTGTTGTTTAACTCATAAATGTTACCGGCAGTAATAATTTTTTCTTCTTGAAAATAATCTGCCATAATATTTAGTCCTAAATAAAGATTGGTTTTTTCATCTTTGTACATTGGTACTGATATTCCACAAATTCCAGCTAGTGCTGATGGTTCAACAAGCATATCTTGAAGTTCGCCAAACATTGGATTTCCTGATGAGGCACCAAGAGGTAAAGCAAAAGAAGGAGATGCTGGAGAAATTAAAAGATCGTATTTTGAAAAAAGTTGTTTAAAATTTTTTACATACAAAGCTCTGACTTTTTGAGCATAAAGATAATATTTATCAGCGTAACCTTTTGATAAAGTAAAAGTTCCAAGCATCATTCTGTTTTTTGCTTCATGACTAAAATAGTTTCTTGGATTACCATATCTTATGCCATCATAACGAGCTAAATTACTTGAAACTTCAGCTCGCTGAACGATAGTATAGACAGCAATGGCATGTTCATGAGATAAAACTTTGTCTTTTTCTAGATTTTTTGATGTTGGAATAAGGTCAACTTTTGCGCCTAATTTTTCAAAAAGTTTTCCTGCCTCTAAAGTTTTTTGAGCTGCTAAAGTTGATTTTATTTGTGGATGGTCAATATAGACAATGCCAATTTTAAAATTTTTAATATCTTTTTTTAAAGCTAGAGTATAGTCTGGAACTTCTTTTTCTGAAGTAGTCGCATCTTTTTTGTCTTTTCCAGCAATAATATTTAGTAAAATAGCGCTGTCTTCAACAGTTTTGGTGATTGGTCCAGGTGAATCAAGAGATGACCCCATGGCAATTATTCCATAACGACTGACTCTTCCATAGGTTGGTTTTAAACCAACTACCCCACACCAAGCTGCTGGTTGGCGGATTGATCCAGCAGTTTCAGTGCCAAGACTAGCAATTGCCATATCAGAGGCAACTGCGGCAGCTGAGCCACCTGATGAGCCACCAGGTAAAAATTTGGGATTGCGAGGATTTTTTGTTGGTCCATAGTCTGAGGTTTCAGTTGATGAGCCATGAGCCCAAGCATCCATATTAGTTTTGCCAAAAACAACTCCACCAGCTTCCTTTATTTTTTTTGTTACGGTTGATTCATATTGAGGTAGATATCCATCCAATACTTTTGATGAGGCAGTAGTTGGTAAACCTACAGTTAAAAAATTATCTTTGACAGCTATTGGTATTCCCCTTAGGGGTTTATTTTCATTTTCTTTTGCTTTTTTTAAAGCATCTTTATCAACGGAAAGATAGACATTAAGTGATTGATTTTTTTCCTCATAAGCTTTCCATAAATCGCGATATAGATCATCAAGAGAAATTTCTTTTTTTTCTAAAAGAGTAAGGGCTTTTTTTAAGGTTAAAGTATTTAACATATTTAGTCTTCTTCTAAAACTTGATCAACAACAAAATAACCATTATATTTGTTTTTAGAGCCTTTTAAGGCCTCATCTTGTTGAAGCATTGATTTTTCATCAACAACATCATCACGAAAAACATTTTCCAAAAAAGTTGTTTGGTGCAAAGGTTCAACATTTTTAACATCAACACTAAAAAGATTATCAATTACCTCAAGAGTTTTATTAAATCCTGATAAAAGTTCATCAGCCTCTTTTTCAGAGATTGGTATTTTTGCTAAGCCAGCAATTTTTAAAACAAGAGTTTTGTCTAATTTCATAAATAATAATTATACAAAGATAAAATCAAAATTCAAAATGCAAAATGAAAATTTATTTATTTGTTTATTTATTATTGTTTTTGTTTAGATCAATTAGAATAATTACAAATTAATTTAATTTAAAAATTACTCATTTTTGTTTATTTTTATATTGTCCTGACAATCCAAATTCGACCGCGTAGGTCGAATTGGGAGTTATATATGGCTCTAAAAAGGTGATAATATCAAGAAAAAATTAATGTTTTGTAGGTTATAACCCATAGACAAAACAAAGAATAATTTTTATAAATATTTTATTTATGAAGAAATTTTATCTTAATAACATATATCATGTTTTTAATAAAAGCATAGCTAATTATCCTATATTTAAAAGTGATGAAAATTCTATTAGATTTTTAAAAACATTAGATTATTATAACAATGAAAACATAATAATTAATTTATCAAGATTTTTAGAAAATAACTCTGATTTTACGCCCAATTTATTTAAAATAAATGAAAACTCTCTAGTAAAAATCTTAGGATATTGTATTATGCCTGATCATTATCATATTTTGGTAAAAATTTTAAAAGAAGAATGTTTATCAAAATATATCAACAATGTTGAAAACAGTTATACAAGATTTTTTAATCTAAAATTTAATAGAAAAGGACCTCTTTGGCAATCTCGTTTTAAGTCTGTTAGGATTAGATCAAATGAGCAACTATTGCATGTTTCAAGATATATTCATCTTAATCCAACAACATCATCTTTGGTGAAAAAACCAGAAGAATGGCAGTTTTCATCTTATCAATTTTATTTAAATAACAAAATAATTAAAGAATATTTAAAGGAAATATCAACTAATAATAGTTTAGATTATAAAAAATTTTGTGAAAACAATATTGACTATCAAAGAAAATTAAAAATTATAAAAAAGCTAATTTTTGATTAATTTTAGATTATTGTAATAATCCACCGGCGACCGCGTAGGTCGAATTGGTTAAAATCTAGTGTAGAAGAAGTCGGCGGGGATTTGGGGGTAGGATTGAAAAAGAGTAATTTTTTTTGAGACGCCGCTTTTGGCAATTGCTTGAGAGGAGACAGTCTTTCCCTGTAATGGTAAATTAGTGGTGCTTTTAAAATAGAGTTTTCCATCAGTAAAAAGATTTTTAACAATAGCAATTTGACTATTAGTTGAGATATCAGCAGATGAAATAGTAAAAGATTTAGAAAAATTATTGTTTGAACAGATATTTGAGGGAGAAGTGGCATTGGTGATACTTCCAGTTGGATCAACGACATATTTTTTTATTGCATTGGTTTTAATTAAAGTTACCTCAATTGCTTGAGATGAGGAAAAACAGATCTCAAGTGGAGCATTGATCGAAGCGCCAAAACTATTATTTTCTTTGTTATAATCTGCTAAATAAAAAGTATAACTTTGGCCATTTTTTAAAAGAGGAGTGGTAAAATCTTGTTTTTGAACGTTTTCTAAAGTGGCGCCACCGGTAAAATCGGAAAAACCAGAAAGTGAGCCACTGCCAAAATAAACAGTTGCCGCTTTTTCATTTAAAAGTGCCTCAATCGCTGATTCAGCTGCTGCTAATGCTTTTTGATTATCTTCTTCAAGTTTAGTGATCTGGGTGTCAGTGACAGTCTGAAAAGAAACTGCTAAAACTACTGTCATTACTGTTGCCAAGATCATTACCGCTATGAGCAAAACTTGGGATTTTTTCATTTATTTAATTAATAATGAAAAATGAATAATTAATAATTACAATTAATAATCAAATAATTAATTTATTTTTATCTTGTTTTAAAGTTATTAAACTTTTACCAAATATATTACCAATATCTTTTAATTCTTGCAAAAGCCCATTTGCTTTATTTATATCACATTTTTTACTATCTTTTAAAGTTGAAATCCACATTTTTGATTCATTAAGACATTTAAGACAGTATCGAAAATAATTAGTGAAATCTTTTTTTGACGATGATACTAATGCTTCAATATAATTTGATAAAATTCCTGTACCACTATCAGTTAATTGTTCAGATATTACTCGACATACAGGATCAGATTTTTTTAAACTATCAATAAATTTTATTAACTTCAAAACAAATAAATATAATCTTTTTTTAAAACTTTGTTTAAATTTTTCTCTTTCTTCCTTTCTTTTTATTTCTTCATTATTCATTATTAATTTATTAATTATTAATTATTTTCTTTCCATTGATAATTTACTGTTGATAACATTGGTAAAAGATTTAGATACTGATCTTTGTCAAAGATGATAAAAACAGATGGTCGAGAAGTGATAGACCATTTGCGATTGTTAGTAAAAGAGTCAAGAGCGATTAAGTTACCAATTATTTTTAAACCTTGATTGGTAGTTGAGCCAGTGTCAATTGATTGAGCAATAAAAATCCCATTAACTTGAGTAGTGGAACTGGAGAAAGTGAGAGTGTTAGTTGATAAGATAGCTAAAGAAGAGTTAAGAGGTGAAAAAGCGCCAGTATAAGAGATATTGACATTGCCATTAACAACTAAGACTAAATTGCGATTGTTAAAAATTGTTGGATTAGTTAAATCAAGATTATCATTGTAAAATAACACTTGATTGTTGTAATTTTGAGAAGTGATATCAGATAAAGAGGTGATATTTTTGTAACTAGCGCGTGATTTTATATATTGAGAAAAAGCGCTTGGTGTAAAAAGAGAAGTATTTGAGGAGCTAGTAGTTTTCCATCCTTTTATTGATGGCTGGCCCTGGCCAAGATTAATTGAGGCGGCGGAGACGAGGCCTGGATCAGAGCCGGGGGAGCTGAGGATGAAGTTGGCGCTCCCATCATCATCGGCGTCATAGGCAGTTGGTGAGGCTGGGATAAAATTATTGAGAGAGCGATTGGAGTAAAAAGAGGCATTTTTAATTTTTGCAAAAGATAAAATAGGGGTTGGAGTAGGGGTATTTGTTGGTATATTAGTTGGTGTGTTGTTTGGTGCAGGAGTATTGGTCGGGTTGGAGCCGCCACCACCACCTTCATCAGTTGGGCAACCACAGGTGATTTGATATTGATTTGAGGTTGGAGGATCAATACAAAATCTGCTCGCACATATATAATCAGTGCTTGCACAAGCAGCGCAAGCACCTACTCCTGAAGTACATTGCCAGTTGCCAAAAGTATTACATTGAGTTATATAGCCAGTAGTTGTCGGATTGGGAGTGATGTTGGTGGTGTAACATACGCCATTACGACATATAGCTGAACAATTGGGGATACCAGTACAATACCAAGTCATACATTGGTCAGTAGTAGTACATGGCTTGCCTGGTGGTGTCGTCGGGCTGGCGACGGGTGGTCTTGTTGCGGTTGGAGCGGGGGTTCGGGTAGGATAAGGAGTATTTGTGGCGACAACACAACAATATTTATTTGCATATTGATTGGCGCATAAATCTATCAATTGTTCATTAGGTAAACAGTTTGAACGACAAGTGCAAGATTGAGCATAAGCTGGTGTAAAAAATATAAAAAGATATAAGATGATTAAGAAAAAACTAGCGATTACTATCAATATTTTTCCCCGCATAAAATAATAATAGCAGATTATTTTTCATTTTTCATTTTTTCCGCCAGTTGGCGGATTTTCAATGAGTTTTTTACACGTTCCACGTTCTACATTCCACATTGCACATCATTCATTAGGTCAATTAGAGCAATTAGGTTAATTAGTCAATTAGGTCAATTAGGATTTTTTTTACGTTATACGTTCCACGTTATACTTCATTGCGCTACTCCTACTTCAAACAAAAACAGCATTAATTGAAGCTCGGGAGGAATAATTACTCCTTGAGGAAATGGCATTTCGATGACGTTACCATAAACACCATTGTTGAGATCGCCAATATAAGTAATTGCTGAAGGAAAATACAAAGCATTTGGATTTTCTGATTCTAATTTACTCGCATCATTCCCCTTAATCTGCAAAAGTTGAGCGAGGAGGGCGAGTTCGGGATTTTGCGTATTGAGGTTTTCGCCGTAAATACCAGCCCACCTTGTTACCATTAATTGGTCAACAGAATAAGGATCAAGAGAGGAGGTAAAAAAGTCAGGGGCAAACCGCTCAATATTAAGCGGCGCAATGCCATCAGGAAGGAAAAATATACCAAAAATCACCTTAAATTCTTCTGGTTTAGGATTTTCAGGGTCTTTTGGGTCAAACCAGGCAACAGAGCTTACATAGTACTCATTGCCACCAATTTTTGTTTTATAAAAATAAGGTGTTACAATAGCAGCAGAATCATTGGTTGTGACTGGTCTTTTGTCATTGGCTCTGTGTTTAAGCCAGACGACTTTGCTGCCATCTGGTTTTTGCTCAAAATAAAGAGAACTGCCTTTTGAGCCGGGCGGGGTATTTTTATAACGTTCAATGACGCCGTCTGAAAACGGTTTATACCCATCCCGCTTCATTGCCAAAAGGACTGATCGGGCTGCCAGGCCGTTTTGAATGTCTTGGATGGGGATTTCAGGGAGGGCGGCGAGGTTTTCCTGGATGATTTTCGGTGTTTCGCTGCCGATGGTGCTGGGGTCAACAATGGGTAGGAGGTCGTAAGCGAGGCGGAATTCGTGGGTTTCTGGGAGCCAGAGGAGGGTCACTGGATTGCCGTCTGCATCTTTTGCCTGGAGGGTGTCAAGGCCAAGGGGATTGGTGATTTCGGGATGGGTGTTGAAGGAGGCGGGGTCGAGGGTGAGTTGGCGTTCTTCCAGCTCGCCGGTCTCCGGGTTGCGGACTTTGGCAGTGACGAGGTAGCCGCCGTTTTCGGCGCGGGTGATGGCGCGCTCAGCGCCACGGAAGGCTTTGAGGGCGTCGCCGGTCAGGCCGAAGGTTTTTTCCAAAGTTATTTTTTCTGGGGTGGGAGATGGTGTTGGTGTTGGTTCGGGGGAGGGGGTTAAAAAAGCTTTAATTTCTACTATTTGTTGTTGATTATTAATTACATATTCAGTAGCTTTTAATTCACCAGTATTTGGATCACGAGTTAATTGATGAGTTATATTTTCAGAAAAAATCCTTCTTAATTCTTCTTGTGTTTTATCATTAGCAATCATTTGAGTAAAATCTTCGTATCTAATACCATTTTTTAAAACAAATCCATAAAAAATATCTGAAGGATTAAAAGAAGATACTAAATTTAGTTGCTCTCCATTTTTAAGTTTCTCTAAATTATTTTCAGGTAAAAAATATAATCCAAAAACGTCTTGATTTTTAAATTGATCTAAATTTGTCTCAGGATTAGTAGATGGCAAAGTGGTTACAAATTCAGTAGCAAGTCTTAATTCAGTCTTACCACGTCTATTGATTGTAACTAAAGATAGAGGAGTGTTTTTATTATTTGTTTCATTAATTATTGGAGTGATAGCATAAACAATTTCACCATTTTGATTAACAAAAACTTTTTCTTGCGATAAAGCCCAAGGAGAATCTGGATTAATATTTTTAAATTCCTGCCAAAATTGATTTTGAGGAGATATTAACTTTTCAACTTGTGATGTTTCAACTTGTTGTGTAGGAGTTTCTGTAATTACTGGAGTACTAGGTGTTGGCGCACAAGCAGTTAAAACAGCAGTAGTACTTCCAATAAAAAATGCTTTACCTTCAATTCTAAGAGAATTTCTAGTAGTTAATAAAGGAAAATTGTCTGGATCTAAAAAAGCATTTACGCTAATAAGACCAATAGGTTTGTTCCCTTCAACTTTTCTAGACATATTTTTTATCTTATACTATTTAATTGATGTAAAGTTTAAATAGCATAAGATAATATGATTATTTTTATATTATAGGTTAAAAGTTTAAAAAAGTCAAGATGCAATGAGTAAAGAACAATTTAATAATATTTTAAATAAGTTGTCATCTTATTTTTTTATTCCTTTTTCTTCTTCTGAATTAAAACATACTGAAAGAGCGAATTTTCAAGAACAACAATTAATTGAGAGTTTAAAAAAACAATCTTTAGTAAGTGAGGAAGAATTAAAAGATAAGTTTTTGGGGTTAAGAAGTCTATCAGAAGAAGAAAGAAAGAAAAAATTAGAATTAGATGATTTAGATGAACAAGAAAAAGGAGCAGTACTTTATATATTAAAACAAGTAGGTATAAGTGAAGGTATAGATCAAGCTTTTAATGAACAATATTTAGCAATTGTTAGAGGAATTTTGGATTATAAAAGAATAAAAAGAGGCGAGAAAAAAGGAAAAATTTTTGAAATGGCAACAGGCGAAGGAAAAAGCTCAATTGTTATTCCGGTTTTAAGTTTTTATTTAAGTCTTTTTGAAGAACAGATTCATCTTCATACTGCTAATCAATATTTAGCTCTTCGTGATTTTGAAAGGTTGAAAACGATTGGAGAAAAATTAGGGATAAATATAAGTTATTTAGACAATCCATTTGATTTTAAACCATTAGATAAAAGCAATAAAATAGTGGTTGGTCAATGGCAAGATTTTATTCATAGTTTTCAAAATGTATTTTTAAAAAGATTAAGAGGAAAAAAAATAGAAAGTAAAGAAGAAGATAAAGTAGTGGAAATTAATTTATCTAGCAATCCATTTCTCATCGTTGATGAGGTTGATCAATTGGCTTATGATGAATTAGCAACTCCAGCAGTAATAAGCGAGCCAATAAGTGACAGAGATATTTTTCAAAGATATTTTGAAGAAAAAGAAAAAGAAATAAAAGCTGCTAATAGAAAAAATGGTCGTCAAGTTTATGATTTACAGGGTTTAGAATATAGGCCATTAAGACAATTTTATGAATATTTTGGGGAAAAAGGAGAAAAAATAGAAGGGTTTTTAGAGATTTATTTTTCAATAGCTCAAATGTCTTATAATAGGCTTCTGCAAGATGAGCGTTTTCAAAAAGCTGATAAAAAAGGAAAAATAACTATTCTTGAAGATTTTTTAAGAAAAAATTTTTTGGTGGCAGAATTTTTAACTTTATCTGAATTAACAGGAATGAATAGTAATGAACTTAGTCAATTAAATGAAAATGAGCGTGATAATTTAATTAGACAAAAAATAGGAGGAATAAAAGAAGGAGATAGATTAGATAGATTAATTAAAAAAAGATTAAAGCAAGCAAATAATAAAAATGTTTATTTATATTGGGAGGATTTTATTGAATATGCTAGTCAAGCCTTGGTAATGCAAAGAGGTGTTGATTATGAGGTTTTTCGTGATGGTGAAAATATTGAGATTAAACCTCTTTCGTCAACTTCAGGTTATGCTCAATTGACCAAAGAGTTTAATGATTGGCTTAAGGTTTTTTTAAGAATTAAAGAGGGTGATATAGTAGGAAATATAAGAAAAAGAAAATTTACAGATAATGTAGATGAGATTTCTGTTTATTCTTTTTATAATCGACCATTAATTGGTTTTACTGGTACAGCCACAAGTATTGCTCGAAGACTTTATGAAGTTTATCAATTTGAAACTCAAAGAATTCCTAAACATAATCAAACAACTAGAGTTGATGAAGGCTTTGAGATTGTTGAAAACTGGCAAAAACAAAAACAAAGATTAGTAGAAATTTTAACCAACCAGGAAAATAATAAAGACAATATTTTAATAGTGGTTGATACTGAGGAGCAAGCAAAAGAAATCGAAACAAGCTTAAAAGAAAAAGACCAAGAACAATTATTTGATATTGGCTTATTGACAACTTCTAATCAATATTTAGATCAAGTAGCTTACACAGTAATTTCTTCAAAACCACCACCTGGACAAAAAAGAGTTTTAATTGTGACAAAAATGATAGGAAGAGGAGTTGATATAAAACCAGATGATGGAGTAAAACAAAAAGGAATGTTAATGATAAGTTTAACTCCATTTTATAATCAAAGAGCTTATGAGCAATTGTTAGGAAGGCTTGGTCGAAGAGGTGAAAAAGGTAGAACAAAATTTATTATCTCACCTGAAAATGAAGACATTAAAAAATATGGATTAAAAAAAAGAATAACTTTGTCTGATGTTTTTAATATTTGGGAAAGAAATGAAAATGAAGCAATTGCTTATCAAAGACAAAGAGCCATATTTGAATCCCCATTTAAACAATTAAGAGATTTTATTATTTATGGTAAAAAGCAACCGATTATGAGAGAAAATTATTGGGACACTAATGAATTTAGAGAATTTTTAGCCAATAATTGGATGAATTTAATTGAAGCAGCAAGATTTGAGTTTTTTAATATAGGAAGACAAAAAGATTTAGACAGTCTAGTTAGTTTATGGCCAGTATATTTTTATGAAAAATTAACAGATTGGTATAAAAGAGCAACAGAGAACAAAAAAAGAAAAGAAAGAAAAGAAGGAAAAAAAGATTTAATTTTAGAAAACAGAGTCTTAAATTCTTTATAATGTAAGTTTTACCTGATTTTTCTTGTTTCTATACTCAATTCTTTTTCGAAAAAGATTTTCTCTGAAGCCAGCTGGTTTCGATAAATTTTTTTGCAAGGAGTAAAGTGTTTTAGAATTATAATCTACAAAAATATGATTTTGGATTTTAATGGCAAGCTATTCTATAATCAGCGCAGCGGTTGATAATCTCGCGGTAGATAAAGGTATTTTTGGGGATATTAAGATCAGTGATTAGTTTTTTGAAAAATTTTTTTGCTTTTGTTTTTCCTCGATCTTCGCCATAAATCTCCATATTTAAATTCATATAATCAACAAAATTGTCATAGATCAAAATTGGTTTTTCCAAAAAAGTCTTTTCAAAATAAAAAAGCGCTTTTTCTGGAATATTAAATCTTAAAAAATTTTTTGCTTTGACAAGATTAATTGGATCACCATTGGTAAAATTTTTTTCAAAGATATCTAGATAGTTTAGGGCTTTTTGATAATCTTTGTCTTTTAGATCGTAAATTAAGATATTATAAAATCGCCAGTTTATTGGATAGATTTTTATTGCTAATTCTTTTTGATTAAGATTGTTAAAAATATAGCCGGTTGTTATGATCAGATTAATAACAAAAACAGTGATATTTAAAAATAAAAAGTATTTTTTATCAAAAGAAAAATTGTTATTTTTTTTATCTACAATTAATCCAAGGATAATAAAGTAAAAAATTAGGATAAAATCAAATCGGTGAAAAAAATCTGTTAAAAAAATGATATTTAAGCTTAAAAAAACATAAAAAAACTCATCTTTTTTTGCTTGTTTAAAAACATAGAATAATAAAATTAATAAAAATAAAAAACTCAAAAACCCATTTTCAACCAAAACATCAAGAAAAAAATTATGAGCGGTTGTTACCCCTTCTTCGAAATTAAATTGATATTGACTAGTATGATATTGAAGATTATTTATCCCAACCCCAAGAGGATTTTTTATAAAAGTTTTTAGAGAATAAGCAAAGTATTTTGGTCGATTGGCAAGAAAAGTTTTTTCTTTTTTGATATTTAAAATTTTTTGAACAGATTGAGGCAAAAGACTAAATAATTCTTGACTAAAATAAACTGTGCTAAAAACGCTAACAATGATTAAAATAATCAAAATTAAATAGTTAAAAATATTACTTGGTTTTTTTGTTAATATTAAAAACAAAATTAAGGTAATTGATACTGACAAAAAAGCTGTTCGACTAATGCTTAAAATAAAAGCAGGTAAAATAAGCAAGATCAAAAAGATGATTTTTTTTTGATTTTTAAAAATTAAAAGATAAGAAAAATAAACAAGCGCTAAAGCTAAAAAATCACCAATTAGATTGTGATTATAACCTGAAAAAATTAAAGCAGTTGGTTCTTCTAAATATTTAAACTGAAAAATTTTTCCAAGATAAAAGCTAGTTGCGGTAATAAAAGATGATAAGAAAAAAAAAGAAAATAATTGACTTTTGATTTTTTCCTGATTTTTAAAGCTGATGACAAACCAGAAAAAAGCAGTGAGATAAATAATTAATCCTTCAAGATTTAAGGCTTTGTCATAAGAAAAAAATAAGGTAAATGAGGTGAAAATTAAAAATAATAAAAAGTAAAAAACTGGTTTAGAAGAAATATTGATTGTTTTTGTTTTTAAAAAATAAATTAGCGCTGATATTAAAAATATTACGCTAATGATTTTTATATCAATAAAAACTCCAAATAATGTCAATAAATAAGTTAAAATTAAAATCAAACTAGTCATATTTTGATTATATTAAAATATAAAAGCTATGATTGAAAGAATTTTTGCTTTAATTTTGCTGATTTTTTTGTCGCCAGTATTTTTTATTTTTTATATATTAGTAAAATTATCTTCAAAAGGCCCATTTTTTTTTAAACAATGGCGAATGGGTAAAAACAAAAAACCATTTTTAATCTACAAAATAAGGACAATGGTTGAGGATGCAGAAAAATTAAAAAATAAATATAGAGCTTTAAATCAAGCTGATGGACCAGTGTTTAAGATATATGATGATCCAAGATTTACAAAAATTGGTCGCTTTTTAGCAAAAAAAGGATTAGATGAGTTGCCGCAGTTAATAAATATTGTTAGGGGTGAGATGAGTTTTGTTGGCCCAAGACCTTTGCCAATTGATGAAGCCAAAAAAGTGCCAAAAAAATATGAAAAAAGGTTTTCAGTAAAACCTGGTCTTATTTCAACATGGGCAGTTAATGGAGCTTTTCATAATGATTTTGATGAATGGATGAGAATGGATTTAGAAGATGTTAAAAATAAAAGTTTTTATTATGATTTATCTATTATTTTAAAAGGTATTAAATTATTGTTTATTTATTTATTACAAGCTAAAAATGGAGAAAAATAAAATTTTTTTAGTAATTCCAACTATTAGAGACTTAGATTTTTTGGAATTTTGGGGCATTGAGTTTAAAAAAATTTATGGAGTTATAGTTGAAGATTCACCGGTAAAGAAAATTAAAACACCGGTTAAGTATTTTAAAAAAGTTTATCATTATACTTGGGAAGATATAGATAATGAATTAAAAGATAATTCATGGATTATTTCTAGAAAAAATGCTGGAATTAGAATTTATGGTTTTTTAAAAGCTTATCAAATGGGTGCAGATATTATTGTTACCTTAGATGATGATTGTTATCCGATAAAAAATCAAAATTTTTTAAATCAACATATAAGAAATTTAAATTTAAAAGCACCTATTGATAATTGGTTTTCTACTTATCCTCATAAAAGAATTCATTTTACGAGAGGATTTCCCTATAAAATAAGAAATAAAAGTGAAGTTGTCCTGTCTCATGGTCTGTGGACCAATAAACTTGATTTAGATGCAAAAACTGAGATAAAAATAAAAAACTTAAATGAACCAATTTTGTCAGAAAATTACCGACAGTTTATTCCTAAAGATTTTTTCTTTCCATTATGTTCAATGAATTTTGCTTTTAAAGCAAAAATAACACCAATTTTATTTTTTCCTATGATGGGGTATGATAAAGATGGTAATAAGTGGCCTTTTGATCGTTATGATGATATTTGGGCTGGCATTTTCGCCAAAAAAGTCTTAGATCATTTAAATTTAAGCGTTGTTAATGGAATTCCTTTTATTGATCATCGTAAGGCTTCAGATGTTAGGTTAAATTTAGAAAAAGAAAAATTAGGAATGATAATTAATGAATATCTCTATAAACAAGTAGCAAAAATTAAACTAACAAAAAAAGACTTAAAAGAAGCTTATTTAGAATTATTTGATAAAATTGATTTTTCCGCAAAGGTTTTTCAACAAAAAGATTATTTTGTAAAATTAAAAGAAGCTGTTAGAATTTGGATAGATTTATTTTTATGAAGATAATTATTTTTACAGATGTATATTATGGTGGGATAAAAACATATTTAAATAATTTAATTAGTTTTATTTGTAATAAATTTAAAAAAATTAGAATAGAAATTGTTTTCTATGGAGATAAAAATACTTATTTAAAATTTATTAAAGATTTTAAAAATTATTCTAATATTAAGATACATTTTATATCAATTAATTTTTCAAATTTAATTTCTTATATTGAAATATTTTTAAAAAGTTTTTTTTATTTTATTATTAAAAAAATAATAAATCTATCAAAAAAACAAAAAACAATTTTTTTATTTAATACGGTAAAATCTTCTTTATTTTTACCTTTTTTCCATATATTTAAAAATGAAAATGATAGATTTTATTTTCAATTTCATGGTTTTTATGATAAAGAGCGCTTATCAGAAGAAATATTTGATTTAAATTTTAATAAGTCAATTTTTATTGTAAAAAAAATAAGGCTTATTATTATTTCGATTAAATTTTTTTTTAGAAATTATTTATCAAAATTTATTTTTTTTTTTTTTTATAAAATTATTGTTTTAAGTAATTACTCTAAAAAAGAATTTTTAAAATTTTATAAATTAAATCCTAATAAAGTTTTTTTATTAAAACCCGGGATTCCTAATTTGGAGCAAAACAAATTAATTAATAATACTTTTTTTTCTGATAAATCTTATTTAAAAATAGGTATTTTTCAAAGATTAGAACCAAGAAAAAAAATTATTGAAGTTCTAAAAGTTTTTAGAAAAGTTTTATCATTAAATCAGAAAATAATTCTATTTATTTTCACTCCTTTTGTTAATTTAAATATGAATTATTTTTTAAAAATGATTAAAGAAATTGATGAATTAAATTTAGGTAATAATATTTTTTTTATTAATAATCCTTCAAATTTAGCTTTTTTTTACAAAAATATTGATATTACTATTTTAAGTAGTTTTGAATTAGAGACATTTAGTTTTTCATCTATTGAATCATTAATAAATTTTACCCCTGTATTTGCTTATTATAAAAGTGGAGCAAAAGATTATATAATTGATAAAAAAAATGGATTTTTGTTTAGTAATTTATTAGATTTGGAAAAAAAACTTATTGATATTGTCAAAAATAAAAAAATTATTATAGAAATGAAAAAATATTTAAAAAAAAATAAAAAGAAATTGCTTTCAGAATATAATTGGGAAAAATATTTTATTAATTTAATTCAACTGAAATAATATTTTTTTTTATTTTTTTAAAATAAGTAATAAATTTTTTAATATCAATATTTGTACTTAAAATTAGAGTTTTTTTTCCTTCTAAGAAATTTTTAATATAATTAATTGATTTCCTTTGAAATTTTTCATCTCCTACTGCAAAAACTTCATCAAGAAGAAATATATCAGCATCAGAATAAGCTGCTATTGAAAAAGCCAATCTTGTAATCATTCCAGTTGAGTAACGCTTGAGAGGTATATTAATAAAATCATTAAGTTCAGAAAAATCAATGATTTTAGGAATTAATTTGACTAATTTTTCTTTTTCAATTCCCAATATCGTTCCATTTATCCAGATATTTTCTAAGCCTGTTAACTCATAATTAAATCCTGCGCCAAGTTCAATTAATGGAACAACTTTGCCGAAAGTTTGTATTTTTCCTTTATCTGGGAAGGTAATGCCAGCGATCAACTTTAACAGTGTTGTTTTGCCTGAACCATTTGGGCCAGTTATTATTACTGCTTCGCCTTTATTGATCTTTAAAGAAAAATCTTTAAAAACAGGGTATTTTTTAAAAGGAGAAAATATATTTTTAAACCATGTTTTAAGAGTTTTTGGTTTTTCTAGATAGTATTCTTTAGTGATTTTATCTATTATTACTGCCGGTTGATTGTTTTTCATATTAAATCAACAATTTTTTTTTCTAATTTTTTGAAAATTAGCCATGAGATAATAAAAAAAATAACTCCAAAAATTGCAGGTAAAAATAAATTATAATAATCAACTTTATTTTCAAAAAAAACCTGTCTATTAAAATTTATAATATAAGAAAGTGGATTGATTTGAATAAATATTTTTATTTTTTCTGGGATCATATTTTCAGAATAGATAATTGGTGTAGCATAAAAGCCTAGGAGTAATATAAATTCAATAATTCTACCAAAATCTCTAAAAATAGCGTTTAAAGATGAAAAAATAAGACTTACAGAAGTTGCTGTCAAAAAAAGAGGAAATAAATTAAAAATTGTAATAAAGAATAGTAATTTGATTTTAAAATGATAGATAATTAATAGTATTAAAAATACCAAAAAATTAACAAGATAATCAACGATTTTAGATAAAACATAGGAGATTGGTAGAACTTCTTTATTAAATTTTGATTTTGTGATAAGATCTCTATTCCAAACTAAAGATTCTTTTGCTAAATTTATGCTTTGTTCAAAAAAATTCCATACCATTATTCCTGAATATAAAAATAAAAAATAAGGGATATTATTTATTTTAATTTTTACAATTTTTTCAAAAACTATAGCTAAAAATAAAGTTGTTAATAAAGGTTGAATAATTATCCATAAAGGACCTAAAATTGAAGCTTTATATCTAGATTTTAATTCTCTTATTGTTAAAACTTCAAGTAATTGAAAATAAAGTTTTAATTTTTTACTCATATTTATAATCACTTTTTAAATCTAATAATAAATCATTATCCTGATAAAAATTAATTTTTGTTTTTTTGTATAAATTAAATACTAAATCTATTTTTAAATTTTTTATTTTATTAGGAAAAATAATAATATTATAAATTCTTTTATTTTTCAAAACAAAATTTTGATTTAAATTTAAAATTTGTTTATTTTTTAAACTATGCCAAATTATTGAAGAAGGAATGATTTTAAAATTATTAAATTTTAATTTTTTTAGGTATTTTTCTATTGTTTTGGGATTTGATAGATTATATTCCTTAAATGTTTTTACTTTTTTAGATAAAATTTGAGATATATAACCAGAACTATTATTTTTTATTATTCTTTTAATTTCTTTTAAAAATAAAAATTGATTTTTAATACTATATAAGCCATCAATAAAAATAAATTGATTAATAGAATTTTTTTTAAATGGTAGCTTTTTATTATCAAAATCATAACAAATAAAAAAAGTATTTTTTTCTTTATAATTTAAATTAAAATATAGACTTAAAAAATCTTTATCAATGCCAATTTTTATTTGATTTTTAGATAAATTTTTGAGACTATGACCAAAACCGCATCCAAAATCAATTAATAATTTATTTTTATTTATTATTTCATTTAAAATAAGTGCAATATAATATGATGGAATTTTTTTTCTTAATAATAAATATTTCGTATAATTTTTATCATAGCCAAGTAATAAAAAAAACTTAATTAAATTATTAAAATTTAATTTTTTTAAGATTTTTTCAATAATTTTTAATCTTAATAATATGTTTGAAATAAAAGAGAATGAAAAAAGATAAAGAAAAGATTTGTTTTTTTTAAGTTTGTTTATTAATTTATTTTTTATCAAGTCATTTTTTAAATAAATAATTTTATTGTTTATAAAAGGAAAATTACCACAAGAACATTTTAATACGGAAAAATTATTATTTATTTTTTTATATTTAAAACTTTCATTACAATAAGGACATAAAAAAATTTTAATAATTATGGGTAAATTTTTATTTGACATATTAAATGAATATAAATCATTATACTTCATCTCTCCCCACTTAGATGATGCTATTTTTTCTTGTGGGGCTTTGATATACGAACTAAGAAAAAAAGCTAATATTAAAATCATTAATGTTTTTACTGGCTTTGATGATAAAAATTACTCAAAAAACGGTTTAATTTTTCTTAAAAAAACTGGTTTTGAAAATTTTTCTAGCTTATATAAACAAAGATTAAAAGAAGACAAAGAGGTGTTTAATAAGTTAAAAATTAAAACTTTTAGTTTAGGTTTTAAAGAATTTATTTTTCAAAAAGAAAGCTTGACAGATTATTCTAATAATAAAAAAATAAGAAAAGCTATTTTTGAAAAAATAAAAAGCCTAACAAATGATAAAGATTCTTTATTTTTTATTCCTTATGGATTAGGCAATAATCCAGACCATCTATTAATAAAAAAAACCATAGAAAATAAATTTAAAAATATTGTTTATTATTTAGAATGGCCTTATATAATAAGAAATTATTTGGAAATTAATAAATTAACCAATCATCATTATCAATTATTTGAATTTAAAAATAATTTATTCATCAAGGAAGATTTAATAAAAATTTATGAAAGTCAAATTAAGGCTATATTTCAAGATAAACCAATTTTATTATTAAAAGAAAGATATTTGATTAAAAAAAATCATTGATTATTTTCTCAAGTTTTTCTTTTATGATTTTTTTTCTGTAATTATTATAATAAAACAAATAACCGTTTTTTCCTAATTGTTTTCTTAAATTAGGGTTTTTTATTAATTTAACCATGTTATTTTCAAACTCCTGATAATTTTCATAAATAAGTCCTCCTTTAGATAAAAGAATTTGTTTTTTTAAAATTTCATTTAATCCATAGACTAACACTGGTTTTTTTTGCTGCCAAGCCTCAAGAATTGTTAATGATAATGATTCATACCACGAAGGATTAACTAAAAATAGGGAATTTTTAATCAGTATAGTTTTTTCTTCTTCTGACAATATTCCTAAGAATTTAATATTCTTATTTGTTTCAATAGGAAATAATTTTTCGCCAATAATTATTAATTCTATATTGTTTTTTCTAGCAGATTTAAACTTAAGAAAAAAGTCAATTAGATCATATATGCCTTTATAAGGCTCTGTTCTTCCTATAAATAATATATAAGGATTAAATAGATTATATCTATTTTTAATGAATTGAAAATTAATTTTTGATTTAAATTCTTCTGGATATATGCCAATTTGAGTAAGTTTTGGTAGTTTTTTAAATCTTTTTTTGATAATTTCTTTTTCTCCAACACTAGAAAAACCAATAATTTTAGATTGTCTAAATAATTCATCAAAAATACTTAAATATAAAATTGGTTCTTTATGGGTAAGAGGAATAAGGATTGATTTTTCTTTTACCAACGGAAGACCAAAATATGTTATAGGATTGGCATAACCAATAAAAATAAAAATATCAAAATTTTCTTTGTTTTTTGATAAAAAATTAAAAAGATTAGAAGAATAAGGACCAATCTTTTTTAAATAATTTAATTCATCCTTGAATGTTCTTAATTTATTATTTAAAATATTAATTGTTTTCTCAGTTCTGTTTCTAGGTTTGACTTCAAAATCTATCTTAAATCTAATGATTTTATTTTTATTATCTACTTCATATTCTTTAAGTTTATTTTTCCAAGTTGTGTGATCAGCTGATCTAGTTGTTAAAATTGTAGTTTGGTATTTATCTTTTAAAATATTAGTCAATTTTTTAGTATAGATCTCCCCTCCTCTTGTTTTTGTTTTAAAATAATGATAAGTAACAATAGCGATTTTTTTCATTTATTTGATTTTATAAGATTTTTTATTTGTTTTTTTAATAAAGTGATTTCTTTTTTTTGTTTTTTTAATTCAGATTTTAATTGCAAAATATATTGATATGTCTTGTAGTTTGAGTAAAATAAATTTTTATTAAAAACAATTTGATATTTTGTATACATACTTAAAATTTTTAAATAAATTTTTTTTATTAGTTGAAATAAAGGATTATAAGGTAAAAAAATATTTGGGTCTTTATATTCATGAGCAGTGACAAGGCCTTCTTCTATTTGATTTTCTAATTGTTTAAAATCATAATTAATATTTTTAATTTTCATAAATGATTTTAATAAATTTATTAATTATTTTTTCTGGTTTATAACTAGATTTAAACTTATTACTAATTTTAACAAATTCATTATTATAATAATCTTGATTATTTATAAAAGAAGTTATTTTTTTTTCTATAGTAAAATGTTTGTTGTCATTTAAGAAAAATTTATTATTTAAAAGTTCTAAGGCACTGCCTGTTTTAGTAGAAAAAATTGGTAGATTAATAAAAATTGCTTCTTTTAAAAAAAGAGAGTCATTTTCCAAATATGATGGAAGAATAGCTAATTTTGCTTTTTGATAATAATTTTTAATACTATTTATTGGTAGATCTTTTTTAAAAACAATATTTTTATATTTTTTGTATTTTTTTAATATTTTATTCTCATCTTCATTTTTAGTTTTAGGATAGATTATTAAAAGGTTCCAATTTTTATAAATCATTAGAGTTTTTTTAAAGGCTAAAATTAAATTTTCAACTCCTTTTTTAAAAACTAGTCTTCCTGAATATAGAATGAGATTTTTTTTTCTAATATTTTTTTGTTTTTTTAAGAATAATTTATTTATTAGATTGTTTAAAATAATAGTTTTTGATTTATTGATTTTAAAAAAAGGAAAGCAAAGTTT
>CAYOZH010000003.1:325-53250 GCA_964408415.1 uncultured Gammaproteobacteria bacterium | reverse complement strand
ATTATTTTTTTTTTTTTTTTTTTAGAAAGGTTTTCTAATATTTTTAAAAATATTAAGTAGTGATTAGTGGTATCTTTAAAAATAAAATAATTATTTTTTATTCCATGAAACCAAAAAATATAGTTATTTTTTTTTGAATAAAAAAAATAGGGAATTGTAAAAAGGTAATGTGAGATAATTACTTTGTTAATTTTATAATTTTTTTCAATTACTTTAATTGATTTATAAGCCTTAAACATAAAATTAAAGATTTTTTTATATTCTTTAAACGGTTTATTTGTTTTTATTTGTTTTATATAAATTATTTTTTCAAATAAATTATTATTAACAATTTTTTTATTAATAGGTTCTTCGCTGATTAAATAAAATTTAAATTTTTTATTTTCTTTATTTAAATATTCAATTAAATTTTGTTGCGCCAACCATTCTCCAGCAGTGTTTACATTAGCTAGAAATAAAAGATTCATATTAAAGATTTTTAATTAATTGATTAAAAATTATTTTAGATTTAGAATTTTTGGATTTATTAAATAAATATTTTTTTAAAATATTTTTTTTTGGTTTTTCTTTCAAATAATTTATTAAGTCTTTATCTATGTTTTCTTTTATAACAATATATTTTTTTAATTTTTTAGGTAATTTTTTTTTTAAAAATTTAGCAAAAAAGACTTGATGATCATCTACGTGTTCTTTAAATTTAGCCATTCTTGGAATAATTAATGGCATATATTTTGCATTTTTTGTTATTAAATATATTGTGCCCGGACCAGCATGAGATATAATTTTTTTTGACTTTTTTATAAAAGAAATAAATACTACTGGTGGCAGTTTATTTTCTTTTTCAAAGATATTTAATTTTTTTAGACTGTCGATTAATCTATTGAATTTAAAATTAGTTAAACCAAAAGTGATCAAAATATTAGACTTTCTAATAATATTGCTTTTTTGTACCATTTTTTTTGGATTTTATTTTGAATTATAAAAAGATCAACTAAATTATACAAAATTTTACCTGTTAATGATGGATAAGCCACGAAGTCATAAGGTTCTATGAATACTAATTTAGTTTTAAAAAATATTTTACCAACAATAAAAAATGGTATAGCAATTCCAGCACCGCTACTAATTAATATTTTTGGTTTTTCTTTTTTTAATATTTTAAAAGCTAAAAAAGTATTCTTAATTAGATTTATAAAATTTCTTGATTCTGGGAAAAAGGCATAATAAATTTTTTCTTTTTTTAGATAATATTTAGTATCTATTTCATTTTTTGTTACCCAAAATCTATCGAATTTTTTTAAAATTGGCATTATTTGAATAAGCTGAAATATATGTCCTCCTGGTGAAGAAATAATTCCGATTTTCATTTTAGTTAATATTAATATTTTTAAGAATAATTTTTATTTTATTTTCCCAACTATTATTTTTAGCGATTTTTTTTGCTTTTTTTATTTTTTCGATATTCCAATCATTAGTTAATCTTTTTATAGCATTAATAAAGTCATTAACATTATTTGTTGTAAAAATAATATCTTTTGGATATTTTTCTAAGGATAATATTTTAGTTGAAACAACGGGAATACCAGCGGCAAGATATTCGTAAACCTTCATTGGATTAGAATATTTGACAAAGTTAAATTTTGTATTATATGGCACAAGTCCGACTTTGGCTTTTTTTAAGTATTCTTTAAGATTGTTTTTCGGTATGTGCCCAAAATATTTGACATTTTTTTGTTGAATTATTTTAGAAAAATTATTTGAGATAGTTTCTTTTCCTTTTTTTTGAATTGGTCCTAAAATGTAAAAATACCAGTCAAAGAGTTTTTTAATTGTTTTTAAAATTAATAATGTATTTAGTCTATAATCTAAAACACCATAAATGATTGCGATATTGTTTTTATTTAACTCAGGTTTTAGATTAAATAGTGGATAATTAGTACCACATACAGTAATAATTGTTTTTTTATTTTTCAATATTTTATTTTCTAGTAATTTTTTTTTGTATAGTGGTTTGGAATTAAAAGCAATATAATCAGCTAATTTAATTAGTTTTTTTTCTTCATTAATTACTTTTTGTCCATGAATTTCTATATCTAAATAATCAACACAGTCATAAATGTATTTTTGATTAAAAATTAATTTAATTAATCTTGATGTTGCTAGAGGAAAAAACTGCCAGATAATTAATTTTTTTTTAAAAATAAATAATAAAAAAGAAATAAAAATAAAACCTAATAACTTATTAACTGAGCTTATAATTGAATTTTTTTGAAATGGCAATAAAGCGGAGGATTGAAAATACATAATACCTGTATTTTTATTTTTTATCAATTTAAGATTTTTTTTAATTATTAAAAAATGTTTTTTTAAATTAATTATTTTTTTCCAAGAAACTAGATTATTAAAATCATAAAGAATAACAAGATTTTTTTTAGATAAAATTTTTGCTGTTTGATCAATATAATCACAAGGATAATTTAGTGTCAAATGTAAGGGTATTAATACAACTTTTTCCTTCATTTATTATTCTCAATTTTTTCTATATTAGTAATAGTAAAAAAAACCCAATTGTTTTTAGTAGTAAAAGGAATTTCATTACCAATGATTATTGGAAAGTTTTCATCACCAAAAAGATAATAATATTGACCTATTTTGTCAGCATAAATTATTAAATCAAGGTAAACATCTTTTCTTAAAGGATTTACAGATATTTTCGTGTTTCCATATTGATCTACTGTAACCATTTTTGCGTCAAAGACCTCTTTTTTTTTGATTTCAATAGCAGGAGACCCAAGAGAATCTTTCATTATTTCGTGTTCTTTAATTGAATTTGCTAAATATTCTGATACTCCTTCAGTATTAGGAAATGCAGGATTGATATCAATTATTTGTCCTTTAGCGTAAATTTTAAATTGGTTTTTATTTTTTTTATCGTTTATTTTCAAAACTGTGCCATCTATTAAAAGATTATTCATATAAAATTCAAGATTATTTCCAATAAGAATTTTTTTATTTTTATAAGTGTAAGAATTGTCACCGGGAGTATAAACAGCTTTTAATTTTATTCGAAGATGAGCCCACTTTTTTTGATCTGAAGTTGGATAAGTTTTTATATTTATAAGTTCTGCCATTGTTTGTCCCATTATATTTTTTTCTTTAATTCCTGGTTTTAATTTTTCAACAAACCAATTATTTTGATATATCCTCAATATTATTTCTATATTTTTAGTTTTCCTAAAAAATGATAAAAATAGCGTTATTAATATAAAAATTAATAAGCCTATCAAAAAATAATCTAAAAAATTAAATTTCATATTAAAGAAAAATTTATTTTTCATTTTTTTTCATTATAGCATATAAATAAACAAACTCAGACAAAAAGAAAAAAGGTTGAAATAAACTATATATAATTAAAACAATTAATAAAAAACCAAAATATCTATTAATATAAAAAAAATTTTGAATAAGTTTTTTTAGGAAAATTATGAATAAAAATAAATATGGAAGACCATTTTCTGTAGCAATTAGTAGATAATAATTATGTACTACAGAAGGAAAAGAAGAAAATATCCCAAATTTATTTATATTTAATGATTTGGTAACAGAAAAACCAGTACCAGTTCCAAATATTGGATTAAGAGCAATAACTTTTAATGTTTCAATGATTTGATTAAATCTTAAATAAATGCCACCAGAATAGCTAAAAGAATCAATTATTTTAAATATTCTTATTATTGGTAAAATAAAGATTAAAATTGAAATTGTTATTATCAATATAATAATTTTGGAATTTTTTAAAAAAAAACTTTTATTTTTTATAAAAAATTTTGAAAAATTTTTTTTATAAGCAAAATAAACAAAAATTAAAAATATTAATAAACTTAAAAATGCTGACCGACTTAAAGTAAACATTAAAACAGAAAAGCTTATTATTAAAGTTCCAATATTAAAAAAAGAGAATTGTTTTTTTAAAAAAACCAAATAAATGATTAAAGGAATATTCAAAGTTAAAAAACCTCCTAAATAGTTAGCATGAATAAATGTGCCTATAGGTCGAAAATAAAATGTTAATTCATCTACAGTATTTCCGAAAAACTCGATACTATGTGTGGCTTCAATATTTTTTCCAATTGGAGCATGGTTTATTAATTGCAGTAAAGCTAAAAAACTTTCAAAAATTAATATTATAACTAAAATATTTAAGAAAAAATCTATTTTAATCTCCTTTTTATTTTGTTTTATAAAAAAGTAAATGAATATTAATTTATAAAGATCTTTTTTAATAAAAATTGATAGTAAAAAATTGGGAGATGAAAAATAATCAGATATTAATCCCCATAATAGAAACAGTATAAAAATTTTAATTGTTTTATCTAATTTAAAATCTATTTTTATTAATACTTGTCTTATTAAATAAAAAAATATAAATAGAAAAAAAATATCATTAATAGTAAATTTAACAATTTCAATTAATCCTAAAGGATACTGATTTTTTAGATGAGGTAAGAAATCTAGACTAAGAATTTGATAAATATAAGTTTTACCTATTGGCAAAAAATCACTAATTAAATAAGAAGTAAATAAAGATAATGGCAGATTGTTGGTAAAAAAATAATTAATTAAAGAAAAAACAATAAACATTATAAAAATTAATTTATTGTTTGGATTAAAAAAAAATATAATTAATAAAAATAATAGAATTATAATCTTGATGATTTCAATTTTTTTCCTCATAAATTTTTTTTAGGATTGACAAATATTTTTTATTTATTTATCCTAATTATATATCTTATATCTTAATATGGAGAAAATACTTAAAATAATTTTTTTTGTTTTATTAATAATTTTAATTATTGAAGGAGTTATTTTATTTAAAAACAATAATTATAATAATTCTTCATTTAATTTTAGTAAATCTTCAGCTGGTAATAATAAAAATGATATAAATATTACATCTTTTTTAAATAATAAAAATAAGATAAGTTCTCAAGAAGAAAATGATTTTCAAAAAATTCTTAATTATTTTAAGCAAAATCAATTAGATAAACCGATCAATTATTTAACATTTTTTAAAAAACTTAACACCGATATAAATGAATGTAGAGGTGAAAACAAATTGATTTGTATTTATGACAATTTAAACAATGATTATTGGTTGACTAATTATGACAAAGATAAGATAATAAATGTAAAAAAGTTTTTAAAAATTAATATTAAATTAGAGAATGTAAACGATTTGAGCGGAATATCTTTTAATAATAGTTTTTCAACAGAAGAAGATGAAAAAAGGGGGGAATGGTGGAAGGGAGCGATTAATATGTTTTTTGGTTTAAACGAGAATGGTAACTATTTAGTTATTGATGCTAGAAAAAATACAGCAGAAGCAGTAAGTATTTTAAATTTACCAATAAAAAATTTAAATGAATTTTATATTTATACTGATAGTTATGGTAAAAATTTTTATATAACAGATAAAGAAGATAATCTTATATATTACTTTAATATAAATCAAGTAACTAATGGATTATTTCCAAACGGTTTATTTCCAGATAAAAAAGTTGTTTTTTCTTATTTAGTTGCTCCAAAATCTAAATTAATTTTATATGAATTTTTAGTTTGGAATTTTTAATTTTTATTCTTTTTATTTTTGTATCAACCCAAACTCTTTTTTCAATCACCAAAAAATGAAACGATCGTATCATTTTTTGATGATAATAAAATATTTTTTGTTGTTTTGACAATCTAAATAAAAACAATAATTTTTTCTTTAATTCCTTTTAATTTTATTTGAATTATCATAACAATCTAAATCTACTACAAGCGATTAAAATTATATGACGATCGTCATATAGTTGTAATCGCTGAGTATGTTTTAGATTGTTAAATTAATTTAAATAAAAATAGATGATTTTTGGTTTTTAATAAAGAATTTTTTTGAGGTTTTTAGATTATAATATTAATCATATCTTAATCATAATTCGGAGTGTAGTTCAGATGGCCAGAACGTACGCATGGGGTGCGTAAGGTCGGCAGTTCAAGTCTGCCCACTCCGACAAAAATTATGAAAAACACAAAAAAACCAGATTGGGATAAATATTTTATGATGATTGCTGAAGTTGTTAGAAGTCGAGCTGATTGTTTGCGACGCCAAGTTGGAGCAGTGATTGTCAAAGATAAAAGAATTTTAGCAACAGGATACAATGGTACACCTCACGGCATTAAAAATTGCACTGAAGGCGGATGTGAGCGCTGTTTACTTCGTCATCAAGGAAAACTAGAGTCAGGCGAAAAAGAGGAGTCTTGTATCTGTCTTCATGCTGAGCAGAATGCGATAATTCAAGCTGCTTATCTTGGAGTATCAACAAAAGACAGCGAGATGTATATTACTTCCAATCCTTGTTCATCTTGCGCAAAAATGATTATTAATGCTGGTATTAAGCGAGTTATCTGTCGTTTAAATCATCATGATAAAGAGGGGATAAAGTTATTGGAAAAAGCGAAAGTGAAAGTTGAGATAGAAAAATGATTAAGAAATTAAGGAGAAAAAAAGAATTTACATTTCTCTGTCATTCCTGCGTAAGCAGGAATCCATTTTCCTGTGGATTCCGCATCAAGTGCGGAATGACAGAAATGACAAGATAGTCTTTAATAAAAATAACAAGGACAGAACCTTTTTGAAAAAAAGGTTCTGTCCTTAATAATTAGATAAATTAGGTTAATTAGAAATTATAAATTTTTTTAATGCCTTATCCTAATATCCAATATCGAATATCTAATATCATTTTATTGGTGATATTTATTTTAATTTTTCTTCCTCAGGTTGTTTTTGGTAATGATGTTAATAATATTTATGGCATTCATTTGGCTCAACCGCATTTGGAGGATTTAAAAAAAGTAAAAGAATTAGTTAATTCAAATGGTGGTGACTGGGGATATGTGACATTGGTGATTCAAGAAAATGATCGAGATAAAAATAAATGGCAGGGGATTTTTAATTTGCTTCGTCAGTATCATCTTATTCCTATAATCCGTCTAGCAACAAAGCCTGAAGGAGATAATTGGAAAAGACCAAGAATCGAAGATATTCCAGAGTGGGTGAATTTTTTGGATTCGTTAAATTGGGTAGTGAAAAATCGATATATAGTTTTGTTTAATGAGCCAAATCATGGAAGTGAGTGGGGTGGGGTGGTTGATCCGCGAGATTATGGAAAGGTGGCTTTTGCTTTTGCCAAAGCTCTAAAAGAAAAAAATAAGGATTTTTTTGTGATGTTAGCTGGTTTTGATGCTTCAGCACCGCAGTTACCTCCAAAATATTGGGATGAAGAGATGTTTTTAAAAAAAATTTTTAATTTTGAATTTTTAATTTTTAATTATATTGATGGCTGGGCGTCTCATTCTTATCCTAACCCAGGATTTTCTGGATCAGCTTATGATTTTGGTCGAGGGACAATTCATACTTATCAGTGGGAATTGGATTTATTAAAAAGTTTTGGGGTTAATAAAGATTTACCGGTTTTTATCACAGAGACTGGATGGAAAAGGGATATTCGATATTCGATATTCGATATTGGGAAAGATAAAATTGCTCAAAATTTTAAAATTGCTTTTGAAGAAGTTTGGAGTCAAGATAAAAGAATTAAGGCAGTAACACCGTTTGTTTTTGATTATCAGTCAGAACCTTTCTTAGGATTTTCTTGGAAAAAGTTTAACGAGGATGATTTTTATCCTCAATACTATCTTGTTCAATCACTACCAAAACAAAAAAGTCAACCAGAACAAGATGAAAAAGGAGAGATAAAATTTAATCTGCCAAATGAGTTAGTTGAGCAGTCTGATTATAGTTTTAATATTAGTTTAAAAAATCTTGGTCAAGGTTATTGGGATGATAAAGATTATAAATTAAAAATAAAAAGCACTTCAGGAAATCTTGAGTTTTTATTAGGTAATCTGGGTGAGATTGCACCTGGTGAGGAAAAAGAAGTAACAATTTTTTTAAAAACTAAATCACAAGGAAAAGAAAAAATTAGTTTTGTTTTAGAAAAAAATAATCAAGAAATTTTAAAAAGCAAAGACTGGCAATTTAATATTTTATCTTTACCAAGCCTTAAATTTGAAGTGTTTTACTGGCCTTGGGGAAAAGGAGAAGGAGATGATTTTGAGATGCAGATTTTTGATTGGGAAGAAAAACTCGTTTTTAAGAAAAAAGGAATAGTTGTTAAAAATGGAGTTGGTAATGTCTCAAGTATTAAGAACATTACTTTAAGCGATCTTTATCGAGTGGTTTTAATAAAAAAAGACTATTTACCAAGACAAGTTTATTATGTTTTTCGACCAAAAGACAACATTGTTAAATTTAAAAAATTACTGCCTTTTGATAAAAATAATGATGGCAAATTTGATATAAAAGATGTTTTAGCTATTTTTTATTCTTTCACAAAACTTAGCAAATCGCTCTAAACCTCTTTTAATATGCTCCATACTGGTAGCAAAACTTAAACGGATAAAGCGATCATCGCCAAAAGCACTACCAGGAATGGCAGCGACATAAGCTTCATCAAGTAATTTTTCACAGAATTTTAGTGAGTTATTTATATCTTTATGATAAAGTTTTGAAACATCAACAAACACATAAAAGGCCGCATCAGGTCGACTGGTATAAACATTATCAATTCGATTTAAATAATCAACCATAAAATCACGCCTTCTTTTATACTCAGAGACCATTTTAGGAATATGGTCTTGTGGGCCTAAAAGTGCAGCTAGAGCTCCCTTTTGAGCAATAGAGTTGACATTTGAAGTAGTGTGATCTTGGATTTTGGTAGCAGCTTTTATCACTTCTTCAGGTCCAGCAGCATAACCAACTCGCCAACCAGTCATTGCATAAGTTTTTGAAACGCCATTAATAACAATTGTTCTTGAGTAAATCTCTTTGTTAAAAGAAGCAATGCTAATATGTTTTTTTCCAAAAATTAATTTTTCATAAATCTCATCTGATAAAACAATAAGGTTATGTTTGACGCAAACTTTAGCAATACTTTTAAGTTCTTTTTCATCATAAACAACGCCAGTTGGATTGTTAGGGGAGTTTAAAATTAACATTTTTGTTTTTGGAGTAATAATTTTTTCTAGATCATTAGGATTAATCTTAAAATTATTAGTTTTTAAAAATATTGGTTTGCCTTGAGCCATTTTTACCATCTCAACATAAGATACCCAATAAGGAATAGGGATAATTACTTCATCATCAGGATCAATTAAGGTAAAAATCATATTAGACAAAGCTTGTTTAGCGCCATTGGAGACTAAAATTTGTGAGGGAGTGTATTTTAAATGATTGTCTTGATAAAGTTTTTTGACAATTGCTTCTTTTAATTCAATTATTCCTGAAGTGGCTGTGTATTTAGTAAAGCCTTCATCAATGGCTTTTTTTGCTGCTTCTTTGATATTTGTCATCGTGTCAAAGTCTGGCTCACCAGCTCCAAAAGAGATGACGTCTTTGCCTTGTTTTTTCATCTCTTTGGCTTTACTGGTAATTGATAAGGTAAGTGATGGAGAGATATTTTGAACTAGTTTTGACAATTTCATATTTAAAATTTTTAATTTTTAATTTATATTACTGGTCCTGCTTTGATTATTGAATCATCAATATTTTGATATTTTTTCATATTTTCCATAAAAAGTTTAGCCAATTTTTTTGCTTGGGTTAAATAATATTCTTTATTAGTCCAGGAAAAAGATGGATCAAGAATATTGTTATTAACATTATGGACTTTTTTTGGAATATAAAGATTAAAAATCTTATCATGTCTTGTCTCAACTTGATCAAGATCACCATTTAAAATCGCAGTGACAATACTTCGAGTGTCTTTGATTGGTATTCGATGACCAACGCCATATGGACCGCCAATCCAACCAGTATTAACAAGATAGACTTTAGTTTGATATTTTTTTAGATATTTTTTCAAAAGATTTAAGTAAACCATTGGTTTATGAGGCATAAATGGCGCACCAAAAAAAGCAGAGAAAGTAGGTTTTGGCTCAATTATGCCGCGTTCAGTGCCAGCTAGTTTTGAGGTATAACCAGATAAAAAGTGATATAAAGCTTGATTAAGATTTAGTCGGGCAACTGGCGGCAGAACTCCGGAAGCATCAGCAGTTAAAAAGATAATATATTTTGGATGATTTCCTAATCCAGAGTCAACTGAGTTTTTGATAAATTTTAATGGATAAGCAGCGCGCGTGTTTTCCGTATATTTTTTACTCTCAAAATCAATACTACCATCTTCTTTTAACTCAACATTTTCAAAAAGAACATTTTTTCTATGGACAGCGCGCCAGATATCTGGTTCTGACTCTTTTTTTAAACCAATGCATTTGGCATAACATCCGCCTTCAATATTAAAAATGCCTTTTTCACTCCAACCATGTTCATCATCACCAATAAGACTGCGATTAGGATCAGCAGAGAGAGTGGTTTTTCCTGTTCCTGACAAGCCAAAAAATAAAGCTGTTTCGCCAGTTTTTTTATCAATATTGGCGCTGCAGTGCATTGATAAGACATTTTTTTCTGGCAGGTAATAGTTCATAAAAGTAAAGACAGATTTTTTTATTTCACCAAGATATTTTGTTCCGCCAATTAAAATAATTTTTTTTTCAAGATGCAAAACAATAAAAGTCTCAGAATTAGTTCCATCAGTTGATGGATCAGCAAAAATTGAAGGAGCGGCGTATAAAGTCAGATCAGGTTGAAAGTTTTTTAGTTGATCTTTTTCTGGTTTTCTAAATAAATATGAGGCAAAAAGAGCTTGATGAGCATATTGAAAAAAACAACGAATTTTTATTTGATATTTTTTTTCCGCGCCAACAACCGCATCAACAACATAAATTTTTTCTTGAGTGTTAAAAAAATCTGTAGTTTTTTTGTATAAATTTTCAAAATATTTTTCTTCTAATGGTTGATTATTTGCTCCCCAATTGATTTTTTTGGAAACAGTAGGGGAGTCAACAATAAATTTATCAGTAGGGGATCGGCCAGTAAATCTACCAGTGTAAAGGACTAATCCATCAGTGTTAGTTTTGATGACTTCGTGTTGTAAGAGAGCTCTTTTAGCAAGAGTTGAAGGAGGAAGGTTGGTGACGACACTTCCCAAAGACATAAATAAAATTTTATACATTTAAAATTTAAAGTCAAGTTTTTGCTTTTGTTTGATTTTTGATAAACTCAATGATTTTTTGGACTTCTTCATCAGTGGCTAAGTAGTAATGGTTGGTTATTTGGCCGTTTTCATATTCATAAACTAAGGGGATACAATAAGGAATATTAACTTTAACAATTTCTTCATTAGAGATATTATCTAGATATTTAACAATGGCTCGTAAAGCATTATGGTGTGATGAAAGAATAATGTTTTTACCATTTTTTAGTTTTTCTTCAATTTCTTTTTGAAAATAAGGAATAACTCGATTATAAGTGTCTTTTAGTGATTCTCCAGCGGGTAAAAGTGAAGGATCAACGTCTTTGTATTTTGAATTATTTTTTGGGTGGCGAGGATCATCATCAAGTACTTTTGGTGGAGGGACATCATAACTTCGACGCCAAAGATTAACTTGTTCTTCGCCATATTTTTTTACCATTTCTGCCTTATTTAAAGTTTGTAATGCTCCGTAATGACGCTCATTAAGGCGCCAATCACGAATTATTGGGATGTTTTCTTGATCAATGGTTTTTAAAACAATTTCAAGAGTACGAATGGCTCTTTTTAAATAAGAAGTATAACCATAATCAAAAATAATTCCTTTTTCTTTAATCCTTGGCGCATATTTTTTTGTCATTTCCTCACCTTCTTGGATAATATCAATATCTGTCCAACCAGTGAAGCGGTCAGACCACTCAGTTTGACCATGACGAACAATGACAAGATAGTTCATAAGTTTTTATAAATTATTTTCAATTTCTAATAATCGATTATATTTTGCCAATCTTTCGCTTCGAGACATTGAGCCGGTTTTTATAAAATCAGATGAACATCCATAAGCTAAATCAGCAATAAATGAGTCTTCAGTTTCGCCTGATCGATGGGAAATTACAATCTTCCAATTGTTTTTTCGGGCAAGATTAATTGCTTTAGCAGTTTCGTAAATTGTACCAATTTGATTGGGTTTAATTAAGACAGCATTGGTAGCTTTTTCTTTAATTCCTTTTTCAATATATTCATGATTAGTAGTATAAAGATCATCACCAACTATTAAAGGGACGGTCCTTTTAGGTTCTGTCCTTGATAAGGACAGAACCTGGAAAAATTTTTGAAAGCCTTGCCAGTCGTTTTCGGCAAAAGGATCTTCAAAAGAAAAAATATGATATTTTTCTTTTAGGGCTTTGTAATAATCTATTAATTCATCATTATTCAATTTTTTATTTTCTTTTTTAAATATGTAACTGCCATCTTGATAAAATTCTGAAGCAGCAGCATCAATGGCTAAATGATAATCTTTTTCATTTTGATAATTTAAATCACTAGCAGCTTTGATTATCTCTTCAAAAACTTGTTCATTACTAGTTAATTCTGGTGAATAACCACCTTCATCACCAACTAAAGTTGATAGGCCTTGTTTTTTTAAATTTTTTCCTAGTTGCTGAAATATTTCTGAGGCGATTCTTACAGATTGAGTTGGAGCATTGCTAGTTGGTGAGATCATAAACTCTTGAATATCAAAATTCCATCCCGCATGTTTTCCGCCATTAACAACATTGACCATCAATCTTGGAAAGTCTGGGGCAACATCAGAAAAATAAACTTCATTTAATACCTGCCATAAAGGTTTTTTTATTGAGATGGCAAAAACTCTAATTAAGGCTTGAGAAACTGATAAAATCGCATTGGCGCCAAGTTGAGATTTGTTTTTTGTACCACCAAGCTCAATCATTAATTTATCAATTTTTTCAAAACTATTTTCATCTAAATTTTGATTAATCAATTTTGGAGCAATAATATTATTAACATTGTCAACTGCTTTTAAAACTCCAGCGCCATGATAACGATTTTTATCATTATCTCGAAGCTCAATTGCCTCATGAGATCCAGTTGAGGCGCCAGATGGCACAGATGATGAAACAAAAATACCATTGTCTAAAAAAACAAAAGTCCGGATTGTTGGTTTTCCACGAGAGTCTAAAATCTCAATTGCTTTAACTTTTTTAATTTTCATAATTTTAATAATAACAAATTTTTAACTATTTAAAAGATGAATTCTTTTTAACATTTCTTCAATTGGTGATTTTGTTAAATAACTTCCTGGGCAAATCACATCGGGTAAAAATTTTTGAGATTTAATAAAAGAGATTGATTGATCATTTACGCCTCCATCTAAAAAAATTTTTGACTTATAGCCAATAACTCGTAATTGTTCAATTTTTTTAATCATTTCAGGTAAAAAAGGATTACCTTGAACTCCAGGATAAACTGACATTATTTGAACTGCTTTGATTTTATTTATATTGTATTTTTGTGCTAAATCATCGACTTTATCATCAGGATTTAAAGTTATTCCTATAGTAAAAGGAATTGAGACATCAGAAAAAAGACTATTTTTTGGACTTAAATCAAAATGAATTAAAACATGATTAACTTTTATTTTTTTATTTATGACTAATTTTTTAAGTTTTTCAATAACATCCTCATAATTTTTTAACATTAGATGAAAGTCAAAATAAAAATTATTTATCTTTTGATAATTAGTTAATTCATTTAAAAACTCATCAATATTAGCAGTTTTATTATCAACATATTCTCCATCAGTAAAATCAAGTTGAAAATAATTAAAGTATGATGAAAGTTTTTTGATTACTGAAAAATAATCATTAGTAGTTTTTTCCAAAATTGAAGGACAGACCTGCATAAATTAATTGTAGCAGATTTGGTATAATTTTAAGATTATGTTAAAACAGCGAGTTTTGCAAAATTTAGAAAAATTTATTGCCATTGAGTCAGTCTCAACCGATAAAAAAAGAGTCATTGAAATAAAAAAAGCAGTTGAGTTTATTAAAGAGCAGTTGGAAAAGAGCGGATTTAAAGTTGATATTTATTCAAATAAAAATTCTCATCCTTTAATTATTGCCAAAAAATTTTTTAATGAAAAAAATCAGACTTTAGGTTTTTATGCTCATTATGATGTTCAACCTGAAGACCCAGTTAATCTATGGAACACTCATCCATTTAAATTGGTGCAAAAAAATGGAAAATTTTTTGGTCGTGGCGTAGCTGATGATAAAGGCCATCTAATCGTTTTAATTGAAGCAGTAAAAGAGCTTATTGAAGAAAATAAAACTTTAAAAAATAACATTATTTTTGTTTTTGAGGGTGAGGAGGAGGTAGGTAGCGCTAATTTTGAAGAGTTAATAAAAAAAGATAAAGATTTGAAAAAGGTTGATGTTTTTTATGTTGTTGATATGGGAGTAAGAGATAAAAAAACACCCCAGCTTTTTTATGGACTGCGAGGAATTTGTGAGTTTGAACTAAAAGTTAAAGTGGCTGATTATGATATGCATTCAGGTGTTTATGGCAATCTCTTTTATAATCCAGTTCAAGTAATTGCTAATTTATTAACTAAGATTAAAAAAGATAAATTAAAAATAAATATTCCTCAATTTTATAAAGATGTCTTAAAACCAACAAAAAAAGAATTAGCTGAGCTTAAAAAACTTGGTCCTTATGAGGCAAAAATTTATCCATCTTTTGATGTCAATGGGATAATTGCCGGTTTCACTCAAGAAGGTGTCAAAACAATTATTCCCTCTGAGGCAACGGTTAAATTTTCAATTCGCTTAGTACCAAATCAAGATTATAAAAAAATTGAAAAATTAGTGGTTGATTTTATTAAAAAAAATTTACCTAAAGAGGTTAAATATGAATTAAAGACTTTTTATGGCAGCAACCCTTTTTATACTAGTCTAGATAATCCATATGTTGAAAAAACAAAAAAATTACTTGAACAAGTATTTGAGAAAAAAACTGCTTTAAATCGATCTGGTGGTTCAGTGCCAGCAGCAGAAATTATTTCTCGAGTTCTTAAAAAACCAGTGATTTTACTTGGGTTTATTTTACCTGATGCCAATCTTCACGCGCCAAATGAAAATTTTGATGAGGAGATGTTTTGGAAAGGATATGAGGTGATGAAGCTGATAATGTGTAACACTTAACATCTAACATTTAAGGACAGAACCTTTTTTTCAAAAAGGTTCTGTCCTTGTTTTTTTATTTCTTTTTTCATTTTTTATTATTCATTTTTAATTTTTTTTGTAGGTTATATTCGACTGAAAAAAGAAAAGTTTTGGTGTTTAATATATTTGATGACCGAGGAGATTTTATACTATATTGGTTTTTCTCATTTTTATGGCATTGGACCGATAAGATTTTCTCTTCTTAAAAAACATTTTAAAACAGTAAAACAAGCTTATTTAGCCAAAAAAGATGAGTTAGTTGAGTTAATTGGCGATAATTTAACAGAGAAGTTTATCAAATTTCGTCAAAGTTTTGATCTGGAGAAAAAATATCAGGAAATTAAAAAGAAAAATATCATTGTTTTGACAGTTGATGATGAAAATTATCCTCAAGATTTAAAAAATATCCCTGATCCGCCGATTTGTATTTATGTTAAAGCTTTGCCTTCATCAATAATTTTTGATAAAAATTTTTCTGATTATTTAAGAATTGCTATTGTTGGCACAAGAGAGCCAACTAACTACGGAGCGCAAATTGCCAGAAAATTTTCATATGAGTTAGCAAAAGCAGGATTTATTATCATTTCAGGTCTTGCTTATGGAATTGATACAATTGTTCATCAATCTTGTCTTGAAGCTAGAGGGCAAACAATCGCTGTTTTAGGATGTGGAGTTGATGTGGTTTATCCGGCTGCCAACAGAGGTCTTTATGAAAAAATTATTGAAAAAAATGGCGTAATTATTTCTGAGTTTCCACCAGGTCAGACAGTTTTAAAAGGTCTTTTTATTTCAAGAAACAGAATTATCTCAGCTTTATCAAAAGGAGTGATGGTGGTTGAGGGAGGAGAAGACTCAGGATCGTTGATCACTGCTCGTTATGCTGCCGAGCAAGGAAAAGATGTATTTGCGCCACCATCGCCAATCACCTCAAAGATGTCAGCTGCTCCAAATATTTTGCTTAAACAAGGAGCAAAGTTAGTCACTTCAGTTGAAGATATTTTTGAAGAATTTAATCTAAAAATTACTCCGAAAAAAGAAGATGAGGTAAAAAACAAATTGACATATTTTGAAAAACAGATTTTTGAAGCTTTAAAAGAAAAACCATTATCAATTGATGATTTAGTTTTAAAATTGCAACGGCCAATAACAGAAATTTTAAATTATTTATCAATGATGGAAATAAAAAATATTATTAAGAAAAATCAGGAAAATCTTTATGAATTAATTATTAATTTTTAGTGAGAAGATAAATACTCACATTTAAAGCGCTAGCGATTCTTTCAATAATTCTAATACTTGGATTAGCAAAACCTTTTTCTATTCGGCAGATATAGGTGCGGTCAACACCGCTTTTAAAAGAGAGTCTTTCTTGGGAAATATTTTTCCTTTCTCTAATTTTTAAAATTTTTTTCCCAATATTTTTATAAAAAAAATTATCAGACATGTTTCATCAGATAATTTTTTTATCTAAAAATCTACAAAAAAGCAGAATTTTTGTCTATGGATTATAACCTACAAAAATATGATTTTAGATTGTTATAAGGCTTAAAATTTTGCGAAGTATTATTCATCAAGTTTTTTTATCCGGCGAAGGTATTTTTCTTCATTTTTTGGGTTGGAGGTAAGAAAACTGTCAACAATAAGTTTGGCTTTTTCAAAATTAGTATAATCTGAGGCTAAAGCCAAGACGTTGATATGATCATTTTCCCGCGCATGAGAAATTTGTTTTTCATCAAATCCCAAAGCGCATCTTATACCTTTGAATCTGTTTGAAGCAATAGCCACTCCCACTCCTGATCCACAGACAACAATTCCAAGATGATTTTCTGGATTTTGCAAAACCGCCTGAGCGACTTTTTTGGCAAAATCAGGATAGTCATCGTTAGCATTATACTCATAGGCGCCAAGATCTTCAATTCGAATATCTTTTTCATGAAGATACTCAATGATTTGATTTTTAAGATTAAATCCTCGATGATCGGCACCAATGAAGATGGTCATAGTATAATTATAAGAATATCAAATATCAAAAATCAAATATCAAAAATTAAATCCGCCAGCTGGCGGACAAAATGACAAAAAATGAAAAAAGAAATAAAGAAAACATTGTCATTCCTGGCTTGACCAGGAATCCATTTTTTCTGGATTCCGCATCAAGTGCGGAATGACAGAATAAAAAGAATTTTTAATTTTGAATTTCAATTTTGACTTTTGAATTTTGACTTTTGATTTATTATTATGTTCGACACTCATTGTCATTTAAACTTTAAGGCTTTTGATAAAAATTTAGATGATGTGATTAACAGAGCAAAAGAGGTGGGAGTAGAGAATATTGTTATTCCAGGTACAGATGTTGCCACTTCAAAAAAAGCAGTTGAGATTGCGGAAAAATATGAAGAGATTTATGCGGCGGTTGGTATCCACCCTCATCATGTTTTTGAAATTTTTAAAAGCTCGATGCCATTTTCTCGCCAACAAAATAAGGGGAAAAGTTGGCTCGAAAAGGCATCTTCGCTTAATCAAATAGAAGAGTTATTAAAACATCCAAAAGTTTTAGCAGTTGGTGAGATTGGTTTGGATCGTCATATTTATCAAAAGACAAAATATGGTGATTATCAAGTGAATGAAGATTTTATAAATTTGCAAAAAGAATTGTTTTTAGAACAATTAAAATTAGCAAAAAAATATCAAAAAACTTTGATTATTCATAATCGTCAAGCAAAAAAAGATTTATTAGAATTGCTTAATACTTGCGATTATCTAACTGATATTCAAGCTGTTTTTCATTGTTGTGAGCCAGATGATGAACTTTTAGATTTCGCTATAAAAAACAATATTTTTATTGGTGTTGATGGCGATGTGGTTTATGATTCTCAAAAACAACAATTTATAAAAAAAGTGCCTTTTGATCTTTTAGTTTTGGAAACTGATAGTCCTTTTTTATCACCTTTTAGAAAATTTCCTAATACCCCTGAAAATTTAAAATATATTGCTGAATTTGTGGCTAAATTAAAAAGTATCTCAGTTGAGGATTTAATAGAAAAAACTACAAAAAATGCTAATAAACTTTTTTCAAAGACGTGATAAATCAGGTCTTTAAAATATATAAAAATTCTTTTTTAAATTTTTCTGAGGAAAAGAATTGACCGCGATTAAAGGCTTGATTACCTAATTTTTCTTTTAAATTTTTGTCAAAATAAATCTCAATGATTTTATCAGCAATGTCATTGGGGTTATTGGGATTGGCGATTATTACTCCTTGATTATCTGAGACCTCTTTTAAAACTGGAATATCGCTTATTATTGAAGGACAGTTTTGTGAGCTAGCTTCAAGGTAAGAAAAACCAAAACCTTCATCTCGAGAAATTAAGATATTTACCTTGGCTTGTTGATAAAGTTTAATTAGTTGATTATCATCAACATAACCAAGAAAAATAAAACGTTTGTCATTAACTGCTTCTTTTAAAAACTCTCTTAATTCTTTTTGCCAAGGATTTTTGTAAGGTTCGACACCGAATTTTTTTGACTCCAGTGGGTCCCCTTGTCCGACATTTGTCGGACAGACATCCCAAGTCGCAAAAAATTTGGTGTCTTCACCTTCTTTTTTTAAATTTTGAAAAACCTTTCCAACAAATACACAAGTGATATTAGCAATTTTAATTGCTTTAGCTAAATTAACTAAATTTTTATTCCAAGTGGCATCACCAACATATAAAATAAAATTTTCAATTTTGAATTTTGAATTTTCATTTTGTCCGCCAGTTGGCGGATTGATTTTTGATTTTTCCCCGCCCTTCGCGAAGAGCGGGGTTTGATTTTTGATTTTAAATATTTTTGGTAAGCATGGATAAATAACTTTTACTTTATTTTCTGGTATTTTTAAGATCTCAACAATGTCTTTTTTTGAAGCATAAGAGTCAGTGATAATCAGATCATAATTTTTCAAAGCAATCTTGTTTAAAAAAATATTAAAATTACCGCGAATTCCTGCGGGAAATTTATCAGGGTATTTTAAAGGAATTAGATCATGAATAACAGCAATTTGTTTTTTAGCGATTTTTTTTAAAATTAAGGGTTTTTGAAGAAAATTAAAAAAAGGATTAATAAAAATGTTAGATTTTAGATGTTTGATGTTAGATGAATACTGCCATTTTGGGAAATTTTCTTTTAAAATCTGCAAATATCTGCCAACACCACGAACAGCGCTTTGAGAGTCAAGAGCGGTTGGATCGTAAACTAAAATATTGGCCATAAAATGATTTTAATACTTTTAGATTGATATATCAATTTAATTTTATTATAATATAAGTTTACCATGGAAAGTAAAGCTTTAAAAATTCCTTATCGGAAAGAGACAGAGAATTTAATTACCCAATATTCAAAATTTTGGGAAAGAATCGTGGCTATTAAAAATCAAGCCTTTGGTCCATCATATCTTCGTAGTTTTGTTTTTCCATATCCTAATACTTTACTTCTTTCGATTCAGCCAGGATATCATAAAGCTTTAGAGTCAGGAACAGTTTTTAAAGAAAAGCCTAAATTTGGAGATTATGTTGGTGAGTTAAGTTATCTTTTACCAAGAATGTTGCGATCTGATGATATTGCTGATATTTTTTTGCGGATTGCTCAAGGTGAAAAAATTGATGTTCATTTTGTTGAGCAGATTTTGACTGATTATAAAGAAAAAGATGAATCAATTAAAAGACCAGAGGCAAGAGGAAGAAGATATAAAGTATTAAACGATGAAAATGGAGATAAACATATTTATTTTGAAATTAGACGACAAACTTTAAATGATAGTAAAAACCCACCAACTGATTATTTGGAAATGATGAGTTTTTTAGGTTTTTTTGAGATGACAAGATTTTTGTTCAAACTATCAATTGAAAAACCTGAATTATATAAAATTACAGAAGAAGAAAGAAATAAATTATTAGTTTTAATCAATAAATATTTAGAAAATTCAGGAAAAAAAATTGAAAACGACGAATTAAACGAATTCTTAAACAAATTTGCTCAATCTCAAGGTGGATTTTATCTAGAAACTGATATGTCTGAAGATAAAAAAGATTTTTTCCTACCACTTCAATCATTAGCTGAAACTAGTCCATTATATCTTACAGCTTTGTATAATGATGCTTTGGCAATAAAAAGAAAACTTCTTGAAGGAAAATTTATATCATCAGAATCTGAGATTGACACAGTGGTTTTAGGTAATGAATTTACTTTTCCTTTACTTATTGCTGTGCCTTTGTTAAATGATAGAGATTTAAATTATTTAAGAAACTCAAATGAGGCAAATCTTCAAGGTATTCCAATTCGACTTTTACCTGAATCAGTGAAAGCTGAGAAATTATCTGATGAACAAAGAAACCTATATGAAAGATTTTTTTATCTTCAATTTTTATCAAGATATAAAGGTGAAGATCAAAGTCTTTTAACAATAAAAAAGAGAATTTTTGGAGAATTTGAAAAGATGGGAGTAAAACAAAGATTGTTTGAAGCAGAACAAGTTTCTTTAGGAGATCCGGTTGATTTTTATGATTTTAGTAAATTAAGTCAAGAATATATCTCAAATTTAGTAGAAAGAAGTGATTTACCTGAAGAATATAAAGAAACGATTTTTGCTTTGTGGAAAAAAAGAAAAAAATTCATTAATTTTTCGTATCCTTTAGGAGATAATACTTATGGGTTGATAGAGTCATTAAAAAATGTTTTTCCAAATATAAAAGATATTGCTTTTTTTGGTAAAGTTGGAGCGACAATGCAATGGGATGGTGAAAATCATCTTGGTGCAAGAGTTGGTCGAGTAGTTTTACCAGATTATGTTAGTTCAGTAAATAATTTTAATCCAAAAGAGTTTATAGAAAAAACAAAATTATATGGTATAAAAATACCAGTTATTGATTTTGATAAAATAGAATTAATATTTCAATCAGAAGGTGTGTTGTTGCAAACTTTGTCAGATATTAAAAAAGCCCAACAAGCAATCATTAATAACCCAAATATTCCATATAATGATAAAGTTAGATTATTAATTGATATGGAATCATGGTATTTAAATTTAGTTTGTCAAAAATTTAATATAGAACCAACAGTTGCTTATTATACTTCAGATAACAGTGGTATACCGCCTTTTGTTCCTGGAGAAAAAGGAACAATTTTAACTTCTTTAGGTCCTCGAGGAAGTTTTTCGGTGTTGATATCAGGATTGATAGTTTTGAGAAATATTTCCTAATCTTTTTTATTCCCATTCCATAGTTGCTGGAGGTTTGGTAGTGATATCATAAACTACTCGGGAAACATCAGGGATATTTTTTGTGATTTCTTGAGCAATTTTATTTAATATCTCATATGGTATTTTTGCCCATGAGGCGCTCATAATATCAGTACTTTCATAGATTCTTAAAGCAACTACCTCTCCATAAATTCGATTATCGCCTTTAACAGCAGTGCTTTTTATGCCAGTTAAGATAGGAAAACTTTGAAAAATCTTTTCATAATATCCCTCTTTTTTTAAAATATTAATTAAAATCTCATCAGCCTTTTTTATTTTCATTAACCTTTTTTTTGTTATCTCACCGATAATTCTAATAGCGTATCCTGGTCCGGGGAATGGTTGGGTATTGATGATCTCTTTATCCAAACCTAATTTTTTTCCAATCTCTCGCACTTCATCTTTATAAAACTCTCTTAATGGTTCAATCAAAGACAAATTCATTTTTTTTGGTAGACCAGCAACATTATGATGAGATTTAATAACCACTGATTTTCCAATTGATCCACCACTTTCAACAACATCAGAATAGATTGTTCCTTGAATTAAAAATTTTACTCCTTTAATTTTTTTAGCAAAACTTTCAAAAAGTTTTATATAAAGAGAACCGATAATCTTTCTTTTTTTCTCAGGATTAGTGACTCCTTTTAATGCTTTTAAAAAAGTATTCTCACAAGAGATAATCTTTAAATTTAAATTAAGTTTTTGTTGAAAAAGTTTTTTTACTTTTTCTAAGTTATCATAGCGCATTAGGCCATTATCAATATAAACTGGAATTAAATTCTTTCCAATTGCTTTGGCGGTTAAAACAGTGGCAACAGTTGAGTCAATACCTCCAGAAACAGCAGAGATAACTTTTCCACCGCCTTTTTCTTGATATTGTTGTTTGATATTTTTAATAATTTTTAAAATATCAATTGAGTAATTTCTTGTTTTTATAAAACACGCTTTTTCTAAAAAGTTTTTTAAAATTTTTTCTCCGTTTTCAGTATGAAAAATTTCCGGGTGAAATTGAACGCCAAAGATTTTTTTATCTTTGTTTTCAATGGCGGCATTAGTGACTTTTTTAGTTGAGGCAATAGTTCTAAAACCTTTTGGTAAAGAAATTACTTCATCACCATGTGACATCCAGACAGTAAAAGTTTTTGGTAGATTATCAAAAAGCAAAGAATTTTCTTTAATCTCAATTTTTTCCGGTCCATACTCTCGGTTTCCTTGAACAACTTTTCCTCCTAAAAGATAAGATAAAAGTTGCAATCCATAACAAATACCAAGAATAGGGATATTTTTTTCAAAAATTGATTTTGATATTGTAGGCGCATTTTTTTCATAAACACTGGCTGGACCGCCTGATAAAATAATTCCTTTTATTTGACTATTTTTTAAGATAGGATTGATTTCATTTGGTTTTATAATTAAAGACTCAACTCCTAGTTGTTTTAAACGTCTACTTATTAGATGGGTTGTTTGTGAGCCAAAATCGACAATAATGATCATAGTTTGTATATTGTGAATAATTTTTCAAAAAGATATGTAGTTATTAAAACGTATAGATGCATATAATAATTGTTAATCTGAATCATATTTAATGATAGCAAAAAAATATTTTTTTGTTACAATATTAAAATGACACAAAATAGTCAAAAATTTACTCTTGATAAAAAACAAGTTTTTAATTTAGTTTTAGAAAATCGCTACAAAGTTGATCCAAAAACAAGATTTTTGTCTCGTTGCATTGATGGTCGATACGAAAATACTGATAATTTACCAGCATTGGCAATTCCTGGTGCTGATATTGGTGAATTGGCTTTGATTTTTGCCACAGCTAATAATTTTGGATTTGATGTTGATTATGAAAAAGTTTATCAAAGTCTTGTTAAGGTGATTGGCGGAGAGGAAAATTTTCAATATCATACTGATCATCATGGAGCAGTTGGTGTTCCAGCTTCAGGATGTGGTCATTTTAAACAAATAAAACTTGATTTAAAAGCTTATGATTTGACTACTCAGGATTTGGAGTTTTTAGAAAAAAAATTAATGGAGATTAAAAAAAATAATCAAGCGCAAGAGGTAGTTTTAGAGGGAGATCATATTGAGGGAGCAATTTTGCAGATTAAAGGCAATTGGGGAGTTTATCCAAGATATTTTCTTGAAACAGATGAGGGTAGACGAAAGGTTGAGGTATTTGTTTTTCATCAAAGTTTAGTTAGTGAACGGCATCGATTATTAGTAAAAGAATTAGTAAAAAACAAGGCAGTGATTTTTAGAAATGGAGAAGATGAAGAATGGCTTTATGAAGTTTTATCTGATATGATGGATAATCATCTTTTTGAGACAGTAAAAAGATTAGCACCTGACTTGCCAATTTATAATGTAGAATTTAAAGATGATGGGAATTTTAAAGTTGCTGACTAATTATACGTTTTACATTTCACGCTTGCCCTGAACTGAACTTGTTCTGGTTTAGGGTTATACGTTATACTTATAATATGATCGGTCCAAAAAAATTGCTTCAATTAGTAAAAGAGATTAATTTAGTTGAAGGATTAGCTGAGAGAGAGCTTTATAATCCAGAAGGCGCTGGATTTGACTTAAGACTAGGCGAGGTTTATAAAATTTACGGCGAGGCGTTTTTAGGAGTTGAGGAAAGATTAACGCCAAAAATTGAGCTTTTAGCAAAGTATGATCCAAAAAAATCTTCATATTTTGTTTTTAAACCAGGTGAGTATTATTTAGTAACAACAATTGAAAAAGTTAATCTACCACTTAATATTGCTGCAACATTCATCCCAAGAACAACTACATTTCGAAGTGGTTTGATTGTTCGAACTGGTATTGCTCAGCCAGGATATAGTGGAAAGTTAACTTTTGGATTAAAAAATGAAGGACCAATTGAGGTAAAAATTGAGATGGGCGCAAGATTTGTTTTTGCTACTTTTCATTGGGTTGATGGTGGAGGAGAAAAGTATCGCGGTCAGTGGCAAGGCGGAAGAGTAACAACAGAGAAAAAAGAAAAGCAAGTATAATTAATAATGAATAATGAAAAATAAAAAATTATTTTAGGTCAATTAGAAATTAGAATAATTAGTCATTTTTTATGACGCATCAAGAATATCAATATTTAGACTTGCTTAAAGATATTTTAAAAAATGGTGCCAGGAAAGTGGATAAAGATACTGGCGATGTCTCATACTCTGTATTTGGTCGGCAGATAAGATTTGATTTATCAAAAGGCGAGTTTCCCCTTTTAACAACAAAAAAAGTTTATTGGAAAGGAGTTTTGTATGAGCTTTATTGGTTTTTATCAGGCCAGACAAATATTAGATATTTAGTGTTAAATAATGTTCATATTTGGGATGATTACCCTTATAAAAAATTTAAAATTCAAAATCCAAAATCCAAAATTACTAAAGAAGAATTTATTGAAAAAATAAAAAATGATGAGGAATTTGCAAAAAAGTGGGGCGATTTACCAAGAATTTATGGTGAGCTTTGGCGAAGATGGCCAACTCGTTATGGAAAAACGATTGATCAAGTCAAATGGGCGCTTGAGGAGATAAAAAAAGATAAAAATGCTCACAATGCGATTATTACTTCTTGGAATCCAGAATATCTTTACTCAATGGCGCAACCCAAGGATGTTTCTCGCTTTCCAATTTGTCATAATATGTATCAAATAAATGTGATTAATAACAGGCTTTGTTTGCAGCTTTATCAAAGAAGCGCTGATGTTTTTTTAGGTGTGCCTTTTAATATTGCTTCATATAGTTTATTGCTTTTAATTTTTTCAAAAATTACTGGTTACCAGCCAGGTGAGTTTGTTCATACTTTTGGTGATGTTCATATTTATGAGTCTCATCTTGAGGCAGTTAAAGAACAAATTAAAAGAAAGCCATATCCTTTTCCTAAAATCAGATTTAATCATGATTTTAAAGATGTTGATGAGTTTAAACCAGAGTATGTGGAATTAATTGACTATAACTGTCATCCGCCTCTTAAAGCGCCCCTTTCAGTTTCAGGTGGTTATTGGGAAGACGTGAAATAAAATTAAAAATTAAAAATGAAAAATTAAAAATTGCAATTAAAAATCAAAATATTTAATATTTAATATTTGATATTTGATATTGCTATATGCTATCTATCATTGCGGCAATTGGAAAAAATAGGGAGTTAGGAAAAGATAATAAACTTTTATGGCATTTAGCTTCTGATATGAAAAGATTTAAAAAGTTAACTGAAGGTCATGTGGTAATAATGGGAAGAAAAACTTTTGAGTCATTGCCAGAAAAATACCGACCATTACCAAATAGAGTTAATATTGTCATAACAAGACAAAACTTGAGAACAAATTTGAAACGGCCGCGCCAAGATTGTTCTGTTTTTTTTGTTTCCTCAATTGAGGAAGCGATTGAAAAGGGAGAGGAGATTGTGAAAAAAGAGAATTTATCTGATGAAATTTTTGTTATTGGTGGGGCCAATGTTTATAGTCAAGCTATAAAATATGCGGATAAAATTTATCTAACTATTATTGATAAAGATTATCCTCAAGCCGATGTTTTTTTCCCAGAGTATCAAAATATTTTTAAAAAAATTATTTATAATGAAAAAAAGCAAGAAAATGAATTAAATTTTGAATTTATTGAATTGTTAAAATAAAAATATATTTGATATTTGATATTTTATATTTTATATTGTTATTATGTCTAACTTTACTCCGATTAATCCAAAAAAAATTAACAAATCATCATCTAAAAAAAAGTTTAATTTTTTGTTATGGGGCAACTTAATTCTAGTAGTTTTAATAGCAGTTGTTGGATTAGTCTATTATAATCAAACTCTTCAAACAACAAAACAAAAGGCAGCAGAAACTCCAACTCCATTACCAACTTTAGCTTGTGGCACAATTCAATGTCAATTAGGCAGTACTTTGTGTCAACAGGATAGTTCTGGAAAAAATACAGGTTATTTATGTGGATGTATAGATTTAAGTAGGGGAATAAATTGTCTTGTAAAAGTTTGGAGGTGCACTAACTGGAACCCAGACAAATGTCCAACTGAAAGAAAAGAGGGTGAAGAAAAAGGTTCTTGTCCAGATCTTAAAGTAGAAGGAAATTGTGTTAAGAAAAAAGATGGCACTAGTTTTACAGCAATGCATTATTTTTGCCCTGATATGACAAGTGGTGGTAATGGTTGCCAGTTAAATGGAGTATTAAAACAAAACGTAAGATCTATATGTTTTGAATATGATTGTGGAACAGAACAGATTGATATATTTAACACCACTTGTTTTAGATCTCGTGTTGGAAGTAAGCCTTGTAGTGATTCTTCAACTACCAGTACACCAACTCCAACCCCAACCCCAACTCCAACAAATCGACCAACCAACACCCCAACACCAACTCCAACGAATCAACCAACCAATACTCCAACTCCAACCTTAACTACTTTACCAACTAATACTCCAACTATTCCTCCGACCAACACTCCACCTAACAATCCATCTTCAACACCAACAGAGATAATTTTAGTTCAAACGACCAACACTCCTATTCAATCATCACCAACCTCAACTCCTCCTCAACAGATTGCTCAAACGGGAGATCTAAGATCTTCTTGGGTATTTGCTGTGCCAATTGGTGTAATTCTTTTAGGCTTATTATTGTAAAATTAGTAAATGGATAAAAAATTATATGACTATCAACTTCCAGATAATCTTTTAGCAAAAATACCAGCTTCACCACGAGACAGCGCAAAACTTTTTGTTTATGATACAAAAACAGATGAGATTATTTTTGATCGCTTTTTAAATTTAGATAAATATTTACCCAACAAATCATTTTTAGTTCTTAATAATTCTCAAGTAGTTCCTTCAAGAGTGACAATGTTTAAAAAAACTGGTGGAAAAGTAGTGGTTTTGTTTTTTGTTAATGAGTTAATAACTTCTCAAAATAATGTTGTTCGTGGCTTAGTTGATAGAAAAATAAATCTTGGTGAAAAAATTTATTTTGATAAAGAAAATTTTATTGAAGTGAAAAACCAAGAAAAAAACATTTTTACTTTTAAATTTGATTATTCAAAAGAAAAGCTTTTTTCTTTGCTTTATCGTTATGGTAATATGCCAATACCACTTTATTTAAAAGACTCGCCTTTAAAAAAAGATGAACTTTTAAAAAAATATCAGACGATTTTTGCTGATAAACTAGGGGATAAAAAATTAGGATCAATTGCTGCACCAACCGCCTCGCTCCACTTTACTAATCGAGTGTTTAAAAAACTTAAACAAAAAGGAATAGAAAGACTATTTTTAAAGCTTTATGTTGGAATAGGTACTTTTGCGCCAATAACAGAAGAAAACTTAAAAACAAAAAAATTGCATCAAGAGTACTATGAGATTGATAAAAATACTTATGAAAAGATAATAAATTTTAAAAAACAAAGAAAAAAATTAATAGCAGTGGGAACAACAGTGGTGAGAACAGTTGAATCAGTTGAAATTGGTTTAAACTGGTTAAAATCAGAAAATTTGTTGTCTCCGCTTATAAAAAAAACTGATCTTTTTATTTTTCCGCCATATAATTTTAAAATGGTTGATATTTTGATAACTAATTTTCATTTACCTGGTTCATCTTTAATGATGCTGGTTGAGGCATTTTTACAATATAAAAAAGCAAAAAACCACTTGGTTGATTTGTATAATATAGCTATAAAAAATGACTTTCGCTTTTATTCTTTTGGGGATTGTATGGTAGTAAAATAATAATGAATAATGAATAATTAATACACATCAACTATCTTTTACTCTTGAGAAGAGATTTTTTTCACGCTTTTCCCCTCTAGAGAGGGGATTAGGGGGTGTGATTAAATAGTTAACGAGTTGGCGGGTTGGCGAGTTGAAGATCACTTAAGATTTTATTAATTATTGCGAGTTTAAGGATTTTAGTAATAAATTCAAAAAGCAATTAGTTGTCATTTATTTAAAACAAGCGAAAATAATAGGTTAAAAAATAAAGTAGAAACTTAATAAAATTTAAATGTTGAAAGTATCCTGTAAAAGCTTTCATCAATTTTAATGTTTTTTTGTTCGTCGACAAAAAAATAATAGATATTAAGAACAATCATGGTTTTTCCTTTAGGGAAGAGAAAATAACTATTGCCCCAAGAACTACCACATTCTGAAGTAACAAGTAGTCCTTTAATGTTGTCAACATAAACATCAGTGTAATATTTTGGCATATTGCAATTTTGCATATCTTTAAAATTATTCATAAACCAGAGTCTTCTTGAACCGCCATCGTAGTTATTGTAAACAGAAAGATTATAAAAATGATTGCATACATCTTGATTAGCGGATGGGCCGGCTTTTGGAGTAAAACAAGAATACACCTCAACATTTTTACCAAATTCATATTTATTAATTTTTTGATAGGAGTTATATTCACCAGTAGGAATGTTATTATATTGAAAAGAGAAACCAGCAATGTCATCTTTATAAGTTGTCCAGTCAGTTTTAGGCTGATAAGGGATTCTAATTATTGGTAAAGATTCATTCTTTGTTTGAGTGATCGGAATGCTGGTTGGGGAAGAGGTAATTGTGTCATTTTCTTTTGGGGATTGAGTAGGTGGAGGTAGCGTTGGTTCTTTTTTAAGAGAAGGTGAGATTGAAACTGTTTTTTTAGAAGGAGAGTTTTTTTGAAAATAGTTTAGGCTTATAAAAATTCCCAAACCTAAACCGATAAAGAAAATTACGATTCCTAAAATTATTTTTTTCATTTGTTTGTTAAAATAATAAAGTTTAATTTTAGAGTATCATATTTTTTTATGTTTTTCAAAGTTTTATATCAATCAAAAAAAAGAGGTTCGCGGGCAAGATTAGGGGAGATTATTACGGATCACGGAGTGATTAAGACTCCATCGTTTGTGGCAGTGGGTACAAAAGGGACAGTCAAGTCAATTTTACCAACGCTTTTAAAAAAGATTGGGACTCAAGTGGCTTTTGTTAATACTTATCATTTAGTAACTCACCCGGGCGCTGATTTGATTGAAAAAGCCGGCGGAATTCATCAATGGGCAAATTTAAATATGCCTTTAATGAGTGATTCAGGAGGATTTCAGGTTTTTTCTTTGGCAAAAAATAAAATTCAAAATTCAAAATTCAAATATCAAAATGAAAACGCAAAATTCAAAAATGAGGAAAAAATTCCTTCTTTTGTCAAAATTGGTGATAACGGAGTGAAATTTCACTCAATTTTTGACGGATCAATAATTGAGTTTACGCCAGAAAAATCAATTGAGTATCAGATGAAAATTGGCGCTGATATAATGATGGCGTTTGATGAGTGCATTCCTCATGGAGTAGATTATGAATATACAAAAAAAGCAACAGAGAGAACTCATAGATGGTTAATTCGTTGTATAGATTACAAGGTTCGGCAACAGAAATTTTTTGATGCAATGGGGACCCCTACACCCCTAAAGCACAAAAAATTTGTTGCCTCACCAAGAAAAAACCAATATTTATACGGTGTAATTCAAGGTGGAGTGTTTGAGGATTTGAGGAAAAAGTCAGCTGAGTTTGTTGTTTCGCAAAATACTCCAGGTGTGGCAATTGGCGGAGTGTCAGTCGGTGAGTCAAAAAAAGAGATGAGAGATCAAGTGAGGTGGGTGGCTGATTATTTGCCAAAAGACAGACCAGTTCATCTTTTGGGAGTTGGGCAAGTGGATGATATTGTGGATTTAGTAAAGTTTGGAATTGATACTTTTGATTGTGTTGAGCCAACAAGACTAGCAAGAATGGGAACAATATATCAGCTTGGCTCGATACCATTTTCTCGCCAACAAAATAAGGGGAAAAGTTGGTTCGAAAAGGCATCTTCGCCAGAATTAATTGATAATATTGATATTTTAAAAGGTAAGTATCGTGAAGATTTAAGTCCAGTGGATGAAAATTGCGATTGTTATGTTTGTCAAAATTTTACCAAGTCATATCTTCATCATCTTTTTAAAAATCGTGAACTTTTAGCCCATACTTTAGCGACATATCACAATCTTTATGTAATGGAAAAATTATTTGCTTTAATAAGAGAGATGATTGAGAGAAATTTGTTATAAGATGATTTATAATTAAATTAATTAAAAATTTTTTTAAAATTTTATGGCAAAAAAACAGGATATAAAAGGGGCGTTAAATCAATTAGAGGAGGTTTTGGAGATGTATTTGGTGGATAAGGCGCCATTTTCAATACCAGAAAATATTAAAGAATTAATTGTTAATTTTAGCCCTTATTTAATAATTTTAGGCATAGTTTTGACAGTGCCTTCGATTTTAGCAGCGTTTGGATTAGGGTTATTTTTATCACCATTTTCGCCAATGATGGGAGCGCCATGGCGGATGTATTTTGGTTTTAACTATACTTTGTCAATGATTATTTTAGCAGTTTCAGTAGTGATGGAGGCAATAGCAGTGCCTGGGCTTTTAAAAAGACAAGAAAGCGGTTGGCGATGGCTTTTTTATGCTAGTTTGGTAAGTGTTTTATCAAGTGTTATTTATGGAGGGATATTTGGAGCTTTGATTGGCGTTTTGATTTCTTGGTATGTGCTTTTTCAGGTGAAGGAGTATTATAAATAGACATTTTGCATTTAAAAAATACAATTTTTTTTGGTATAATATATCTTCTTTTTTATATTTCTATAAATAAATTATTTTTTTAAATATAAATATTTTTTTTATTTATAGGTTATATAAAGTTTAAAAGTTTAAAGATGGAAAAAAAAACATTTTTGAAAGGTAATGAATTACATTCAGCAATTAAAAGTCATTTAGAAACAATAAGATCTTCTTTATCTATAGAACATTTTTCAGATGATTTGGTTAATAAAGCAGTTCATATATTAGATTCTCACAACCAAATAGTTGAAAAATTAAAAAGACGAAATTTTATAAGTTTATTAGAACAAGAAAGAGAATTAAAAGGAGAGGCTAAATTAGGTTATGTTCTTTGTGTTGATGGAAGATTATCTTCTATACATTTTGGTAGAACAGTTAATATCTGGGAAGAACCAGCTGGGCTTTTAAAAGTGGTTAAAAATGAAAATGATCAATTAGTTGTTGCTTCAGAATTATTAAATGATGTTTTAAGACGAGAAGCAGAAGATTCAAGAGAGGTTTTTGAAATATTTTTTGCCCATACTAGTTTAAAAACAGATCATATCTGCGGATATATGAATAGTTCGAGAAAGAAAGGTGAAACCGATGATGATCTTGTAAAAAGAAACTTAAGACAATTCGAAGAAAAACAAATCCCTGCTTTTACTAATAGTTATAATAAAGCACGAGAAGCACAAGGTAAAGATCCATTAAAACAAGTGGCAGTTGCTGCATTATTTGATACTGATACTATGGGAGTGATTTTGAATTATGGAAAAGATAATCAACTTTCAACAACTGGTCTTTTAGAAGAAGAAGGATTTAAGGAAAAAATTCAACAAACTTTAGAAGGTGAAGAAAACGCTTTTGGTTATTGGAAAGATAAATTCACTGATCCTAAAAACTTTTTAAGATATTATCAAAAAGTTGTTGAAATAACAAAAGAAATAATGAACAACAATTCAATCGGTTTAAATCAAAGATTAACTGACTATATTAAAAACAATTATCCAGATTTAACAGAGTCTCAAGCTAAGGCATTTTTATTTGCATTATCAAGAAGACTGGCATTTCAATATTTAACAGGATTATCAAAGCTTCCAGGCAATGGTCATCCTGATCATCCTTTTGCTGATCACAAAGAAAAATTTGCCACAATATCAACTTCAGGCGAGGGAATTTTGGACAGATTTAATGTTTGTGATCAATCTTTTGGCATAACTTCATCTGATGTTAAATCTGCCATAGATCAAACGACTAAAGTTGCTTTACCTCTTTTGGATAAATATGATGATGATAAAGAAAAACATATTATTTTTGTTTCAACTCCGGTTGGAAAAGATGATGATATATCTTCTTTAAGAGATGAAAATAGAAAGTATTTTGAAGCTCTTTTTCAGAACGATGAAATAAAAAAAAGGATTATGGAGGGCAAATTATTATTGATTCCGGTGTTGGTTAGAACAACAGGAGAGATAATAGAAATTCCTGAACATATAAAATCAGGTTAAAACATCTTATAAGCTTGATTAAAGGTTTTAAAATCAACTTCTTTTTTTCCTTCAAGCTGGACATGTGTAATGTTTAAAACTGAATTTTTAGGGTTAAAATTCATACCGGTTATTTTCAGTCTTTTTCCATTAGGCAAAATGGTCCAAATTCCCGGCCAAGGATAAAGACCGCGAAATAGATTATAAAGTTTTTCTGGTGAATTTTTAATTTTTAACTTTAAATTTTCAAACTCAATAAATCCATCTTGTTTTTTCAAAAGTTTACTATAAGTTGCGAGACTATGATTTTGAGGCTGAAAACAAAGACTGTCTTTGACAAGGACTGTCTTTTTAAAAAGATTAAAAGCCAAATCAGTGAGTTTTTTTTCTAAATCTGGTCGTTTATCATCGGGTAAAATCTCAAGTTTTTCTTGAGCGATAATTGGTCCGTGATCAATTTTTTCATCCATTTTAAAGATTGTTACTCCAGTTTCTTTGTCGCCATTTATCAAAGCAGTGGCAATAGGAGATGTGCCTCGATATTTTGGAAGCAGAGAGGGATGAATACACCAAAAACCATATTTTGGTAGATCTAATAAATCTTTAGAGATGATTGAAGAATAAGCATAAACTAGACACAAATCACAATTTTTAATTTTTAATTTTAAATTTTCAATTTTTAATGAATTTTCAGTTTTTAAGTTTTCAATTTCAAAAACTTCTAAATCATATTTTTTGGCAGTTTGTTTCACTGGTGTTGGGGTTAATATTTGTTTTCTTCCAGCAGGTTTATCAGGTTGAGTGACAACAAATTCAACAGAAATAAGTTTTTTTAAATCATTATCAGTTAAAAGTTTTTCCAAAAATTTTGCAGAAAAATCCGGTGAACCAAAGTAAGCTAATTTTAGTTTCATTTTTATATTTTATCAATAAATTGTTTATAATAAATCTATGAAACTTTCAAAACCATATTTATTTTTATTGACTCTTATTATCATTTTAGTTTTTATTATTGGTGTTCGTTATGGTCAACAGGTGGAAAGAGTTAACAAAACTATTAATTATGTATTATCAATTACTCCTTCAAAATCACCTACCTCAACACCTACTTGGACAATGACAGAATACAAAACAAAAACAGGAGTAAAAATCAATTATCCATCATTTTTAAAAATAGAAGAAACAACTAAAAGTGGTGAGATTTTTATAAAATAATTTTATTATTGACTTTAATAACTATTTTTTTTATTCTTTAATTATGTTGAGAAAATTATTTATTCTTATTTTTGTTTTTTTCATATCTAATTTTCTTAATACTGTTTACGCTCAACAATTTTCTCAAAGATGGGTTTGTTTAAAATCTGAAAGATCTAATGTTCATGAAGCTACAATATCTGTTTCAGATAAATCTGAAGAAAGACCTTTACCAAATTCTGATACTTATATATTTGAATGTTTTACTAACTCTCTTTGTACTAGTGGAAATAGTAATTTAGATATAAAAGTTTTTAATAAAAATAATTATTCTCAAATGCAAGCAGAGTTTAACTATAAATTTGAAAAAACTACTTTACCATCAAATCCAATAAAAAGTGATTCTAATGGTTATATAAGTCCTTTTAAATGGCAAAGTTCTTCTGTGTATCATAGTAGAAGGTGGTTAGCGATGAATTATGTTGAACCTAAAAATGAATTGGGGGCAGGAGAGGAAAAAACAATTCAAGTTGGCAGTTTTGATTTAGAAACTGTTTTTAGTAAATCTGATTGTGTATCTTTAAATTGGGACCCATATGGAAGAGTTTTTGATGCTTATACCTTAGAGCCAGTTTCTGATGTAAATGTGACTCTTTTAGTTAAAAGACAAAATGGTTCTTTTACTCCTTTTACCCCAAATGATATCTTGGGTGGTAATATTATTAATCCTCAAAAGACTTTAGTTGATGGAATGTTTTCTTTTGTTGTTCCTGATGGTACTTATAAATTAAAAGTAGAAAGTAATGATTATATTTTTCCTGTAGAGTTTAATAAAATTAATAGCAATTATTCTAAAATTTATCAAAATATTTATCCTGCTTTAACTGGTGAAGAAATTGTTCAAAAAGGATCTATACAAAAAAGAGATATTCCATTAATTCCTAAAAGTTCCTCTCAATCAAACGAGGTAAAATTGATGGAATATTTTATGGATTTAGATAAAAAAACATCTACAATCATTATTCAAGGAAGAGCTTCTCATCCTTTCACTAAAATTAAAGCATATAGTTTAAAAACTGATCCGGTTACAAATCAACAATATCGTTTTCGGCTTTTAATCGAAAATCCAATTACCACTGATAATCAAGGAAAGTTTATTTTAAAGATTAGTCAAACTAATTTTGAAAACGATGAATTTTTTGGAGATTTGGTATTAGAAAAATCAAATTTAACAAGTTTGACAAGTTTTAAAAACATAATAGATAAACTTTTGTCCTTTATTTTTAAAAAAGTTAAAGCCCAAACAGTTTTGGCTTCAAGTTATAGATTTGAACCAATATTAAATTATATTGAAGGTTATGCTTATGATAATCAGGGTAATATTATTCCTAATGCTAAAGTTTCCGTGGTTTTAAATTTTTCTAATAGTCCTTCATATACTATTAATGCTGATGATAGGGGGTATTTTAAGATCTCTAGTCAATATTTACCCTCGATGCCTTATAGATTAGTTTTTACAAATAGCGTTGGTGAAAAAAATGAGATAAAAACATCAAAGTTTATTGCTCAAAATCAAAAATATTTAAAAGAATCAGGAATAAATATTAATAATATTAAAATAATTAAAAATGATACTAATACAACATCAATTACCTCATCAGTTACTTCATCTTCTTCAAAAATTAGTCCATCGGTTATTAATTTTAATAATAAAAATAAAGATCTTAATAATTTTAATGATAATAATCAATTAATTAAAAATAGTAATTCTCAAAACTTTAAATTTTTATCAATTCTATTACTTTTAATTTTTTTAATTATTTTAGTTGCCTTAATTATTTTCTTATATATTAAAAAAAATAAAACCTATTGACAAAACAATATATTTTAAATATACTTATATGGAGATCCTCCAGAAGAGGAAAGAAAATACTTTTTCTCTACGCAATTTAAAACAAGGGTAACCCCGACGCAAGTCGTGGGAATGAGGCGGCTTTCTTGATCTCGCATTGCGAATCAAGAGGTGCCTCCCCGTTTTCTTTCCAGGGAAAAAGAAAATTCCCTCAAAATGGAGGATCTTTCTATTACTTTTTTTGAAAATGAAAGCAATAACTTCATGAGAGAGATAATTTTTTAAATCAGGCTTTATTTTTTATTAATTTATATTTAATTTTATGGTAAAAAAAACTTCTGCGACTAAAAATCAAGATCAACCTCTTGATGTCTCTTCAATTTTAGAAAAGATTGAAGAAAAGCCAATTGTTATAAAAGATGAGGCGCCAATCGAAAAGGTAGCTGAACCACAATTACCTGCAGTTCAAGAAGAGGTGCCGATTGAGGAGAGACTAAAAGAAGATTTAAAAATCAGCTATGAAGCCAGTGGTATTTTAGACATCACTTTAGGCGGCTATGGATTTTTGCGAAAAAACTATGTTTTGTCGCCTGATTCAGATATCTATGTGTCAACTAGCCAAATCAGACGATTTTGGTTAAGGCGCGGAGATGAGGTTGAAGGATTAGCTCGACCGCCAAAACCAGGCGAGAGATTTCACTCTCTTCTTTTGATAAAAAAAATTAATGGCGTTGAGATGACAGAGGAAGACTCAGCCAAGAGAAAACAATTTGATCAACTAACTTCTCTTCACCCAAATCGCCAAATAAAACTTGAGACAGATAAAGATACTTTATCAACAAGAATTACTGATTTAATAGCGCCAATTGGTTTTGGTCAGCGAGCTTTGATTGTTTCTCAACCAAAAGCTGGAAAAACCACTTTTTTAAAAGAGATTGCTCAAGCAATTGCTACTAATTATCCTGATGTTTATTTAATGGCGATTTTAATTGGTGAGCGACCAGAGGAGGTAACAGAGATGAAAAGATTTATTAAAGGTGAAGTTGCTGCCTCAAACTTTGATGAGTCACCTCGTCAGCAGGTAAAAGTAGCAAATTTAGCCTTAGAGCGAGCCAAAAGATTGGTTGAAATGGGTAGAGATGTAGTGATTTTACTTGACTCAATTACAAGACTGGCTCGTGCTTTAAATTTAGCTACTCCTGGCACTGGTCGAAGTTTGTCCGGTGGTTTTGATCCTCAAGCTTTATATCCAGCAAAAAAGTTTTTAGGAGCAGCTCGAAATTGTGAAGAAGGAGGAAGCTTGACAATTATTGGTACAGCCTTGATTGGCACTGAGAGCCGAATGGATGATCTGATTTATGAGGAGCTTAAAGGCACTGGCAATATGGAGATTCATTTAGATAGAGAGTTGGCAAATAAAAGGATCTTTCCAGCTATTGATGTGGAAAAGTCTGGTACTCGTCATGAAGAGCTTTTATTTGATAAAGAGACATTAAATAAGGTTAACACTTTAAGACGAATGTTGAGTTTGCTTCATGGCGAAGAGCGAACTCAACTTTTAATTGAAAAATTATCAAAAACAAAAAATAATAAAGAGTTTTTGGAAAGCTTAAATAAGGGATAAAGATTATTTTTTATATATTTTTTTGATGATTTCCTCGATTTTTTCGTCCTCAATGGTAATATCAGTATAAGGGATGTTTTTGCTTATTATGGCAATTTTTTCTGGCAGATCATCTTTTTTTATTTGAAAAACAACTTTTGGATATTGATATTGAGCAACTAAAGCGATTTTTTCAAGATTTTTTTTGTCAATCTCTTTATCTAAGGTCAAAGTAATGTATTTGTTTTGAGAAAAATTTTTGATAATATCAGTTAATTTGCCATCGTAGATAATTTTTCCTTGATTAATAATAAGCAATCTTTTAGCTAATTTTTTTACATCTTCTAAATAATGAGAGGTTAAAATAATAGTTGCTTTAAACTGTTTTTGATAACTTTTTATAAAATTTCGAATTGCTTCTTGAGAAAAAATATCAAGACCAATGGTTGGTTCATCCAAAAAAACTATTTTTGGACTATGAAGCAAAGCGCTAATAAACTCCATTTTCATTCGCTCTCCCAATGATAGCATTTTTACTGGTTTGTTGATTAAATTTTGACAGTTTAAGATATTTGTCAAGTTATCTAAAGTTTTTTTAAACTGATTATCGTTTATTTGGTAGATTTCTTTATTAAGCAAAAATGTGTCAATTGCTGGCAGATCCCAAAAAAGCTGGCTTTTTTGTCCCATAACAAAGGTGATTTGTCGCAAAAACCCCTTTTTTTTATCAAATGGATAAAAGCCATTGATGTTGATTTTTCCCTTATCTGGATAGAGAATTCCAGAGAGGATTTTTAAGGTGGTGGTTTTTCCAGCGCCATTTGGGCCAATAAAACCAACCAGTTCATTATCTTCAATCTCAAAAGAAACATCATCAAGCGCTACTAAATCTTTATATTGTCTAAAAAATAAATCAGTGAAAATATTACCGGTTTTTTTGTAGATTTTGTAAATTTTTGTTAAGTTTTTAACTGAGATCATAGATAAAAATATAAAATATCAAATATAAAATATCAAATATAATTCAAAAGTCAAAAGTCAAAAGTTGCAAGTCAAAATTAAAAATTGTTTTTATTTTGTCATTCCTGCGTTTTACCCGCTGTTTTAGGCGGGAAAGCAGGAATTCATTTTTGAAATTTAAAAAGACTGTCTTTGCAAAAATTGCAAAGACGATAATAAGGACAGAACCTTTTTTTCAAAAAGGTTCTGTCCTTAAAAATTAAGTTAATTAGGTCAATTAGAAATTAGATCAATTTAAAAATTACTCATTTTTGTTTACTTTTATATTATCCTAATAATCCACAGGCGACCGCTTAGGTCGAATTGGAAAATCATTTAGCTCGAGGCGCTTTGATAGTGGTAAAGTGCTTTTTTCCAGAAAAAAAGGGAAAAACTTAAAGATATAATACTTATTAAAAAGCTAATAATAATGCTTTGCCAGTTTAAAATTGAGTAAAAAATTTTAATAGGAAAGGTGGTGATAACTCCAATAGGAATAATAAAAGTAAAAATAAAATTTATTGGATTTTTATAAATGTCAATTGGAAATTGACCAAGGCGAAAAATATCGCGATAGATAAAAATTGTGTGATCTACATCAGTGGTGAAAATCGCCAGTCCTAAAACCAAGATATGAAAAGCTGTTAAGATTAAAAAAGAGTTGATGATAAAGATCCAAAATAATAAAAAACTTAAAAGATTAGTTGTTTGTTGAAGTAATAAAAAATTTAAGATTAAAAAATAAGGAATTAAAAGCAATAGATCTAAAAAATCCACGCCACCAAGTAGTACTTTTAACAAAGGATTATAAGGTCTGATTAAAACTAGATCTAAATTTCCAGAAACTAAAAGTGGCCGAAATCGATAGACTTCTCGATAAAGCATTTGGGTAGCAGTATCTAAAAAATTAAAAACAAAATAACAAAGCAACACCTGATTTAAACTCCAACCATTTAAAGAGCTGGTTTTTTTAAAAACAATAAAAATCACTCCTAAAAAAAACAAAAATCTAAGAATTTTTCCCAAAGTAAAAAAAACAATTCCAGTTCGCGATTGAACAATCATTTTAAAATAAGCCTTAACAAAGGATAAAAATATCTTTAAATTATTATTTTTCATTTTTCATTTTTCATTTTTCATTATTCATTATTAATTATTAATTATTAATTATTAATTTGATTTTTATTTACCCCAAAAAGAAAAACTTTTTAATCCTTGTCTCCAACTAATTTTTAAAATGATATAGCTTAAAATCAACCAAAAACTACTGAAAAAAATTGCTAAAATCATATTTAAATTTGGATTGTTTTGACTGATAATTTTTGTTGGTAAGTAAAAAAAATAAGGAAAAGGAGTAAAAAGAAGAGTGTTAAAAACTGGTTTTGGTAAAAAATCTAAAGGAATAAAAAGTCCAGATGTTACTTGGATTAATATCATAAAAATAAATCTTGGCGCCCAGACTTCAGGCGAAACAAAGCCGATAAAAGATAAAAGGATTGAGATAAAAAAATTCAAAAAAAGACTAATGGTTAAAAAATAAAAAAAGAGGAAAATTTTCTCAAAATTTAAGTGAAAATAGAGAAAAAAAGGAAATTTTATTAAAAAACTAACAACTACTACCTCAATTATAGCAAAGGAAAAATTTAATAGTTTATCTCCCAGATCGCGAAAAAAGTAGTATTTAAAAACAGAGATTGGTTTAACTAAAAGATTAATGATTTCACCATTTTGGATTTGCAAGGCAAGGTCAGTGGTGGTGGTTGAGGCGATTAATGAGGAGACAAGATGAATAATTAAAAAATAAGATAAGGTTTGATTTTTAAGTAATTGATTTTGCGAAAAAACTGCCATCCATAAAAAAATTGGAATAAAAAGAGAGATTAGATTACGTAGCCTCCACAAAACAAAATTTAGCCGATAAGCAAAATATTCTTTAAAAAGAGTAGTAGTAATCAGAAAGTATTTTTTCATAAGGTAATTATACCACTTGACAACTTTTTTAAGATACTATATACTGGTATATAGTATTAAATTAAAAATTAAAAATTAAAAATGAAAAATTTTTATTAATTATTGAATTATTTATTATTGATTAAAAATTTATTATTTGTTTATTTTTATATTGTTCTGACAATCCACCGGCGACCTCGTAGGTCGGATTTCGGATTGTAATATTTTTAAGTGTTAGATGTTAGAAATTAGAAGTTAGATGATTTATATGGAGGATACAAAGAAAAGAATTAATCGGATAATTGGTCAGTTAAGAGGAATTCAAAAGATGGTTGAGGCGGAAAGATCTTGTGGTGAGATTTTGCAGCAAATATCAGCAGTTAAAAAAGCAATTGATGGATTGTCAAAAGAGATTGTTATTTCTGATATTTGCAAGATTGTTCCGCAAGATAAAACTGGTGAAGTAAAACAAATGGTTGAAAGAGCAATAAGTTTGTAGTATAACGTGTAACGTAAAACGTAGAACTTAAAAATAAGTTAAAAATTAAAAATATATTATATCTCGAATTTACTTGTTAGTTGTTTTAGGCTGGATTTTTGAGATTTTTTTTATAAGTTACACGTTATACGTTTCACGTTATAAATTATTATGGAAAACGTCATTATTATCGGCGGTGGGCCAGCAGGATTATCAGCAGCTGTTTATTTAGCTCGAGCTGGACTTTCGCCTTTGGTATTTGCCGGATCACCTCCAGGAGGTCAATTAACATTGACCTCAGAAGTAGAAAATTTTCCTGGGCATGAGTCAATTTTAGGAGCGCAGTTAGTTGATAAGATAAGAAACCAAGCATTAAAATTTGGAGCAAAAATAATCGATCAAAATATTATTAAAGTCAATCTTTCTATATCAGAAAAACAAGTTTTTACTGCTGATAAAAGTTATACAACCAAAGTTTTGTTAATTGCTACTGGTGCCAAAGCTTTGTGGCTTGGAGTGCCAGGCGAGGAAAGACTTCGAGGAAAAGGTGTTTCTGCTTGTGCTACTTGTGATGGATTTTTTTTCAGGGATAAAGTCGTGGCAGTTGTTGGTGGTGGTGATACGGCGATGGAGGAGGCTTTAACTTTGACAAAGTTTGCTAAAAAAGTTTACATCATTCATCGCCGAGACTCTTTTCGCGCTTCAAAAATCATGCAGAAGCGAATATTTGAAAATGAAAAGATTGAGGTGATTTGGAATGCGGTGGTGGAGGAGGTGGTAGGAGAAAAAAAACTTGAAAAAATACGATTGAAATTAATCAAGTCAAATTTTCTTGTTAGTGAACTCGCTTCTGCCAAGGGCGGACCAGTCGCAACTCGTTCAGCCTCGGAATCCGAGGTTTCACTTCGTCGCTCCTTAGCTCAAACATCCACTAACAACGAAAATTTGACTTCTTATAAAAATTTAAAAGTAGACGGACTGTTTGTCGCTATTGGTCATAAGCCAGATACGGATATTTTTAAAGATCAGATTGAGCTGGATGATAAGGGATATGTGATTACTACAAATAGAATGGCAATGGAAAATTTTCAATTTTCAATTTTCAATTTTCAAAATAAAAAAGAAGAAGAAATTGAGCAATTATTAAAAATTAAAAATTTAAAATTAAAAATTCCGAAGTTTGACTATCATTTTCAATATCAAACTTCGGTAAAGGGGGTTTTTGCGGCTGGAGATTGTGTTGATTTTCAGTATCGCCAAGCAGCCACTGCTGCTGGTCAAGGAGTAGCTGCGGCGCTTGAGATTGAGAGGTGGTTGGAAGAAAATAAGTTATAACAGTTATAACAATTATAATTTTTATAACAGTTATAAAAAAATATGAATACTGGTCAAAAAATGCTTGAATCAGCCCAAGCATTGATCAAAAAAACGGCTGAAAAAATGAATTTAGATAGCGAGATGATTAAAAGATTAGTTGAACCAGAATATGTTCATGAGTTTTCATTTAAAGTAAAGATGGACAATGGAAAAGACAAAGTTTTTAAAGGTTGGAGAATCCAACATAATAGCGCTTTAGGTCCTTATAAAGGTGGAATTCGTTTTCATCCAGAAACAGTAAGAGAAGAGGTTCAGGCTTTGGCAACTTTAATGAGTATAAAATGCGCGGTTGCCGGGCTTCCATATGGTGGTGGAAAAGGCGGTGTGGCTTTTGATCCAAAAACACTTTCAAAAGCAGAACTTGAAAGACTTTCTCGTGAATATGTGAAAAAAATTGCTCATTTTATTGGCGAAGATGTTGATGTCCCAGCTCCAGATGTTAATACCAATCCAGAGATTATGAGTTGGATGATTGATGAGTATCAAAAAATTAAAGGATATAAATCACCGGCGACATTTACTGGAAAGCCAGTGTCAATGGGAGGAAGTTTGGGTAGAACTGAAGCAACAGGTCGTGGCGGACTTTTTGTTTTGCAAGCGTTAATTAAAAAAATAATTGCTTCAACACCAAATTTTTTTGACGCAATGGGGACCCCTACACCCCTAAAGCGCAAAAAAATTGGTGTTTCCGAAAATTTAGAAGAAAAGGTGCCTTCGCCAAAAAATATTACTATTGCTGTTCAAGGTTTTGGTAATGTTGGTTATTATTTTGCTAAATTGGCTTATGAGGCGGGATTTAAGATTGTTGCTATTTCTGATTCAAAAGGTGGCGTATATGATGAAAAAGGAATTAATCCGGAAAAAATAATGGCTTACAAAAAGAAAACTGGAAAAGTTTCAGAATTTTCTGGTAAAGAAGTAACGAACGAAAAACTTTTAGAACTTCCAGTTGATATTTTAGTGCCAGCTGCTTTAGAAAATGTGATTAATGAAAAAAATATGAGCAAAATTAAAGCAAAAATTATTCTTGAGATGGCTAATGGTCCTTTAACTGAAGAAGCTTATCAATATTTATCTAAAAAAGGTGTTATTATAGTTCCTGATGTTTTGGCAAATTCAGGTGGAGTGACTGTTTCTTATCTTGAATGGGTGCAAAATAAGGCTGGATTTTATTGGAGTGAAGAAGAGGTAAACTCAAAATTAAAAGTAATGATGGAGAGAGCGTTTGAGGCAATTTGGCAAAAATCTGTCAGTCGAAAAATTCCTTTAAAAGAGGCGGCTTTTGAGGTAGCAATTGAGAGAATATCTAAGGCAATGGTATAATATATTGTTTATGAATAAAGATTTAAGAGAGTTTTTTCTCTTTTTAAAAGAGTATACGATTGCCAAATTATTAAACTTTGGTAAGAATTTTGAAAAGTTTAAAGACTTGGTTGTTGCTTTTTTAGTGGTAAAAAGAGGTCGTTATGCTTCATTATTTTTAAATACCTCTTTTTTTATCATTGTTGTTACTGCTTTAGTTGGTGGTCCAATTATTGCTGAAAATTCTCCGTTTGTGAATTTATCAAACTACAATATTGTTACTCAAGAGGGGATTATCTCTTATAATCCTTATGAAAGTAATTTATCAACTGTTGTTTCTCAAAAATCAAGATCAGAGATAGAAAATTACCAAGTAAAAGGTGGTGATACTTTAGATAAAATTGCCAAGATGTTTGATGTTTCAGTTGATACGATCAAGTGGGCTAATGATTTAAAAACAGACGTGATAAAACCAGGTCAGATATTAAAAATTCCGCCAGTAACTGGTGTGGTTCATAAAGTTGTTTCTGGTGATACAGTTTATTCAATTGCGAAAAAATACGGAGTTGATGCACAGAACATTGTTAATTATATTTGGAATGACTTTGCTGATCCAGAAACTTTTGCTTTAACTCCAGGGCAGATTATTTTTGTCCCAGGCGGAGTGATTAAACCAACACCAGCGCCGGCAAATTACAAATTTATTGCTTCAATTCAAGCTGGAGTTAGAGGATCATCAAATTTTATCTGGCCAACTTCAGGAGTAATTACCCAATACTATGTTTGGTATCATCAAGCTCTTGATATTGCCAATCCTTCTGCTCCACCAGTAATAGCAGCTGATGGTGGTAAGGTTGTTTATGCTGGATGTATTAATTGGGGTTATGGTTGTCATGTGATTATTGATCATGGAAATGGATATCAGACTCTTTATGCTCATTTTTCACGTTATGATGTTGAAGTTGGCCAATATGTTTCACAAGGTCAACAAATTGGCATTATGGGATCAACAGGTAGATCAACTGGTACTCATCTTCATTTTGAAATTCGCTCCGGTGGTCAACTTCTTAATCCTTTATCCTTTTTAAAATAATTTAAAGACTGTCTTTAGAGTTTGATTTTTGGTTTAATAGTTGGTTGAGGTGTTGGTAGTGTTAATTGACTTTGGTTATTTTCAGTTGATTTTTCTTGTTTTTCTTGTTCTGTTAATTTATTTTTAAATAACTCTAGTTCTTTATTGGCTTTTTCCCAGTCTTGTTTATTTTTTTCTTTATCTAAAAGTTTCAAGACATTGTTCATTGATGAAACAGCATTTTGATAATTTTGTTTTTGATAATAAGACCAAGCTAGATTGTAATAACTATTTGGCCATTCAGGTTTTAAAGAAACTGCTTGTGTAAAAAGATTTATTGCATCATCATATTTTCCCAAAACATAATAAATTCCGCCTAAGTTAAGTCTATAAATTGGATTTTGAGGATCCAAAACAATTGCTCGTTGATATGAGGAAATTGCAAAAACTTCAGCTTGCTGAGCAAAACCAATAATATTTTTATAAATTTCTCCTAAATTTTGCCAATTTGAAGCTTTTTGTGGATTAAGTCTGACCGCACCATCTTTAGCAAAAATAATTGCTTGTTGGATTGCTTGAGATAGTGTTTGTTTGTCTTCTTCTTTAATATTGGCTTCAGAAGTTGAGTTTCTTTGGATATTTTGAACAATGTTATTGGCAATAATTAAAGTAGTTTGAGATAAATTTAGATAATATTTTTCTAAATATGGATTTTGAATTAATGCTTGTCTTTGATTTTCATAAACACTTTTCAAGTCATTTTTTGAAATGGCATCAATAGAATTTTTAAAATAGATCTCACTTAAATAGTTTCTTCCTAATAAATATGAAGATATACCTATAAAAGCGAGAATAAAAAGAGAAATTCCAAGGTATATTGGTGGAAAATCAGAAAGATCAATTTCAGTTTTTTTTGCTGCAGAGACGTGATTAATCACGTCTTTACTAGATAAAATTGCTAAGGTTAAAAAGAAAACAAACCATAAAATATACGTTGGTGGTAGAAAAATAATAATGAATAATGAATAAATAATAATGAATAATGAATTTTTATTTTGCATATTTGTTTTTATTATTTGATAAACAATTAGTAGAAACGAAATTAATCCTAGAATCCCAGTTTCTGTCATTATGTGTAAAAGTGTTGAACGTGAGTAATTAAATGAGTTTATTTGCCATAAATTTGATTGGTTATAAGCAATATCTTTTACTTTCGTGAAAATTGAAGAAAAGTTATCGATACCAACACCAAAAAGAGCAGTAAGAGGATTTTTTAAGATCTCAACCGCTGCATACCAAGACAATCGCCATGGAGGTAAAATAATCAAATTTTGGTTCAAGGCATTAAAAATTTTATATAAAGTTAAAAATAAAGATAATAAATTAATAATTAATAATGAATAATGAATGATGAATGATTTTTTATTTGTCCAGATTTTTGATTGTTTTATAATTTCTGTTAATTTATAAATGATAAAAAATCCTAAAATTATTGCTAAATCAATAGATAAACCAACGGGCGTGAAAAAATCATTTTTTAAAAAAACTAGGTTATTTGGCAAATTAACATTTTTAAAAGGATTAAAAAAGAAAATAATTGTAATGAAAGAGAGAAGAGTAATTGAGTAATTCATTAATAAAGTAATTGAGGGAGAAAGCCGGGAAAAATAAAAGTAAAAAATAATGAGATAAAAGATTGTTATAAAGCCAAAATTATTATTTAATAAGGCTTGAATTTTATTTGGTGAAGAAAAAATAATTGATAAACCAATTGTTATTAAAAATAAAAATAAATATTTATCTAAAGGATTATTTTCCCAAGAAATTTTTTTTGTAATTAAAAAATTAATTAAAGTTAAAAATAGGAGAAGATTGATACTGATAATTAAAAGATAGAATTTATTAATATAAAAAATATCAGTAGTAATTGTTAAAAAAAATAGAGGAGTTAGAAAAATTAATAAATTTAAAATTATTTTTTGTAATTGATTGATTATCTTCATAAATTTATTTTTAATTTTTAATGCAATTTTGTATGCATTGAGAATCAATATAATAAGTTTCATTAGGGTGATTATTTAAACATTGTTGATAAGTACCACAAATATTACAAATATTTGTTTGGCTTAAAATATATAAACTATTATAATTTTGACAAAAATAGTTTGTTTGAATTGTTGGTTGAGGAGTTATGGTTGGTGATGAGATTTGACATTGGTTGGGAGAAGTATTAGGGCTAGTAAAACCAACGTTAAAATTACAATTATTATTTGGTCCGCATCCTGAAGAACAATTTGTCTCAGTAATTATAGGATCGGTTTCATTAGAAAATTTTGTATATATCCAGTATTTTTTTGGACAAACCAGATCATCAACTTGATATAAATATTTTTTAGTAGGATGTTGCGGATCGCAGGGAAGATTATTTAAATATGGAGAAAAATTAGGTGAGTTTTGTTGATTACCGCAAATATGACAAGAGTTATTTGAATCAGCTTGATCATAACAGATCTCTTGAGGTTTTGGATAACAGTTTTTATCATTATACCAATCTTCTAAAACTTTTTGTAGCTGAATGATTTCGGTTTTTCTTTTTGAGTCTTGAGATTTTTCAATTTGTTTTTTTGGGTTAAAAGTAATTAAAGCAATAATCGCCAAAATAACAATTAAAGAGATAACAATAAGAATTTCCATAAGGGTGAAGCCCTTAAGTGACTTAGGTAACTTAGGTGACTTACGATAATTTAGTCTTTTTTTAAAAAGATTTTCGCTGTAGCCGCCTTGTTGGATAAATTTTTCCTCTATGGCTTCAATTTGGCGTTTAAGCAAAAAGGAAAGCTGATGGCAAAGGGTAAGGATAAGGTTGGTGGCTTGTTCAAGGTTGTCGGGTAGGATAGGCTTTTGTTTTAGGTGACCTAAGTCGCTTAGGTTACTTAGGTGACTTAGGTGAATGCCAAGCTGGCGAAATTGCTGTGTTTTTGGATGATTTTTTGGGTAAAGAAAAAGATTTTTTCTTCTGGCAAAATCTTCTAAATCAGCAATTAACTCTTCTACTGAACCATAAGCGACTCCTAAAAGTTTGATTTGGCTTTTTAAAGAGGTAACTTCAGAAACACCTTCAATTATATTTTGCTTTATTGAGCGAGCGCATTTAAGCATTTGATCTTTTAAACTTAAGTAACCTAGGTCACCTAGGGTACTTAGGTATCTTAAGATAAAAACATCGATTAAATCAAAGATAATTTCCGACAGTCGATAGGTAATAAGGTATTTGTACTTAGGTAACATAAGTGACTTAGGTAACTTAAGTATACTAATTTATAATCAACCAATCAAATTTAATATCTTGATTTTCCGGTATAGATGTAACAACCTTAAAGTATGACTTACAGTTTTCAATTATTTGAGAATCACAGTATTTTTTTTCAATTACTGACAGTTGAGAATTAGTATTGGTTGTTGGAGTAAGGTAAATAAGAGAATTTTCACGGACGTTATCATTATATATAATGACTTCAGATGAGTTTTTCGGCAAAATACCAACTCCAGCTGAGGCAGTAGCAGTTTCAATCGCTGGCGCAAAAATACCATTTTTAACAAAATTGTCCGAAGCAGTAATTAAAGCTGAATCAGTGGCTTTAGGAAGACTTAGGTTACCTAGGATACTTAAGTTGCCTAGGATGCTTAGGTTATCTCCGCTTTGCGGAGCAATGGTATTGGTTTTTATTCCTCCTTCAGCAATAAGAGCGCCTTTTGTAGTAATTGTGCCGTCTTTGGCAATAATTACTTTATCATCAAAAAGTGATATTTTTGAAAGAGAAGAAAAGCGAAGTTCTTGGCCAAGAGAGATGATTGAGTTATTTTCTATAAACAATTGTCCAGTTAATATTGAACCAGAAACAGAGACATTATAAAGATTAGAATTGCCAGTGACGGTTAAATTGTTAAAACTAGTTGAAATTGGTTGAAATTGGTTGAAATCAGTAGTATTGGATAAATTGGTTTGATTTGATACATTAGGCAAAGGTTGATTTTTAATTTCAGCTAATAATTTTTGAATTTCATTGATGCTATTGGTTGTTTCTGATAAAGACTGTCTTTGTTCAAAGACAGTCTTTGTTAAATTATCAATATTTTCCGCCTCAACTTCTTTAGCAACTAATTTTCCTTCAACGCTCGCTTCTTTGGCAGTTAAGTTGCCTAAGTTACTTACATCACTTACGAGAGATGAGGTAGTAACTTGCCCTGAAAAAGAAGCATTACCTGAAGCATCAATGACTACCGTTGATTTTCCTTCTAAATTTTTTAAAATAAATTGAGCTAGTTTGCCTTTTTCTTGACTTGAATTAACCTCAAGTGTGCCAAAAAGAGAAGTTTCTTTTTCGTCCGTATTAAATTCTGCAACTATTTTGTTTTGATAATCAACAATTTCCAGTTTTGAGTTTTCCATTTCAGTTTTGATTTTTGCATTTTGATTTTGGAAATTTATTTGTTCAGTTTCCACCACTGGCGAGATGATTTTTTCTGATGAACTTAATAATTTTTGTGAGTTAAGGACTTGATTGATTCTTTCATCAATATAATCAGCTAATTTTTTACCGGTAATTGTAATATTTTCAGTTGTTAAGTTTATATTTTCAGTTATAATGGTTTTTGCAATTAGAATATTATTAACGATCATATTTTCCGCCTCAACTAATCCGGCTTTTATTTTTCCAGCAAAAAGTTCCGAAAAAGCGCTAATTCTTTCAATAATCTCTCCAGTTTTGAGTTTTAAGTTGTAGATTTGAGTTTTGAGTTTTGAGTTTTGAGTTTCTATGTCCAGGTTGCCGTCATAGACAAAATTGGCGCTGCCTGTGGCGCTAGTAATCTCCAGCTCACCGGTTGAGGTTAAAGAGAGGTCTTTTTCTAAATTCGTCAACTGGTCGGAAAGAGAGGCGATTTGGGATTGTTGTTCTTTTATTCCAGCTAAAAGAAGTGGGGTAAACTTGCTATAATCAACTTGCATAGGATTCGTTAATGGATCAGAGTTTGGGTCACCTGATACTGCATAAGGATATATATCAATTAAATCTTGTGCCATAAAACCTATATTTTTTTCACCTGGTTTAAAAATAAAATCAAAATAGTAAGAATTAATTTTATTTATTATTTTTAAGGCATTATCAACTATTTTTAAATTAGTTTTTAATCTCTTATCTGATGTTGTATTGTATTGTACTCCTCCAGAGCCATTGCCGGTGATTGAGCCATTAAACCCCCAATTAACATTATTTGAAAAAGCTATATAGACATCAGTTGTTGCAGGAGTAGATGTACCAGCATGGTATATAACTAATTGTCTTCTATTTGTTCCATTATAAGTGTTATATATTGATTGAATATAATTACTTCCCACATCTTTTGCAATGCTAAGTAAATTACCAGGACTCGTCGTCCCGATACCGACGTTGCCGGAGGAATTAATATAAAAATGGGAGCTTGTGCCGGTAGGGCTAAACCAGATAGCAGAATTGCTTAAGTGTGATAGTCGTGTAAAAGAAACAGGATTTCCTGCGCCAGTAGATGTTGGAGCAACATAAAATTCCCATATTTTTCCATTTCCATCAAATCTAAATAGGCCAGCTCCTGTATTGTATGTTCCCGGATCAACTTTATATATCATATTTGAAGGAGGAGAACCGCTACCTGTATAAGCAGCATTAATTGCCCACTGTGCTCCTTGGCCCCAAGGAGTTAAAATAATTTCTGAATAATTGTTATTGGCAGTAGTTGACTCTTGTATAAATTTAGACCTGTAGTTTAAGGAATATATGTTACCATTTACTTGAAGTTTTTGCGCCGGACTCGTCGTCCCGATGCCGACGTTGCCGTTGTCTAAAATTCTGACAAGTTCAGTGCCAGCAGAAGCTTCATAAAAGTTGTGAACGAAGGCCAAGCCATTTCCAGCTCCAGATCTAGCAACAATACCAAAGGCAGTCACACCATTTTGCTGAAAACTTAAACCTATATCCCCTGCTCCTGACCTCCGAAGGGCAAGTTTTTGCCCAAAACTACCGGTGCTACTATCAAAGACATCAAGTTTTGCTACTGGTGTCGTCGTCCCGATGCCGACGTTGCCGGAGGAATTTATCATAATGCCGTTTACAGATGCGGCAAATGGACTTCCATACACGATTTTCAATACAGAGTTAGCTGCATCAAGACCAATTCGGGCATCTTTTGGGGTTCCATTAGCATCAGTAGTAAAACCAAGAATAGAATTATTTGTATCGGAATCAGTTGAGATGGTTAATTGGCTGTTTCCTGTTCCAGTTTCGTGTACTTGAAGTTTGACTCCTGGGCTCGTCGTCCCAATGCCGACATTGCCATTTTCTCTAATTACCATTTGCTCAACATTGCCTCCAGTCCAGAAGCTTAATTCATTCAAATTATGGAAATTAAATTTTATGGCCCCTTCGGCACCGTTTGTTGGTGATCCAAAATTGACAGATTTTTCACCAGAATTACTACCCATTAATTGTAGGAATACGTTGCCGTTGTTTTCAAAGACTGCTGCGTCTGCAAAGCATTGAGTGCCGCAATTAGTATTAGACCATCTGACATGGAATTTTGAAGCAGGCGATGTTGTGCCAATACCAACTTTACCACTATCAACTGCTAATAAAGCCCCACCAGTGATTTTTAATGAATATCCACCAAAATTAGTTGTGCCTGCTGGATCAAGACCGTAGTTTTCATTTGAATAATCAGTGACATAATCAACTTTTGCCTTACCAGAGGCAAAAATATCACCAGAAATATCAAGTTTTGCTCCTGGATTTGTTGTTCCAATACCTATTCGATTATTTTGTGTATCAAAGCTCATTAATCCTGACTCAATATTTAAAGCATTAACAGTAGTATTAGGTAAATCAATAATTGAAGCTTGATTCATCTTAAAAGTTGGTGTTCCTGAATTGATATTTGTAAATGCAAATTTAGCTGATGAGGAAGCTGTACCACCAATGGCTAAATCTAAAGTTGAGTTTATTGGGTAAAGAAGCCCTAGATTTTGCGTCCACCAACTTGAACCTGATCCCGCTCCCACTTCAGTCCAAGAAGTGCCGTTGTAATAATAAACTTTATTATCAGTTGAGTTATAATAAAGGCTTCCAGCGCCAATTGCTGATGGAGCAGAGGCAAAATTACCAAGTCTTATTTGCCCGCTATTAGCATAGATATTTCCAGCTACTTCTAAATTTTGGCTTGGTGTCAACCCAATTCCAACTAATCCATTATTATCAATAATTAATCTGTTATAAGCATCGCTATCTCCACCAGTTCGCAATTTTAACTTCCCTGATTCTGTTGCTTGAAGGACAATATCACCAGTGCCTGCTGATTGGATAATTGTCGCTTTAGCACTTGATAAAGTAAAATCAGCTGAGGTAAAAGTTGATCTAATTCCAGGTGTTGAAGCAGCAATTAGCAGATTGCCATCTTGATTGATATAAGGGATAGTTGAAGAATTTGTCCCAGGCGGAAGCCCTTGTAATGTCTCAGCATTGATAGCATAACCAACATTAGCAATCTGTTGTCGAGGAGTCATCTCAGCATCTGAAGCCACAGTTATTCCCATGTAAATATTAGCGTTTTCTGTAAAGATTGACGCTGGTATTTCAGTGCCGCAGACTTGTTGGGGCGGAGTCGGTGTATAGCCTGATCCGCCAATTAACACATTAAAAATCCCATCTTGATTTGGAGTTATGGAACAAGCTCCAGCAGTATACAAAGCAGTTCCGCCAGTTGAGACATTATAAAGTCTAAAAGTTACGTTGGTAGCAGTTGTGATTGGATTACCTAAAGTATCAGTTAATCTTCCTTGGAAAGACAAGATTCTTCCAGCCCGAGTAGTTGGCGCTAGAGGATAAGCAAAAGTTTTTTCTGATTTTGAAAAAAATTGATTATATATTCCAGCACCCAAAGTAGCAACAAAAATAAGAATAATCAGTAGGCCGATATAGTATTGGATAGAAAAAATAGAAGAATTAGAATCTGTGCTTATTTTAGGTTTGGATTGTTTGGTTTTAAATTTTAAAAATATATTTGATATTTGATATTTGATATTTGATATTTTTTTTATATTTGATATTATATTATGGCTTTCTAAAGCCTTATTATTAGTTGGTAGTTGGTAGTTTGTAGTTTGTAAATGCGAGACATTTGAAACTTTTTTCGTCGGATTTTCTTTTAACCAGCCTTGAGAAATACAAAAAGAAAAAAATTTTCTTATTGTTGATAAGCGCCGATTGATTGTTTTTAAGGGGGTATTGTTTTCTAAAAGATATTTTCTGTATAGATTTAAAAAATCTGCATCAATCAAAGTTAAAAAATTACCTAGATCTTGTAAATCTTTATTTTTATCCGCCAATTGGCGAATTTGATATTTGATATTCTTATTAAGCCAACCAACAAAATATCTAAAGTCA
>CAYOZH010000003.1:0-309 GCA_964408415.1 uncultured Gammaproteobacteria bacterium | reverse complement strand
GATAAATAATTTTTTAAACTAATAGGAGAAAAATTTTCCGCAATAAGGAAATTTTTAAATTGAGGCTCAAGATTATAAAGATTATACCATTTTTCAATCATAATTTCATCCTAATATATACATTAAAGGTTTGTCAAGAGGTATTTTGATAATATTTTGATATATTTAATAAATATTAATTTTTTAATCTTATAATAAAATTTAATAAAATTTAATAAAATTACCGCAGAAAATTTTTAATTACTTATATATATCAAAATATATCATTAATCTTATAGTAAATTTATAATATTTTTTAATTTATTTGAA
>CAYOZH010000002.1:0-74724 GCA_964408415.1 uncultured Gammaproteobacteria bacterium | reverse complement strand
GGTTGATGGCGGTTGGACAATAAAATAAATAATGAAAAAAACAATTTATCTTTTAAGACATGGAGAAAAAGAAAAAAAATTATTTAATCCTGGATTAAGTATTATTGGTAAATTACAAGCTGAGAAAACTGGAATTTTTTTAGTCAATAAAAATATTGAAATTATTTTTTCAAGTCCAAGTTTACGAACAAAAGAAACTGCTTTTATTATAAAAAAATATATTAAAAAACCAATAAAAATAATAAATAATTTAAAAGAAAGAATTGATTTTGATAAACGATATGTAAAAGATTATTTAGAATATACAAAACTATGTGAAATTTCATCATTAAAAAGAGATTATCTTTTGCCTAATAAAGAATCTTCTATTAAAGCAGGTTTAAGATTTAAAAAGGTAGTTGATTTAATAATTAATTCAAAATATAAAAGCGTATTAATTATTAGTCATGGAGGAGTGATTGCAGATTATTTAAGAAATGAATTTGGAGATGAGTATTTAAATTCAAAAGATTATTTTTTTTCAAAATATAAAGTAGTTAGACCTTGTTCAATTACGCAAATTTTAATAGATGATCAAATAAAAAAAATAAGTTTAATAGATTTTAATAATATTATTCATTTAAATTAAATTTGTTTTTTTTATAAAAATAAAAAAGAGAAAAAAGCAGCTGAGGCACCTAGGAAGATTCCTCCAATAACATCAGTTGTCCAATGTTCACCAAGAGAGACTCGAGAAACAAGCATTAAAGCATTAAAAACCAAAAGCGCGCTTATTAAAAAAAATTTTACTGGTTTTTTTATTTTTGATTTTAAAATAAGATAAAAAAATAAAAAAGAGACAAAAATTGTTCGTAAACTATGACCTGATGGATAAGAATAACCTGGTTGGACATAAGAGGAAGGAAAGTTAAAAAATAAGGCATAACGATGAAACATAAAAGGTGGCGGAGGTTGATGCAAAAAAGCTTTACCAACAACTTCAATTAAATGAGCAAAAACAAAAGGAATAAATATTAAGAAAGAAATTAATTTTTTTCTGGCAAAAATTATTAATAAAATTATTAAGCTATAAATTTCAAAACTACCAATGAGCGAAAAAAAAGATAAATAAGGATCAAGTTTTTTTGGTAGATGATTTTGTAATCTAACTGTACTATCAAAATCAAATCTTAAAAAAACATCTTTTTTAACAAAATAAGAAAAAAATAAAAAGACAACAAAAAATAAAATTGAAAAGAACAAATATAAAAATTTTTTCTTCATTAAAAATATGATAACAAATAAATAAATAATTTTTTATAATTAATTTATGATTATTCTCTCTTTTAAGACTTATAAAGAATCAACAGGTGATAATGCTTTAAAACTTTGCCAAATTGTAAAAAAAGTGATTGAAAAAACTAAGGCAAAAATCATTCCTGCAGTTCAAGCAACTGATATTTATCGGATAAAAAAAGAAGTTGATATTGAAGTTTGGGCACAACATGTTGATCCAATTGACCCAGGTCGCCATATGGGTTGGATATCACCTTATGCGTTAAAACAAGCAGGAGCAACTGGAGTTATCATTAATCATAGCGAACACAAAATTGAAAAAAAATTAATAAAAATAACCTTAGATAAAGCTAAAAAATATGATTTGAAAACGATTTTAATTAGTCATGATTTTGAGACAGCAAAAGAATTTGATCAATATGAGATTGATTTTTTAGGATATGAAAATGAAGAGTTTATTGCTTCAGGAGTATCTTTGTTAACTAAGGAAAAAGATAAAATTTCTGATGTAATAAAATATTTAAAACATCCATTAATTATTGGCGCTGGAATTTCAACAAAAAATGATGTAAAAGAGGCAATAAAACTTGGAGCGAAAGGAGTGATACTTTCATCAGCATTTGTTCTTGCTCAAGATCCAGAAAAAATCCTTCTTGAGATGGCAGAGGTTTTTAATAGTTAAAAAGAGTTTGATTTATTCTTTAAATTTTCCCTTGGCATATGAATAATTATAATTCATACATCATATAATTATGAGTCAAAAATTTACTTGTCGTTGTCAGAGAAAACATCAAAGAATTGATTTTAAACATTGTCAAAATTTAGAGAATGATTTAAAAGAAGTATCAGTGGCTTCAAAAATTGCTATATTAAAAGCCCTTGAGGAGCCTCATTGTGTTTGTGATTTAATTAGTTTAACTGGATTTTCCCAAACATTAATTTCTCATCATTTAGCTGATTTAGCTGAAAAAAACTTTGTTGATTCAAATCAGGAAGGAAAATTTAAAAGATATTTTTTAACTGATAAAGGAAAAAAATTTTTAGAATTTATTAAAAGTTTAATTTAAAAAATATGAAAATTCAGGTTTTATGATCAGGATGCGTTACTTGTAAAGCGCTTTATGAGTTAACAAAAAAAGCTGTTTCTGAGCTTAAATTAGATGCTGAAGTGGAGTATATTACAGATATTTCAAAAATTATTGAAATGGGAGTAATGCAATCACCAGTTTTAGCAATTAATGGCAAACCGGTGATGGTAGGATTTAAAAATGATATTGAAGAAATAAAGAAATTAATAATGAATAAATAATAATGAAAAATGATGAAAATAAAAACTCCTGCCTAAAACGGTGGGCAAGAAGAATAAAAATTGAAAATTAACTTATTGTCATGCCGAACTTGTTTCGATATCCCATAAACAAATCAAGGAGATCCTGAAATAAATTCAGGATGACAGTTATGAAATCATTAAAAATTTAATAGAAATTGAAAATTAAAAATTTTATTGTCTCAAATTTAGAATTTTTTTAGGATTTAGGATTTAGAGTTTAGGATTCTTATCTTATGGACATTTTTTATCCTGTTCAAAAATTTGCTGATTGGTTAAGTTTTTCTGTTTTTCATTTAACGCCAAAAACTCATTTAGGTGAGGCAGTTAATTTTTTTATTTATGATTCAATAAAAATTTTTATTTTGCTTTTAGTTATTAATTATTTAATGGCAATTATTCGTTATTATTTACCAACAGAAAAAATTCGTGATTTTTTAACCAAAAGACGTTGGTATGGATTAGATTATTTTTTAGCTTCTTTATTTGGAGTAATTACTCCTTTTTGTTCTTGTTCTTCAATTCCTTTATTTATTGGTTTTCTATCAGCAGGGATTCCTCTTGGGGTAACATTGGCATTTTTAATCACTTCACCATTAGTTAATGAAGCTTCAATCGCTATATTTTTAGGAATTTTTGGAGTAAAAACTACTGTTTCTTATGTTTTAGCCGGGGTAATTATTGGGATAATTGGTGGATTTGTTTTAGGAAAAATGAAGTTGGAGGAGGAGATTGATGATGATTTAAAAAAAATTATTAGTCAATCAAAAAATAATAAAAATTCTATTTATAATTTTAAAAAAGAAAAGTTAATTAAACTTTTGCCTAGATTTTGGCAAGAAGGTTTTGATATTACTAGGAAAGTTTTTTTATATGTTTTAATTGGAGTGGGATTAGGAGCATTAATTCATGGATATGTACCAATGGGTTTTTTTGAAAGATATCTGAAAAATAGTAGTTTTTGGGCAGTACCATTAGCGGCTATTTTGGCAGTTCCTTTATATTCAAACGCTGTTGGCGTGATTCCTATTATGCAAGCTTTGGTTTCCAAAGGTGTACCTTTTGGTACAGCCTTATCTTTTATGATGGCAACAGTTGGGCTTTCTTTACCTGAGGCAATGATTTTAAAAAAAGCAATGAAAACAAAACTTTTAATTAGCTTTTTCTCAGTAGTAACTTTAGGAGTAATTTTAATTGGTTGGATTTTTAACTTCTTTAGAATATAATTAAAATATGAAAATTTTCTTTTTTGAAGTTGCTAGTTGGGAGAGGGATTTGTTGGGAGAAAGTTTTCCTGATGCAGTTTTGGTGGAGGAAAAGTTAACAATTGATAATGTAAAAAAATTTTCAGATGCTGAAGTTATTTCAACTTTTGTTTATTCACAAATCACAAAAGAAGTCATTGATAATTTACCTAATTTAAAGTTTATTGCTACTCGATCAACTGGTTTTGATCATATTGATGTTGAATATTGCCGAGGAAAAAATATTTTAGTTGCCAATGTTCCAGAATATGGTTCACGAACTGTGGCTGAACATACTTTTGCTCTTCTTTTAACATTGACAAGAAAAATTTATCAATCAATTAATCAAGGAAAAAACTTTGATTTTAATCATGAAAATATTCGCGGTGTTGATCTTTTTGGAAAAACAATTGGCGTTGTTGGTCTGGGAAAAATTGGTCTTGAGGTGATAAAAATCGCTAAAGGTTTTGAAATGAATGTTTTAGCTTTTAATCGAACAAAAAATGAAGAGTTGGCAAAAAGTTTAGGTTTTTCTTATGTTGATTTGGAAACTTTACTTAAGAAAAGTGATGTTGTTTCTCTTCATCTTCCTTATACCAAAGAAACTCACCATATTATTAACAAACAAAATATTGAACTTTTTAAAAAGGGTAGTTTTTTAATTAACACGGCTCGAGGAGGATTGATTGAGACTGAGGCTTTGGTTTTGGCTTTAGAAAAAGGGATTTTAGCTGGTGTTGGTTTGGATGTTTTGGAAGGAGAAAAAGAGATCATGGATGAGATTGAGGTGATGACCTCATCATATAAAAAAGATGTTGATTTAAAAACTTTGGTTTTAAACCATGTTTTAGTTAATCATCCAAAAGTCATTATCACTCCTCATAATGCTTTTAATACTAAAGAGGCATTGGAAAGAATAACAAAAACAACCATTGAAAATATTAAATCTTACCTAAATAACACCCCAAAAAACTTAGTTTAAATTTCTTCTTGACAGATTATTTTTTTTGTGGTTATTATATACCTATACCATAGGTAGAGGTAATAAGTTCAAAGTTCAAAGTTAAAAGTTAAAAATACCAATATGAAACATGACAGAAAAAAAGTTTTAATTAATCTTAAAAAAGCTAAAAGTTTGCTTGAGAAAATTATTGAGATGGCAGAAAAAGATGCTTATTGTATTGATATTATGCAACAAAATTTAGCGGTTATTGGTCTTTTGAAATCAGCTCATGAAATGCTTATGAAAGATCATTTAAATACTTGTTTTAAATCAGCCATGACAAGCAAAAGCCAAGCTAAACAAAAAAGAATGATTGAGGAGATTTTAAAAGTCACCAGGCTTTATAACAAATAAATTTATGGAAAAGAAAATAATCATTGGAGTAATTGTTAGTAGTTTTTTATTAATATTAGTGAGTTATTTTTTTATTAAAGGTTCTTCTTTATTTTCAAAATCTAGCGATATTAAAATCATTACTTATAAAAAAGAAGATAAAGAAAAGCCAAAAGTTAGTTATATTAATAATTTTAAGGATTTAGGGATAATGAAGGTTTCTGAAGAAAGATCAGCAGATTTTATTATTAAAAACACTGGTCAAAAAAATTTACAACTTTTTAATATCTCTTCAAGTTGTGGTTGCACTGTTGGCAAAATTATTATTGACAAAAAAGAATCAAAAGAGTTTGGTATGCACAGCCGCTCAGATTATGTAGGTGAGGTTTTACCAGGACAACAGGCAATTGTGAAAGTAATTTATCGACCTTATGTTATGCCGATTTATGGGGTAGTTGAAAGAGAGGTTTATGTCACAACTAACGACCCAGAAAACGAGCGATTAGTTTTTAAAGTTAAAGCCTTTGTCAAATAAATATGGAAAATAGTTTTATTTTTGGTATTTCTTTAACCGCTTCATTTTTAGCGGGCGTTTTGGCTTTATTTGCTCCATGTTGTATCACTTTTTTGTTGCCTTCATATTTGGGAACAATTTTTAAACAAACAAAAAAAGTCGTTTTTTATACTTTAATTTATGCTTTAGGATTATCAATGATTTTAATTCCAGTGGCTTTAGGTTTTCGGTTTTTTATTTTTTTATTTGATAGTTTTCATAAAGAAATTTATTATTTTGGTGGTTTATTTTTGATTTTAATGGGAATAATGACTTTTAAGCCAATTTTTAATTTTCAATTATCAATTTTTAATTCTTTTAAAAAACCCGATTTAAAAACCAAAGTTGATGTATTTTCGGTTTTTTCTTTAGGAGTATTATCAGGACTGTCTTCTTCTTGTTGTGCGCCAGTTTTGTTTGCTGCAGTCACCTTAACCAGTTTGTCACCAAGCTTGATTCAAGCAGTTTTTGTCTCTTTGGCATATGTTTTAGGAATTGTTTTTCCGCTTTTTATCATCAGTCTTTTTTACGAAAAGACAACGGAAAAAATTTCCGGAAAAAACCGACAAAAAATTTATCACATTTTTAAAATTTTAGGAGCGACAATTTTTATAATTTCAGGAGTTTTAATTATTATTTTTAATTTTTTGGGAAAAATTCAGATGTATCAAATGGAGGGTTACAGCAAAAGTTTGCGTCTTTTAATTTTTCAAATTGCCAAAAATTTTCAAAATCCAGCAGTTGATATTCTAACATTTTCACTAATTGTTTTAATTTTTTACAAGTTATTAAAAAGAAAATTATGAAAAAAATTTTTTTAATGATTTTTTTGACTTTAATTTATTTTTTACCTATTTCTAAAGTTCAAGGACAGATGATGAGAGGATTTTGGAAAGATGATCGCTTTCTTTCTCAAGAGGTGATTGAACACACAAAAAAAGAGGAACAAGAAGGAAAAAAAATCTGGGAAAAGCTGCAAGCAAAAAAACTAACTTGCAACCAGTTAAAAGATGAAGATTTTGAAGTTTTAGGAGAGTATTTTATGGGGCTAAAGACCGGCCAATCTCATGCTTTTATGAATCAGATGATGGTGAATATGATGGGTGAGGAGGGAGAAAAACAAGCTCATATAAATTTAGGAAAAAAATATAGCGGTTGTTTTGATAATAAAAGTTTTAATTTTCTAAAAGGAGGTGATTTTTCAATGATGGGGCCATGGATGATGGGGAATTTTGGTATGATGGGAGGAGCTTTTTGGGGCTTTTTTGGAATTTATTGGTTTTTGGTTTCGGTTTTATTTTTGGCGATTTTGGTGTTGTTGGTTATTTACCTTTGGAAAAAGATAAAAGAAAAAAATCATCACCATCATTAAAAGTTATTTAATAAATTTAAAAAACTATGAATTTTTTTAAGAAGAATTTTTCTATTGTTTATCAAAGTTCGAAAGATTATTTTTTAACTTTAAGTTTGTTTTTTTCTTTTTCACTTTTGAATTATTTTCTTTTGACGAGAACAACCAGTTGGGAAAGATTTTTAACCGATAACCAACCATTTTTTGTTTTTTTAACCATTGTTTTAAGCATAATAAACAATCTTCTTATTGCTGTTGTTTTGACATTTTTTGTCTATATTCTTGATAAGAAAAAATCAACTTCTATTTCAGAAAAAACTAATTTTGGGATTGGTTTGTTTTTAAGTTTACTCTCCGTTGGTTGCGCTGTTTGTGGCGGTTTTCTTTTGCCATTATTTGGGGTGGCGGCTTCTTTGACGGCTTTTCCTTTTCAGGGAATAGAGATTAAGTTATTGTCAATTTTTATTTTATTAATCACTTTTTGGCAGTTAAATAGTTTAATTTCAGGAAGATTAAAAAAAACAACTTTCAAATCATCTTTTGGTTATCTAATGGTTGGTTTGTCAGTTTTATTAATTGTTTATCTTATTCCCCGTTTACCTTGGAAATGGCGACAGAATTCTTTTGGCGGATTAAAAAAAGAGACTGATTTTTCTTCTTCAAATAAAATCAGAGAAAATTTATTTGATCAAATTAATCCGGAAAAAGGTTATGAAATTAATGCTTCTTACGGTGATTTAGGACCAAAATTGATTGCGTCAGGGGTAATAGACCTTGAAAAATTTAAACAAGTTTATCAGCAAAATGGACAACCTTTAACTAATGAGCAACTGGAAATTTTAACAAAAGGTTCAAATAAAAAGATTAGAATTAATCGAGAAAACTCATATTTTTTATTAAATTTTTTTTGGGCAGTTGGGTTGGCTAATAAATCAAAAATTTTAACTGAGGGAGAAATTACTCAATATGGCAAGGATCAAATCGGAAATTTTGCCTCAACTGGTGGTTGGAGTTTATCAAAAACTCAACCAATGGATTATTATGCTAACTTTAATTTAATTTCTTTAACAGATGAACAAGAGAAATTAGTGGAAAAAGTTAGCGTAAATATTTATCGTCCATGTTGTAATAATTCAACAGCTTTTCCTGATTGTAATCATGGAATGGCTCTTTTGGCAGTTCTTCAACTTTTAGCAAAAAATGGCGCAACCGAAAATCAACTCTATGAGGCGGGAAAATATTTTAATGCCTTTTGGTTTCCTGGAAATTATTATGATTTAGCTTTATACTTTAAAAATAAAGAGGGGAAAAGTTTTCAAGAAATTCCTGGGCAGATAATTTTGGGAAAAGATTATTCATCAGCTTCTGGATGGCAGCGAATTAAGCAGTGGTTGGCTGACAAAGGATTAATTGAAAAACCGCCAAAACAAGGAGGCGGATGCGGAGTGTGATAGAAAATTTAAAATTAAAAATTAAAAGTTAAAAGTTAAAAAATTTTATGACAATTGATAAAATTTTTGTTTTAATTTCAGGATTGTTAACGAGTATTTTTCTCATTTGGTTTTTTTTTGGAAAAAAAGAGTCAGCGGTTGAAGCAGAAAATGAGATTGATATTTTGGTAAGTGGAGGTTATCAGCCATCAAAAATCATTATTCCTTTTGGAAAAAAAACTATCCTTAATTTTAAAAGGATAGATAATAATAGTTGTCTTGAGGAAGTGGTTATTAGTGAATTTAAGATAAAAAAATTTTTACCTCTTAATGAAAAAATTTCTATTGAATTAACACCACAAAAAAAAGGCGAGTTTGATTTTTCTTGCGGTATGAGTATGTACCATGGTAAGTTAATTGTTAAATAAAAAATTATGATTAAAAAAACTTTTTTCATTAAAGGAATGCATTGTGCTTCTTGTGTTTATGTTAATGAAAAAGCGTTGAAAAAAATTGCTGGTGTTAAAGAAGCAGTTGTTAATTTAGCCAATGGTAAAGCGACAATTATTGCTGAAAAGGAAGTTGATGTTGATAAGATAAAAAAGGCAGTTGAGGGTGTTGGTTATCAGGTGATTTTTGAAGAAGAAAAAAAAGAGGATTTAGAAGAAATAATAAAAAAAGAAAAAGAAAAAGAGTTAAAACAATTAAAAACAAAAAGTTTTATTAGTTTATTTTTTGCTTTTTTAATAGTTTGGGCGACATTTCCATTTTTGGAAAAAATTGCGCCAATTTTTTTGAAAAATTATTACTTTCAATTAATTATTGCTTCAATTGTTCAGTTTTGGGTAGGAGGAGATTTTTATAAAAATACTTTTTCTTCTTTAAGACATCGACAAGTTAATATGGATACTTTGGTAGTTTTGGGAACAACAGTGGCTTATATTTATTCTTTATTTTTAGTTTTGTTACCAAATTTGTTTAATAAAACTGATTTAATGCCTTATTTTGATGTGTCGGTAGTGATAATTGCCTTGGTGTTTTTAGGAAGATACTTAGAAGCAAAAGCGAAGTCAAAAACTAATGAGGCGATAAAAAAATTAATGGGTCTTCAAGCAAAAGAGGCTTATGTATTAATTAATAATTAATAATGAATAATTAAAAAAGAAGAGTAATTGAGTAATTAAGAAATTAAGTAATTAAGGGGAAAATAATTAATATTTTTCTGTCATTCCTGCGAAAGCAGGAATCCATTTTTTTCATGGATTCCGCATCAAGTGCGGAATGACAATAAAAAAATCAAATATCAAATATCAAAAGTCAAAATGAAAATTCAAAATTAAAAATTTATTATTTATTTATTAAAAATTTTTCACATGAGGGAGATAAAAGTACCAATTGAAAAAATAAAGGTGGGTGATTTGATTAAAGTTTATCCGGGTGAAAAAATTCCAGTTGATGGAGTGGTGGTTGAAGGTGAATCAACTGTTGATGAGTCAATGATTACTGGTGAAAGTATGCCGGTTTTTAAAAAAAAGGATGATAAAGTAATTGCTGGAACAATCAATCAAGAAGGAGTGATTATTTTTAAAGCAACAAAGGTTGGTAAAGAAACTTTATTATCGCAAATTATTAAATTAGTTGAAGAAGCGCAGTCAACTAAAGCACCAATTCAAAGATTAGCTGATGTTATTTCTTCATATTTTGTGCCAATAGTTTTAATTTTAAGCATATTAACTTTTGTTTATTGGTATGTGTTTGGTAGTGTTAGTTTAAATGAAGCGATTTTAAATATGATTGCGGTTTTAATCATTGCTTGTCCTTGCGCGATGGGGTTGGCGACGCCAACAGCAATAATGGTTGCTAGTGGTAAAGCAGCAGAAAATGGCATATTGATAAAAGAAGCGCAAAGTCTAGAGATTTTACATAAAGTTAAGGTGGTTGTTTTTGATAAAACCGGTACTTTAACAAAAGGTAAACCAGAAGTTATAAATATAATTCAAAATGTAAAAGTTAAATCCGCCAGTTGGCGGAAAAATGAAAATTCAAAATTAAAAATTTTAAAAATAGCCGTCTCTTTGGAAAATCATTCCAAGCATCCATTAGCATTAGCGATTGTTAAAAAAGCAAAAGAAAATAATCTTAAATTTTTAACTGTTAATAAATTTAAGACTTTGGTTGGTCAAGGAGTCGAAGGAATAATCAATGGAAAAAAAGTTTATGTTGGGAAATTATTAAAAAATAAAGATGATTTTGAAGAGGCAAAAAAATTTAAAGATCAAGGAAAAACTGTAGTTTATGTTTATCAAAAAAATCAGTTATTAGGTGGAATTGTTATTGCTGATACTTTAAAAGAATCAGTTTTTGAGACGATTTCTAGTCTTAAAAAAATGGGAATTGAAGTTTATATGATCACTGGTGATAATAAACAAACTGCTTTATCAATTGGTAAACAAGCAGGAATTAATGAAAAAAATATTTTTTATGAAGTGTTGCCTCAAGATAAAGAAGCAATAATTAAAAATTTAAAATTAAAGATTAAAGATTATTCTTTAGCTTTTATTGGTGATGGGATTAATGATGCACCAGCTTTAGCTTCGGCTGATGTTGGAATAGCTATGGGAGAAGGATCAGATATTGCTCTTGAAACTGCAAATATCTCTTTAGTGAATAAAAATTTAAAAACAATTATCAAAGCAATTAATCTATCAAAAAAAACAGTTCAGACAATTTGGCTTAATTTATTTTGGGCATTTATATATAATGTTATTTTAATACCAGTAGCAATGATGGGAAAGATTAACCCGATGTTAGCATCAGGAGCAATGGGTTTATCAAGTATATCAGTAGTTTTAAATTCTTTAATGTTAAAAAAACAAAAAATATGAAAAATTTAATTTACCCTTTTTTTGTTCATTTAACTTTAATAAGTGTTTTTTTAGTTTTATTTATTTTTTTTAGTTTTATTTTTAAATCATTAAGAGTTTTTTTATTAAAAATAGTAAAGAAATTTGGATTAATTTTTATATTTTTAATTAGTTTTTTAGCAACTGTTGGCAGTTTGAGTTTTTCTGATATTTTAAAATGGACTCCATGCAAGCTTTGTTGGTATCAAAGAATTTTTATGTATCCTCAAATCTTAATTGTATTTATTGGTTTATTAATTAAGGATAAAAAAGTATTTTTTTATCATTTTTGGCTATCTTTAATAGGTTTTTTAATCGCTTTATTTCATTATTTAATACAAATGAATATTATTAGAGGAATTGATTGTAATTTAGTTTCTTCTTCAGCAACTTGTATAAAAATAAATTTTTATTATGGATTTATTTCAATTCCATTTATGGCAATGATCTCTTTTTTATTAATTATTATTATTTCAATTTTTAATATTTATGAAAGTAAAAAAATTAAAAATTAAAGGAATGCATTGTCCGTCTTGCAATATCTTAGTTAAAGATAAATTTTCTCAAGTTAAAAATATAGAGAAAATTATTGCTGATTATAAAACTCAAGAGGCAAAAATTTATTATCAAGGCGATGTATCAATACAAAAATTAAATCAATTGATAAAGCCTTTTGGTTATGAGATAGTTGATCATTTAGAAGAAGAAAAGAATATTTTCAATAATATTTTTGAATTTTTAGCAGTTGGAGCGATTTTATTTTTCTCATATTTGATATTAAAAGAATTAAATTTATTACCTGATTTTTCTTTTAATAACTTATCTTTACCATTAACTTTTTTACTTGGAATTGTTGCCTCAACCTCAACTTGTATGGCAACTGCTGGCGCCTTATATCTTTCTATTGCAAAAAATAAAAGTGATTGGACAACTGCGATAAGTTTTAATATTGGGAGAGTATCGTCTTATTTTTTATTTGGATTGATTTTTGGTTTAGTTGGAAAAACCTTATCAACTTCAATATATTTTGGAGGATTATTAACTTTAATTATTGGTTTGATGATGATTTTTTTAGGTCTTGATTTAGGAAGAATTTTTTCATGGCAAAATTTTTTTACTATCAACACTAGTGGTTTTTTTGAATTTTTAGAAAAAAAACTAGAAAAATATCCAAGAAAAATGCCTTTTATACTCGGGGCAATTACTTATTTTTTGCCATGCGGTTTTACCCAGTCAGTTCAGGTATATGTGATGGGTTTAGGTAATCCATTATTATCTGGGGTTTATATGATGGCTTTTGCTTTAGGAACAGTGCCACTTTTAATGATGATTAATCTAGTTTTAAATTTAAGAAAATCAAATCTTTATCAATATTTTTTAAAAGTAATGGGAGTAATTGTCTTTGTTATTGGCGTTTCTTATATTTTAAATTTTCTTACCCTTTTTAATTTAAATTTTTTTGATAATTTTTTTGTAAAAAATAATTTAAAAATTGACAATGTTTCAATTGTTGATGGAAAACAAGTTTTAAAAATGGATGTGCTCTCATCTGGCTATGAGCCAAATAACTTGGTTGTTAAAAAAAATATTCCAGTGAAATGGATTGTTAATGGTGTTAATGTTTTAGGTTGTCAGGGTTATTTAGTGGTGTCATCTTTAGGGATATCTCAAGTTTTAAAACAAGGAGAGAATATATTTGAGTTTGTGCCAAAAGATAACAAACCAATTTATTTTTCTTGCGGAATGGGGATGTATCGGGGTAAAATAGAAGTAATAGAGTAAAGTTATTAATTTTAAAATATTTATTATGGATAAAAAGTTAATTGCTACGGTTAGTATTTTATCAATAGTTATTTTAATTTTAGGATATATTATTTTTGGTTCTCAAAATCAAAAGAATTCTCAAGTTATCCCTCCTTCAAAAGACAAAATTGTTTATTATTATGGTGAAACTTGTCCTCATTGTAAAGAGGTTAGAGAATGGATGGAAAAAAACAGAATTGAAGAAAAGATAAAAATTGAAAAAAAAGAAGTTTGGAACAATCAAATTAATGCTCAAGAATTAAATAAAGTGGCGGAAGTTTGCGGATTAGACACTTCATCAATTGGCGTACCATTTTTGTGGGCTGATGGTAAATGTTATATAGGAACACCAGATGTGATAAAAGTGCTGGAAAATAAGTTAAAAGTTAAAAATTAATTTTTACTTAAAGTTAAGATAATTTATAATGTCATAAGGAATTTTAATTTGTGTTGAAATTATTAGTGTTTTTAGTTTTAAATTATGAATGAACAAATCGATGGATTAATGAGACAAACTCCAGATAAAATCTTGCAAACTGAGCGTAAGTTAACAGGTGCACCTGGGTGGGTATTTAAAATCGGAGGAGATAGCACGCCGCCTTTTTTAGTGCTTGATAATGATCAGAATCTTGGTGATGGTGAACTTTATATATTTTCGCCAACTGGTTTTTGTTCGTATACTGAAAGAAAAAAATTTCCTAGTATACTTACAACTTCTTCTGAAATTAGCATTGGTAGGCAAGATGGTATTGTTCCAATTCCTAAAAATGGTGGTAATAAAGATAGTGAAGATCTTTATATTTCAAATAGACATATGCAAATAAAACCAATAAAAGGTGGTATCGATGTTATAGATCAAAGTAGAAATGGCACCTTTTGTAGACCAATAGAAGGCATTGAGGAGTCTATATTGGGAAAATTGTTAAATAAAGAAGCTATTTTTGCTGATCCAAGGGTTAGTAGTTTGTGTTTAAAATTAGGAAATGCAAAAGTTAAATTAACTCGAGATGGTCAAAAAGTTCGTGTTGAAATGAATGACGTGTTATTAGATCATTTAGTAATAGGAAAAAAACCAGATTTTATAACTTTAGGAAGAACAACTAAAAATGAAGATCTGACTATTTCCAGAAATCATTGTAGTTTAATTTTAATGCCAGATGGGAATTTATACATATTTGATCATTCAACTAACGGGACAAGAGTAGTTTCTTATGAGTCTATAGATGCGTCAATAATGGAAACTGATGGTTGTCAACCGAAAGTTATTAAAAAAAATGTGCGTCATAAGGAGCAACAAATTGATGGTGATAGTCATTCTGTAGGTGGAGATTATTATTTATTTGGAGAAGATGTAGTAAAAAATCCTGAATTAATAGAAAAAGGAGGAAATGCGGTTGTTTTAATGGATACGGCTACATTAGCAAAAGGTTGGGATTCGAGAAATACAAGAGAGTTTGCTCGAGTTTTTTTGAAAAACTATTATGAGAAAATAAATGCAGGTTTAGACCCTGAAAAGGCAGCTAAAGATGCATATGATACTACTTATTATAATTATAAAGGTGATAAGGCCCACGCTACTTTTACTTTTGTAACAGTTGTTAACGGGTTAGCATACTCTTTATGGATTGGTAACACAGAGGCGGTGGTAGTAAGGGATAACAGGATTGTCAGAAAATTAGCTTCATCAGAGGGGATGGTTGGTGAAGTGTATACCGACCAATCTGGTCAAAAGATTTCACCAACAATTTTAGTTGCTGCCGGGATAGATCAAATTAGAACTAATTCATTCCAATTATTGCCTGGGGATAGAATTTATGTTTTCACCGATGGAGTAGCAAAGCTTGATATCAATGATCCTAAAAGTTCTATATTAGAAAATGATGATGTAGTTTTAGTAAAAATAAATTGATTTGTTATTAAATAAATTTAAAATCGAAATAAATTAATAATGAATTATCTTTATTTAATAATCAATAAGTTAAAACAATTTTTTTATTTTTTTATTTTTTTCTTCATTATTCATTATTCATTATTATTTATTCATTCTGCTTTTGCAGTTTGTCCTGTTTGTACCGTGGCTGTTGCTGGTGGGATTGAGATAACAAGAATGCTTGGAGTTGATGATTTGATTACTGGTGTTTGGGTTGGCGGATTAATTGTTTCAATGGCTTTTTGGTTATCTGATTGGTTTGTTAAAAAAAATTTTTTAAAACCAATTATAAGAGAAATTGTTTCTTTAGTTATTTTTTATTTACTAACAATACCTTTTTTAATTTGGAATAAAATGATTGGAATTAAAGGTAATGTTTTTTTAGGAATTGATAAGATTGTTTTTGGAGTAGTAGTTGGATCAATAATTTTTATATTAAGCATTTTAATTGATAAATTTTTGCGAAAATTAAATAAAGGAAAAGTGTTTATTTACTATCAAAAAGTAATTATTCCAGTATTATTTTTAACAATTGCAAGTTTGATATTTTATCTTATCAAGAACTAAAAACTCAAAACTCAAATGTCAAAACTAAAACTTAAAATTTAAAACTATATGAACTCAATTTTTTACCAATATAAAAATAAAACAGAATATAAAAATGATTTAAAATACAGAACTTATTATTTGTCAATTAATATTATTAAATATATTGCTTCATTAATAGAAAATAAAGTTTATCAAGTTATTACTAATCAACTTTTAAGATCAGTAACTTCAATTGGGGCCAATATTGTTGAAGCAAAATCCTCATCTTCTAAAAAGGACTTTATTAAATTTTATCAAATTGCTTTAAAATCAGCTAATGAATCAAAATATTGGCTTGGGTTATTAAGAGATGCTTTAGGATTAGACAAAAAAGTCATAAATGAATTTTTACTAGAGGTTGATGAAATATCTAAAATGTTAGCATCTAGTATAATTACTCTTAAGAATAAGAAATTTTAATACATTTTAGTTTTAAGTTGTAGTTTTTAGTTTTGACTTTTTATTTTTGAGTTATAAATTAATTTTTTTACTATGAAAAATATTGATGTTGATGAGTTTTTAAAAAAAGTTAAAAAATTAGAAAAAGGAGAGAAGCTTGATTTGTCTTCAGATGAAGATTTATCAATTGGAATAATGAATTTAATCTCAATGGAGGAGCACTTTTTCTTTACTTACAATAAGACTGGTGATGAAAAATATTTAGATCTTTTAAATGAAGTAAGAGAGATGAGAAAAAGTTTATTGAAAAAAATTATTAAAGATTATGAAGGTGAAGTTTGGTGTATATCAAAGCATTTACTGGCAGCGTCAATGAGATTGATGGAGGTGGGGACAAAGTATTTAACAAAAGGTGATAAAGAAAACGCTTCAGATTTATTTAAAAAATCATATCATCTATACAGTCTTTTTTGGGGATTAAATCTTGGAGTAATAAAAACAAAAGATGTTAAAAGAGATGATTCAGAAAAAATAGAGTATTTAAGTGATGATAAAAAACCAGAAGTAAAAAAATCAGCTTCAATATTTGAAAAATTAGGTGAGTTAGTCAAAAAAGCAGTTGATTGCTGCAAGGAATAAAAATGTCGGAGCGGTGGGACTTGAACCCACGACCTTGCGCTCCCAAAGCGCACGTTCTAAGCCATCTGAACTACGCTCCGAATAGATATATTTTATCAAATTAAAATGAAAAAAAATTACTTTTTTTTAATAATATTTTTTTCTCTAATTATATTTTTATTTTTTTTTAAAAAATCATCTTCAAATAACTTTTATCAGATTAAAATCAATGGTAAAAAATACAGTCTTTTGACGGCGAAAAATTCTCAAGAATGGCAAAAGGGATTAATGTTTTATAAAAATAAAAAAGAGTTAAATGGCGCAGATGGAATGATTTTTATTTTTCCTGATAAAGACTACCGGACTTTTTGGAATCAAAATACATATTTGGATCTTGATATCTATTGGCTTGTTGATGGAAAAGTTGTTGATAAAGATTTTTTGCCGTCCATTTTAAAATCAAAAAAAATTGTCACTGTTAGCTCAAAAGAAAAAGTTAATCAAGTAGTGGAGATAATAAGGACAGAACCTTAAAGGTTCTGTCCTTTTAAGGACTGTCCTTTAATGCCTCAATTCCAGGCAAGGTTCCTTTTTCAATATATTCAAGCATGGCACCACCGCCAGTTGAGATATGAGTGATTTTTTCTAAATATTCTTTTTTTGAAATTGCCGCTAAAGTGTCACCGCCGCCAACAATTGATATTGCTTGATTGTTTTGAGTTATTGAATAATAAATAAAATCAGTACCATCTTTAAATATTGGATTTTCAAAATAACCAACTGGCCCATTCCAGATAATTGTTTTTCCTTTGGCAATGATGTTGCCAATTTCTGCTAATGTTTGGGGTCCAAGATCAAAAATAGAGTAGTTTTTAGGAATTTGATTAATTTTTACTGTAATTTTTTCTTTTTCATCTTTTGATTTAGCAACAACAACATCTTTTGGCAAAACTACATATGGTTTTTCTGTTAAGCTTTTTGATAAAAATTTTCTTGCTTTTTGAGTTTCTTCATACTCGCAAAAACTATTACCAATCTCATATCCTTGAGCACATAAAAATGTATTGGCCATAGCACCACCGATAATCATATAATCAGAGATTTTTGCTAATTTCTCAAGTAGGCCAATTTTAGTTGAGATTTTTGCGCCGCCAATAATTGAGATAAATGGTTTTTGGGGATTGTTTAAAATCTTATCAAGCATAGTTATTTCTTTTTTTAAAAGTAGGCCTCCGTAAGATGATAAAAACTTTGGTGGTCCAATTATTGAAGTATCAGTTCGATGACAAACAGCAAAAGCATCATTGACATAAATATCAGCTAGTGATGCTAATTTTTTTGCAAATAAAGTTGAGTAATTTTTTTCTTCAGGAAAAAATCTAATGTTTTCTAGAACAATAATTTGAGAATTTTTTTGTTTTACATCATCTAAATTTTCTACTAATTCAATTTTAAATTTTTTTAAATATTCTTTTAGTTTATCAACAACAATTTTTAAAGAAAAATTTTTATCAATGCCTTTTGGTCTGCCTAAGTGGGAGATTAAAATTAATTGATTGTTGTTTTTTAAAAGATGATTAATGGTTGGTAAAGATTGATGAATTCTTTCATCATTGGCAATTGAATGATCGGGATTTAAGGAAACATTAAAGTCAACTCGAAGCAAAATTTTTTTGTTTTTAATATTAACCTCATCAATATAAGTGATTTTTTTCATAGATATTTTTCTAATTTTTGTACTAAATCAACTAATCTTGTTGAATAGCCCCACTCATTATCATACCAACCAAAAATTTTTATTAAATTTCCACCAATTACTTTTGTGTATTGGGGTGAAAAAATACAAGAGTATGACGAGCCGATAATATCTGATGAAACAATAATATCTTCTTCATAAGCTAAAATTCCTTTCATTGAAGTTTCAGAAGCAGTTTTAAAAAGTTGATTAACTTCCTCAGTAGTTGTTTGTTTTTGAACAACAGCGGAAATATCAGTGATTGAGCCAGTTGGTACAGGAACACGAAGCGACATACCATCCACTTTTCCTTTTAGTTCAGGTATAACTTTAGCAACTGCTTTGGCAGCGCCGGTAGTTGAGGGAACAATATTAAGCATTGCTGCACGGGCGCGATCTTCTTTTTTTGAAGCCTCATCAAGCATACTTTGACTAGCAGTGACAGCATGAGTGGTTGTTAAAAAACCAGTAATGACTTTAAAATTATCATTTAATATCTTAAACATTGGTGCTGAGCAATTGGTTGTGCAAGAAGCCATTGAAATAATGTTATTTTTTTCAAAATCAAATTTATCATCATTAACCCCCAAAACAACAAACGGTGTTTCTTCATCTTTAGCTGGCGCAGTTAAAACCACTTTTTTAACACTGCCTTTTAGATGCTTTTCTAAGTCTACTTTTTTTGTAAAAGCACCAGTAGCATCAACAACAACATCGATTTGATATTTATCCCACGGGATATTTTCTGGTTCAGGATTTTGAGTGGTAATAATTTTTTTACCATTCACCGAGATTCCATCAGCTTCTTCTTTAACTTCCATCTCAAACTTTCTGTAAACAGAATCGTATTGAAGAAGGTATTTCATCATTGAATTAGAAGTTTTTCGAGTATTAATAACCGCAATATCAAGACCTCTTTTCAAAGCAATTCTAATAAAAGCCCGGCCAATTCTGCCAAAACCATTAAGACCAATTTTCATATTTTTTTAAATTAACTTTTAACTTTTGTAATAATGATGATAAGTGGTAATATATCTAATTGTTCCAGATATCCCTCGAGCAACAATCGAGTGAGTAATGATTTTTTCTTTTTGAAAGATAACTCCGTTTAAAAGCGGACCATCAATAACACCAGTAGCTGTAAATGAAAGTTCTTTTCCTTTGGCTAAATCTTCACTAGTAAAAATTTTTTTTAAATTAATTCCATAAGATTTAATTTTTTCTTCATCCTCAGGTTTTTTTGGTTTAAAACGGCATAGAATTTCACCGCCCATAACTTTTAAAGCTACAGCTGCTAAAACTCCCTCAGTTGAGCCGCCAATTCCCATCATTACATCAACTCCTGATTCAGGAAAACAAGTTGCAATTGCAGCTGAGACATCGCCATCAGTAATCAGTCTTACTCTAGCACCAGTTTTTCTTACCTCATTAATTAAGTTTTCATGACGAGGTCGATCAAGAATCATGACTGTAATTTCACTTACAGGTTTATCTAAAGCTTTAGCAATTTTTTTTAAATTATCTTTAACTGGAGCATCAAGGTCAATCACTTGTTTAGCTTGAGGTCCAACAGCAATTTTTTCCATGTAAGTGTCTGGAGCTTTTAAAAGTGAACCTTTTTTACCAGCAGCAATAACAGAGATAGCGTTGTATCGGCCATAAGCAACACTATCAGTACACTCCAAAGGATCAATTGCTAGGTCCATTTCCGGGCCTTTGCCAGTGCCGACTTTTTCACCATTGTAAAGCATTGGTGCCTCATCTTTTTCGCCCTCACCAATAACAACTGTACCTCTGAAGTCAACTTGATTAAAACGGGAGCGCATTGCCGCAACAGCCGCGCCATCAGCTTTTTTCTTTTCTCCGCGGCCTACCCATTTAGCTGCCTCAATTGCGGCTGCTTCAGTCACTCTGACGAATTCTAAAGCCAAGTTTCTATCCATTGTTAATAATTTACTGATTTGACAAAAAATTGTCAAGTTATTAAACTTTTATAAGTTAGAAATTTATAAAAAAATTATGGAAAATCTTAATGATATTGCTAAAAAATTAGTGGCGCCAAAAAAAGGGATTTTGGCCGCTGATGAAAGTTTAAAAACAATGACAAAAAGACTCGCTTCAATTGGAGTCGAGTCAACTTTGGAAAATCGACAGATGTGGCGTCAAATTATGGTTGAGACTGAAGGCTTTGAAAATTATATTTCAGGAATTATTTTATATGATGAGACTTTGCGAAATCCGCTACCAAATGGCAGGATGATTGCTGAAATTTTAAAAGAAAAAGAAGTTATGCCAGGGATAAAGACTGATGAGGGTACTTATAAATTTAATGAAAAAGAGGAAACATTTACTTTAGGTTTGGATAAATTAGAAAAAAGATATGAGGAATATAGACAAATGGGCGCGGTTTTTGCCAAGTGGCGGGCAGTTTATAAAGTAGGTGATGATATGCCATCAAAAGCAGCTCGAGTTGCCAACGCTATTGGTTTGGCTCAATATGCTCTGATTACTCAAAAAGCAGGACTAGTGCCAATTGTTGAGTCTGAAGTATTAGTCCTTGAAGGAGATCATAATATTTATGAAAGTAAAAAAGTTACTTTTAAAGTCTTGGAAACTGTTTTTAAATGGTTAGAACGTTTTGGAGTTGATTTAACCGGAATTCTTCTTAAGCCAAATATGGTATTGGCTGGTAAACAATGTCCAAATCAACCCTTAAAAGAGGAAATTGCCAAAGAGACAGTTGAAGTATTAAAAGAAACAGTGCCATCTGATGTCCCTGGAATTGTTTTTTTGTCAGGCGGTCTAACACCAGATCAAGCAACTGATTATTTAAAAACAATGAATGAAAATTATAAAAATGAGTTGCCTTGGCAGTTAAGTTATTCTTTTGGAAGAGCGCTACAACAAGAAGGACTTAAAGCTTGGAGCGGAAAAAAGGAGAATATTCCTCAAGCTCAAAAAGTTTTTTTGGAAAGGTGTAAAAAAGTCTCTGAAGCAAGAGGGTAAAAAAATTAAAAGTTAAAATTAAAAGTCAAAAATTATGGAAAATTGTATTTTTTGTAAAATTGTTAAAGGCGAGCTGCCTTGTTATAAGATTTGGGAAGATGAAAAATATTTAGCGTTTTTGGATATTAATCCTTCCTCAACTGGTCATACTTTAGTTATTCCAAAAAAACATTATCAATGGGTATATGATGTAGATAATTTTGGCGAGTATTGGGAGACGGCATTGGAAGTCACTAAAAAACTGCAAAAAGCTTTAAAGCCAATGTATATCAGTTATTTTACTCATGGAATATTAGTTCCTCACGCTCATATTCATATTATCCCGCGTTATGATAAAGACAAAGTTTTACCAGAGCAAAAACAGGTTGATAAAAAAGAGCTTGAAAAAGTTAGAGAGTTGATAATTAAAACTTGATTTTATTTTAAATAAAATCTTTTTGTTATTAAAACTCCAGCGCCTAAAAATACAAGCATAAAAGAGGTCCAGATATCATTTTGTTTAGTCATCTCTCGATTTTTTTCTATTTTTTTCAAACAATTATTAGTTTGTTGTTGTCTTATTTTTTCCTCATCCGGCGATGGTCTTCTTTGAACTCCTTTTTCATCATATAAAGGATAATTAAATTGCTCATAACATTCCTCCTCATATCTTGGATAAGAAAAACTTGGGCCTAAAACTGGATCAGTCGGGTATTTATTTTTATAAAAAATAAAATTAAATGAAGTTTTAATTGTTGCATAAATTCCCAAAAGCAAAATTAACCAACCAATAAAATTAATGATTTTATTTGGCCAATTATTTTCAGTTTTTTTCATAAGATTATTTTAATTTTTAATGTTTATAATTATTTTATTATTTTTCTCCTCAACTATTATTTTATCATTTGGTTTTATTTTTCCTTCAATAATTTGCAAAGCAATTTCATCAACAATCAGCTCATTAATTAATCTTTTTAAAGGTCGAGCGCCATAAACTGAGTCAAAACCAACTTTAAGTAGATAGTCTTTTACTTTTTTAGATAATTCAATTTCAAGAGTTTGTTTTTTAAGTTTTTCTTCAACATTTTTTAGTTGGATATCAATTATTTGTTTCATCATTTCCTCATTTAAAGGATTATAAATGATTATTCCATCAAGTCGATTTATTAACTCTGGTTTAAAAAATTTTTTGACAATTTCATTGATTTTGTTTTCTTTTTCTTTTTGAGAAATTTTTTCTTGAAAAACTTCACTACCAAGATTTGATGTTAAGATAATAATGGTGTTTTTAAAATTGACAATTTTTCCTTTTCCATCAGTCAGTCTGCCATCATCAAAAATCTGCAAAAAAATATTAAAAATTTGTGGGTGGGCTTTTTCCACTTCATCAAAAAGAATGACTGAGTATGGTTTTCTTCGAACTGCTTCAGTTAGTTGACCGCCTTCTTCATATCCAACATATCCCGGTGGCGCGCCAATTAAACGGGCAACTGTGTGAGCTTCTTGATACTCGCTCATATCAATTCTTATGATTGATTTTTCATCATTAAAAAGAAACTCAGCTAAAGCTTTGGCAGTCTCAGTTTTTCCAACACCAGTTGGGCCCAAAAATAAAAAGGCGCCAATTGGTCGATTTTCATCAGAAAGTCCAGCTCGAGATCTTCTTATAGCTTTAGCAATTTTTATTAAAGCTTGATCTTGGCCAACAACTCTTTTTTTTAATTCTTCCTCAAGTTTAGCTAATTTTTCTGATTCTGATTTAAGAAGTTTTGAAACAGGAATACTTGTCCAGCGAGAGACAATTTTGGCAATATCATCTTCAGTTACTTGTTCTTTAATCAATCTTTCCTCAAGAGGAATTTTTTGCCATTTTTCCTCAACTTCTTTTAATTTTTTTTCAACTTGAGGTATCTCACCATATTTTAATTGAGCGGCTTTATCAAGTAAAATCTCTCTTTCTGCTTTTTCTAATTCATTTTTTAATTGATCAAGTTGAACTCTAAGTTTTTGTAGTTCGCTAATGATTTTCTTTTGTTCTTCCCATTTTATTTTTAGATTATTAAATTTTTCCTCAAGTTGCTTTTTTTCTTCCTCAAGCGCTTTTTTTCTAGTTTCCAGGCCTTTTTCTTTTTTTAAAGCTTGAAGTTCAATCTCAAGTTGAAAAATTTTTCTTTTAATTTGATCAAGCTCTGTTGGCATTGAGTCAATTTCGATTTTGACAGAGGCAGCTGCTTCATCAACAAGATCAATAGCTTTATCAGGTAAAAATCGATCACTAATATATCTTACAGAAAGATTAACAGCGGCAATTAAAGCATCATCTGATATTTTTATTCCATGATGGACTTCATATTTTTCTTTAATACCACGAAGAATAGTTAAAGTATTTTCAGGGGTTGGTTCATCAATATAAACTGGTTGAAATCGGCGCTCAAGCGCGGCATCTTTTTCAATAAATTGACGATATTCTTTAACAGTAGTGGCGCCAATGGTGCGAATTAATCCTCGGGCTAAAGCTGGTTTTAACATATTTGAAGCATCAACTGCGCCTTCAGCCGCACCAGCGCCAACTAATGTATGAAGCTCGTCAATAAATAAAATATATTTATTATCATTTTTTTCAATCTCTTCAAGAAGTTTTTTTAATCGTTGTTCAAATTCGCCTCTAAAAGCAGCACCAGCTAAAAGTCCAGCTAAATCCAAAGCAATGATTTCTTTATTTTTTAAAGTATCAGGCACATCACCATCAACTATCCTTTGAGCTAATCCTTCAACAATGGCAGTTTTTCCCACTCCTGGATCACCAAGAAGAACAGGATTATTTTTTATTCTTCTTGATAAAATCTGTATAACTCGTCTTATTTCTTCGTCTCTACCAACTACAGGATCAAGTTTACCTTTTTTGGCTTTATCAGTTAAATTTATAGTATATTTTTCTAAAACATTGCCTTGTTCTTGGGGTGGGTAATAATTAATATCCATAGTTTTATTTTTAAATTTTTAATATCAAATAAATTTTACTATCAATTATCAGACTTGTCAATAGATTGCTAATTTAGTGTTTTTTTGTTTATAATATTGGATTAAAAAAGAATTTAGTAAGATAAAGTTTTTTATTTTACAGGATCATAGCCGCCTTTTGAAAATGGATGACAGCGAATAATTCTTTTTAATCCAAGCCATAATCCCTGTAAAGATCCGTATTTTTCTACTGCTTGATAAGTATACTCAGAGCAAGTTGGTGTAAAGCGGCAGACTTTATCAGTCAAAAAAAGTTGTTTAGCAAGAGTTCCATGAAACCAGGAGGTTTTTTGATAAAAGCGAATGATTTTTAGAATAATTTTTTTAATCATTTAATTATTTTAGCTGTTTTTCTTTATATTTCACAAACATAGCATATTTTTGACATTTTCAAATTAGATTGTTATAATAATAAAATATGAGAGAGAGGATAATCTTAATAATAAAATAAGTGGTGTTTTTCATTATGTAAAAGAAGAAGGTAAATATTTAGATTGGGAGCAGTTTTATATTAATAAAAGAAAAAAGTTATCATCTCACGAAAAAGAAGGAGATTTAGAAAAGCATATAATTTATTATCAAGTAATAACAAATCTTGATTTTTTTAAAAGTTTAACACCAAATTCTAGAGTACTTCAATTAGGAGTGGGTCATGGTCAGACATTAAGAGCAATTTTGCAAAAAGAACAAATTATTCCATATGGAGTAGATTTATCTTTTGAGGCTTTATCATTTCTACATAAAGACAATGGTGAAATACCAGTAGTCTGTGCTGATGCTTTAAGTTTGCCTTTTTCTAATGAATCATTTGATAGAATTTTTGAGGTGGGGGTGGTTGAGCATTTTTATGAGAAAGATCCATTTTTAGGAATGATTGTTGATAGAGAGAAAATTATTAAGAGTTTATTGGAGACCAAAAGAGTTTTAAAAAACAGAGGCATGATTGCTTTTATTCAGCCATCTCAACATTCATGTCTTCCAGTTTCTCAAAAAATTGATCAAATATTTAAAAGATGGGAGTTTGGTTTTCAAGAAAATTTTAGTATTTATGAATTTGCTCAATTACTTAGAATAGCCGGGTTTCAAGATATTGATTTTATTGTTATTCAAGCACCGAATGATTTTCCTTTAAAAATAAAAGTTGGTGATCGTTTGCTAAAATCATTTTATACCTTAACTGGTCAATATCAAAAAGCCTAGTTGGTAGGAGCATTATTTTGTATGGTTGGGAAGAAAATATGAGCAAAATTATTTTTTTACTAAATTCAAAAAGTCGTATAAAAAAAGAAGCCTTACAGGAAGTATTAAATGTGTATTTTAAAAAAAGCTTTTTAATTAAAGAACAATTAAAACAAATACATTTTCCTGAAACACCATTTAATAGATTGACTTTTTTAGGAGCGCAAAAAAGAGCGTTAGTCTTAAAAACATTTATTTTAGATAATCAAAAAGAAATTGTTTTTATTGGTCTTGAGAGCGGTTTGGTTAAGCGAAATAAAATTTGGTTTGAAGAGTGTTGGTGTTGTTTAATTTATAAAAATAAATTTTATTACGGTTACTCATCTGGTTTTCCCTTACCTAAAAATATTTTAAAAAAATTAAAAATAAAAAAACATAAAGAAATTATGAAAGAGATGGAAGCAGAAAATAATATTTTATCAAAAGACACTTGGGCCCATTATTCAAAAAATTTAATTTCTAGAAAGGAAAGTATTAAAGAAGCTTTTAGAAATGCCTTAATCAGTTTTTTAATAGATAATAATTTTAAAAATTAATTACCACGGTAATTTCACCCTTAATTTCTTTTCTTTGTTTTAACAATTTTAAAACTTCATCAACTTCTCCTCTTAAAAATTCCTCATACATTTTAGTCATTTCTCGGGCAAGGGAGATTTGAGTTTTTGGATTAATTTGATTTAAGATTATTAGTGTTTCAATAATTCTTTGTGGTGATTCAAAAAAAACAATTGTTGGAGTTTTTTTATTGATTTTTAAAAAAGATAAATTTTGAAAAATTTTTCTTATTTGGGATTTATTTTTTGGTAGAAAACCTAAGAAGATGAAAGGCGAAGTGGGTAAGCCTGATGAAATTAAAGCTGATAAGATTGCTGATGGTCCAGGGATTGGGGTTATTTTTATATTTTCTTTAATTGCATATTTAACTAGCAGTTGTCCGGGATCAGATAAGGTTGGCGTGCCGGCATCAGAGATCAAAGCTAATTTTTTTCCTTGTTTTAATTTTTCTAAAATTTTTGACAAAACTTGAAGTTGATTCTCATCAGTTAGATGAATTAAAGGTTTTTTTATTGAATAAAAATTAAGAAGTTTTAAAGCGATATCAGTTGATTCACAGATTATCTCATCAGCTATTTTTAAAACCTCAATTGCTCTAAAACTTATATCTTTTAAGTTGCCAATAGGAGTTGAGATTAAATATAACATAAATATAAATTTAAGAAAAAATTTTATGATGATTATTTATAATTTTTGGAAAAATTTCTTTTTCTAAAATCTCTTTTTCTTCTGGTAAAAAATCTTGCAAAACATAGGTTTCGCCGTCAATCCGGTTTTCTTTTTGGCGGTTGTCAACACCGATTCTTATTCGCCAGAAATCTTTTGAATGCAAAGTTTGTTCAATTGATTTTATACCATTGTGCAGCTTTGGACCATTGGCAAATTGAATCTTAAATTTTCCAAAAGGGATATCTAGATCATCATGAATAACGTATAACGTATAACGTATATCGTGGAACTTTTTTAGAATTTTTTTTACTGCTATTCCTGATTGGTTCATGTAAGTTAAAGTTTGACAAAGAATTAAATTATCAGAAGAAAATATCTTGGCAATTGGATTATTTTTTTCTTTTAACTCATTAACCTGAAAACTCGTTAACTTTTTAACTAAAAAATTAACAAACATATGGCCGACATTATGACGATTATTTTGATATTTATTTTCCGGATTACCCAGGCCAATTAAAATATTCATAAATATATTTTAAATTAGATTATTAAATAAAGCAATTTTTGATACAATACTTATATGAAAATCAAAATTTTAACACTTTTCCCCAAAATGATCTCTTCTTTTTTTGAAGAAAGCATCATTAAAAAAGCTCAAGAAAAAGAATTGGTGGAGATAAAAATTGTTGATCTTCGTCAGTTTGCCTATGATAAACGTGGATCAGTTGATGATCGGGTTTATGGAGGGGGAAAGGGGATGGTGATTAGGGTGGATGTAGTTTATAAAGCACTAGAAAAATTAAAAGTTAAAAATTCAAAATTAAAAAAAAGAATTCTTTTAACCTCTCCAAAAGGAAAGGTTTTTAATCAGGAAAAAGCTGAACAATTAGCTAGACTTGATGAGTTGATAATAATTTCTGGTCATTATGAGGGAGTTGATGAGCGGGTAAAAAAATTTATTGATGAAGAAGTGTCTTTAGGTGATTTTGTGATGACAGGTGGCGAGATTACTGTAGCAGCGATTGTTGACGCAGTTTCAAGATTAGTCCCCGGAGTCTTAAAAAAAGAAGCGATTGAGGAGGAAAGTTTTTCTGAGTACAAGGTTGATGATTTGATAAAAGTAATTGGTGAAAATGAAATTTTAAAAAAATTAAAGGAAAAAAATATAAAAAAAATAAAACTTTTAGAATATCCTCAATATACTCGACCAGAAGAATTTTTAGGTTTAAAAGTACCAAAAATTTTGCTTTCTGGTAATCATAAAGAAATTGAGAAATGGCGAATAAAAAAAGCTTGGGAGGAAACTTTAAAAAGAAGAAAAGATCTCTTTATCTAATTTAAATTTTAGGTTTAATTTGTCTTTTTTTAATTTTGTTTATTGAATAAATAATTCTTTTATGAAGATCGATATTTTTTATTCGAGCAAAACGCAAGATTGCTACCAAAATATCACCTAATTCTTGTTCGTAGCTTTCATCTTTTTGAGCAGCAAGATTAGTTGGTTTTTTTCCATGTTTGGCAAGATAAGCTCTTGCCATTTCGCCAATTTCCTCAACTAAAGATAGTATCAAAAATGACCCAAACTCTTTTTGTTCTTTCCATTGTTTATCAATATCTTCAAGTTTTTTATAATAATATCCAAAAAGTGATCGAATTTTTCTTGCTTTTTTGGGTATTTTTATTTTTTTATCCATAATGATATTTTATCATTTTGTTTTTTTAAGAAAGAAAAATTTAATTGTTAAGAAGTATAAAATAAGAATTAATAAAAATATTAAACTATAATCTCTTTGTAAAGAAAAACTTGTTTTTAAAAAATGACCGATAAATGTTTCGGTACTTGGTAAAAAATAAAGCTTTATTGGTAAAATATTTTTTAAATTAATATCAAAATATACTTCAAATAGTTCTTTTACTCCATTGACAATAAAAGAACCTCCTAAAATGATGATAAAATACTCAGTTAATTTATAGATTTTACTGATTGAAAATTTTAAATAACCAAGATAAATTAAAAACCCTAAGAATGCTGAAATTAAAAAGCCAATTGATAGACCAATTATATTTTCAATAAATTTTGTAAATAAAGAAGTGGTCGCAGTAAAAAGAGCAATCTCAAATCCCTCTCTGATTATGAAAAAAATAATAGTTAAAAATAAAGATAAATCAAAAACTTGATTTTTTATTTTTTCATGAGCATCTAAGATTTTTTTGGCTCGGTGACGATTAAAAAAATCGTGAAGAGTAAAAACTACATAACCCAAAAAAAATCCCGAAAAAATCATTAGATAACCTTCAAGTAATTCCGAATTTTTTTTAGTCAAAAAAACCGAAGCTTGATCAGAAAATAAAAAGGTAATGATTGGTAAAATTATTGAGATAACTATTCCTATTATTGAAGCTAATAAAATTTCTTTTGTTTTATTTAAATTTAGTTTTTTTATTATTCCTAAAAAGACACCAATGATTAAAAATACCTCTAAATACTCTCTAAGACTGATGATTAATGTTGATAACATAAAACTTGACAATAATTTTTAATTATGATTTAATTAAACTATTACAAATTTTATCATAGTTTAAATATGCAAGTCAACAAAATTCAACCAAAAACATTTAATGAAAATATTTTTCAAATGAAAGGAATTTCACAAAAAACAGTCGAGGAACATTTAAAACTTTATCAAGGGTATGTTAATAAATATAATGAGATTCAAGAAAAATTAGCGGCTTTGACTGATGATGATTTTTCCAAAGCCAATCAAGTTTACTCCCATATCCGTGAGTTAAAGACTGAGTTTTCTTTTGCTTGGGGAGGAGTGGTTAATCATGAGATTTATTTTGGTCATTTGGGAGGTGAAGGTGGAGAACCAACTGGAGAGTTATTAAAACAAATTGAAAAAGATTTTGGCTCTTTTGAAGCGTATAAAAAAGATCTGAAAGCCACAGGTATTGCTGCTCGTGGTTGGGTCTGGACTGCTTGGAATGAAAAAGAGGGAAGACTTTTTAATTATTTAGGTGATACCCAAAATACTTTCCCAGTCTGGTATGCCAAACCAATTTTAGCTTTAGATACTTATGAGCATGCTTATTTTATCGATTATGGCGTCAATCGTGCCTCCTATATTGATGCTTTTTTTGAAAATTTAGATTGGAAAGCGATTGAAGAGACTTTTGAAAGAATATCAAAAGATTGTAGTTGCGAAAATTTTAATTGCGAAAATTGTCAGTGTGAATCAAAATGATTTTTATTGTTTGAATATTTGATAAGCTTTTCGGGCGTCTTTAATAATTGATTGATTATATCTAAAAATTATTAGAGCCTTTTTATTCTGATTTATTTTTTTAACACAGCCGTAAAATGGATAGCAGATTTGAGTTCTTCCTAAAAGAACATCAAAGTTATTTTTGTTTTTTAAATTACCGCAAGCATTGACAAAACAGATAGCAATCTCATTTTTAAAACTTCTCGCTTGACATAGAGTATCAACAACGCGCATCTCAGATAAAAAGTTATATTTATTTTTTAATTGATGGTTTAGATAATCACTTGATCTTTTTGACCAAAAAGCAGGAATAAAAACTATCTCAATCTCTTTTTTTCTTAAGGTTTGAAAAAGCTCTGGATAAAAAAGTTCGCGACAAATTAAAACTCCGCATTTTATATTGTTAATAGAAAAAGTTTTAATAATGTTGTTTCCTTTTGTAATATTATTTTTTTCAAAACCATAAGGAACCAACTTTTGTTTGTTGTGAATATAAATTATTTTTCCGTTTTTATTAAAGACAAAACAACTGTTTAACAATCTATTTTTTTCTTTTCTAATTAAAGTTCCGGCAATGATGTTGATTTTAAATTTTTTTGCTTTTTGGGAAAACCATTTAATAATTTGAGGAGTTTTGTTTAAAATTTTTTCTATTTGTTTTTTGTCATAATAATCAAAAGGTCCAAATAAAAAATCTTCAGGAAAACAAATTAAAGAACAATTTTTTTTAGAGGCTGTATTAATAAATTTATCAACTCTTTTTAAAGTTGTTTTAAGATTTTGTTTAATTTTTTTACCCTAAATTGGACTAAAGCAATTTTCATATTTAGGTTATTATAACAGTCTATTTTTTATATATTTTTATATTTTTTTAAATAGCTTCAGAATAAGAAAAAATGCAATTGACAAATTTTTTTATCACAGTTTAGAAGAGCGTTTGGTAAAGTTTATTGAGTAAGTAAGTGTCAAAATGCAGAGGAGTTAATCCTTATGGTTATCTATTATCCTGAGCTGATTATTATTTGAGTAAAGCTGGCGAAGTGGTTAAAAGATAAACTAAATAAAAGCTCAAATTTTTTTGGATTATTGACAAAAAGATAAAAACTAAAACTTCTTAATAAAAAATCCTTCTTCTTTAGGTAAATCTTTGTAAAATTCGATGATTCTTTTTGCATCTTCGATTTGGGTTTGATGGCATTTCATTGCATTTATTTTTTTATCAAATACATCACTGACATCAACAATCAGATCAAGGTCTTTTTTATTATATCCTGGTGGAAAAAAGATAAAATATGGAGGTCTTTTTTTGTTAGTTTTGATTCTAGCATAATAAAAAACAGTCAGATGATATTTTTGTGCTAAAAAACTAGTGACCATTGAAGTAAAAATATGATCAATATGTCCGGAAACTCCGCGCCATTCATAAGTTAAAAGGAAGTCAGGTTTGATTTGTTTTATTATTTTTTCAATTTTTTCAGCAACTTGATGATAAAGGTTATTGGAAAGTGATCCATCTTTGTATCTTAAAAACCAAATTTTTTTTATATTAAAAATTTTTCCAGCAGCAAGGGCTTCTTTTTCTCTTTTTTCTCCTAAATTTTTTTCTTTTTTTCCAGTTAATTGGTTAGTGCCCGCGTCACCACTGGTAATAAAAATCTCATAAATTTGATTATTGTTTTGATTAAGTTTTATCAATGTTCCACTCAGACCAAAAGCATCATCATCAGGATGAGCAAAAATACCAAGAAAAGTTTTGTTTTTTATTGATTTTATTTTTAACATAAAAATTTTATAATTATAAGATTTTATCATAATATAAAAATTAAATTGTTATTTTTATATGATTTTTTATTTAGTTCGCCACGGTCAATCAGAAGGCAATGTCAAAGGAGAAGAAAATAATCTTATTTTTGCTCGTGGTGATAACTCTTCGCTTACTGAAAAAGGAAAAAATCAAGTAAAAAAATTAGGAGATAGTTTTTTAGATAAAAAAATTAAGATTGATAAAATTTTTGTTTCTCCATTAAAAAGAACAGTTCAAACTGCTAAAATTTTAGCGGAAAAATTAAAAATTAAAGAAGTAATTATTGATGATAATTTAATTGATATTGATTTAGGTCATTTAGAAGGAAAATCTTATCAAGAAATCCAAGTTTTATTTAAAGATTTTTTTTATTTATATCAAAAAAATAGATTTAACACTCCATTTCCAGGCGGTGAATCAAAGGCTGATGTTTATCAAAGAATAAATTTTTTTTTAAAAAAATATCATTTTTCTAAAAATAAAAGTTATTTAATAGTTACTCATGAAGGAATAATTAGAATATTTTTAACATTTTTAAATCAAGAAAAGGGGAGTTTTTTTGAAAAAAGAGATATTTTTTCAATTGATAATGCTTCAGTCACCCAGATTATTTTTGATGGAAAAAATCATCCCTATATTATTGGTATTGGTCTTCAAAAACCATTAAATTTTCCTAAAAATTTACTCGATGATCTTTTTCTATACTTTAAAAATCAAGAGAGACCAAAATTTTTTAAGTTGATACCAACTTTTTCTGATAATTTTGTTTTTTATTGTTTTTTTAGTAATAGTGAAGAAATCTTAAAATTTATACCAATTAATAAAGAAAATCAATTAAAAAAAGATTTAGCGATTCATGATTTTTTTGTGAGTCAAGGAATAATAAAAAAAAGTTCTCAAGAACTAAAAAAAGAGAAAAAATTTTTTGTTATTAAAAAAGATTACAATCCTTTAGGATCTGCTGATAAATATTTGATTGATAATTTAAAAAAAGAAAAATTAGTTTTGTTTATGGGTCAATCTTTAAGAAAAATTCATACAATAGGGAAAAAAATTAAATATAATAAACAAATTTTTTCCATACTGGAAAGATATAATCAAAAAGAGTGGAAAGATATTTTTCTTAAAAAATGGATAAGAAAAAGTTTTATTATTTTAGAAAAAATTAATTATCAAAAAAAAGATTTAATTAAAAAGATTGTTAATTATTATTATAAAAAAATTGATCCAAAAAAAGTCAATGAGGGCTTAATTTATTTTGATTTTTATCCAGCTAATTTTATTGTTAGAGAGGAAAAAGATAGTTTTTATATGGTTGATTTTTTTGATTTTGAGAATGCTTTTTGGGGAGATTTATATTGGGATTTAGCATATTCAATCAAGCTTACTTTTTATGATAATTTGAATTTAATTGATTTATTTTTAAATAGTTATTTTAATAATCATTTAAATCAAGGAAAAAAAGAGGTAATATTTTTTTATCTTTTATTGATTGTTTTGGGATCAATTAGTTATAAAAAAAATAAAAAATTAGATTTTTTAGAGGAAGTAAAAAATTTAGATTATTTTTTAAGATCTTATCTTGGTTTTTTAAAATTAAATATTGAATGAGATTTATTTTTTTGCTATAAAATATATCTTATGATTATCTTGGAGTCTGTTTTAAAATTCTTTGCTGAAAAAAAAGCAGTTGATAATCTTTCTTTTAAAGCAAAAGAAGGCGAGATCATTGGTTTTTTAGGCCCAAATGGCGCAGGAAAGACAACCACAATGAGATTGATTTTAGGTTATTTAAAACCAACAAAAGGAAAAATAATTATTAATAATCAAGATCCAATTGAGAATCGAGTTGAGGTGTTAAAAAATTGTGGTTATCTTCCAGAAAATAATCCTTTATATCAGGAGATGAAAGTGAGGGAGTATCTGGATTTTGTTGGAAAGATAAAAAAAGCGAAAAATTTAGAGGAAGTGATAAATAATGTTGGTTTAACTGAGGTTGTAAATAAAAAAATTGAAGAGTTATCTCGAGGGTATAAGCAAAGAGTTGGATTAGCAGCGGCTTTACTGGGTAATCCAAAAATCTTGATTTTAGATGAACCAACTTCAGGTCTTGATCCAATTGAGCAAGACAAAATAAAATCATTAATTAAAAAAATTGCTAAAAATAAAATTGTTATTTTTTCAACTCATATTTTGTCTGAAGTTGAAGAAATTGCAACAAGATTAATCATCATCAATAAGGGACAGATCGTCTATGATGGTAAAAAGCCAAAAGAAAAAGGAGGAGTGGAGAGACTGTTTAAATTAAAAGTTAAAAATTAAAAGTTAAAAGTTTTTGTTTTGTCATCCCGAACTTGACTTATCTGTTATTTTAGTCATGATTTGGGGATTCCAATGTCATTCTGAATTTATTTCAGAATCTCAAAAGAGATCCCGAAATAAATTCGAGATGACAACAGGAGATGCTGAAATTTTACTAAATCGCAGAGTAAGCAAGTTCAGCATGACAGTAGTAAATGTTTAAAAAAAATTAATAACAAAAACATTATTTTATGAAAACAGTGGTTAAAAAAGAATTAGATTTTTATTTAAATAATCCAATTGGTTATATTGTTGTTGTTCTTTTTGCGATTTTTGTTAATTTTTTTTACATTAAAGATGTTTTTGTTTCCTCAGTTGTTTCGATAAAATCTTTGTTTAATATTTTACCTTGGTTTTTAATGATTTTTATTCCTGCTTTATCAATGAGAATTTTTGCTGAGGAAAAAAGATTAAACACAATCGAGGTATTATTGACATTGCCAATTGATGAAAAAATAATTGTTTTAGGAAAATTTTTTTCTTTGTTGATTTTATATGGAATAAGTTTAGCTTTAACTTTAGGATTTGTGATTTTTTTATTTATTTTTTCAAAATTATCACTAAGCGAGGTTTTAGTTGGTTATCTGGGCGAGATTTTGTTTGGTGCTAGTTTAATCAGTTTATCTATTTACATATCCAATAAAACCAAAAATCAATTAATTGCTTTTTTTATCTCACTTTTGTCAATATTTTTTTTAATTGTTATATCAAGTGAGTTTATGGGATCAGTATTGCCAAGAATTGTGATTGATAACTTAATTTATTTTAGTCCTGTTTATCATCTGCAAAATTTTATTAATGGAGTCATTACTTTAAAATCACTAGTTTATTTTTTAAGCGTTACTTTATTATTTTTATTTTTAACAATTAACGATTTAAAAAAGCGAGATTAATTATGATTAAAAATATTATTAATGTTTTTAAAAAATCAACAGTTTTAATATTGTTATTATCTTTTGTTGGTTTAAATTTAGTTTTTTCTTTTGTTAATTTAAAATTAGATCTATCATCTGGAAAAGCTTACTCATTATCTTCATCAACTGAAAAAATTTTAAAAAAATTAAAAGATAATTTAGAGATAAGTTTTTATGTTTCCTCATCTGATTTACCTAGTCGATTAATACCTTTGAAAAATGAAGTAGTTGATTTTCTAAATGAATATCAACGAGCATCAAAAAAAGTTAAGGTGAAAATTTTAGATCCAAAAAAAGATACTAAAGCTCAAGATGAGGTAGATAAACTTGGTATTCCTGAGTTTCAATATTCACAACTGGAAAAAGATGCTTATCAAGTAAAAAAAATTTATTTTAGTATTGTTGTAAAATATAAAGATAAGACTGAGATTATTTATCAAGCTAATGATTTAGATAATTTAGAATACAATATCACTTCACTTATTTATAAACTAACCAGTGATAAACAAGAAAAAATTGCTGTTATTGGGAAAAAAGAAGTTTTTGAATTAGGAGAGGAAACTGATGATTTAGCGACTCTTAAAAAAATTCTTCGTCAACAGTATGAAGTTAACTTTTTTCAAATTGACAAAGATTCACCAGTAAAAGAAATTGATAAAAATTATAAACTAGCATTGATTTTTGATGATAATCAAAAGAGTTATCAAGATGAAGAAATAGAAAAAATAAAAAGTTATTTAAACAATGGTGGACAAGCAATTTTTTTTGTTGATGGTGTTTGGGTAGATAAAAATAGTTTGTATGTTTCAAAAGCTAATCATAATTTAAATGGGTTATTGGCTGATTATGGAGTAAAAGTTAATGAAAATTTGATTTTATCTTTAGCCTCTGAAATGGTTAATTTTGGTAGTGCCAATTATCAATTTATTACTAATTATCCTTATTGGATAAAAACTAATAATTTTAATAAAAAATATAGTTTATTTTCGAATGTTAATGTATTGACCTTTCCTTGGGTATCGTCAGTTGATTTTCAAAAGAATGGATCTTTTGAGAAAGAAGTCTTAGTATCCTCAATTGATAAGTCATGGCAGCAAAAATACTCAACATCATCAGCGATGATTGTTAGTCCGGAAAATATTATTAAACCATCCGCTTCTGATCTAAAAACTTTTCCATTGATTGCCGGTTTGAAAAAAAATAATCAGTTAAAAATTGTTGTTATTCCTTCATCAAGATTTGTTTATGATCAATTTAGTTCACAAAATAATAATTTAGAGTTTGTTTTTAATTTAGTTGACAATATGATCTCATCAGGTGCATTATCAGGAATAAAATCAAGATCAGTTAATTTTTATACATTACCAGCATTGTCAGATAATCAAAAAGATATTGTTAGATATTCATCAATTTTACTTTTACCAGTGATTTTTGGTTTTTATGGTTTTTTAAGAATTTTTAAAAGAGCTAAAGAATAATTTAAAAACTTGTCTAACCCCTTCAAAAGCAATTTTTTCCCAAGGAAATTTTTTTTCAGAAAAAAACTCGTATGAGGAAACATCGTCATTGGCTTTTATATTTTTTACTTCATCTTCAGAAATTTTATAAATAAAAATAAAACATAAAGTAACTTGATTAATTTTTTTAAATAAATATTTATCAACAGTACTTGTTAGATATTTTAATTTTTTGATGTTAACTTCAATATTTATCTCTTCTTTTATTTCCCTAAAAATAGATTGTTCTAGAGTTTCATTTAAATTTATAAAACCACCGGGTATATCAAAATAATTTTTTTTAGGAGGATATTTTCTTTTAACTAGTAAAACCTCTTTTTTGTTATTGTAAAAAATTACACCATTAGTTGGACAAGGGTTGTGATAAAAATAAAAAGAGCAGTTTTGACAAGAAATAAAATTGTTATTTTTATTAAGTTTAGATTGACAATTTGGACAAAATTTTAAAAGATCGGTAATAATCATAAGTTTTATTATATAATTTAAAAGTATGATTAGGACAAGAATTGCGCCATCACCTACTGGTCAAGATCTTCATGTTGGCTCAATTGCCACTGCTTTAGTAAATTTTGCTTGGGCGAAAAAACATAATGGTCAGTTTGTTGTTCGAATTGAGGACACCGATAGGACAAGATATGTTGAGGGGGCAGAGGAAAGAATATTAAATACTTTAGAGCTGGTTAGGATTATTCCTGATGAGTCGCCACGAGTTGGTGGTCCTTATGGTCCGTATCGTCAATCAGATAGATTGGAAATTTATCAAAAATATGCTCATGAATTAGTTAAAAAAGGAGCCGCTTATTATTGTACTTGTTCAAAAGAAAGATTGGATGAAGTAAGAAAAAAACAGATGTTAGAAAAAAAACCTCCTCGATATGATCGTCATTGTCGAAGTTTAAATTTAAAATATGAGGATGTTAAAGATAAAAGTTTTGTAGTTCGACTTAAAATTCCTGATAATCAAGAGATTGTTGTTCATGATTTAATAAGAGGCGATGTAAGATTTAATACTAATGATATTGATGATCAAGTGCTTTTAAAATCTGATGGTTATCCGACATATCATTTGGCAGTTGTTATTGATGATCATTTAATGAAGATTTCTCATGTAATAAGAGCTGAAGAATGGCTTCCCTCAACTCCAAAGCATATTTTACTTTATCAAGCATTTGGTTGGGATTTACCTCAATTTGCTCATTTACCGCTTTTAAGAAATCCCGACAGATCAAAACTTTCAAAAAGAAAAAATCCAGTTTGGGCGTCTTGGTATTTGGAGCAAGGATTTTTGCCTGAAGTGTTAGTCAATTATCTAGCTTTAATGGGTTGGAGTCATCCAGAGCAAAAAGAGATCTTTTCTCTTGATGAGTATATAAAAGTTTTTGATCTAAAAGACATTCAAAAGACTGCGCCGATTTTTGATCCGGTAAAACTTGAGTGGATGAATGGGGAATACATTAGAAAATATCAAATATCAAATATCAAATATCAAATATTGAAATACTATAAAAAATATCATAATAAAGATTTACCGGAGGAAATGGTGGAGAAGACTTTGCCGTTAGTGCAAGAGAGGGTAAAAAAATTAGCTGATTATTGGGATTATTGTCAGTTTTTTTATGAAAGACCAAAAAGTTATGAGGTGGATTTAAAAGATAAAAAAGAGTTATTGAGAAAAATTTATCAAAGATTAGAAAAAATAAATGAATTTACTGCTTTAAAAATTGGTGAAGAAATGATGCAATTGGTCAAAGAAGAAAATTTAAAAACTGGAAAGTTTTTTATGGATTTACGAGTGGCAATTACCGGAAAGAAAATTTCACCTCCCCTAAATGAGTCAATGGAGATTTTGGGGAAGGAAGAGTGTTTGGAAAGGATAAAAAGTTTAATAATTTAAAACTAAAAAAATTATTAAATTTTATTTTTCTTCATTTGTTGACACTTCTTTCATTAAATCTTGCAAATTTTCTCCTTGCATCATCTCTTGAATTTTATCCATATCCTGAAATTTTACATCAGTTGGTGGTTGAAAAATACTTTCAGGAAAACTTTCTTTTTGGCAAACAGCCTTCATTTTTTCTAGTTCGTCAATATATCTTTCTGGATCTTCAACAGTTGTTTTTTCGTTTTTTTGCCCTTGAGGTAAATTATCTATACTCATAACGATTCCTTGTTTTGTTTTATCATCCCAAGAATACATTTTTCCATTAATAATCATTGCCTCAGATTTTACATTATTACTTTCAATTATTGATTTGATTTTATCTTTTCCTTTTAAATAACTGGTAACTTTACTACCATTAGCCATTTCATAAACACATTTAATACTAACATTTGAAGTGATTAAATCTTTTATTCCTTGAACAATATTTTTTGATGTTTGATTAACTTTATTTTTTTCTGTTAGTGAGACATTAGGTAGTTGACCTTTTTGATTTTTTAACAAAAACAATCCTAAAGCAATTGCTAAGACAATAACGATGACTGGTAGAATTTTTTTCATATGGATTTAAAATTTTTAACTACTATAATTATAGTATATTTATTAGTTATTACAAATTTTCAAAAAGGAGGAAAACTATGGCAGGTTATCACACAAATATTGAAAAGGAAACTTTGGAAAATAGTTATTTTCGAAAAGTTTTGTTTACTGGAAAATACAGTCAGTTAGTAGTAATGTCTTTAAAGCCAGGTGAGGAGATTGGTAACGAAATTCATGAGACAGTTGATCAATTCTTTCGAATTGAACAAGGAGAGGCAAAGGTGGCTTTAAACAATGGAGAAGAAGAGTTTACTGTTAAAGAAGATGATGTGTTTATTATACCAGCTGGGACTTGGCATAATGTAATAAATGTTGGTGATAAAGATTTAAAACTTTACACAATTTACTCACCGCCAAATCATCCAGATGGTACAGTTCATCAGACAAAACAAGAAGCAGAAGAGTACGAAAAACAACATCATCATTAAAATTAAATATTAAATATAATTTTATATATAAATCTCCATCCAATGAGGATCAACCTCGATTGTTAGATCAAGATAGACTTTTTTTCCTGTTGCCAAAGAGATTTCTTTTCGAGCGTATGAACCGATTTCTTTAATTTTTCGACCGCCGGCGCCAATTAGCATACCTTTGTATCTTTCATTATTCGTTAAAATTCTTGCTTTTATATACATTACGCCATTTTCCCGCTCTGTAATTTCATCAACAATAGCGGTAGTAGTATAGGGAATTTCCTCACCCATCATTAAAAAAACTTTTTCTCGGATAAGTTCGGCAATAAATGTCTTTGAGTCAATATTAAGCAGGGGATAAGGATTAATATTTTCAGTTTTTTTCGAATTGTCAACTTCTGGTAAAAGTTCAAAAATTTTATCAAGTAATGGTTTAATATGAAGTTTTTTTAAAGCGGAAATTTCAAAAATATCAACAAAATCTTCTTCTTCTAAAAATTTATATTGAGCAAGATATGATTTGTCTTGAATATCAATCTTATTAATCACTAAAATTTTTGGTTTTTCAATTTGGCGAACAAGTCCCAAAACTCTTGCTTCTTCAAAATCTCGTTTTCTTGTGTGATCAACCATATATAAAACTAAATCAACTTCTTCATTGATAGCTTGAAGGGTTTTTTTATTAATATTTTCAGATAACTGATCTTCAGTTTTTCTCATTAATCCAGGAGTATCAATAAAAATTATTTCTCCTCTTTCATCTTGATATAAGGCTCTAATTGTAAATCTAGTTGTTTGCGGTTTTGGTGAGGTGATCGCTACTTTTTGACCAATAACATTATTTAAAAAAGTTGATTTACCAACATTTGGTCGACCAATAAGCAACACTTTTCCGTTTTTAAAACTTGACATAAAATATATTTTAATTTATAATATTTTTTACTAAACGTGGAGAGGATATTTCGCATGTCCTCTCCTTATTTTTTATCAATAAATTCTATATAATTTTTTATTTTTATAAAATCTCGGAAATTACCTTTAACGAGTTGTTTAATTTCGCGGGCAGTTCTTTCACTTCTTGCTAAAACAATAACTTTTTTATTTTTTTTAATAAGATACTTTAAAATAACTGCAAAATCTCCATCACCGGATAAAATTAAAACACTATTGTATTTATCAAAATAACGCATTAAATCAAAAGTTAAGTCGACATCACAGTTTGCTTTTTTAACTAAATGATTACCATCTTTAAATATTTTCACTGGTTTTAAATTTAAAATATATCCAAAAGACTCTAATTTTAAATAGAATTTAACTCTTTGGATAATTTTAGAATCTTGATTATTTTTAATTAAATATTTTAACAACTTTCTTAAATTAATTTTTTTATCGTTTAAAACAGAATAAGGAAAACCACATAATTCCACACCGGCATAATAATATGCTTTTAATATTTTATATTTATTTCTCAAATAATTTAAAAGCTTTTTATAATCAATTTTCCAACCTAAACTTTTTTTCTCCACCATAAAAAAGATTAGAAGCATCAATAAAACAATATGTTTTCATAAAGTTATTTTAACAGAAATTGATAAAATTATATTACTTTAACTTATGACTGATAAAGAATTGATTTTGAAAATAAAAAAGGGAGAGATAAATTATTTTGAGATGATTTTTAAAAAATATTTTTTGATTGTCAAAAAATTTGTTAATGAAAGAGTGTTTGAAAAACAAGATGTTGATGATATTATTCAGGTAAGTTTTTTTAAGTTTTATAAATCAATTAATAGATTTGATGAAAATAAGAAAATTCTTCCTTTTCTATTACAGATTACTAAGAATGAGATAAAAATGTATTATCGAAGTAAAAAGGAGAATTATTCTTTAACTGATAAACTTGTTTCTAAATTTAATTTTTTCTTTAATAATAATGATAATTTTGAAATAAATGATTATTTAAAAAAATTAAATGAGAAAGAAAAAGAAATTTTTTTAATGTTAGTTGATGGTTATAGTTATAGCGAAATTGCTCAAAAATTAAAAAAACCTATTAATACAGTAAAATCTATAATAAGAAGAACTAGGAAAAAATTAATAATTAATAATTAATAATTAATAATTAATAATCGATAATGAAAAATAAAAATAATTTACAAAATAAAGTATTAAAAAAAGTTTATTTTTGGGAGTTAAAAAAAACAACCATTGATCTTTTTTTAAAAATTATTTTAATGCTTGGGATAGGATTTTTTTTATTAATTTTTTTTGAAATATTTTTTGAGATTTTGCAGGAACAAAAAAGTTTTGATTTATTTAATTTCTATGGAGAGGATTTTGAGGTGATAAAAAGATATTTTTTAGATAATGTTTATGTTTTTTGGATGGAAATACCAAAGTATTTACTACTTATAATTTTATTTTTATTTCTAATTTTTTTATATCTTTTTTTGACTTTTATAAAAAATTGGAGTATCTTAAAAAATAAGGTTAAAAGTTTAATAAATTTTTTTAGAAAACTATGAAAAAAACAATTATTGCTTTGGTAATTTTAGGAGTTTTAGCAGTTGTTACTGGATATATTTTGAGTTTGCAGAAAAATCCAGTTTTAAAAAATATAAAAAATCAATTAACTACAAAAGAAAATGTTAAAAATGAAAATCAAACTTTAAATTTTCAACAAATTCCAACTGAGAAACCAGTAAAAAGCGGTATTGATTTAATAATTAATGAACCTAAAGAAAATGCTGTTTTTTCAAATCCAAATATAAAAATCTCAGGAAAAACTGCTTCAGACGCTGAAGTTTTTGTCAATGATAAAAAAACTAAAGCAGACAATCAAGGTAATTTTTCTTTAGATTATCAACTTGATGAAGGAGAAAATTTATTAACTGTCTCTGCCAATGATGCTAATGGTAATTACGCTGAAAAAGAAATAGTTGTTTATTTGCAAACAATTAATCAATAATTGCAACTTTTTTGTTAGTTGCCGCATATATTAAATATAAGGCAAAATTCAAATCCGCCAGCTGGCGGACAAAAGTTAAAAGTTTAAATTAAAAGTTTTTTTAAATATTTTTATGAAAAAAAACACAGTTCTTTTTTTAATGTTTTTATTAGTTTTTAGTTATGGTGTTCAAGTTAAAGCAGATGAAGAAAAAGAAGTTAAAAATTTTCCGGTAAAAATTTATCGACAAGAAATAAAACCGACCATTAAAGCAATAAAAAATGAAGTTCAACCAACAATTAAAACAATAAGAGAAGAAACACGTGAGGAAATACAATTAAGAATTAGCGCTAATCCTTCAGTTTCTCCTAAAGAAATAAGAAAAGAAGTAAGAGAAGAAAATAAAGGTCTTCTTGAGCAAATAAAAAATCAAGTAAAAGAAAAACTTCAGGCATTAAAACCAGCCAAAGTCACTGGAAAAATAACTGAAATTGGTGATAATTATTTAAAAATAGTTGATAAAGAAGGCAAAAATTATCAAGTTAATATTACTGAAAAGACCCAACTTCGTCGTCATTTTTGGGGAAAAGCAAGTTTAAATGAGTTTTCAGTTGGTGATGAAGTTAATGTAATTGTCCGTTATACTGATGAGACAAAAACTGTGATTGAGGCAGTTTTAATCCGTAATAACTCAATTCAAAAACGTTGGGGAGCATTTTTTGGTGAAGTAATTGCAAAAAATAGTGACAGCTTTGTTATTAAAACTTTAAATCGAGGAGAAATCACAGTTTATTTTGGTAATGCTAAATTTGTTGATAATGATAACAAAACTTTAACATACACTGATTTAAAAGTTGGTCAAAGAGTCAGAGTTAAAGGTGTTTGGGATAAAACATTATCTAAATTAATTGAGGTTGAGGAAGTAAAAGTATATAATCTTAAAAAGACTCTTTCTCCAACTCCTCAACCAACTGAGTAATCAACTTTTTTGAAGTTTTTTTAGTATAATTAAATAATCCCGACGATAAAGTCGGGGTTATTTTTTTTAAATTATGAATATTCGAAACATTGCCATTATTGCTCATGTTGATCATGGTAAAACCACTTTGGTTGATGCCATGCTTAAACAAACTCATACTTTTAGAGAAAATCAAAAAGAGATGAGTGAGACTTTAATAATGGATTCAAATGAGTTAGAGCGGGAAAAAGGAATTACAATTTTAGCAAAAAATACGGCTGTTTTTTATCAACCAAAAGGTTTTAGTGAACCTGTAAAAATTAATATTATTGATACTCCAGGTCATGCTGATTTTGCTGGTGAAGTTGAGCGGACAATTAATATGGCTGATGGAGCAATTTTGCTTGTTGATGCTGCTGAAGGACCACTACCTCAAACAAGATTTGTTTTAAAAAAAGCAATTGAGGCCGGTTTAAAAATTTTTTTGGTAATTAATAAAATTGATAAAAAAGATGCGCGACCAAATGAGATTTTAAGAGAAGTAGAGAACTTATTTTTAGAAATGGCGCCAGATGAGAGCTATCTTCATTTTAAGACTTTTTACGCTGTTGGTCGTGATGGGAAAGTATTTGAAAAATTACCAGAAAAATATACTTCAGATTTACCAGGTGATTTAAGGCCTTTGTTTGAAACAATAATTGCTGATTTACCAAATGCTAATAAAGATGAGGATAAACCTTTTCAAATGTTGATTTCTACTTTAGATAGAGATAATTATGTTGGTAAACTTTGTATTGGTCGAGTCAATCAAGGAGTGTTAAATCTAAATGAAAATATTGCTTTAGTTGAAGACGATAAAGTTTTAGGAGTTTATAAAGCCCAAAAACTTTATACATTTGAAGGGTTAAATAAAAAAGAAGTTAATAAGATTGTTACTGGTGATATTGTGGCAATTGCAGGAATTCCAGAGATAAATATTGGTCAGACAGTCACTTCTCCTGATTTTCCAAAAAGTTTACCATCAATTAAAGTGGCTGATCCAACAATCAAAATCACTATTGGTCCAAATACATCACCATTTGCTGGTCGGGAAGGAAAATATGGGACATCACGACAAATAAAAGAAAGACTTCTTAAGGAAAAAGAAACAAATATTGGTTTAAAAATTGAAGAGGATCCAGTTGGTGGTAATTTTATTGTTGCTGGTCGAGGCGAACTTCATCTTTCAGTTTTGATTGAAACTTTAAGAAGAGAGGGATTTGAACTACAAGTGTCTAAACCACAAGTGATTTATAAAGAAATTGATGGAGTTTTGTGTGAACCATATGAGGAAGTGACAATTGATATTCCTGCAAATTTTTTAGGAGAGGTAAGTGAGGAGTTTGGAAAAAGACGTGGGATATTGCTTGATATGGTAAATAATGGAGAAAATGTTCGTTTAAAATACAAAATTTCTGATCAAAATTTATTAGGAATTCGCTCAATTTTACTGACAAAAACTCGCGGAACAGCAATAATGAGCACTTATTTTTTAGGATATTTTCCTAAAGGTGAAAAAATCGATTCACTTAGAAATGGCGCTTTGGTGGCAATAAAAAGCGGTGTAGCAATGACTTATGGATTGGTTAATGCCCAAGATCGAGGCGTGCTTTTTGTGTCGCCAGGTGAGAAAATTTATGAAGGAATGGTGGTTGGAGTAGGAACAAGAGAGTTTGATATTGAGGTTAATGTTTGTAAAGAAAAAAAACTAACTAACAATCGGTCAGCCGGCGAAGGCGTATCAATACCCTTAACCCCAGCAACAAAACTTTCTCTTGAACAATGTCTTGATTTTATTGCTGATGATGAATATTTAGAAGTTACTCCTCTTAATCTTCGAATTCGAAAAAAAATTCTTTCCTTTGTTGAGCGAAGAGTAGCGAAAAGAAGTGAAAGATAATTGTTGGGGAGCTAGGATTCGAACCTAGAGTCGCGCTGATCCAAAGTCAGGCGTGTTACCGTTACACCACTCCCCAAAAATAATAAAATATTTTAGCACAAAAATAGCATTTTTTCTTTGATAAAATAAGTTTATGGATGACTTCTTTCATTATGTTTCCAAAGCAGTAATTATCACGCCAATTATTATTGTTATTCTTGCTTTAATTATAAAATTTAATCAAAAACCAGAAGTTGATTTTAAAAATAATTATTCATTAAAAAAAGAAATAAAAATATCAACAACACCAATTACAGTACTGACACAAAAATTAGAAAAAATTGGTATTAGTTTGGATGATCATTGGTTGTGTCAGTATGAGTTTAATAATGAGAAATATAAATTAGAGATTAATAAGAAAAAAATTGATTTAGAGATCAATAGCCTTGGCCAGATAAAAAAATATGATTTATCACCTTATGCTTCTTTTATTGAAAGTTATTTAAATATGGATATAAATCAGTTAGAAAATATTGGTAAACTTTATTTACCAAAAAATACGAGTTTAAAAGAACTAATTAATGGTTGTAAAAAAATATAATATAAAAAATGTCCCGGCTATGACCTACTTTCCCCCTCGACTAAGTCGAGTAGTATCATCGGCGCTGACTTGTTTCACTTCCTTGTTCGGGATGAGGAAGGGTGGTTCCAAGTCGCTCTAATAACCGGGACAATAATATTATATAATATTTCTAATGGAAAACAATATCAAAAAAGAAAGTCGATTATTGTTTTCATATGAAATAAATCCTGATATAAAGTTTGAGACATATGAAGAAGGAGAAAGGATTATTCTTCTTATGCGTGCTCATCCTTTTACTCAATTAGGCTGGATAATGAATACAATAATTCTTATTATTTTAACAGTATTTATTAATTTTTTTCTTCCTCAATTTTTAAGTTTTAATAAAATTTTTGTTTTTAATTGTTTTGCGATTGTTTTTATTGCAAGTTTTGCTTTTTATTATTTTTTACATTGGTACTTTAATGTTGGAATTTTAACTAATAAAAGATTAGTTGATATAGATTTTAGTGGTATTTTATATCGAGAAATAACAACTGCTAGGATTAATAATATTGAGGATATTACTATAAAAGGTAGTGGATTTTTTGGCTCTCTTTTTGATTATGGATCAATATATATTCAAACAGCAGGTATGGAAAATTATATTGAGTTTAATGATGTTCCTTATCCATCAAAAATTGTTGATCAAATTAATAAATTATTAAGCAAAAAACATGTTGAATAGTTCTTTTTTAACTCAAATTATTTTTGATCTTATTTTTAAAATTGCTTTAATTATTTTAGCAATTATTTATCTTTTGTATGCTTTAGTAGTCTCAAAAAATATAAAAATAATGGTAAAAAGTTTAGATGATAAATTTAATTATTTAATAATTTTTATTAGTTCTTTACAAATTACTGCTGGTTTAATTTTATTAATTTTTGCTATATTTTTAATATAAGATGTTTAAAGATATTGTATCTTTTTATTTAGGTGAAGAAAAAAAAGGTGGATTTTCAGCAGTGATTGTTCAAGATGGATTATTTTTATGTTTGGAAATTTATTCAGGGTTGAATAACGATCAAGGTTATAAGATTGTTGAGTCAATAAAAACAAAGATAAAACAAAAATTAACGATAGAAAAATATTTAATTAATAATTTGTCTGAATTTGATGAGTTTATTTCTTCGATTATTACTGAAAATAATTTTCCCACTGGTTTTTCTCTTGCCTCAGGTTATTTAAAAGAAAATATTTTATATTTAAAAACAATTAATGAAGGAAAAATTTTTATTAGAAGAAAAGGTAAATATGGTTTATTGCTTTATGCTGATAATACTGCCTCAGGCGAGATAGAAGATGAAGATTTTTTTGTTTTTACTACTGATAATTTTTTGAATTTAATTGGGGGAAGAGTAAAAATGGAAGAAATTTTTGCAGATAAAAAACCAAAAGAGATAGTTGATGAAATTACTCCTTTTATTAAAAATAAAAATGATCAAGGCGCAGTAGCAATAATGGTGGAGTTTTTAAAACAAGAAGTTTATCAAGAAGAAAATGAGAGGGAGATTGAAAGAGAATATAAAATAGATATTTTTTCTTCTTTAAAAACTTATTTTATAGCAATGAGAAATAACCAAAAAACTTTAACAGTTATTATGGCAGTTTTTCTTTTTGGGCTTTTGTTATGGAGTATGATTTTAGGAGTAAAAAGAAAAAATAGTTTATTAATTGAGGAAAAATATAAAAAAGTTAATGAATTAATTAATCAGAAATTAGAAACCGCTCAAGAAGTGGCTTTTTTGAATATGGATCGAGCATTAATTTTATTACAAGAAAGTAAAGAAGAGTTAAATAAATTAAAAACTGAAGCAGAAAATTTAAAAGTAAAAAATAATAAAATAACTGATTTAGAAAAAAAAATTAATGAAGTAGAAAACAAAATTGTTAAAAAAGAGTTGGCTAATTATAGTGAATTTTTTGATTTGGCAGTTGATGATAAAGAAGCAGAGGGTGAAAAAATGATTTTATCAGAAAACAATGTTTATATTTTAAATAAAAGAAAGGGGGTTATTTACAATCTATCATTAGATAAAAAATCTTTAGAAAAAATTGAGTTTTCTGAGATTAGATCTGCTAATTTATTAGCTTCATATGAGGGTAAAGTTTATTTTTATGTTAAAGATGTTGGTGTTTATGAGATAGTTGATAAAAATAAACCTAAAAAAGTTATTGATAAAGATAAAGATTGGGGCGAGATTATAGACTTATCAGTTTATAATGGTAATTTGTATTTACTTGATAGAGAAAAAGATGAGATTTGGAAATATTTAAGAACTGATAATGGTTTTGGAGAAAAAACTTCATATTTTCAAAAAGGCGAGGCAATTAATCTTAGCGATATTAGTTCTTTTGCTATTGATGGATCAGTTTATTTATCTGGAAATAACTTGATATTAAAATATACATCAGGTACAAAAGAGTCTTTTAAATATGATTTACCTTCAAATAAATTTAATTTTTTTAAAGTTTTTACTAATAAAAATTTAGAAAAAATATATTTGTGGGATAAAAATTCTGGTGTAGTTTATGTTTTAGGAAAAACTGGCGATTATGTAAGTCAGCTAAACTCAGATATTTTTCAAAAAGGAAATGATTTTGTTGTTTATAAAGATGAGATATATTTACTGTTAAAAAATAAGATTTTTATCGTAAAGTAGGTAGTTTAAAACTCCAACTTCCATCTGGAGCAACATCAATTATTCCAAGCATATTACCAGCAAAGACATTAAAAACAACTAAAATGGCAAATATTAAAACCATACCAATCAAAGCATTAGTGATTTTTTGTTGAGCTTTACTGATTTTTTCTTTTTCACCGCCAGAGTTTATCCAATCAAAAGCGCCCCATAACATATATAAAAGCAAAAACATTCCGGAGACAATGATAAAAAGTCTGATACCAAAAGCAATTAGTTTGCTTAAACCAGAAGCAGGATCTGAACCGCCAAATTTCATCGCATCTGGTGCTTCAACAGTACCAAAAATATCATTTATATCTTTTTGTTGTGATAAAAATTTCATATGATTTTTGGAATATTAAATATTTTACCAATTAATTGTATAGCAACAAAACTAGAAATAACAATTAAAAGCCCAATAAAAGCATAGATAATGATTGCTTGCGCTTTTTTTAAAACATCTGGTTTGTCGCCGTTTGTTAAGTACATAAAAGCGCCATATAAAGCCATTGATAAAGTGATTAAAGCAGCGCCTGCTGTTAAAAGAGGTAAAACAAGATTCAAAAGAGTGGAGATGGTGCTTATTTTTGCCGGAGCAAAGTTTTCTGAGATATCTAAAGCATAGATCATATATAAATAAATATAAAATATCAAAAATCAAATATCAAATATAATTAATAAGTCAAAATTCAAAATTCAAAAGTCAAAACTAAAAGTTAAAAGTTTAATTATTTTTAACTTTGTTATAATATTTTTATGTTTAATCCGCAGTTTAGTATTAGTAATAAGACGCTTGTTAATATTGCTAAGATTGAGGCAGCGGAGGAGGTGATTAGGCATTCACCGCTTTTACCACTTTGGGAAAAACAGTTTAAAGAAGATGCAATTATTCGGTCAGTTTATCACGGTACTCATATTGAAGGTAATGCTTTAGCTAAAGATGATGCGAAAAATATTTTAGCAGGAAAAGAAGTAATAGGTCGACCGCGAGATATTCAAGAGATTATTAATTACCGAAAAGTAATTGAGTTTATTGATGAGGAAGCGAAAAGAAAAATTGAAAAAATTACTGAGCAATTGATTAAAAAACTTCACAAAATTATCACTTATAAAATCCTAAACGATGATCAAGCTGGTGAATACAGACAAAAACAAGTGGTTATCAGAAACTCAGCTACTGGCGAGGTGACTTTTCGGCCACCGCCAGCAATTGAGGTGCCATTTTTGATGAGAGAGTTTGTTTATTGGCTAAATAAAGAAAATAGTGATCTTCATCCAGTCTTAAAAGCAGGAATTGCTCATCATGAGCTGGTTAGAATTCATCCTTTTATTGATGGTAATGGTCGAGTAGCAAGAGTGTTGGCAACATTGATTTTATTTTTAGGAGGATATGATATCAGACGATTTTTTTCTCTTGAAGAATATTATGACAAAGACGCAGCTTCATATTATCACAATCTTCAAAAAGCCTCATCTGGCGATTTAACTGCTTGGCTTGAGTATTTTACTTTTGGAGCCGCAGTTGAATTTGAAAAAGTAAAGGAAAAAATTTTAAAGTTATCAAAAGATGTTAAATTAAAAGAAAAATTTGGCGGTCAACAAATATTTTTAACAGAAAGACAGATGAGATTGATTGAGTATATTCAAGAGGTTGGTTATCTCCAAAATCAGATGTTTAAAGAAATTTTTCCTGAGGTGTCTGAAGACACAGTATTAAGAGATTTACAAGATTTGATAAAAAAAGGATTGATAAAAAAGGTTGGTAGTACCAAAGCGGCGAGATATGTGATGGTATAAAAAATTAAAAATTAAAAATCAAAAATCAAAAATTTTATTAAAATTTTTTCAGAAATTTAATTTTCGATGAAATTTAGTCAATTAGCAGAGTATTTTGAAAAGATTAGTAAAAACACTTCGCGGCTTGAGATTACTCGGATTTTAGCTGAACTTTTTAAAAAACTTTCGCCTAGTGAGATAGAAAAGGTGGTTTATCTTTTGCAAGGTCGAGTTCGTCCAGCTTATGAGGGGATAGAGTTTGGTATGGCAGAAAAAATGGTGATAAAAGCAATTATTTTAGCTTTAAATATTGAAAAAAGTTATTTTGAAAAAGAATATAAAAAAACCGGTGATTTAGGAGAGACAGTTGAGTATTTTAAAAAACAATTTTTTTCTTTTGAAGAAAAAGAAATGGAGATAGATGAAGTTTATGATTTTTTTTATCGAATAGCAACTTCTTCAGGCGAGGGTAGTCAAGAAGTAAAAACAAGTCTTTTATCTCAACTTATTCGTCAACTTGATCCAATATCAGCAAAATTTATTGTCAGGATTCCAACTGGAAATATTAGAATGGGTTTTTCTGATATGACGATTCTTGATGGTTATTCTTGGATGATAACAGGTAATAAAAGTTTGCGTAGTCTTTTTGAAAAAGCTTATCATGTCAGACCAGAGCTTGGGTTTATTGGCAGGTTAGTTAAAGAAAAAGGAGTTGCTGCTTTGGAAAAAATTGAACCAAAGGTGTTTACACCAATTATTATGATGAGAGCGGAAAGACTATCTTCAGCAAAAGAGATTATTGATCAGTTAGGTGAATGTTTAATTGAGGAAAAGTTTGATGGATTTAGATTGCAAATTCATTATAAAAAAGGGACGATCTTTAAAGGTTCTGTTCTTGAAAAGACCGTACCTGAGGTCAAGCTTTTTTCAAGAAGTTTGGAAGATGTCACTTTTATGTATCCTGATATTGTTGAGGCAGTAAAAAAACAAGTAAAAGCAAAAGAGATGATCTTTGAAGGTGAGGCAATTGGTTATAATCCAAAGACTGGTAATTTTTTACCTTTTCAAGAGACAGTGCAAAGAAAAAGAAAATACGATATTGATAAAGTGGCTAAAGAAATTCCGCTTCGATTATTTGTTTTTGAGCTTTTATATAAAGACGGAGAAAATTTTATTAACCAACCATTTATTAAAAGAAGAAAAATACTTGAAGAGTCAATTGAGACAAAAAAAGATATAAAAAACGAAGTGATTTTGATTGCTAATCAGGAAAAAATTAGTGATGAAAAAAAACTTGATGAGCTTTTTGATAAAGCAGTTAAAAATAATCTTGAAGGAATAATGGCAAAAAAAATCAATGGTGTTTATAAACCAGGCGCGCGTGAATGGAACTGGATCAAATACAAAAAAAGCTATTCTTCAAAAGTGAATGACACAATAGATTGTGTAGTAATGGGTTATGATTTAGGAAAAGGAAAGCGAACTAGTTTTGGCATTGGTGCTTTTTTGGTCGGTGTTTATGATGATAAAAATGATCAATACAAAACTGTGGCAAAAATTGGCACAGGATTAACAGATGAGGAATGGAAAAAATTAAAAGTTAAAAGTCAATCCGCCAGCTGGCGTACAAAAATTCAAAAAAAACCAAGTAGTTATTTAGTCGATAAAACTATGGAATGTGATATTTGGCTTGAGCCAAAAATTGTTGTTGAAATAAGAGCTGATGAGATAACAAAATCACCAGTTCATACTGCTGGTTATGCTTTAAGATTTCCTAGACTTGAGCGATTTAGAGATGATAAAAAACCTCAAGAGGCCACGACCTTGACTGAGTTGCTTTCGATGGCTAATAAGCATTCGTAAAAAAATCAAAGGATATTCAATAAAAAAAGATAAGGGATTATATTTTATTCTTCGAGATGAGATATTAATAATCGTGTTTTTATCAATATAGATATCTCCATAAAAAGAACAATGAATTGTGATATCAATATCTTCATGGACTTTATCATCATTAGTACAAACTTCATTTTTTATTTTTTTCCAGACAGTTTTTTTTATTGCAAAAGCTGGGCCAAGTAGCACTCCATATCCAGATAAAATTTTAAAAAAAAATTGATAGAGATATGAGGGGATTAGTGATTTTTTAAGAAAAGGCATATCATATAAGTAAAAATGATTTGAATAAGCAACAATTTTTTTATTTTTTTTAAAAATAGTTTTTACATTTTTTATCCAATCTTTAGGCAAGATACTGTCAGCATCGAATTTTACTAAAATGTTACCATTAGCGTTATTAAATCCAGTGTTTCGAGAATAAGCAATTCCTTGTTTTTTTTCTTTAATGATTTTTAATGGTAGTTTTTTATTAAATTTTCTGGCAATACTAATTGTTTTATCACTGCAATTATTATCAACAATAATTACTTCATTAGGTTTTTCAGATTGAAAAACAAGGCTTTTTAAAGCTTTTTCAATATATTTTTCCTCATTAAAAACAGGAATGATTATCGAAACTTTCATTTTTATATTATAATTAATAATAAAAATATTATGAATAATATTTTTTTTTCAATTATTATTCCTACTCTCAATGAAGAATTATTTTTACCAAAACTTTTAGATGATTTAAAAAAACAAAAAGAAACTAATTTCGAAGTAATTATTGTTGATGGTTATTCTTCAGATAATACTAAACAAGTGGCATTAAAATATAAAAAATTTTTAAAATTATCCTTTTTTAAATCAAATAAAAAAAATGTTGCTAGTCAAAGAAATTTTGGAGCTAATAAAGCAAAGGGAGATTATTTAATATTTCTTGATGCTGATAGTCGCATCAAATCAACATTTTTAACAAAAGTTAAAAAGTTTATCTTAAAAAACAAAGGATTAGTATTTGTGCCTTATGCTATCCCCTCAAGAAAAGATAAAATTTATAAACCATTATTTGATTTAGCTAATACTTTAGTTGAGTTTTCTCAAAAATTACCGAAAAAATTTTCTCTTGGTGGATCAATTATTATTGAGCGAAACTTTTTTCATTTAATTGGTGGTTTTAATGAAGAATTATTTATATCAGAAGATCATGAGTTAATTGAGCGAGTTTTTAATTATGGAGTTCAAACAAAATTTATTAAAAATTCACCAGTTGTTTTTTCATTAAGAAGGATAAAAAAAGAAGGCGAAGTAAAATTTTTTTATAAATATTTTTTAGCGACTTTTAGAAGATTAATACTTAATGAAGAAATTACCAAAAAAATTTTTGATTATGAGATGGGTGGGCAAGTTTATGATAAAAATAATTTAGATAAAAAAACTACTTCAGAGTATATTAATTCTTATTTTTTAAAAATAAAAAAATTGCTTAAAAAATTTTTATCTACTTAAACTTCAAAATAGGATATTATTGGATAATGATCAGAATAATGATTATTAACTCTAATAGTTTTTATATTTTTTAAGTTTTTATAAAAAACATAGTCAATTTTAAAAGTTTTTTCAAAAAGTTTAAAAAACGGTATAATCAGTTTTTGAATAAAAATATAATTTTTTTTAACATTTTTTTTATAAGGATTAATTGTTTGAAATATATTTTTTGTTGCTTCTTTAAAATTAAATGATTTCATCATTTTTTCAAGTTTTTTTCGCTGTATTGGATAATAATTAAAATCACCACAAATTATCATTGATTTATTTTTTTCAAAATTAGTTTTTATGAATTTTTTAATAGTTGATACTCTAGCTTGATTTGATCCAATAACAAAAAGATGAATATTATATATTTCAATTGTTTTTTTAGTATTTTTTTCTTTTAAAATTGTTTTTAAAATTGTTTTTGGTTGAGTTTTATTGTCAAAAAATATTTTTAGAATATTATAAAAATACTCACTTAAATTATTAATTGGTTCAACAAATTCCTTTGAATTTAGTTTAAATAAAGATTTTTTGTAAAAAGTTGCTACTCCATAAATTTTCCCCAATTTGATAAAAGAATTATTATATTCTGCTAAAGAATATCCATAATTTTCAATTTTTTTAATATTTTCTTCATTAGTTAAAAATTCTTGAAAACACAAAATATCAGGAGAATATTTATTTAAAATACTAGGAATCTCTTTTAAACCGTTATTAAATAGAGTATTAAAAGTCAAAACAGAAAATTTCATTACTTAATTATATCGACAAAAGCTTAAAAATTCAAAATAAAAGTTATCCACATAATTTGGATAATATTAATAAGATTGATTTGACAATCTTTTTTATTAATATTTTACTATAAGTTATCCTATAGAAATGAATAAAAAATTTATAGGTCTTGACAAAGAAAAGTTAATTGTTTATCATTAAGTTTATGAGAAATAATGTAGTGTTAGAAAAATCCAAAATCCAATTTCACAAAAAACAACCGAAAGCAAGAGTTGAGTTTATTAGTTTTGTTGCTGATCAATTTAAAAAAATTGTTAAGAAGAATTTGCAAATACCAGTGACTTTATATCATCTATAAAATAAAAAAAAGAAGAGCATCACTACCGCTCGCATTTAGGGGTACGACGAGTAGTAATGCTCTGCAAATAAAATTAGCAAAAAAATACTTATTTGTCAATAAGGTATTTATTTAAGTTGATATATTACTCCAATACCACTTGAAGATTGAAAAACTTTTTTACCAATTATTTTAAATTTTTCTTCGTTTATTTCTGAATATTTTTGTTTTTCAAGAGTTGAGATAATAATATATTTTATATTATATTTTTTTATTAAATCTTTTGTTTGTTGAATATTTTTTGATTGATAAATATTAACAATATCAGGTATTCGTTTAGCAACAAAATCAGCGCTTCCTCGCCAAAGCCACTCATGGACCCACCAACCAGCAACTGTTGGCAGACCAGTTAAGGCTGAGATTTGATTATAGTCAGTATATGAGTCTCCTTGAGCTTCTAATATTACCGGTTGACCTTCAACATTTTTATTTAACCAATCAATAATTTCTTTATTTTCTGGATAATCAAATTTAATCCAATCTGATCCATCTAAGTTTGGTTGGCGATCTAATTTTCCATAATAAGATGGAATTGCAAAAAAAGGATAAATAAAAACTAGAAAAAATAAAGAAGTATAAACAATTATAAATGACGTTTTAAGAAACATATTTTTAAGATTTTTTATCTGAAAAAGAGTAATAGTTGAGGTAATACTCATCATGATGTAAGCCTGATAGCCAAGTTTAAACATAGTGTTGGCGCGAAAATGAGCGGGGTAGATGTCTTTTATATAAAAAAACTCAGGAATAAGAATAAGAAAAGTACCAAAGGAAAAAAGAATAATTAAATAATTAGTAATTGAATAATTAAGTGAATGAAGAGAATTCTTTTGATTATTTTTTGTTATTAAAAACATAATAAAATTTATCCAGAAAAATCCCCAAAGAACAACAAGCATCCAAAAAGCTGATATTTGACAATTACCTGTTTCAAATAAAAATGGTCCAAGTTTGCCAATTTTTGTCAAAAATGATGGCGCACAGTTAACTCCAATTCCAAAAACAAAAGGTGAAAAATTTAGTGAGAATGGTAAAGAAAAGATAATAAATGATAACAGTAGAATTGTTATGTTATAAAAAAAATCTAATGAAAGACCAAGATTAATAAAAAATATTAGCATTGTTAAAAGAATATAAATTGGTCCATCAAAAGCATTAGTCATATAATGAATAGCTGTTAAGAAACCTAAGAAAATAGTAGTAAGTATTAAGTATTTAGTATTAAGTAGTTTATTTTTTAAATGTAAAAATAATAAAAATAATATCGATAAAGTAATTAATACAAAAGGAATATCAAAAACATGGCCATGCAAATCAGCAACAACATAAGAATAAGAAGGAAATTCATGAATTGTATATGGAATAAAACGAGTAGCATTTGGATACCAATAAGAACCAGGATTAAATTTTGACAATATTTTCCAAAAAGGAATTGGGGCAACATTGTCATTTGTTGGATAGCCAGTAGTAAAAAGATAAATAGTATGAAGATTACCAGCTAAATTGACTAAAAAAGCGCCAATTAAACCATAGATAACTAAAGTAAATGTTTTTAATTTTGAAGATATTAATTTTAAAATATTACCAATTAGCGAAAAGGTTAAGGTGACTCCTTGAGCAAAGATTGTTGCCAAAATTAGATTGTAGCCAATTGAAGGCAAAATATTAGTTAATTTTATTAAAAAAGCGCCGGTTAAATGACCAAAATAATAATAATTTATTGATAATGGCGTATACCACATATCTTTAGGTGGAAAATATGATGAACGAAGAATTGAGTTAATAAAACCAAAGTCCATAAATTTTTCCAAAGATCTAATAGATGGTTCTTGAGAGCGGATAAAAGACCAAAATAAAAACGAGACAAAAAAAAGAATTTCTTCAACAATTATTATGTAAAAAGCATAAGGATTAATAGATTTTTTATTTTTTTGATTTTTTTTAATAAAAATAAAAAAATTTAATAGACCAAAAACACCGATTATTAAAAATAAAAATTCACGTTTAAAAGGAGTAATTTTTAAAGTACTTAAAACATAAGAAGCATATGATAAAAAAATAATTGCTAAAGTTTTGGAAAAAGAATAACCAAAATCAAAAGAAAATTTATTAAAAATTTTTTTAGTGAAAGGAAAAAAAACAATTCCTAATAAGAATAAATAAAAATACCATTTAATCGAAATGATAATCCAATCCATAAGAAAATATTATATAATAAATAGAAATCAAAATTCATATGGATAAAAATTATCAACCAAAACAATTTGAAGAAAGTATTTATCAATCTTGGGAGAATAATAATTTTTTTGAGGCAAAAATTAATAAAAATAAAAAACCTTTTTCAATAATTCTCCCACCTCCCAATGCCAATGCTAATCTTCATTTAGGTCATGCAATGTATGTATATGAGGATATAATGATTCGTTATCATAAGCTTTTAGGCGATGAAGTATTATGGCTTCCCGGCGCTGATCATGCTGGTTTTGAGACTCAATTTGTTTTTGAAAAACATCTTGCTTCTCAAGGTAAAAGTCGTTTTGATTATGACAGAGATACACTTTTTCAAATGATCTGGGAGTTTGTGATGAAAAATCGAGATAATATGGAGAATCAACTACGTCGATTGGGATTTTTTCTTGATTGGAAAAAGAAAAAATTTACGATGGATGAAGATATTGTTAAAATTGTTTATCAAACATTTGAAAAATTATATAAACAAGGTTTAGTTTACCGAGATAAAAAAATTATTAATTACTGTACTTTTTGTGGAACATCATTTTCTGATTTAGAGGTGGTTGATAAGGAAAAAAATAGCAGTCTTTATTATATTAAATATCCTTTTGTTAATAAAAAAGGTTATATTGTCGTTGCTACCACTCGCCCGGAAACTCTTCTTGGTGATACAGCGGTTGCTGTTAATCCTAAAGATAAACGTTATAAAAAACTGATTGGTGAAAAAGTGATTATTCCATTTGTCAATCGGCAGGTTGATATAATTGCTGATGATTTTGTTGATCCAAAATTTGGTACAGGCGCGGTGAAAGTCACTCCAGCTCATGATTTTAATGATTATGAAGTGGGAAAAAGACATAATCTAGAGATTATTCAAGTAATTGATTTTGATGGAAAAGTAAATGAAAATGGAGGAGAGTTTAAAGGACTTTATGTTGGTGAAGCAAGAAAAAAAATTGTTGAAAAACTAAAAGAAAAACAGTTATTAGAGAAAATTGATGAAAATTACAAAAATCGTGTTGGTTGCTGCTATAAATGTGGTCGAGTGCTTGAACCTTTGCCAAAAGAACAATGGTTTATTAAAGTAAAGCCATTAGCTCAAAAAGCAAAAAAACTAGTAATTGAAGAAAAGATAAAAATTTACCCAAAAAGATTTAAAAAAATTTTGCTTTGGTGGCTTGATAATTTTAAAGATTGGAATATTTCTCGTCAGATTGTTTGGGGAATAAGAATACCGGCGTATAAATGCAAAAAAATGTCAAATGTCAAATGTCAAATGTCAAATGGTTGGTTTGTCAGCGTTGAAAAACCATTAAGATGTTTAAATTGTGGAAGTCAAGAATTTGAGCAAGATACTGACACTTTTGATACTTGGTTTTCCTCAGGTCAGTGGCCATACGCAACTCTTATGAGTTGCTCAAAATCAAAAATCAAAAATCAAAAATCAAAAATTGAAAACAATGATTTTTTTAGTTATTTTTATCCAACAACAGTAATGGAGACGGGTTATGATATTTTGCCTTGGTGGGTAGCCAGAATGATTATGCTTGGAGTTTTTGCAACAAAAAAACCACCTTTTGAAAATGTATTTCTCCATGGATTAATAAGGGATAAAAACGGTCAGAAAATGAGTAAAAGTAAAGGAAATGTCATTAATCCAATGGATATGATTGAAAAATATGGCGCTGATGCTTTAAGACTATCACTTGTTTTTGGAACCAGTGAAGGCAATGATGTATTTTTTTCTGAGGAAAAAGTTATTGGAATGAGAAATTTTGTTAATAAGATTTGGAATATTGGAAGGTTTATATATTTAAATAAAAGTCAAAAGTCAAAAGTCAAAAGTCAAAAGTTAAATAAAGAGATTAAAAGACTAGAAAAAGAGTTTGAGGAAATTAAGAAAAGGTATTTGAAGTTAATGGATGGGTATAAATTTTCAAAAGCGCTGGGGTTAATTTATGAGTTTTTATGGCATAGATTTGCTGATTATTATATTGAACAATTGAAAAAAGACATTTTTGATGGTAAGATAGAATCTTTGAAAGTATTGGAGGAATTTTATCTTGAAACTTTGAAATTACTTCATCCATTTGCGCCTTTTATAACTGAGGTAATTTGGAAAAAGTTTAAAGGCGAGGAAAGGTCGATAGTGATTACAAATTTAAAAAATAAGATATGAAAAGAACTTATCAGCCAAAAAAATTAAAAAGAAAAAGAAAACATGGATTTTTAGCAAGAATGAAAACAAAAGATGGAAGAAAGGTTTTAAAAAGAAGAAGACTTAAAGGAAGAAAAAGACTAACAGTCTAAAAAAATATGATTAATCCAACTTTTTTTAATATTGTTTTTGTAATACCAATTTTAAATATATTGCTTGCTTTTTATAAATTTTTTTCGATTTTAAAAATTCCTGGTGCTTTGGGGTTTTCAATTATTGGTTTAACTTTTTTAGTCAACTTAATTCTTCTTCCTTTGACAAAAAAACAAAGATTAATGACAGAAAAACTAAATCAGCTTAGACCAGATCTTGAGAGACTAGAAAAAAAATATAAAAATGATAAGGCAAAACTCCAGCAAGAACAGTTAAAACTTTATTCTCAAGCAGGAATTAATCCTGGAATGGGGTGTTTGCTACCATTTATTCAATTTCCTTTTTTTATTGGTTTATATAATGTTTTGTCATTATTTTTATTAGATCATAAGGGAGTAAATGTTATTGAAAATATTAATAAAGTGATTTATTTTTCTTTTTTGAAAATAGAAAATATTGACACTATCTTTTTTGGATTTAATTTATCTTTATCACCGCAAAAATCAGGAGTTTGGTATTATTTGTTAATACCTATAATTACTGGTTTATTACAATACATTCAGATTAATTTAATAACACCAAAATCAGTTACCTCTGAAAAAAAAGAAAACACAAATAAAGATGAGAAAAAATCTGAAATTGAAGACTTTCAAAAAGTAATGAACATGCAAATGAAATTTGTTATGCCAATTTTAATTGGTTGGTTTGCTTATACTTTGCCAGTTGGTTTGGCTTTATATTGGAATATGTATTCAATTTTTAATATTTGGCAATATAAAAAGAAAATAAATTAAAAATTTTACAAAAATAATTATGGAAAAAATCAATACTATAAAAAACGAGACTGAAGCTCTTTTATCAAAAATGATTGATAATTATACTGTTGAGGTGATCGAGGAGGCGGGGGTTTATCATATTATTATCAAAACTGATGATGAAGCTTCCACTGTTATTGGTCGACATGGAGAGACAATTAGATCACTTCAAAAAATTTTAGAGGTGATTTTGTATAAAAGATTTAAAGAAGGATTAGAGATATTAGTTAATGTCAATGACTTTCGAGAAAAACAAAAAGAAAGATTAGAGGTTTTAGCAAGAGAGTATGCGGAAAAAGTCCAGACAACTCATAGTCCAAGTTTTATCCGCGGTTTGTCATCTTATGAGCGAAAGTTAATTCATGAGTTTATTACAAAAAATTTTCCCGATCTGACAACTTATTCAATCGGTGAGGGAAAAGAAAGAAGATTAGTGATTGACTTAAAAACAAATACTCCGGTGAAATAAAAAATATTTATACCGTTGATTTTAAAAATAGTTTTATTATACAATCAATTTATGATTGATTTTTATCTTCATGGATTGAAAAAAATAATCTCTGTTTCAAAAAAAATTTTTTTTGTAATTTTTGTATATCTTGCTGTAATTAGTTTATTTTTTTACTTATTTAATAAAGATAAAATAAAAATAAATCAAAATTTAAAAGAAAAAAATAGACAAGAAATATATAGTTTTATTCATAATGAAGAATTAAATAAAACAAAAGAGGGAAAATTAACAATTGCTTTTTACAAAACATTAATGTGCGGAATGATTGGTGAGGCTTGTACAGACAATCCTAAAGATGGTGATAAAAATTTTAAAAACTCAGCTGTGGGATTTATAAGTAATCTAATTGTTTTTCCTTATGCTAATCCTCCGGCATCAGGAGTATTTTGGGTTTCAGATACTTTAAAAAATGCTGGTTTAATACCAAAAACTTATGCTGCTGAAGGTATTGGTTTAGCGGCAATAATGCCATTAATGAGTATTTGGAAAGCATTTAGAGATATTTCTTACATGCTACTTGTTTTAGTACTAATAACAATAGGATTTTTAATTATGTTTCGTACAAAAATAAATCCACAAACAGTAATTACTGTTGAAAATGCTTTGCCAAAAATTGTAATCACAATGATTCTTATTACTTTTTCTTTTCCAATCGCTGGATTTTTAATTGATTTGATGTATGTTTTGATTATTATTGTTATTCAAATACTATCTCCACAGTTAATAGAAACAAAGGTTATAAATAACACTCAAGAATTAGTATCACAATATTTAAATCCATCTTTTGGAAAAATTTTCCCACCGAATTTTTTCAAAAATTATTTGCCTATTGGTTTAGATATGTATAATATACTTCCTGAAGGTATTAAACTAATTTTAACTCCAATAATGCAATTTATAGCTGGAATGGTAGCTGTTGGAATAGCAAAGTCAATGATGTCAACTAATGAAGGTATAATTAAATCTTTAGTGAAATCTTTTAATAATATAGCTGGCGGAACTTTTTCTTGGGGAGAACTTCCTCGATTAATTGGTGTTATTTTAGATATTTTAATTTTTCTTTTTTTAGCAATTTTTGGTATGCCTTTATTATTGGGAATTTTAGTTTTTTTTACATTAATTTTTGTGATTTTTAGAATATTTTTTGCTTTACTTTTTGATTATGTGGGTGTTATATTATTTATTGTTCTTTCGCCAATAATTTTGATTTTTGAGGCTTTACCGGGGAAAAATACTTTTTCTTTTTGGATTAAAAATTTAATGGTCAATCTTTTGAGTTTTGTGGCAGTAATTACTCTTATTTTAATATCAAGTCTAATAGGAGCGACTTTTGATTCACTTTCACAAAATTCAGTGGTATGGGCGCCACCTTTTATTTTTGGAATTAATGCTAAATCACTTTCTGGTTTAATAGGATTAGGTATTTTTCTTTTAATACCTGATCTTCTTAAGATGTTAAAAGAAGCAATAGGCGCAAAAGGATTACCTATTAACTTAGGATTAGGGACTTTCTTTGGAGGAGTGGGGGCGGCTTATGGTGGAGCAATGGGATCTTTACAACAGTTTAGTGGTTTAGCTCAGTTTCCAGGGGTCAGTACTGTTATAGGTAAAGTCCCTGGTTTAGGATGGTTAAAAGAAAAGATTATTCCACCAACTCAATTAGAAGTTCAAAGGTGGGCTACTATTGAACAATTAAAGGCTATGCAATCTACAGCAACAGGAGATCAAGCTGAAAAAATACAGAAACAAATAGATGAAATATCTCGTACACTTCCTAAACAATTAAAGGGTTAATTTTTAAAATAATTATTGAAATCTAGGTAGTTGTAAAATATTTACTCCAATAAGTTTTAATATAAATACAGAAAAAATAATCACAATTAAACCCATAATACAAGAAGTTAATAATTCTTGAGCTTTTTTAAGTTTTTCAGCATTACCACCTGATGATTGGATTTGAAAACCAGCATAAATTATACAAAAAAAAGCGAATGTACTTGCCAGACCAATTCCAAGACCAAAAACTTTTTCTTTTATTAAAACTGATAGATCTGATGAAAAACAACCTAAAGCTGTCCAGACACCTTGACCATTTTTCATACACTCATTAAAACATTGATTTTTTTCACTATTATTTTTTATATTGCTACAAAATTGAGCTGGAGAAAGATTAATTGATGAGACACAAGTACATTCATTAATATTGTAAAGATTACTCGGATAACCTTGAATACAATAACCTCTTGTTTCTGTTGGAAAAATATCTTTATTTAAATTTTCAAGAGTTTTATATAATCCATTTGACATTGGGATTATCAAATTATTAACTGAAAAGTTTATTAATGTAGTTATAGGGAATGTTATTACTTTAACTAATATATTATCTGTAATTCCGCTTATTATACCACTTGCATAATTTGCTACTGATTCAATATTTGGACTAGTTAGTTTACCGCAACATTTTTGACCAATTTTTCCACAATTACCTCCCCAATCAGAAACATTTCTTTCTCCTATAAAATAGGAAAAAGGATCAAAATTATTAGAATTAGTATCTTGAAATAAAGCATAAGTTGGAGATGGTGTTGGTATTTCTGTTTGAGCAAATACTATAGATAAATTAAAAAAAATATTGTAAAAAATTAAAACAAATAATAATATTTTTTTTATTCTCATAATTTTGATTATATTATATTTTTAAAATTAATTTTAATTTTTCTTTTTTTCATTTTCTTCCCAAGCTTTTTTAATATAAATAAGCAACATAAAGATAACAACAGACCATAATACTTTTGGTGCTACATCACCTAAAATAAACTCAGTAGTACTTGTTTCAAAAACTTGATTTAATTGATCCATACCCCAAGGACCATCGTATTTAGGATTAATAAGATTATCTCTTCTTAAAGATTCAAAATATGTTTTTAAAGCATTATTATCCATTGAATGAGCATAAGGATTTTCTGTTAAAAGTTGAGATAAAGAGACATTTTTTCGACCAACCAATGATCTTGCTAGCCAACCTAAAGGTCCAAGCCAAGCAGTTTTTGGATCGCGTAAAAGACTGTGTTCAGCAAAAAAATTAGCAACAATTTGAGCTAAGATATAATTGGCTCGCCAAGCATATTCATTACCTACAAGTCCAGATAAAGTACTATAAATGCCTGCGTGTAATTTTTTTATTTCTTCTAAACTACCACTTTTTGCTGCCTCAAGTAAAATAACTTCTAATTTTCCTAATTTTGAAGAAATTTCTTTAAAGGTAGTCAAATTGGCTTCAAAAGTTCGTTTTAAAGTGTCTTCTCCTGATGTTTTAAAGTTTTTAAATACTTCATAATAAGGAGTATCAGCGGAAAATGGATTAATATCACCATTATTTAAAAACCAATTGTGAGCAATATTGAAAAAAACATTCATTTTTCCATCAGTGTTTACTCCACCAAATACTTGAAAATAATCTTCAGCGTTATTAATATCTAGACCAGTCATTGCTTTAAAAAAGCCATTTTCTCCTCCAAAAATTTCCCAATATTCTTCATAACCAGCAAAGTCCTCTTTTTTTAGATAATCTCTTAAATTTCCAATAAGTTCCTTTTTTTTCTCAAGACTTAAATTTGAATAGAGAATTTTTTCTCTAACAATTTCATTTTCTCTTTTTAATCTTGCATAAGCAGTTGATGAAGCTTCGGTAAATAATTCTATGAATTTTTTTTTATCAAATGTTTTATTAGTAACAAATTCATTTTTATCTTTATCAAAATATTTTTGTTCGCTGAGAAAATTTTCTTTCATTGAAATATTTCTGATCCATCTATTTATTCTTGATAAATCATTAAAACTACCTTTCCATCTTTCCCAAAAAACTCGTCTTTTTTTCAAAAAAACCTTTATTTCATTATCAGTTATAAGTTGATTATCTTTACTAAGTTCTTTTAGTTTTTGTGTTACTTCTTTATCTGATAATGAAGGATCAAATTCAAAAAGCAAAGTAGTTTTCCAGTCATTTTTATTATCAGTAGCAAAAACCTCAGGGCAAACTTGATGTAAAATCATTAAAAAATCACCGGGATTTTTTTTTAGATATCTAAAATATAGTTCTCCTCGTCGTTGAGATAGTTTTAATTCTTCAAATTCAACATAGTTTACATATCTTTTTTTTCCATCAAAATCTGTTTCAATAATATTTTCAATTGCTCTTTCTGATTTAATTTGTTTTATTTGTTGATCATTAAAGCCTAATGATCTTAGTCTTTGATCAATTTCGCTATTTAATCTTCCTAGCGCTCCTTTAATTGACCACCAAAGAAAACTAGTGCCATAGAGTTTAAAACCAAGATCATAGACTTCTTTCCAATCTTCAGCAGTAAATTTTTTACCATCTTTAATAATATCTTTTCCTAAAATTTGAAACACGAATAAATTAAAATCTTTTGGCAATTGTTCAATACGCCAACCATCCCAGCTGTTATAAGAATTAGGTAAGTTAAACATTGACAGAAGTTGCATATAAAGACCGCTAGCATTAAATATATTATCAATTATCTTAGCTCCAACAGTTTCGACTTGACTATCAATTTCTTCTTTGATTGCTTGAGGGTTAAATGGTTTTTTGGAAAAAAGACGTTTTAATAAAGATCTTTTTTTTGGATACATTTCCACTTTCATTCCTAGAAGGTATTTATTTATTAATCCTGGGCCATACTGACCTCTACCTGTTGACCAATTATGTTTAGCAGAAAGAAGCGACATTAAAGGATGAACATTTCTAAAATGTGAAACAGGATTTGATGCAGACAGAACTTCTCCGTCAATAAGAGTAATAATGCCAATTGCTTCAGCATAAGTACTAATCATTTCTAATTTCCATTTATTTTCTTCAAGATATTCTTTTTCTTCTTTAGATTCAATTATTTCATTTAATCTTTTTTTTAATCTTTCCTTATATTTATCTTTAAACCATTGACTCCAATAAACTTCTTTTTTATTGTATTCACCTGATAAAATACTTCCATCATATTCATTATTTTTTTCAACTAAATATTGACGAAGTAACATTGTCATTTCATCTCTAGCTATAGTTAAATAAAGTTTATCATCGTGAAATAATTCAGCTAATTGAGTAGGAAAAATGAATTTTAAAAAATCAAGAATTTTTTCAACAGAACCAAGATCTCTTACATATAAAGGAACATCATGAAACATTTCGGCTTGGGTTAATATTCTTGATTGATAACCTTTTCTAATATCACTTAAAAAGTGAATTAAACCTTGATTATCATGAGTTTCTGGGATTAGTTCTTCTAATTTTTCAAAAGAAGTATTGATAACTTGACGAATCATCATAATATAATAACTTATATCCTGATGTTCTCCCATTAATTTATGAAATGTTTCAGATGGTTGTTGATGAAGTTCACTAATAGCCAAATAATAATATTTTTTTATTAAATCTTTAATTTTTTGACGATTTTCAGAAGATATCATCAACTTACCTTCTTCATTAATTTTTATCAGTTTTTTTTCCTTCAAACTTTCTAAACTAAATTCTTTTTGCGCCTCTCGTACCTTATCTATCCAGCTAGGGCTATAACTTTCAATCATTCCAAACTGTAAGAAATCATTATTTAATTGTTTTGTTAATATAGAGTAAGTTTTCATTTCATCTTTATTAATACCTATTTTTTCTGTTAATTCTTCAACTTGAGAATTGATTTCTCCTGTAAAAAGAAAATCATTTATTACATTTAAATCATTTAAATCAATTTTTTTATTTTTAATTGCTTCTTGTATTTTTTGATTTATTAATTTAAATAATTTAGCATGGTGTTCTTTATCATTAGAAGAGATTTTTTTATTATCTGATACATTTTCTATTTTTAAAGTCTCTTCAATTATTTGCATTGTTAAACCAAGTATTTGATTTGTTTCTGCAGTTTTTTTTAATGTTTCTTTAAATTTATTAGCAGCAATAGGATTGATTTGACTTAATTCATCAAATTTTGTTTTAAAATCTTCTGTTATTTTTCCTGCTTGAGTATCAATAATTTTTTTATTTCCAAAAATATAATCACCAAAATAATACTGAATGGCTGAAGCAGTTGATGGTGTTTCAACTACCTGTGTTGCTAGTTTTTCTAAAATTACAGCACCTTCTTTTGTTTGAGCAATATATTCAACAGGCAAACCTTGTCTTATTGCTTCAAGAGCTCTAGTTAAAGAACGTAAAGCTTGTTTTGCTTCTTCTTTTTTAAAAGGAGATCTTCCTCTCATTCTTGCCTCAATTTCATCTCTAACTACTTCTTCAGCAGCAAGTTGTCCTCTTTCAAGTTCTTCTCTAATTTTTTTACCTAATTCTTCCTGCTTTTCTGGAGTATTTGCTTCTTGAATTTCCTCTTTAATCTCTTGTTTTGCTGCTTGTACAATTTTTGTATTTTCATCTATTCCGGAAATAGAATCTTCGTTAGACATTTTATTTAAAAATTAATAACAACATTTAAATTTTAAATTAATTTAAGAATAAATACAATTTTTATTTTTCCTTAAAATCTTCTATTTTCAAAGCTGGGTAGTTTTGGGAAAGCCAGGAGGAAAATAGTTGTTTTGAGGTTGAAGAGTCACTATAAGTAATTGTAAATTTATCTTCAACATAGTCAAAATCAATTGTGAAATAAGGCATTTTTAAGGGTAGTTTTTTCATTAGATCAAGTTTTTGGTCGCTGTAATCTTTAATCTCTTTTGGTAATTCTTCTTCTTTAACACCAGTAAAATCTTGAGGAGGGATTGTTGGTGGTTGAGTAATCTCTGTTTGTTCGTGATTAGTGGTTATTTTTATTCTTTGAATTGGAGTGATTGAGATTTGATTTTGTTGAGAAGAGGTTTTTGGTTTAAAAGATAAAATAACTAAAAAAATTAAAAACAAAAATCCTAAAAAAACGCTAAAAATCAAAAGTTTTTGATTAGTCATAATTTAATTATATAAAAATTTTTACTTTCTTACTTTAAAAATTTGTCTGTATTTTGGAAATGGATAATAAGTATTTTCATTAAATGGTTGAGTATTCTTTCCATACCAAGGGTCATAAGACCAGATATTGCCATTATCATCAATATCTACAATCCAAAAATAATGTTCGCCACCGTTTTTTGTAAAATTTGCTAAAGCAAAAAAAGTCCAACCAGCTTTTAAATAATTTTTAATAAGAGGTATTATTTTATCAGACTCCTCAAGTGAAAAACTCATAACGTCAGCGCTAGTTTTTACTCCAAAAGCCTCAATCACAGTTTTATTATCATAAATTGATGTACCACTGCAACCAGCATAATATCCATTTTTAGCAAAATAATCAACGATCTTTTCAGGAGTGATTGATTTATCTATATATGAAGCAATAATCATTGCTGAGGTGGTTGGTCCACAACCAGCATAATGAATGGTACATATAATATTACCACCATCTTGATTCGGAAGTTTATAATAATTTCCATATTGAGTGTAGTAAATAAGTCCATTAATAACTTTTGTGTAAGAAGTAGATACTTGATTGTTTTCTATATTTTCATAATTTTCATTATCTTCAAAAATCATCGTTGTTGGAGTAATAATGATTGGCGTTAATTTAATTTCATCTAATTTTATTGAATTATCTATTTTCTCATTGGCAAATACATTAAAATTGAGAAAAAAAGAAATTATTATAAAAATAATTAAGTTGACAGAAAATATTTTTTTCTTCATAATAAAATTATGGCAAATTTTTTTGATTTTTTAAATAATAGTCAACAAGGATCAAGTGTAAAGTCAGATAATAATGCTCAACCGCAAAATTTTAACAATCAATCTTTTAATATTCAATCTAATAACCAGCAACAAAATCAGCAAAAAACAAACTCAAATATTAATTTGAATAACAGTCAAAATTCAGTAGCTAATTTTCAAACAAATCCTCAACAACAAATAAGCGATCAAAAATCAAACCAAAGCGCTTTTTCTCAATCTGTAAATAATTCAAATCAATCAGAGCTTCAAAACAAAGAAAAAAAACTTGTTACCAATAATCAATCGCAAACTTCAAATCTTGATTTAATGACCCACTTAACTCAAAGATCAAATAAAGTAATGATGATGGCTCAGGCAAAAGCAAAAGAATTAAAAAGTGACTATATTGAAAGTGAACATCTTCTTTATGGGTTGACTACTGACACAGAAATTTATACTCTTTTAACAGAATTAAAAGTTTCTCCACAATTAATACAAGAAGAGTTAAATAAAGTTTATAAAAGAGGCAATATTGATAAGCTACCACAAATTGCACCAAGAATAAAAAAAATTATTAATGACTCCTTAGTAATTGCTCGAAAATTAGGATTTGAATTTATAGCTCCAGAACATCTTTTAATTGCTTTATATGAGGAAGGTGAAGGAGTTGGAGCAAGAATTTTGGTCAAATTAGGACTGCAAAAAGAAGAATTAAACAAAAAAATTACTGGTAAAAAAGAAGGTCTTTTAACAGAAGAAGAAATCAAAGCGCAAAAAAAGAAAAAAGTTCTAGAAGAATATACTATTGATTTAACAGCTAAAGCCAGTCAAGGATTACTTGATCCAGTAGTTGAGAGATCAGCAGTAATTGAGAGAGTGATTCATATTTTGTCACGGCGATCAAAAAACAATCCAGCATTAGTTGGTGAGGCAGGAGTTGGAAAAACGGCAATAGTTGAAGGTTTAGCCCAAAAAATTATTACTAAAGAAGTACCTGAGCCACTTTTAAATAAAAGAATATTACAACTTGATCTAATGAGTATTTTAGCTGGAGCATCACATAGAGGAGAGTTTGAAGAAAGGATGAAAGATTTAATAGAGCAAATTAAAGCTTCAAATGGACAAATAATTTTATTTATTGATGAGATTCATAATATTGTTGGGGCTGGTTCATCTGGTGAAGGTTCACTTGATGCCTCAAACTTTTTAAAACCAGCTTTAGCTCGTGGTGAGATTCAGTTAATTGGAGCAACAACAATTACAGAATATCGAAAATATATTGAAAAAGATCCGGCTTTAGAGCGTCGATTTCAACCAGTTTTGGTGCCTGAACCAACAGAAGAGCAAGCAATAAAAATGCTTACAGCAATAAAAGACAAATATGAGGCTTTTCATAAGGTAAAAATTCCTCAAGAAGCAGTTGAAGCAGCAGTAATTCTTTCAAAAAAGTATATTGGCGATCGCTTTTTACCAGATAAGGCAGTTGATTTAATTGATGAGGCAGCTTCAGCGGTAAGACTACCTTTAATCTCTTTACCTGAAGAAATTCGCTCACTTGAAACACGAATAAAAGAATTAACTCAAGAAAAAATGGAGGCAGATAAAAAAGGTGATCAAGTAAAATCAAGGATTTTAAACTCAAAAATTGATGAGATTCAATCTCAATTAAAAGAAAAACAAGAAGAGTATGCTTTAAAAAAAGGACAAACAACTGGAAGTATAACTTCAGATATTATTCGCGATATTATTTCTCGTTGGACAGGGATTCCAGTATCAAAAATCACTAGTTCTGAAGTAGAAAAATTAGCTCATCTTGAAGAGATTATTCATCAACGATTAATTAATCAAGAAAACGCTGTTTCATTGGTGGCGCAAGCAGTTCGTCGTGGTCGAGCTGGTTTAAAATCTGCTAATCGACCAGTTGGTAGTTTTGTCTTTTTAGGACCAACTGGTGTGGGAAAAACAGAGTTAGCAAAAACTTTAGCTGATATTTTATTTGGAAGCGAAGAGGCAATGATAAGACTTGATATGACAGAGTATATGGAAAAACATGAAGTGGCAAAGTTACTTGGCGCGCCACCTGGATATGTGGGGTATGAAGAAGGAGGAAAATTAACCGAGGCAGTTCGAAGAAAACCATACTCAGTAGTTTTGTTTGATGAGATTGAAAAAGCTCATCCTGATATTTTCAATATTTTGCTTCAGATTTTAGATGATGGTCGTTTAACTGATAATAAAGGACATGTAATTTCTTTTAAAAATACCGTTGTTATCTGTACTTCAAATATTGGAACAAAATTAATACAAGAAGAAACGATTAAAAAATTAAAAATTAAAAATGAAAAATTAAAAATTAAGGATAAAAAAGAAGATAAAAAAGATAAAGATGATTTTCAAGATATAAAAGAAAAGGTGATGGCAGAGTTATTAAAGTTTTTTAGACCAGAGTTAGTTAATAGATTTGATGAAGTGATTATTTTTGAACCTTTAAGATATGAACATATTGCCCAAATTGTCAAACTTCAATTAAAAGGAGTTATGAAATTACTTGAGGATCAGGAAGTTGGTTTTTATTATACTGATGAAGTAGTTGAAGAGATTGCTCAGATTGGTTTTGATCCACTTTTTGGAGCAAGACCTTTAAAGCGAGCAATTCAGCGATATGTTGAAGATCCAATATCAAACTTAATTATTGCTGGAAAAGTAGAAAAAGGCGATGTTATAAGGGTAAGAGTAGAAAATCATGAGCTTGTTTTTGATGTTGAAAAAACAGTTTTTACGCAAAAAAATACTCAAAAATATCAGTGTCAACAATGTCAGTTTACTTTTGAACAAGAAGTGATTGCTAATTCAACAGTGATTTGTCCAAAATGTGGAAAAAATAAAGTTAAGATTCTTCAAGCAGAAAATAAAGAAGAAAAAATAGATGATCAATATCAAAAAGAGAGTGTTAATAGTTCTTTAAACCAAATAAAAAATGAGAATCAACAATCTGTTAGCGCAAGTAGTTGAATTAAATGGACAAAAAATTGAAGGTCCATTAAAAATACCAGGAGTTAATCCAGAAGAGATGAAGTTAGGTGATATTATTAGTCGGATCTTGCAGTTTATGATGCCTTTGGCAGGAGTGATTTTGCTTTTTGTTTTAATTTGGGGAGGTTATGATTATATTTTATCTCAAGGCAATCAAGATAAAGTAAAAAGCGCTCAGGCAAAAATTACCACAGGAATTATTGGTTTTATTTTGTTAATACTTTCTTATTTTATTGTTAAATTAATATCTTTTATCTTTGATCTACAAGGTGGAATAATTTGATAAAAAGCGATTTTTTTTATATAATTATTTTTTGAATATGCTTTTTAATAGAAAAGAACCGCCGATTATTATTTCAGTTGGAGGAAGTTTAATTGTTCCTAATGGAGGGGTTGATACAAAATTTCTTTCTCAACTAAATAAATTCATAAGAAACCAAGTAGCAAAAGGAAGGCGATTTATGCTTATTTCTGGTGGTGGGAAAATTGCTCGTCATTATCAAGATGCTGGTCGTCAAGTAATTGGTAATATTAATAATGAAGATTTAGATTGGCTTGGAATTCATGCGACTCGTTTTAATGCTCATCTTCTTCGAACTATTTTTCAGGATATTGCTCATCCACGAATTATTACTAACTATGACAAAAAACTTTTTAATTGGTGGCAACCAATAGCAATTGGCGCTGGTTGGAAACCTGGTTGGTCAACTGATTATGATGCAGTGATTTTAGCTCGTGATTATAAGGCTAATTTAATTATTAATTTGTCTAATGTTGATGGTATTTATGATAAAGATCCAAAAAAATTTTCTGATGCAAAAATTATTAATAAAATTACTTGGGAGGAAGTAGAGAAAATCATTGGTAATAAATGGACACCAGGACTTAACGCGCCGTTTGATCCAATAGCCACACCTTTAGCTAAAAAATTAGGTTTGACAGTGATTGTCGCCAATGGTCATAATTTTAATAATCTAAACAAAGTCGTTGAGGGAGAAGGATTCAAAGGAACAGTGATTACACCTTTTAGAATTGACTCAAGTTTTTATGATCGGGATTATTTTATGGGTAAAAAAGGTGGTCATAAAATAAGTTATATTGATTCTTTTGTTGGTGAAGCATTTCATAATTTAGTTAGCTTTTATCGAGCTTTAGTTTATAAAATAACCTTGAATCCAAAATCAGCTTTGGAGCTTGGTTGTGGTTTAGGCCGAACAGTCAAGTTTTTGCGGTTGCTTGGAGTTGATGCCAGAGGAATAGATTTTTCCAAGACTGCTTATGAATTAGCTGATAAAAAAGTAAAACCTTATATTACTTTAGCTGATGCAAGTAATCTTCCATTTAAAGATAATGAGTTTGAGTTAGTCTACAGTCATGATTTACTAGAGAAGTTAGATTATCAAAAAATCAAAAAAACAATCAAAGAAAGTATCAGGGTTTCAAAAAAATATATTGTCCATAAAATCTTTACTAAAGAAAATATCTGGTACAACTTAACTCATAAAAGAGATTTTTCCAACGTGTCATTTTTTTATAAAAAATATTGGAGCAAAATTTTTGAAGAGTTTAAGGACAAAGTAATAATTTTGCGAAGAAAAATAATTTTACCATCTTTCATAGAGACAAAATTTGTCTTAAAGAAAAAATAAGATATGTTTTTAAAAAAAATTATTCTTTTCAATTTTCGAAATTTCACTCATTTTCAAGTAGAATTTAAAAAAAATATCACTTTAATTGTTGGCAGAAATAGTTTGGGAAAAACCAATCTTTTAGAAGCAATTTATTTTTTGATAAATGGGCAGGGATTTAGAGAAGAGAAAGAGGAGGAATTAATAAAAATAGGCGAGGATCAATCTGAGGTTGAGGGTGAGTTTTTGGTTAATAATGATTTTTTGACATATCATATAAATTTAAAATACAGCGATAATAAAAAAGCAATCAAGAAATTTTTTATTGAAAAATCAGAAAAAAAACATTTTCAATATCAAAAAGAGCAGATAAAAACAGTTTTGTTTTCTCCAGATCAGCTTAATATTATTATTGATTCGCCTCAGATAAGACGAGATTATTTTGATGATATAATCAGTATTTTTGATTATCAGTATAAAAAGAGTCTTCATAATTTTGAGGCAGCTTTAAAAAAAAGAAATAAAATATTGGAGTCAATAGGAAATTATAGTCAATTAAAAGAAGAATTAGAATTTTGGAATGATTATTTGGTAAAACAAGGAAGTTATTTAACCGCTAAAAGACAAGAATATGTTGATTTTTTAAATAATCATCAAGAGATTGACTCAAAATTTTTTTCAATAAAATATTTAAAAAATGAGATATCCAAAGAAAAATTAAAAAATTGTTTAGAGACTGATTTAAAGTATAAAAGAACTACTATTGGTCCTCAAAAAGACGATTTTGAGATCTTTATTGGTGAAAAAAGTGTTCATAAATTTGGTTCTCGAAGCGAACAGAGGTTAGCAATTTTTTGGCTTAAGGCCAATGAGATAAGATATATTGAAAATAATTTGAAAATTAAACCAATAATTTTGCTTGATGATATTTTTTCAGAGTTAGATGAAGAAAATCAAAAAATTATTTTTCCTATTATTAAAAATTATCAAACCATTGCCTCCTCAATCAAACTTTTAAAAAATGATTTAGTTCAGGTGATTTATTTATAAAATTGTTATTGACTTTTTTAATGTTTTATGTTAAAATATGTTAAGTAAAATTAATTTAATTAACCTTTTTTATGAATAATAATCTTTCTTCTTGGATTAAAAAACGATGAATAAGTTACGAAACATATGAGACTCTAAGAGGTTTACAATCAATGTCACCT
>CAYOZH010000001.1:0-117391 GCA_964408415.1 uncultured Gammaproteobacteria bacterium | reverse complement strand
TTTTTAAAATTAATTGTTGTTTTTTTTCTTTTTTTTAGTCTTTCTTTAGGTGTAAAAGCCGCTGAATATAAAACTGATTATCAAGTAAATTATGACTTAAGAAATTTTGAAAAAAATCAATTAACCAAAGTTAATTTTCATATTCAAATCACCAATTTAAAAAGCGATGTTTATGTTAGTAAATTTTCAATATCTTTTCCTTCATCTTTTTATATAACTGATATTAATGTTTTTGATGATAATGGTCAGATTTCTCCAATAATCTCAACTGATTCTGATTTCATAAAAATTGAGATGAGTTTTAACAATCCGAAAATTGGTAAAGAGACAGTTAATAATCTTTATTTAAATTTTGATCAAAAAAATTTATTTCAAATTAATGGAAATGTTTGGGAAGTGATTTTACCAACAATAGAAAAAAAATCAGATGATAATTATAAAATAAAAGTTATTTTACCTGCAAATTCTAATAAAAAAATTTCTATTTCTAAACCAAAACCAGATTTAATAAGTCATTCAGAGATTATTTGGAATAATCCAAAAACAAAAACAATTTACGCAGTTTTTGGCGAAACACAAATATATAAAACAGAGTTAGTTTATAATTTAAAAAACAAAGAAATTTATCCTGTTATTCAAGAGATAGCTTTACCTCCTGATACTTTATATCAAAAATTTTATTTAGAATTTTTAAGTGAAGCGCCAATTGATATTTATCAAGATGAAGATGGTAATTTTTTAGCAAAATATCTGCTTAAACCTTTTGAACTAAAAAAAATCACTTTTAAAGGATATATTCAAACTTTTTCAAAACCGCGAGAAGATATCATTGAATTTGATCGAAATCGAATTAAAAATCAAAAAAAATATTTATTAAGTCAACAACCTTTTTGGTCAATTAAAAATACGGATAAAATTAAAGATTTAAAAACAGTTGAAGATATTTATTATTTTGTCGTTAATAATCTTCAATACAATTTTAATAAATTAAGATCTAACAATTTAAGACTTGGTGCAGAAAAAATCTTATCTAATCCAAATTATGCGGTTTGTTTAGAGTTTACTGATTTATTTGTCTCAATTGCTCGAGAAAAAGGAATTTTAGCAAGAGAGATTAATGGTTATGGTTTTTCTCTTGATCCAAAATTGCAACCAATTTCTTTATCATCAGATGTTCTACATGCCTGGCCAGAATATTATGATGAAAATCTAGATGTTTGGAGACCGGTTGATCCCACCTGGGAAAATACTTCTGGAATTGATTATTTTTCTTCATTTGATTTAAATCATCTAGTTTTTGTTATTCATGGAAAATCATCAGAATATCCATTGCCAGCTGGAACATATAAAATCAGTGATTCAAAAGATATTATTATTAATCCAGTCTTTGATCTACCAAAAGAAATAAAAAAAGTCACAATTAGTGATTTTAATTTTTATAAAAGCAAAGATAATTTTTATCAAATAAAAATAACTGTTAAAAATGAGGGAAATGTTTATTTATACAATTTGCCAATTGAGATAACAACAAAAACATTAATAGTAAAAAATAATAATTTTTATATTACCTCACTTGCTCCTTTAGAAAAAAAAGAAGTTATTTTTAATGTTAAACAACCAAATAAATTTTCTTTAATTAATAATCAAGAAAAAATTTTAATTTTATCTAATAATAAAGTACTTTTAGAAAAACAAGTCAAAATACCTTTTATTTCAGAAGCAAATATTAAAATCATTTTTTTTATTATTCTTTTTATTGTGATTTTATTTTTTATTAGAAAATACTTTAAAAAATATTTTATTTAAAATATTAAATTGTCATTCCCGCGAAAGCGGGAATCTATAGAATTATTAAACTAGATTCCGTGTCAAGCACGGAATGACAAAGATATATAAAAGATAATTAATTTTTAAAAATAATTTTAAAATGATTAATAAAAAAATAATTAACAATTTACCTTCAACAATTGGTGTATATTTATTTAAGAAAAACCAAGAAATTTTATACATTGGTAAATCTGTTAATATCAAAGCAAGAATAAAGTCTCATATTGAAAATGCTAAGCTTAATAAAAAAGAATATTTAATTGTTAATCAAGCAAATAATATTGAAACAATTGCCGTTGAGACAGAGTTTCAGGCGCTTCTTCTTGAATCAGAATTAATTAAAAAATATCATCCAAAATACAATGTAATTTGGAAAGATGATAAGAGCTATCTTTATATTAAAATTACAATAAATGACGAATATCCAAAAATTTTTTTAGTAAGAAAACATGATATCAAAAAAAATAATAAAAAAGCTTTATACTTTGGACCTTTTTCATCAACAAAAATTGCTGAAAATTTAATCTCTGAGATTAGAAAAATTATTCCTTTTTGTACGGAAAAAAAACTTTCTAATAAACCTTGTTTTTATTCAAAAATTGGTCTTTGTTATCCTTGTCCCAATATTATTGAAAATACAAAAGATAAAGAAGTTAAAAAACAATTAAAAAAACAATATAAAAACAATATTAAAAAAATTATTGATATTTTTAATGGAAAAATTACTAAGATTTTAGATGATTTTTATAAAAAATTAAAAAAATTAACGAGTGAAGAAAATTATGAAAAAGCAATTGAAATAAGAAATAAAATTTTTAAATTAGAAAAATTACTTAACAATCCAATAAAAGATGAAGAAATAATAAACAATGATCATAAAAGTTTAATTTTACTTTTAAATGAATTAAAAAAATACTTTCCTCAAATAAAAAAATTATCAAGAATTGAGTGTTATGATATTAGTAATCTTCAAAATCAATCTCAAGTTGCTTCAATGGTAGTGATGACAGATGGAAAAATTGATAAAAAACAATATAAAAAATTTAAAATAAAAAATCAAAATTTAAACTCAGATTTTGAAAGAATTAAAGAGGTTTTAGAAAGAAGATTTAAAAACAACTGGCAATTACCAGATTTATTAGTGATCGATGGTGGTAAACCACAGATAAAAATTGTTTTGAAAGTTTTAAAAAATTTTAACAAGGATATACCAGTGATTGGTATCGCTAAAAATCCTGATAGACTGATTATTGGTCAAGAAAATTTTTTAACAGTAAAATTTCCTCAAACCCATAAAGGATTTAATCTGATAAGACTTCTTCGTGATGAGGCTCATCGATTTGCTAAAAAATATCATTTAAAAATAAGAAATAAAAATTTTTTGATATAATTTTTTTATGAAAAAGATTTTTCGAATGATATTTTTTTCTGCAGTAGCAATTTTTTTAACTTCTTTATGGAATAAAGGTTTTTTAATTGAAGCTGATTTTATTGTTTATTTAAAAGCTTCGTTAATTATTGCTTTGGTCTATTATCTTGTTGTTCCAATAATCAAAATAATTCTTTTACCTTTAAATATTTTAACATTAGGATTAGTGTCAATAATTTTTTATGGTCTTTTATTTTATTTAGTTTTTAACAATATTGGTTTAATTACTATTAAAGCTTGGCATTTTGATGGCGGGAGATTTTTGAATTTTATTCTTATACCAATGGATATTAATTATTTAACCAACATTTTTTTATCATCATTTTCAATTTCAACCATTATTAATTTATTGGAAAAAATATTATGAAAAATTTTTTACTTATTTTTAATATTGTTTTAGCGGTTTTAATTGTTTTTTTAATCTTAATTCAAGGTGGTGGAGCTGGTTTGGGAAGCGCTTGGGGAGGTGGAGGAGAAAAGTATCAAACAAGAAGAGGAATAGAGAAAATAACGATTTGGTTAGCTTCATTTTTAATCATTGTTTTTTTTATTGTTTCTTTAATTAATCTTTTTGTGAAATAATTTTTTTATGAATTCACAAAAAAAAATATTTCGTTATTATTATTGGGTTTTAATTGAATTTTTTAAAAAACATAGTCGATTAATTATTTTGAGTTTTTTTATTAGTTTTATTTTTATTCTTGCTTTTTTGTCACTATCTTCAACTATTGATTTAACTGTTATTAAAGAAAAAAAAATTGGTTTAATTGGTAATTATACAATTGATAATCCACCTGATGAATTATTGACAAAAATTTCCAATGGATTAATCATAGTTGATAATAAAGGAAACATTATTCCAATTTTAGCTAATTCTTGGGAAGTTAAAAATAATGGAAAAGAATATCGTTTTCATTTAAAAGACAATCTTTTTTGGAATGATAATAAAAAATTTTCTGCAAAAGATATTAAATATAATTTTAGTGATATTCAAATAAAAGCAGTTGATGATAGAACCATTGATTTTTTTCTTGATAAACCACTAGGTATTTTTCCAACTTATCTTGATAAGCCGATTATTAAGTATCCTTTGATTGGTGTTGCTGGTTATTATCGAGTGGGTAAAATTAAAATTTCAGAAGGATTTTTAAAAGAAGTAAGTTTATTGCCAAATATTAAAAATATTTACCCATTAAGATATCGTTTTTATCAAAATGAAAATCAATTAGTAACTGCTTATAAAAAAGGTGAGATAACGGAGATGGTTGTTTATAAAAAATCAATTGCTGACAGTTTTTCTAATTGGAAAAATACTAAAATTACCAAAACTGTTGATTATTCTAGATTATTAACAATTTTTTTTAATTTTAAAAATCCAATTTTTGAAAATAAAAAAATTAGAGAAGCAATATCAATGCTGGTTGATGTTAATAAATTTGAACAATATGGAGAAGTTGCTAAAAGTCCCATTCCTCCTAATTCTTGGGCATATAATCCAGATATAAAAAATTATAATTATGATCCAGAAACAGCAAGAAAAATCATTGAAAAAGAAAATATCGCTTCTTTATCGTCAAATCTTCAATTTGTTACTTTTTTTGAAAATTATCAAATTGCTGATGAATTTGTTGGTGAAATGAATAAAATAAACTTATCTACTGATATAAAAATAAATCAATTAGGAAAAACTCAAGATTTTGATTTGCTACTAGCTTATTTAAAAATACCTGTTGATCCAGATCAGTATTATTATTGGCACTCAACTCAAAAAACAGGTAATATTGGTAATTATAAAAATCCAAAGGTTGATTTATTGTTAGAAAAAGCAAGATCAACAATTGATATTGACGAAAGAGAAAAAGAATATTTTGATTTTCAAAAGATAATACGTGAAGATCTTCCAGCGATTTTTTTATACTTTCCTTATGTTTATAAAATAGAAAGAAAGTGATTTTTTTGTTATAAATAAATTATGGTAAATATTTTTAATAGTTTTTTATCTTTTTTGGCAAATTTATTTAGAAAAATGTTTAGTTGTTGTAATGAATAAAAAATATGTCATTAACAGAACTTTCTTATTATTTACGAAAATTTTTACCAATAATGATTATTTTTGGTTTATTTTTTTTGATTATTTATTATTCAGCAAAACTTTATTTTATTTATTTAGAAGCTAATAAGCCCAAACAAGTAATTACTCCAACTGTTTTTGGTCGAATTGAGGCGCCAATAATAAAAAACTCAACCTCAAGCGCCAATTTTTCTTTTGTTTTAGATAATATTGAAGGTCGACCAGTGACAACAACTGATAGCGCTAAAGTTTATTTTATTCCAAAACCAGCGACTCGTTTTGGTTATCGAGAAAAAGTTTATTTAATGGCAAAAACTTTAGGTTTTGATGTTAATTCAGTTAATTATAAATTACAAGATAATTTCGCTTATTTTCAAGAAGAAGGTAAAAATTTGAAAATTGATATAACAAACTATAATTTTATTTTTGATAGTTTACCTAATCCGGAAAGTTTAGCTAATTCTCAAGCTAATATACCAGATGAAAAAAACATAATAGAGAAAGCAACTGATTTTTTAAGAAAAATTAATCGTTATCCAGATGAATTAATTAAAGGAACAACAAATATTATTTATGTTAAGTACAATTCGGCCTTTGAAACTTATACTAATGTTAACAGTCCAAAAGAAGCTAATTTAGTAGAGGTGGATTTTTTTCGACAATATCCAGATGAAGTGCCAGTTGTTAGTCCAAAATTTTTTAATAGTCAAAATTATGTGATTTTGATGTTTAATCAAAACGATTATAAAGTTGTTAAAGCTCAAATTGCTCATTTTGAAAAATCAGATAGTCAATATGATATTTATCCAGTTAAATCAGCAGATTTAGCCTGGGAGGAACTTTTACAAGGAAAAGGTAAGGTAGTAGCAGCAACAATGGGTAAAAAAAATATCACCATTAAAGATATGTATATTGCTTATTATGATTCAGATGAGTATCAAAGTTTTTTACAACCAGTTTATGTATTTTTAGGTGATAATAATTTTGTTGCTTATTTGCCAGCAATTACTTCAGCTTGGTTAATTGAAAATTAATTAATGATTATATAGTCGATATTTTCATTTAGCCAGTTGATTATTTTTTCTGTGTCGCCAAATCTGTCTTCGCTTTTTAAAATAACAATTAAATACTGATGACCATTTTTTTTGTAAAATGAGACTAAATTTTCTCCGGCAAGTTCGGTATAGCCAGTTTTCAAACCACCAATTCCAGTGATTTGACCTAAAAGTTTATTGACATTGGTTAATTTATGAAAATATTTAAAATCAATGTCCGAAATAGTAATTTCTTTAATTGAGACAATTTTTGATAAATAATGATTTTCTAATAATTTTCTTGAAGCTAAAGCAAGATCAAATGGAGAAGTATATTGATTGGTCTCAGTTAAACCAGTTGGATCGCTAAAAAAACTGTTTTTCATTTTAAAATCTTTTGCTTTTTTATTTATCAAATCAATAAATTTTTTATAACCATAATTGTCAGCTAAAACAAAAGCAGCGTCATTACCCGAGTGAATAAGCATACCATAAAGAAGATTTTCAACAGTAATTTTTTCTCCTTCAATTAATCCCATTAATTGACCATCAGAGATAGTTTTTTTTACTGTGATAATATCGTCCGGTTTATAAACATCTAAAGCAGTTAAAGCAGTGATTATCTTTACTGTTGAAGCTGGTAAAAATTTTTCATGAGGATTTTTTTGAAAAACAGGAGTGAAAGAGTCATAATCAACTACATAAACTCCTTGAGCAGTAATCTCAGGCTGAAAAAAAGGATTTTTTATATAGGGAACAAGTTTTTTTTGATTTTTAACAACGACTTCTTTTTTATTAAAAATATCTCGATGATAAGCAAAAATATTAAAGTAAAAGTTATTTCCTGGATAAAAAAGGAAAAGAAGAGTGTAGAAAATAACAAATAGATAAAATTTAAAACGCATCTTTCTTAATTTTCATTTTTCAATTTTTAATTTTCATTGAATTTTCAATATTTAAGTTTTTAAACTGAAAATTGTTTAAATGAAAATTTATTGAAAAATGTAAATTGATAATTGAAAATTTTTATCGAATTTTTATTCCCAGTTCTTTTAATTTGTTTTCATCTACTTCTGAAGGAGCGTTCATAATAGCAGTTTTTCCGCCTGAAGTCATTGGCATAGCGATCACTTCTCTTAAATTTTTTTCACCAATGATACAAGTTAAGAGTCTGTCAATTCCTGGAGCAATTCCACCATGCGGAGGAGCGCCATAACCTAAAGCTTCAATCATATGGCCAAATTTTTTATTAATTTCCTCCTCAGTTAACCCCATAATTTCAAAAACAGCTTTTAAAGCTTCAGGACGATGATTTCTAATTGATCCACCACCAACTTCATAGCCATTACAAACTAAATCATATTGAGTTGTTAAGATATTCTCGATGTTTCTTTTGTTTAAAAGATCATCCATAAACTCTGGTTTTGGCGCAGAAAATGGATTATGAGTGAATGTCCAGCCACCTTCAGGTGTTTTTTCAAAAAAAGGAAAATCAATAACCCAAGCAAAAGCTTGTATGTTTTGTTTTTTTTCTTCTTCTGTTCTAAGATCAAATTTATCAGCGCCAAATTTTTCTAAAGCTTCCTTGTAAGTGAAAACAGGAAAAGGAATTTGTTTTATTGGAATATTAAGTTTTTTATAAACATCAATGATCATCTCTTCGATAAGTTTCATTACGTCTTCGCGAGTGACAAAACTCATTTCCAAATCAAGTTGGGTAAACTCGCCATATGCTCGATCAGCTCGAGGATCCTCATCACGAAAACAGCGGGCAATTTGAAAGTATCTTTCAATGCCAGCGACCATTAAAAGTTGCTTGTATTGTTGAGGTGATTGAGGAAGAGCATAAAATTTTCCTGGCTGAAGACGAGAGGGAACAATAAAATCACGAGCGCCTTCAGGAGTAGTTTCTGATAAAATTGGTGTTTCGATTTCCAAAAATCCTTGTTTAAAAAGATATTGGCGGATAAGATCAATAAATTTACTTCTTAAGGCTAAGTTTTTATACATTCTTGGTCGTCGAAGATCAAGATAGCGATATTTTAATCTGACTTCTTCATCTATCTCATAACCATCAGTGTTAACAGGAAGAGGAAGAGGTTTTGTTTTGTTTAATATTTTAACTTCTTTAGCTTCAATCTCAATTGTGCCAGTTTTTATCTTGGGATTAATTAGTTTTTCTGGTCGTTTTTTAACAATGCCTTTGATATAGACAACATCTTCTTGAGATATATCTTTAAATTCTTCACCGCCAACTACCTGAACAGTTCCTGTTCTATCGCGAAGATCAACAAAGATAATTTTTTTATGATCTCTTTTTGAATCAACCCAGCCATAAAGCTCAACTTCTTGACCAATTTTATTAACAGTTTCCTCAACAAAAAGTTTTTTCATATAACTGATATTTTATTCTTTTTTTTTCTCTTTGACAATAAGAATTTTTTTGGTAAAATATTATCCTATAATAATATAAATAATAATATGAAAAATAAATATTACAAACCATTCTTTCTTAATTTTATGCATCTTATTAGTTGGATTAGGAGTTAATATGGAGGGGAGAGAAAATTTAAAATTAAAAGTCAAAAATTAAAAATTAATTAAAAATCACCCTCTTGAAAAAAGGAGGTTTTTTTATGAAAATAAATTATGAAAGAACATAGTAAACAACAAGTAGAACTATTACCACAAGAAGGTGTTTTTTACCCCAAAAGTTATTTTAAAAGAAGAAAGCTTTTTTCAAGTCAAATTGGTGCTGTAAATCAAGAAAGTATTTTAAGAGCTATAGATTCAGGCAATAGAAGAGCGATTTTAATGCAAGATTCAGAAACAGGAGATGTAATTGTTTTTGATGGACATCATTCTGTTGCATTTTGTATTCTTGAAGGAACAGGTTTGCCTTATGAATTAATTTCTTTTGATTCAAATATAAGAAAAACTCCTTTTTCTGTTTTTTACACTAATTTTAAAAGATTATTATCAAGAGGTGTAAGTGATTATTAATTTTTATCAATAAAGTATTATAAATTAAGAATTAACAATTTTTATCACTCTCCCCCTTACTTTTTCTTTTTCTCTCCAGCGATCGATTTCTAAGGTATAAAGAACTTTAATTGGTTGGTGGCGGGAGAGATGGTGGAAAAGAGATGATTGGTTGAAAGCGAGTAATTCTAATTGTGTAAGGTGGAACTTAGAACGTGTAACATTGTTTTCATCTTCAATAAAGATTTTTAAGTGTTCGTTTTTTTTACCAAAGATTTTTGCATCAGATAAAATCGCCTCAGTATAAAAGATTGGTTGAGGATTGCCAATACCAAATGGTGATAAAGATTCAATTTTTTTAATTAAATCAAGATTGATAAAAGAAACTGGAATTTGCAAATCAGCAAAATAAGTTTTTTCTAAAATTTCATTTTTTATTTCAGTATCGGCTTTATTTAAAGCTTCTTTAACAAAATTTTCAAGATTTTTTTCTTCAATTGAAAAACCAGCAGCTTGCTCATGACCGCCGACTTCAATAAGATAATCTTTTAAACTGCGCAAAAAATTAGTAATATGAAAATCTTTTATTGACCGAGCTGAGGCTTTATAATGGCTATCTGATTTTGTCAAAACAATTGTTGGTCGATAAAATTCATCGGCAATTTTTGAGGCAATTAAACCAATAATTCCTTCATGCCAACAATCTGAAATAAAAATGATTATTTTGGGAATTTGAAGATTGCTTGAAGACAAATTTTTATTAGTTGTCAATGCAAAAAACTCTTTTTCTAAAATTTTCTCTTCGATGTCAGTGATCGTAAAAAAATTTGTCTTCTTCGCTTTTTTAAAAAGAATTAATTTAGCCTCATTAACAGATTTTTCAACTAAATCTTGTCTTTCGCGATTGATTTTTCCAATATAAAAAGCCAGTTTTTCGGCCTTTTGCTGATTATTTGTACATAAAAGTCGCAAAGCATCAAGGCCAGTTTGTAGTCTTCCAACAGCATTAATGCGAGGAGCAATTATAAAACCTACCTCATGAGGGGTAATTTTTTTATTTTCAATTCCAGCTTCTTTTAAAAGATGACGAATACCAAATCTTTTAACTTGAGAAAATATTTCAAGACCATATTTAACAATTGAGCGAGATGGTCCAACTAAAGGAACCAGATCAGCAATTGTACCAATTGAAGCTAGAGCCAGATAGTCGATTTGAAAGTTTTTATTTAGTTTTTTAATCTCCGAAGTTTTTCCGATTTGCTTATCAACCTTAGAGTTTCTTCTACTTTGTATATATTTATAGAAATGATTAAAAACTTCTTTAGCAAAAAAATAAGCAACACCACTTCCTGAAAGTCCGGGAATATGAAAAATTGCCTCAGCTTTTGGTGTATCTTCTGCTTTTAAATGATGATCAGTAATAATTATTTTGATATTTTTACTTTTGGCGTAATTAACTTCTTCAATTTTTGTAATTCCATGATCAACGCTTATGATAAGAGCGGGATTAAATTTTTCGATGACATTGTTGATTCCTTTAATCGAAAATCCATAACCTTCTTTAATTCGATCTGGTACATATGGCATAACATCAAAACCAAGTAGATATAAAGTTTCCCACATAATTGCCCCTCCAGTGATACCATCAGCATCATAATCAGTATAAACAACAATTTTTTGCTGATTTTTTTTAATTGTTTTTAAAATCTCTATAACTTTTGAAAAGTTATTTTTATATTTTTCATCAAAATCAAATAAGGAAATATTTAAAGGATGAAGAGGATTTAAAAAATTTTTAAAGTCTTTGATTTTTCGATTTTCTAAAAGAATATTGATAATTTTTTCATTATTAATTTTGTCTTCAATAGTTATTTTTTTATTAACTTTAATTTTCATTTTTTAATTTTAACAAAATGTTATAATAAAGATTGTATGTTATCTTCGATTTTAATTGGTCTTGGGGTTGGAATTGTTGTTGCTTATTTTATCATTACTTTTTTCTTGCCAAAATTTTTAGAACAGTTTTTAAATATTGCTAAAGAAAAATTAGGCTCAGAAAAACAAGAGATAAAAACTGATTTGGACAATAAAAAGCAAGCAATTGAAAATATTTTTAAGGAGATAAAACAATTAGTCAAAGAAACAGAGGAAAAATTAGAAAAAAGTGATAAAGACAGAATCAGCTCTTTTTCAAGATTAAAAGAAGCAATTGATAATCAATTATCGATTACCGAACAATTACGGGCGACAACAGAGAGTTTCAAAAGAGTTTTGTCAAATAATCAAATGAGAGGTCAATTTGGCGAGCAAGTAGCGGAAAATCTTTTAAAGATGAGCGGATTTGTTAGAGGTGTTGATTATGATTTTAATAAGGAGCAAAAATCATCAGGTACTCGACCAGATTTTGTTATTTATCTTCCTAATAAAACAAAAATTAATGTTGATGTTAAATTTCCATATCAAAATTTACAAAAAATGGCTGAGACTGAAGATCAAGCAACAAAAAAAGAATTAGAAAAAGAGTTTGAAAAAGATGTAAGAGAAAAGATAAAACAAGTATCAACACGCGAATATATTAATCCAGATGATAATACTGTTGATTTTGTTGTGCTTTTTATTCCCAATGAGATGATTTTTTCTTATATTTATGAAAAGATGAACGATCTTTGGGTTGAGGCGATAAAACAAAAAGTGATTTTAGCTGGACCATTTAGTTTTACCGCAATTTTAAGATTGGTTCGTCAAGCTTATGATAATTTTCGTTATCAAAAAAATGTTCAAAAAATTATCACTTATATTAAAAATTTTGAGATAGAGTTTTCAAAATATAATGAAGAATTTTTAAAAATTGGCGAGAGAATTGAGTCTTTAACAAAACAATATAATTTAGTTAATTCAACCAGGACCAATCAATTACTGCGAACAATTGATAAGATAAAATTAGAGGAGTCATCATCAACTCAACAACCACTCCTTAAATAAGATTGCCATTGTTAAAGATTTTTGGTTTTAAAATATCTTGAGGTTTTTTTTCTTCAAAATTTTGATCAGTTGGTGTTTTTTCTTTTTCAATTTGTTCAATTGGAGTAATGGGTTGAGTTTCAGGAGTTGAAGAAAAGCTTGGTCTTATAGGTTTGGTAGCTGGAGGAACAAATCCAGGAAAAGTTTTATTGACCTCTGGTTTTTTAACTATTTTTTTTATTGCTCCTAGTCTAAGTAAGGTAGCAATATTTTCAAAAGTATTAGCATTGGTTGAATAAGAGGTAAAATTGTTGGTTGAGGTGGCAATACCGGCATAAAGATTAGTTGCCATATCTTTATCAATCTCAATTTTTAGAGTTTGAAGTATTCTAAGAATCAATTCTGATATAGAAGAAATAGTTTTTTCAACAAAATTAACAGTACCAAAATAAGCATTGGTTAGATGTCTGTCAATATTAATAATATCTTTTCCGGCAAAAAGACTTTGATTATCAGTGTAAATTTCACCCAAACTATTTAAAGTTGGCGCATCAATAATAATAAAAAAATCAATTGATCCACCAGTGTAAGAAAACTTAACTTGATTTGGATTAAGTTTTGGATAACCTGGTCGAGGAGTGATGATTAAATTAAAATTTTCTCCTTTGATATTATAATCCACTTTATCAATCGAGCCATCAGTATAAGGAAAAGAGATCATTAATGAGTCACCTTCAGCGGCAATAATATTTTTAAATTTATCAGCAGCAACAAGATCAAAATCAACTTTATTAGATGATGCTAAAGAAACATTTTTTCCTGCTTTGTTTAAGCCAAGATATAAAGAAGTAGCCGCCGCAACAGAATCAACAGTTGGATTTTGAGGGATAAGAATGACTCCGGAATTACCTTTATTTAGAATTTCAATAATTCTATTTAAGGTGTTGGTGTGATTGTTCATATTATAGGATAGATTTTACCACATCACCTACCTTAATGTCAAGTAGAGGATAAAACATCATCCCTGCTTCTTGGTCTTTTTTTACTTCGTTAACAGATTTCGCTCGAATTTTTAAAGATACCAGTTTAGTTTTTCCTATAAGTTTATTATCTCGATATATTTCAATTGGATCAGCAAGATTGATTTTTCCTTTTGTTACTTTTACACCATAAACAGTTTCTTTTTCAATGATAAAAGTGGCTAAAATTTTTGCTTCTCCTTTAAGATTTTTTTCTTTTTCTTCTTTTTCTTTTAAAAGTGAGGCAACTTCGCTTATTTCATCTAATAATTCATAAATGATGTTGTAGGTTTTAATAATGATTTTTTCTTGTTTGGCTAAATTTTCTGCTTCAAGGTTTGGCTTGGTATTAAAGCCTAAAATTATTGACTTGGTTGTTTTTGCTAAAAAAATATCTGATTTACTGATTTCACCAACTGCTTTTAAGGCAATTTCAATATTAGGAATATTTTTTATTGACTCTTCAATTGCTTCAAGACTTCCTTGAGAGTCGGTTTTGATAATTATTGATAATTTTTTTTCTTGTTTTGGAGTTTCAAGAATTGCTTCAAGATTAAAGTTAGATTTTTGTTGATTAATTTTATTTGTATCTTCTTTTTGACCTTGAGTTTTGATTTCGCTAGTTATCATTGTACCAACTTCAGGTAAAAAATCAAAACCTAAAATTTCAAAAGGCATTGATGGAACAACCTCATTAATGCTTTTTCCTTGATCATTTATAAGAGAGCGAACTTTGATTTTCTTTTCATTATTATATAAAATATCACCAACTTTGATTTTACCGTTTTTGATAATTGAGGAAACAACAATACCTCGGCGATCTTTTTTTGTTTCGATAATATAAGCTTCAACCGGAGAGTTAATATCATATTGAATATTTAAATCAGAAGCGATAAAAAGAATTGTTTCTAAAAGTTCTTTTACTCCTTGGCCAGTTTTTGCTGAGATAGGACAAACTGGGATTTGACCACCTTTTCCTTCAACTAAAACTTCATATTTTAAAAGATCATTTTTTACTTTTTCAATATCAACTTCAGGAAGATCGATTTTATTTATAGCAACAATAAAAGGAATTTTTGCATTTTTAATATGGGAGATTGATTCAATTGTTTGAGGCATTACTGAGTCTTTGCCATCTATTAATAAAATAGCGATATCAGCTACATTTGCTCCACGTGAGCGAAGTTTTGAAAAAGCTTCATGACCTGGAGTATCAATAAAGGTAATTTTGTTGGTTTTATAATCTTTAAAAGAAGTAGCGATCTCATAAGCGCCGATTTTTTGAGTAATTCCTCCGTACTCTTTATCAGTAATATTTGATTTTCTAATATAATCTAAAAGAGTGGTTTTTCCGTGATCAACATGACCTAAAATAGTAACAACAGGGGGACGCATAAAAATCAAAAGTTAAAAATTAAAAATTAAAAATCAAATCTGCCAGCTGGCGGAAAAATTAATAAATATTTCAATTATAATAAATTATTTGTTATTTTGTTGAGATTGTTCTGAAATTTCTTGTTTTGATTGAGAATTTTCAGTTGATTTCACTTGAATAATATCAATATTTAAACCTGTTAATTCAGAAGCAAGATTGACATTAACTCCATTTTTTCCAATTGCTAAAGGTGCTTGAATTTCATCAACAAATACTTTGGCTTTTGTATTTTTTTGATCAAGCTCTATTGATTGGATTTTAGCAGGTGATAATGCGGCAATTAAAAATTGTTTTTTATCTTGACTCCATTGAATCACATCGATTTTTTCATTTCCTCCAAGTTCATCAGTAACTGTTTGCACTCTAACACCTTTTTGACCAACACAAGCACCAACTGGATCAATACCACCAATCGAGGAAAAGACAGCAATTTTTGCTCTTTCTCCTGGTTCTCTGACAACTTTTTTTATGATAACATTTTCATTAGCTACTTCAGGAACTTCACGTTTAAAAAGCTCTAAAATTAAATTTGGGTGTGATCGAGAGACAATAATTCGAGGATTACCAAATTTGTCGTTTTCAATTGATTTTAAATAAACAATTAAACTGTTATTAATTTGATAGCGTTCATTTTTAATTTGTTCTTCTTTTGGTAAAAGAGCTTCAGCTTTTCCAATATCAAGATAGACGTTATGTCCGTCATAACGAATAATTCTTCCTTTAATTATTTTTCCAATTTGAGATTTGTAGTTTGAAGCAATAGTTTTTTTCTCAACCTCTCTTATTTTTTGTAAAATTACTTGTTTAGCAGTTTGAGCGGCAATTCTTCCAAATCCAGGAGGAGTAATATTTTTACCATCTTTTAAAATTACAGTTTCACCAGTTTCTTTATTGACTTTAGCAATAATATTAGTGTTTTTTGCTTCTTCTGGATACTCTTTTTTATAAGCAGCAATTACTGCTGCTTCAATTGAAGCAATAACATCATCAGGAGAGATACCTCTTTCTGAGGCAACTTGATTTAATGCCAAAGTAAATTCTGATTTAATTATTGTCATATGTTGATTTTATCAAATTTTTATTGTTTTTGTGAGGAATCAGCAGTTTGATTGCTTGATTCTGATTTTTGTTCTTCTTTTTTTTCTTCAGGTTTTTCTTTTTCAATTAATTCCGGAGCAACTGTAGTTGTCTCTGGAGCGACGCTTTCTTCTTTATGAGCAATGACAGAAACTAATACTTTTTCCAACGGTGTTTTTATTTCATATTTATCTGATTTTGGAAGATCTGCAACTTTAATTTCTTGACCAATGTCTTTTATGATACTAATATCAATCTCAATTTCTTGAGGAATATCTTCAGGCAGAGCTTCAATTAAAAGATGATCAGATTGGATTAACAAAACTCCACCTTTTTGAGTTACTGCCTCAGATTCGCCAATTGTTTTTATTGGCACTTCAGTTTCAATTTTTTTCTTCAAATCAATTTTTCTAAAATCGACATGAATAATCTCATTAGTTACCGGATGTTTTTGAATATTTTTTATAAGAACTGGAATTTCTTTTTTCTCTAATTGAAGATAAATAATACCGGTTTCTTTGGCAATTTTATAAACTTTTAAAAAATCTTTATAGTTAACACTAATTGCTTGAGATTTAAAGTCTTGACCAAAGATATTAGATAAAATAAGACCTTGTTTTCTTAGTTTTTTAGCTTTTTTACCAACTAAATTTCTAATTTCAGCTGAGAGAGTGATTTTTTCTTGAGATTTGTTTTTCATAGATTTTGATTATTTTTAATTTCTATTAAAAAAATTTTATCTGTTGTTAAAGTACTATTATAAATAATCTGATTGTTTTTGACAAGAGGGGAAAAGTTTTGATTGATTAAGCTGATATTTTTATTAAATTCAAAATCTAAAATTAAATCGTTATTTTTAGCGCCAATTTGTTTTTGAAAAATCATTTGATAGATTTGATTTCCATTAAAAATTGGTTGTTTTAATTGATAATTTATTTTTATTTCGGTTGTTTTTTTTGGAGGAATTTCAAAATAAAAACCAATTAATTTAAAAATATCATTTTTTTCATCATAGTTTTCAACTAAAACACCGTCTTTAGTAATTGATTTTATTAAAACATTTCTTGGTAAAAGGATTTGAAAATAGTTTCGAAAATAACCAGTAGGAAAAATTTCTGAAGGAGAATTATTTTCATATTTAATAGTTAATAAATGATATAGACTTGATGAAGAATCAATATTAGTTTTTAAATAATAAAATTTATTAACAAAAAAATTTGCTTTATTAGCACCAACATTAGCATCATAAGGAAAGATATAATCAACAATACAATTTTCTTGATTAATAAGACATTTTGGTTCAATTAATCGACCAGACCAAAATAAAGAATCAAAAAGCCTTTGTATATTGTCATCATTAAAATAAACAACTAATTGTTTTTCATCAAAAGATGTTTTTATTGCTTGAATTAAATTCAAAAAAGATGCTTGATCTAAGTTAATGATAATTTGATTGACTAATTTTGATAAAAATGTTTGTTTTTGAGTTGATCCTGGAAAAAAATTTTTTTCGACATAAAGTTGAGTTTTAAGATAAAAATTTTTTGAGTTAATATATTCTTTATAATCAGGAAGATAAATATTATTAAAAGCAGATAAAATATTTTCAATTGTTGTTGTTGTTAATAAAATTCCACCATCAAAATCAGTAAAATTCATTTCTTTTTCAAGAAAAAAAAGGGCTTTTTGATAATTTTCTATAAAATCAGGAGAAAAGTTTGAATCTCGTAAAAACCAATGAGGAATATTAAGGTATTTTTCAAGAGGTTTTGGGGGATCGATATGTGCAGTTAATTGACCATCGGCATCATAAACGTCATAGATTTTTAATTGACTAACTTCGTAATTACCAATGTCCAATATTGCAAATGATCCTAAAAAACCACCGCCAGGTCTTAATTCCATGTTATTAGCAAATAAAAGCAAATATTTTGAAGTTTTTTCTTGACTAATAATTTTTTGAAAATATTTATAAATTGATATTGACTTTGAAAGAAGATCTTTAATTTCAAAAAGATTTTTTTTAATTTTCTTAATCGGCTCAAAAGGAAAATCTAATTTTTGATAAACAATTTCAATGTTTTCGTTAATAACACCTATTGAATTATCGAGATTTTTTAATCTTAATTTAAGATCATTTTTTTCTTCAATTGATTTGTTTTTTATAAAAACAAGTTGTTGAATTTTTTTTAAGTTATTTAAACTATTCGTACTTTCTTCAATAATTTTTATTGTTGCTTGATTAATATCAATCAAATTTTGTGGTAAGGTAGATATTCCAAATAATTTATAATTTTGATCAACGATTTGATAAAAATTTTTTGATAAATTAAAAAACTTTTTTCCTTGTGATAAATATTCTGTTGTTTTATTTATATTTTCTTTTTTAAATTCTTTGATTGATAAATAATTAAAAAAATAAGAAATTAATAAAAAAGGTAAGAAAATCAGATGAATTATTAATATTAACAAAACTAGGATATTTAGTAAGTTTTTTTTATTAAAAAAAATTATTTTTGGAAAAAAATTTTCTTTGATTTTTTCTTTTGGTTTTATATTATCTATTTTTAAAAATTTTTCTTTTGATTGGGAAAATATAAACCAAAGAATCCTGTCAATTTCATTTTCATTAACAGCATGATGATTGAGTTTAATTATCTTAATATTTTCATTATTAAATAAATTTTCAGGAATTTTTTTGTTAATAAAGATAAAAACATATTTTTTATTTGAGTATTTTTCTAATTTTATTTTTGAAAGATAGTTATCAATAACAAAAACATAATCAAAAATCTTAAAGGATTTTGGTTCCACAGAGGAAAAAAATGGTTCAACAGAATATTTTTTAAAATGAGATTTTAAAATATCAATAAAAGAATAATGTTTTTGCGAGATGATTAAAGCTTTTTGATAAATATTTAAGATTTCGGTTTTTAATTTCATATTAATAGTATAATTATACTGTGAAAAACATATTAAAAATCATTTCTTATCAAGAAATTAAAAAATATTTAGATTTTTTGAAAAATAAAAACATTGTTTTAGTTGGCGGTTGTTTTGATATTTTTCATTATGGTCATTTAAAGTTTTTAGAAAAAGCAAAAAAACAAGGAGATTTTTTAATAGTGATTTTAGAGTCAGACCAGTACATTAAAAAATACAAAAGACAACAACCAATTCACAATCAACAACAAAGGGCAGAGATTTTAGCTAGTTTAAGTTTTGTTGATTTAATAATTAAAATACCATTATTTAAGTCAGATAAAAACTATTTTGAATTAGTAAAATTAATAAAACCAAAAATAATTGCTGTAACTCAAGGAGATAAACAATTAAAAAATAAAAAAAAACAAGCTAGAGAAATTGGTGGTGAGGTTAAGGTTGTGTCGCCATTGTTAAAAAAATTTTCAACCAAAAAAATTGCCAAAATGTTTAAATTATGAGATTATTTTTAGCAATTGATTTGCCGGAAAAAGAAAAAATAAAATTAGAAAGGCAAATTACAGAATTAAAAAAACAATATCCTCAATTTAACTGGGTAACTCCAGAAAATTTTCATATTACCATCTACTTTTTTGGCGAAAGACAAGACACTAAAAAGATTATTAAAAAAATTAATGATTTGTTGTGGGATCAATCCGCTTTTTATCTTTATTCTTTAAATTTAGATGTTTTTGTTCATAACAAATTGGTAACATATCTAACTTTTCAAAGAGAAAAAAAGATTGAGCAATTAGCAATGATAGTCAAAAATAATTTTGATCAAAACTCAATTTCACAAAAAAAATTTATTCCTCATTTAACTTTAGCAAGAAGTAGTAAGTCTTCAAAACAACAGTATTTTGCTTTACAAAGAAAATTATCAAGAACAAGAATTAATATTTCTTTTCCAGTTGAAGAGATATTTTTATTTGAAAGTATTTTAACAGATAAAAAACCAATTTATAAAAAAATTGCTACTTTTAAACTTTTAAAAGATTAAAATAATAAGGACAGAACTTAAAATAAGTTCTGTCCTTGTTTTTTGATATCTTGTTTAAACAAAATATTATGCCGCTCCAATTTTATACATTCCTGTTCCGCAATCTGGACATTTTGCTTTCATTGCTGGTTTACCATTTTTCATAGTGACTTTTTCTGGATTGGCGACTTCTTTTTTAGCTCGACATTTTACGCAATACATTGTAGCCATATTTTTTATCACCTCCTTTCTTTATCCGTAAAGTCGGATTTTATTTAATAAGATTAGCAAAATACAAGCTGATTTCAAGAGCAATTATCAAAAAGGTTATTATTAAACTTTTTTTTAGATCATTAAAAAAATATTTATTATCAGAGGAGTTATTTTTATTTAGATTGTTATTTTCTTCTATTTTTTTTACATTATGTTGTTTTTCTAATAATTTTTTTTCAGTTAAAGAGTGATTGGTTTGTTGATTAAGAAGTTTTATTTTTTTTCGATATTGGGCGATAATTTTTTCTTTTCTAGTTTTTTTAGGCATAAGTTATGTTAACATTATAAACACATTGACACAAAGAATGCAAATTTTATAGAATGTAAATAATGGTAAATTTAGTCAATATTATTTTTTTTATCTGGCTTTTTGTTTTGAGCTATTTTTTTGTTAAGCTAAAAAATCATTATCAAAACTTAATATCAAAAACAAAAAAAGAAAAATTAGATGAGATTTTAGACTTGTTACTAGAAAAAGATGTTAAAATAGAAAAAGACATTGGTTTTATAAAACAAGAGTTACAAAATCAAATCAATTTATCAAGATATTATTTTCAAAAAATTGGTTTAATTAGATACAATCCATTTGATAAAACTGGAGGAAAACAAAGTTTTGTTATTGCTTTGCTTAATAAAGAAAATAGTGGTTTGATTTTAAATTTTATTTATACAAAAGAAGGATTAAGAGTTTATACAAAAAAAGTTAGTCAAGGGAAAGGTGAAGAGTATGAATTGTCAGACGAAGAAAAACAAGCAATTGAAAAAAGTAGTTAATTGTTAAAATTTTAAATATTTTTTATGATACCAAAAAAAACTGCTTGGATTGTCATTATTTTAGTTTTTATTTTTTCTTTAATTGGTTCTTACTCAGTTTTTTCCTCAAAAACTGAGGGTGGTAATATTTTTTCTCCGCTTTCAAATTATCAACCTCCTAAAAATGGTAGTAATTCAGAGGAAAATTTAAATAATGAACCAAAAACTGAAGAATGTCCAATAAACGGCGCTTTTTATTCAAAATCTCAAAAGCAAAAATGGGAAACAATAAGGCCATTAGGGGTAATGATTGAAAATCATGTTGAGGCTAGACCACAATCAGGATTATCTTCAGCTGATGTGGTTTTTGAGGCAGTGGCTGAGGGAGGAATCACAAGATTTTTATCAGTTTTTTATTGTCAAGACGCCTCTTATATTGGTCCAATAAGATCAACAAGAATCTATTTTATAAAACTTTTACAAGGTTTTGGCAATTATCCTTTATATGCTCATGTTGGTGGAGCTAATACTCCTGGTCCAGCTGATGCTTTAGGTGAGATAAGAGATCTTGGTTGGGCTGGTTATAATGATTTAAATCAATTTTCAGTACCATTTCCATATTTTTGGCGAGATTATGAGAGATTGCCAAATAGAGCTACAGAACATACAGTTTATTCATCAACAACAAAACTTTGGCAGTATGCAAAAGATAAAAGAAAATTAACTAATGTTGATGAAGATGGTGTTTCTTGGGATAAAAATTTTCAAAAATGGTCATTTAAAGATGATGCAAAAATAGATCAAAGAGGTAATATTGCAAAAATCGATTTTGGTTTTTGGGATAATTTAGCTTCAGATTTTAGTGTTGTTTGGAATTATGATAAAAATAATAATCAGTATTTGCGAGTTAATGGTGGCAAGCCTCATATTGATAAAAATACTGGTAAACAAATTTCAGCAAAAAATGTGATGATTGTTTTTGCTAAAGAATCACCAGCTAATGATGGATATGAAGGTGGTCATTTGATTTATAAGATAGTTGGTAGTGGTGAAGGATTATTTTTTCAAGATGGTAAAGTGATTAAGGGAACTTGGAAAAAAACAAATGAAGAAAATCAGATAAAATTTTATGATGAAGCTGGTAATGAAATTAGTTTAGTTCGTGGACCAATTTGGGTTGAGATATTACCAATTGGTAATAAAGTAAATTATTAAAATGTTAGATCATATTATCCCATCAAAAGCAAGAAGAAAGATTTTGGAGCTTTTTTATCATCATCCAAATGAAAATTATTATGTAAGAAAAGTAGTTCGAGAAGTAGGAGAAGAGGTCAATGCAGTAAAACGCGAACTTGATATTTTAACTGAAGAAAAATTACTTTTGCGAGAAAAAAGATTAAATAAAGTTTATTACACTTTAAATAAAAACTATATTTTTTATGAAGAATTTTTAAGAATATTTGCAAAAACTAATTATTTATCAACATTAATTTATCAAAATTTATCAAGAATTGGAAAAATTAAATATATTGCCTTATCAACAAAATATCCTAAAAATATTGAAATAAAAGAAGATGAGATTTATTTACTTTTTGTTGGCGTGATTGTTGTCGCTGAGGTTGAAGGGCTTATTGCTGAAGCGGAAAAGCAATATGGTCGACCAATAAATTATACAGTGATGACAGAAGAAGAATTAAAATATCGTAAAAAAAACAATGATCCATTTATTTGGAGATTTTTAAAACAACCAAAAATTATGCTTTATGGTAGCGAGGATGAATTAATGAAATAATATGAAAAGTACTTTTAAAATATTTATTTTTATTATTATCTTTTTTTTTATTTTATGGATAGATCTTCCTGAGTCAATTAAAGATAAATACAATATTCCTAAATCAATAAATATTTTTGGTTTTAAAAAAGAAATAAAAACTAGTCTTGGTCTTGATTTAAAAGGTGGTAGTCATTTAGTTTTTGATGTTGATACTAATAGTATTAAGAAAGAAGATTTAAACGATGCAATTGAGTCTGCTCGAGATATTATTGAGAAGCGAGTGAATTTTTTTGGTATTAGCGAGCCAACAGTGCAAACATTAAAAACAGGGCAAAACTATCGAATTGTTGTTGATTTACCGGGAATAAAAGATGTTAATGAAGCAATTAAATTAATTGGAAAAACTGCTCAACTTGTTTTTATGGAAGAAAAAATAATTAATGAAAAAGATGCGACTCCAACAGCAACATTTATTCCAACTGAGCTTACGGGTAAAGATATTAAAAAAGCCTCAGTTGTTTTTAATCAACAAGATGGAAAGCCTGAGGTAGCATTATTGTTTAATGAGAAAGGAGCAAAACTTTTTGCCGAAATTACCAAAAGAAATATTAAAAAACCTTTAGCAATTGTTATTGACAATCAGATAATTACTGCTCCGATTGTCCAACAAGAGATTGCTGATGGTAATGCAGTGATTACGGGTAATTTTAATGTTGACGATGCTAAAAAATTAGCAATATCTATAAATTCTGGCGCTTTGCCTGTTAATGTAAAATTAATTGAACAGAAAGATATTGGTCCGTCACTTGGTGAAATCGAGGTTAAAAAAAGCGTTTATGCAGGAATAGTTGGGTTAATAGCGGTTTTAGTTTTTATGATTTTATATTATGGAAAATTAGGAATAATTGCCTCATTAGCATTGATTATCTACGGAACGATTAGTTTAGCGATTTTTAAATTAATACCAGTGACTTTAACTTTGCCTGGAGTGGCAGGATTTATACTATCAATTGGTATGGCTGTTGATTCAAATATTTTAATTTTTGAAAGAATTAAAGAAGAATTAAGAAAAGGGAAAGATTTGGAAATTGCGATTAAGCTTGGCTTTGGAAGAGCGATTGATGCGATTAAAGATGCTAATATTACGACATTGACCGTTGCTTTTATTTTGTTTAATCCAGCTAATTGGGAGTTTTTACCACAGTTTGGAATGGTGCGAGGCTTTGCTTTGACATTGGCGATTGGTGTTGCTACCAGTTTATTTACAGGAGTGGTGATTACTAAGAAGTTAATTGAGTTATTTTATAAATCAAAAAAATAATTTAAATATGGTTAACTTTTTAAAATATCGATTTTTGTATTTTTTAATTTCTTTTATTGTTATAGGTATTGGTTTATTTTCAATAATAAAATGGGGATATTATTATTCAGTTGATTTTGTTGGTGGGACAAATATTGATTTTAAAGCAAGTAAACAATTGACAAAAAAAGATGTATTGAAAATTTTAGAAAAAGAAAAGATTAACTTTAATTTTGTTGATGTAAATGGGCAAATAATTTCAATAAAATTAAACTCAACTGATAATAAAAATTTAGATAGTCTTAAAAAAAATTTAGAAAAAAATCTAAAAACTAATTTAACTGTTTTAAAATCAGAAACAGTTGGTCCTTCTTTAAGTAGTGAAACAATAAAAAAGACAGTTATTGCTTCAATTTTAGCTATAGTTGGAATTTTGATTTATATGAGTTTTGCTTTTAAAGGATTAAACTATGCTTTGGCTGGAATTTTAGCGATGATCCATGATATTTTTGTTTTGTTTGGAAGTTATTCTTTAATTTCTCATTTTTTTGGCGCAGAGTTTGATACGATGTTTGTTACCGCTGTTTTAACAACAATGTCTTTTTCTGTTCATGATACAATTGTTATTTTTGATAAAATTAGAGAGTATTTTCAAAATGAAGGAAAAAATGATATTGAGTATTTTGCTAATAAAGCGTTGACTGAAACAATGGTAAGATCATTAAATAACTCAATGACGATTATTTTTATGCTTTTGGCACTGGTAATTTTAGGTGGCTCAACAATTAGATTTTTTGCCTTATCGCTTTTAATTGGTACAATTATTGGAACTTATTCTTCACCTTTTGTTGCCACACCAATATTAGTTTGGTTGGAAAAAAGAAAAAATAAATGAAAATTTTGAAATATTCCTTAGGTCAACTTCAGGCAAATTGTTATTTTTTAATAAAAGATGAAAATTGTTTGATAATTGATCCAGCTGATGAGGCTTCATTTATTATTGAGGAGTTACAAAGAAGAAGATTAAATTTATTAGCAATGTTAGCGACTCATGGACATTTTGATCATCTAATGGCAGTTGGCGAGATTCAAAAATCTTTTAATGTGCCTTTATACATCAATAAAAAAGATGAGTTTCTTTTGGATAGATTAGAGGAGACGGCAAAATATTTTCTGGGTTATAATCCAGTTATTTTTAAACCTCAAAATATTAAGTATTTTAACAAAAATATAAAAAAGTTCCACGTTTCACGTTTTACTTTTCACATTTTATTTTCTCCTGGTCATACTCCAGGAGGAGTTTGTTTTTATTTTGAAAAAGAAAAAGTTATTTTTACTGGTGATACTTTGTTTAAAGACTCTATTGGTCGATATGATTTTTCATATTCAAATAAAATTGATTTAAAAAAATCAATAGAACAAATTTTAAAATTACCAAGTGACATAATAATTTATCCTGGGCATGGAGAGGAAACAACAGTCAAAGATGAAAAGAATATTTTGGATTTTTATAGTCTATAGAGATGTGGTTAATTGCGTCTCTACATTTTTTAAATATTATTTAAGCGTTTAACTTCTTCAATTAAAACTTCTTTTTTATTTTCTATTTTTTTATTAACAACATCATCAAACAATTTTTTTAAAACCTCACCAACTTTTGGACCAGGCTTAATATTTAAAATTTTCATTATTTCATTACCATTAATTTTAAGATCAGTGATTTTAAATGGTTGTTTTTGAACTTCAATTAATCTTTTTTTAAAAAGTTCAAATCGCCAAGAGGTTGGTTTAGCTCCTGAACCAACTCTATCACCAACACGAAGATCTAAAATATCTTGAAGATATTCTTTACTAACTTGTCTGATAAACCTTCTAATTGCTTTATCGGTTTGGATTTCTGAAACAGTAAATTGATGATATTGAACTAAACGTACTAATTTTTCTTTTTGTTTATTGGAAAGTTTAAATCTATCAGCGATTTTTTCTGCTAATTTTTTACCAATAACTTCGTGATTATAAAAAGTGATTAAGCCGGTTTTTTCGTCTTTTTTAAAAGTTTTGGCTTTTCCTATATCATGAATTAAAGTGGCAAAACGAGTGATTTCATCTTTTGATGGACAATATTTTAATGACATTACTAAATGAGTACCAACATCGTAGATATGATGGCGCTTTGGGCTTTTTTGTGGGATGGTAAAGCAAATATCAAGTTCTGGTAAAATATATTTTAAAAGTTTTGTATTTCTTAAAAATAAAACTCCTTCAGAGGGATGATCGCTTTTTAAAATTTTTAAAAATTCATCTCTGATTCTTTCCCAGGAAATTTTGGTAATTAGTTGACTATTTTTTTCAATTGATCGGCGAGTTTTTTCTTCAATTAAAAATCCTAGTTGTGAAGCAAATCTAATTGCTCTTATTAATCTTAAAGCATCTTCAGAAAATCTTTTATCAGGATCACCAACAGTTTTAATAATTTTATTTTTTAAATCATCTTGTCCTTGAAAATGATCAATAATTTTTTTTCCATCAAAAGCAATGGCATTAATAGTAAAATCTCGCCGAGAAAGATCTTCTTCTAATGTTTTTGCCCAATCGATTTTTTCTGGATGACGATAGTCTTGATAGTCTGATTCTTTTCTAAAAGGAGTAATTTCAACAATAGTATTTGATTTTAAAGGAATTGAAACAGTGCCATAATTGTTGTTGTAAAATGATTTGGAAAAAAGTTTTTGAATTTGAGGAGGTAGAGCATTAGTAGTAAAGTCAAAATTAGTTGGTGTTTTTCCAAGTAAAAAATCTCTGACTGCACCACCTACCAAATAAATTTCAAAACCATTTTTTTTAAAAACTTCAAAAATATTTTTTATTTCTTGAGGTAGATTAAACATGAGATAATTATACAATTAATGATTTTAAAATATCTAAATTTTCTTTATCTGGGCCTTGATTGTTAAAGCCTGGAGTTTCAATAATAAAAGGATAATTTTTGGTTTTTGGATGATTAAGAAGAGTTTTAAATTCTTCAATACCAATTTTTCCTTGACCAATATTTTCGTGCCTGTCTTTTCCAGAATTAAAATCATCGCGGCTATCATTTAAATGCCAGACTTCTAAAATATTAATTAAATTTAAAGAATCAAGTTTAGTTAAAAAATCATCTAATTCTTTATTATTTTCAAATTTATAGCCATTGGAAAATAAATGACAAGTGTCAAAACATAATCTAACTCTTGGATTATCTAAATCTTTAACAATTTGAGAGATTTCCTCTAATGTTTGACCAATTTTTCTTGTTCCAGCATTTTCAATAATAAAATAAGTATCTTTTGGAGTTTTAGACAAGATTTCTTTGATGTTGTTTATTAATATTTGATATTTTATATTTGATATTTGATTTTTATATGATCCTAAATGGACAATAGATCCTTTTATTTTCATTTTTGAAGCAAGATTTAGTTCATTAATTAAAGATAATTTAGAAAGTTGACCGATTTTTCTTTCATCAGCAAGATTTATTAAATATGAGGCATGAAAATAAACCGGATCAATTTTTAGTTGATTTTTTAAATTAACAAAATCAGCAATTTGTTTATCATCAATTTTATTAAAACCCCAACCACGCGGAGATGAAGAAAAGATTTGCAAAGTATTACCACCAATGTTTTTTATTCTTTTTAATGCCTCTATATAGCCGCCTGCAATTGATTGATGAGCGCCGAGTTTCATAAAATCTGTAAAATTCTTTTTTTAATATTTTTTGGTAATTGAAAGTTTTCAATTTCTTCTTTTTTTAACCAATAATAATCTGTTAAACTTTTATCTAATTTTATTTTTTGATTGGCAGCTTTTTTCGGTTTACACAAAAAGTGTTGGGCATGAAAATAAAAACCATTACTTTCAAAAACATCCTCACCAATCCATTGATAAAAGTTGATTTCAAGGTTGACCTCTTCTTTTATCTCTCTTTTTAAACCTTCAATTATTGGTTCATTTTTTTCAATTTTTCCACCAGGAATTGTCCATAAACCAGCATCAACTTTTTCTAGAGGTGATTTTTTAACAATCAAAAGTTTATTTTTATCAATTATAAAAGCGCCAACTGCTAAAATAATATAAAATTTTTGCAACATAACTAAATTATAGCAAAAAATCCTCTTGACAGATTAGCAGAGTTATTGTATATTTGCTAATATAGTTGTTATTATTTTTTAAATTCAACTATGGAAGACCTAACTCAAAGGCAAATAGATATTTTAAAAGTAATTATTAAAGAATATACTGAGACTGGTGAACCAGTTGGTAGCGAAATATTGGAAAAAAAGTATAAGCTTGGAGTTTCTCCAGCAACAATTCGCAACGAGATGGTTGAGTTAGCAAAAAAAGGTTATTTGAAAAAAACTCATTTTTCTTCAGGTCGAATTCCATCTGCCAAAGGTTTTAGATTTTATATAAAAAATTTAATGAAACAAAAAGAATTATCTACTACTGATGAGGTGGCTTATAAAAATAGTATCTGGGATGAAAGAAATGAGACTCATCGATTACTTTATCAATCAGCAAAAGTTTTATCTCAAAGAACTGGACTTTTGTCTTTAATTGCGACAAACTATGGTGATGTTTATTATGCTGGTTTGGCTAATCTTTTAAATCAACCAGAGTTTTTAGACTTTGATATTTCTAGAAATCTTTTTAGTCGACTTGATGAAGTAAATTTTTGGGAAAGAATTATAGATGAGTTTGAGAGGATTGATGAGGAAGTTCGTTGTATGCTTGGAGAAGATGATTTTCATGATCCAAGTCTTGATGTTTGTGGTAGTGTCTGGGGAGAGTTTGAAGGAAAAAATCTTAAAGGAATTGTTGGTGTAATTGGATCAAAAAGAATGTATTATGATTTAATTATCCCTCAAATTAGATATTTTTCCAAATTACTTGAACAAATTATTCAAGAACAAGGATTATAAATTAATTTTTTAATATGGATAAGAAAAAACAAAACGATAAAAAGAAAGAAGAATTTGAAAGAGAGATTATTGATTTGAAAAATCAAATAGAAGAATTAAAAAAACAAATTGAAGATATAAAAAATAAATATTTAAGAGCTTTGGCTGATTATCAAAATTTGGAAAAAAGAATTATTGATGAAAAACAACAGCTTATTAAAAATGCTAATAAAAACTTAATTTTAAAACTTTTACCTTTTCTTGACACCTTGGATAAAGCTGAAGTTTTTATTAAAGATCAAGGATTAAAAATAGCTAAAGATCAATTATTACAAGTTTTAAAAGAAGAAGGATTGGAAGAGATTGATGTTTTAAATAAAGCTTTTGATCCAGAATTAGCTGAGGCAATTGATATTGTTAAAGGTGAAAAAGACAACATTGTTATCGAGGTGTTAAGAAAAGGTTATAAGTTAAACAATATTATTTTGCGTGTTGCTCAAGTTAGAGTAACAAAAAAATAAGTTATAAGTTTATATTTTTAAAACTATGGCAAAAATCATTGGTATTGATCTTGGTACAACTAATTCTTGTGTGGCAGTTATGGAAGGTGGTAAACCAAAAGTTATTTATTCAGCTGAGGGAAGAAATGTGATTCCATCAGTAGTTGATCCGGTAAAGCGGGTAGTTGGTGATGTGGCAAAAAGACAGATTGTTATTAATCCAAAAAACACTATTTTTTCTATTAAAAGATTAATGGGACGACGTTTTAATGATGAGTCTGTTCAATATGATATGAAATGGTTACCTTATAAAATAAAAGAGGGAAGAGATGGTATGGCAGTAGTTGAGGTTGAGGGAAAAACCTATACTCCGCAAGAAATTTCAGCAATGATTTTGCAAAAAATTAAAGCTGATGCTGAGGCATATTTAGGAGAAAAAGTGGAAAAAGCAGTAATTACTGTCCCTGCTTATTTTGATGATGCTCAAAGACAAGCAACAAAACAAGCTGGTGAGATTGCGGGACTTGAGGTGGTAAGGATTATTAACGAGCCAACAGCTGCTTCTTTAGCTTATGGATTGGATAAAAAACACGCTCATACAATTGCTGTTTATGATCTTGGCGGTGGTACTTTTGATATTACAGTGTTAGAGCTTGGTGAAGGTGTTTTTCAAGTTAAAGCAACTAATGGTGATACTCATTTAGGAGGTGATGATTTTGATCAAGTGATTTTAAATTATTTTGCTGATGAGTTTAAAAAAGAGTATGGAATTGATTTGAAAAAAGATCCACAAGCATTGCAACGATTAAGAGATGCAGCAGAAAAAGCAAAAATTGAGTTGTCCTCATCACTTGAAACTGAGGTTAATTTACCATTCATTACTGTTAAAGATGGACAACCATTACATTTTGTGATGAAATTAACAAGAGCAAAATTAGAATCTTTAGTTGAACATTTGGTTGATAAGTCATTTGAGCCAGTAAAAAAATGTTTAAAAGATGCAAAAGTTGATGTTAGTAAAGTTGATGAAGTTGTTTTAGTTGGTGGTATGACAAGAATGCCACTTGTTGTTGAAAAAGTGAAAAAATTCTTTGGAAAAGAACCAAATCGATCTGTTAATCCAGATGAAGTAGTAGCAGTTGGCGCAGCAGTGCAAGCTGGTGTTTTAACTGGTGAGACAAAAGATGTGGTTTTGCTTGATGTTACTCCTTTGACTTTGGGTGTTGAGACTTTGGGTGGAGTGATGACACCACTTATTCCAAGAAATACCACTATTCCAACAGCAAAAACTGAAGTATTTTCAACTGCTGCTGATAATCAAACTCAGGTTGAGATTCATATTTTGCAAGGAGAAAGACCAATGGCAAGAGATAACAAATCTTTAGGTCGATTTATTTTAGATGGTATTCCTCCAGCGCCAAGAGGTGTACCTCAAATTGAAGTGACATTTGATATCGATGCTTCAGGAATATTGTCAGTGACAGCAAAAGATAAGGCAACTGGTAAATCACAAAGCATAAAAATTACTGGTTCAACTGGTTTGAGTAAAGAAGAGATTGAGAGAATGAAAGAAGAAGCAGAGAAAAATGCCGAAAGAGATCGATTAGAAAAAGAAAAAATTGAGGCGAGAAATAAAGCAGACAATATGATTTATGTAGCGGAAAAATCTTTAAAAGATGCTGGAGATAAAGCGCCAAAAGATGTAAAAGAAAATGTTGAAAAGAAAATAAAAGAACTAAAAGAAACTTTAGAAAAAGGGACTAAAGAGGAGATTGAGACAAAAACAAAAGAATTATCTGATGAGTTGACAAAAATTGGTCAAGCAATATATCAAGAAAATCTTAAAACTCAAAACTCAAATGTCAAATCTGAAAATAATAAATCTGAGGAAGACAAAGACAATAAAAAAGAAGATGTTGAGGAGGGAGAGGTGGTAAATTAAATTAAAAATTAAAAATCAAAAATCAAAGATCAAAAATTTTAAGGACAGAACCTTTTTTTCAAAAAGGTTCTGTCCTTTAATATTAATAATATGGACTATTATGAAATCTTGGGGGTGTCAAAAAATGCTACAGATGAAGAAATTAAAGCGGCTTATCGTCGCCAAGCTTTAAAATGGCATCCAGATAGAAACAAATCTCCTGAAGCAACAGAAAAGTTCAAACAAATAAATCAAGCATTTGAAGTCTTATCAGATCCACAAAAGCGTCAGATATATGATCAATATGGTGAAGCTGCTTTTAGAGGAGGAGCGGGATCGGCTTCAGGTGGTGGTCAATATTATCAACAAGGACCATTTAGAGTTTATACAAATTTTGGTGGTGATTTTTCTGATTTTGATTTTGGAGGATTTTCTGATCCTTTTGAGATATTTGAACAATTTTTTGGCTTTGGTAATCCTTTTTCTAGATCTAGACGAGCAAAAAGAAGAGATGTTTATGAAATTACTTTAACCTTTGAGGAAGCAGTTAATGGGACACAAAAAGATATTATTGTTAAGGGTGAGAAAAAAACAATTAAAATTCCTGCTGGTGTTGATGAAGGAATGAGGATGAGGTTTTCAGATTTTGATTTAGATTTACATGTTAAGCCGCATCCTTATTTTAAAAGACAAGGACAAGATATTTATTTTGAAAAAGAAATTTCTTATCCAATAGCAGTTTTAGGCGGAACAGTTGAAGTACCCACAATTAATGGTATGGTGAAGTTAAAGGTAAGACCAGGTACTCAATCAGGAACAACAGTGCGTCTTCGTGGTCAAGGAGTACCACATCCTCAATCATATCAAAAAGGCGATCAATATGTTGTTTTTAAAATCACTGTTCCTTCCCGAATCTCTGGAAAAGCAAAGAAATTATTGGAGGAGTTAGAGAAAGAAATTCAACAAAATTAATTTTTTTATTATCATTATGAGATGTAAAATTTGTGAAATAATCTCTAAAATTAAAAAAGGATTAAATAAAAATTTTATTAAAGAATTTAATACAGGATACTTAGTTTTAGAAGATTATCAGTATTTTAAAGGTTACGTAATTTTTATATCTAAAATACATAAACAAGAGCTTCATCAACTTTCTTATACTTATAAGAAAAATTTTTTATTAGAAATGGCTTATATAGCTGAAATTATATATAAAATATTTAAACCAAAAAAAATTAATTATGAGTTATTAGGAAATAAATATTCACATTTGCATTGGCATATTATTCCGAGATATAAAAATGAGAAACTTAATAATAAACCAATTTGGATAATACCAGAGGATATAAGAAAAAAAAATTATTTATCTAATGAAGATAGAAATAAAATAATAAAAAAAATCAGGGAGGCATTTTTTTCAAATCTTCAGTACTAGCTATATGAATCCATTTACCTGACCAAATATAACCACCAATATCTCTTTTAGAATTTACAGAATCCATAAAACTAAACCCTATTGATTTACCTGGATTTGGAAAATCTTCTAATAATCTTTTAAAATCATCTGGAAAACTTGCAAAAATTGTCATATCTCTATTAAAACTTTCAGGTACAGGATTAATTGGTGGCCAAAATAATTTAGTAACATAATAAGAATTAACAACACCTATTCCGTGTGTTTCAGCTTCTTTTATATTTGGTGACAAACTTAAGGTAGGTATTCTTAATTGTTCTGCCAAATTAGCTAATTCTAAATAATTTTCATGGTGAGTTATTATATCTCCAGGCATTCCTAAAAAAAACCCAGTAAGCGATTCTTTTAATTGATAATAAATACCCCATCCTTCAGTACCAGGATTATGAGGAATGTAAGTTAATTTTGTTTTTGAATTATTTCCAAAATAATAGTTAATTATTTTTTTAACCTGTTCCTGTTTATAGCCTACTGCAAGTTTTAAATCTAAAGAACCAAAAGCAGTTAATAAATTATTTATAATGTGTATTAAAATAGGAAAACCATTAATATTTAAAACACACTTTTGATTTTCTTGGGTTAAATTTCCTAATCTTTTACCAAAACCTCCGGCAAGTATAACAACAGGAACTTCTTTCATTTTTTTAGATTTTACTACTACTACTACTTGTCAAGAAGCGATGAATTTGAGAAAATAAAAAAATGCAAATACAGACTAATATAGAGAATTTAGAAAATTACAAAGTTTATTTTGCAGTTCAAAAAGCAGTTGAGGAGTTTTTAGAAAAAAAAGGATATTTAAAAATTGATTTGCCAGTTTTATCTCCAGCTTTAATTCCAGAAAGTTATCTTGAAGTTTTTGAAACAGAGTTTAGATATTTTGATAAAAAAGAAAAATTATATCTAACTCCATCGCCAGAATTATTTTTAAAAAGGCTTTTAGCTTATGGTGTTGGTGATTGTTATTATTTAGGCAAATCATTTAGAAATAGTGACCCGCCAGCAAAACTTCATTCTTTTGAGTTTAATATGTTGGAGATTTACAAAATGGGAGTTGATTATTTACAGTTGGCTGATGAGGTATTAGAGATGATGGAATATGTTAATAAGAAAATTCAATCCGCCAACTGGCGGACAAAACTCCCGCCTAAAACGGCGGGCAAGCAAAATGAAAATTTAAAATCTAAAATTAGATTTAATAAATGGGAGAAAATTAGTGTAGTTGAGGCTTTTGAGAGGTATGCTGGTATTAGTGAAAAAGAACTTTTTGATCATCAATTATTTATTAAAAAAGCAAAAGAAAAAGGTTGTCGAGTTGATGGTTTTAGTTATGAGGATATTTGGTCGCAGATTTATGTTCAAGAAATTGAGCCTAAATTGGGAGTTAATGGCTATCCAACTTTAATTTATGACTATCCTAAAGAGTTTGCTGCTTTAGCAAAATTAAATCAAGATGGAAAAACTGCTCAAAGATTTGAATTTTATATTAATGGTGTAGAGTTAGGTGATTGTTATACAGAGTTAACTGATTGGCAAGAGCAAGAACAAAGATTTTTTAATGAAGATAAAATTAGAAGAAAATCTGATAAAATCATTCATCCCATTGACAAAGGGTTTATTGAGGCGTTAAAATATGGTCTTAAACCTTGTAGTGGAATTGCGATTGGTTTTGATCGATTAGCGCTTATTTTTGCTGGAGTTTCAAGAATTGATGAGTTAAAATTAATAAATATAGTTTAAATTTTATTTAGAACTCAAAATTTTTTGCGTTCTCAATGCAAGAAACTATTTTTCTTGCACGTATTCTTAGACGCAAGTGATCACTTAAAAAATTTTGAGTTCTTATTTTTACAATTTAATTTTAATTTTATGAGAGTTAATGCGGGAAATTTAAAAAAAGGTGATTTTGTTTTTCATCAAGGAGAGATCTGGCAAGTACAAAAAGCTGATTTTTATTCACCAGGAAAAGGATCAGCCCTAATGAAAACAAGAATAAAAAATGTTATTTCAGGAAAAAATGTTGAGTATGTTTATAAATCAGCTGAACAAGTTGAGGTCCTTGATGTTTTATCAATTGAGATGCAGTATCTTTATAAAGACAATGAAAATTTATATTTTATGGATGAGAGAACATATGAACAATATTCTTTACCTGTTAATGTTGTTGGTGAGATAGCAAAGTTTTTTAAAGAAGGAGAAAAAATGTATGTTTATATTTACAATGATAAACCATTAACTGTTAGACCACCTTTGAGTGTCAAATTAAAAGTGATTGAGACTGAAGATGCTGTGAAAGGTGATACTGTTTCTGGAGCAAAAAAACCAGCTAAAGTTGAAACAGGAGCAGTAGTGATGGTACCTTTATTTGTTAAAGTGGGTGATATTATTAGTATTAATCCAGAGACATCAGAGTATACAGGTAGAGTATAATTAAAAAATGATAACAGTTGGAGAAATTCTTCAAACTCAAAGACTTAAAAAAAATTTAAAACTTTCTGATATTGAAAAAAAACTAAAAATTAGACAAAAATATATTGAAGCTATTGAAAACAATAATTGGAACATTTTTTCTTCAAAAATTTATATAATTGGTGTTTTAAAAAATTATTCTCGTTTTCTTGGTTTAAATGAAAATAAAGTTTTAGCTTTTTTTAGACGTGACTATGAAAAACAAGAAGAAGTAAAGTTTAAAAAAAAGCTTTCGTCAAAATATTTAAATCCAGAAACAAAGATTTTTTTAACAAGAGTATTGTTTTTTTTAATTTTATTTTTTAGTCTTTATTTTGGTTATCAGTTTTATTTATTTTTTTCTCCTCCAAAATTAAAAATTTTATCTCCAATAAATACTATTTTTAAAAGAGAATCAAAAATAAAGATAATTGGTAAGACTAATCCAGAAACTTTAATTTTTATTGCTGGTCAACAAATTTATCAAAATAAAGAGGGAGTTTTTGAGTATGAATTACCTCTTCAAGAAGGAAAAAATGTTTTAACTATTGAACTTATTGGAGCTAATGGAAAAAAAGCAGTGATAAAAAAAGAATTTATAAAACAATCACCTAAATAAAACTCATTAAATCTTTAACATTTTTAATATTTTGACTGAAAAAAATTTTTTTAAATCCTAATCTTTTTGCTTCAGTAATTACTTTTTCTTCAAAATATACTTTTCTTATTTCTCCCAGAAGACCAACTTCACCAATAAAAAGAGATGAGCTAGGTAAAGGTTTATTTTTAAAAGATGAGATCAAACTAGCGATTAATCCTAAATCAGCGCTGGTACTTTTGACGGAAACACCACCAATAACATTAACATAAATATCATAATTATCAAGAGAGTAATTAAGATTTTTTCTGACAACTGCTAAAAGTAATAAGACTTTATTATAATCAAGTCCTTTTACTACTCGTCTTGGAACTGGTAAAATCGATGGGACGGTTAAAGTTTGAATCTCAAAAAATAATGGTCTTTTACCTTCAGAGACGCCAACAATAGCTTTACCTGGTTGATTAATTTCTTCAGATTCAAGAAAAACTAAAGGATTATCTATTTCTTTTAAACCTTGTTGAGTCATCTCAAAAATACCAATTTCATCTGTTGATCCAAATCGATTTTTTGATGATCTAATTAGTCGGTAATTGGAGATTTTTTCTCCTTCAAAGTTTAAAACCGCATCGACAAAATGCTCTAGTGTTTTTGGTCCAGCAATCTCTCCTTCTTTGGTAATATGACCAATAATGATCACAACAATATTATTTTTTTTAGCAAAATTAACTAGCATTTTTGTTGTTTCTTTTAATTGATTTACTCCTGAAGCTGCTCCCTGAACATCTTTTGAGTAAACAGTTTGGATTGAATCAATGACTAAAACTTTAATTTTATCCTTAATTTCAACAGCAGTTTCAATAATTCCTTCAATTTGAGTGTCATTGGAAAAAAGAAAATTGTCTAAATTTATATTTAATCTATCAGCTCTATTTTTAACTTGTTCACCTGATTCTTCACCAGAAATATAAAGAGTGTTTATATCTTTTAAAGCTTGAAGAATAAGCGTTGATTTGCCAATTCCTGGTTCGCCGGTTAAAAGAATGACTTCGCCAGGTAAAAATCCTCCTCCTAAAACTCGATCAAGTTCAAAAAGCGAGGTTTTTATTCGTTGCTTTGACTGAGTTTTTATTGATTTTAAAGGAGTGATGGTGATTTTTTTTAAAGATTCTTTTTGATTTTTATTTTTAGTATTTGGAGAAAACTCTGGTTTTTCCACTAAAGTATTCCATTGACCACAGTCAGGACATTTGCCGTACCAAGAGGCTGAACCAAAACCACAATTTTTGCAAACAAAAAAGGACATAATAATAATTAATAATTAAAAATTAATAATTAATAATCAATAATTGTTTACATTTTTTCAACAGTTTTTATTCCTAATAATTCTAACCCTTTTTTTATAGTATTGGCAGTGGTTAAGGTAATTAATAATCTTAGATTTTTTATATTTTCCTTAGCTTTTAAAATCGGGTATTTTTGATAAAAAAGATTGTATTGAGAAGTTAAATCATAAAGGTAGGTAGCAATATGATTTGGAGAAAATTCTTGACCAGCTTTCAAAACCACCTCTTTAAATTGATAAAGTTTTCGTAAAATATTTAACTCATCAATTTCTAAAATTATAGAGTCATCTTTAGTAATTGAAAGATCTAGCGAAGTGTTTTTTTTATTTAAAATTGATCGACAACGAACATAGGTATATATTAAATACGGAGCAGAATTACCATTAATGCTAATTGATTCATCAATATCAAAATTAATTGCTGTTTTTGGACTATTTTTTAAAAAAGAATATTTAGCTGAAGACACGGCTAAAATCTCAGCGATTTTTTCATCACATTTAAATTCTTTAATAATTTTTTCTTTTATTTGATCAATTAACCAATTAGCTTCAATAATATTTCCTTCTCTTGATGACATTTTTCCAGTTTTTAAATTTACCCATTCGTAAGCAAGATGATATTGTTTTCCAGTAATTTTTGGATTAAGTATTTCTTGGACTTTAAAGGTAACTTTAAAAAAACTAGTTTGCTCTGGAGTAACACAATGAATATTTTTATCAATTTCTCCAAACTCACTAAATTCTTTTTCTGCTAGAGCTAGTTCTTTTCCTTCATATGTTGGATATCCTAATGAATTAATAAAAACTCGAGTATCTAAGCCATATTTTTTACCGTTAAAGACAATCGCTCCTTGACTTTTTTCTAAAATTCCTTTTTTTAAGGCTTCAAAACAGATTTCTATCGCTCTTTTAGCCATTTCACTTTCAAAATAATAACGATCAAAATGACTGTCAACTCGTTTATAAATTTTTTCAAAATAATCCAAACTCCATTGACGAGTTTGTTGCCATAAAGACAAAATTTCTTTATCTTGATTATATATTTGTTGGTTAATTTTTATGATTTCTTGTTTGGCATTTTCATTTTCCTCATAAGCTTTAGTTCCTAAAGTATACATTTTTCCAATAAAATCAATTTTTTCCTCCAATGTTTTTAATTTTTCAATTTTTATTTTTGAAGTTTTTATTCCGTATAGACATTTAGCAATATGAAGACCAACATCGCCTTGATAATTTGCTCTTATTACTTTATTTCCTAAAGCTTCAAAAATTCTTACCATTGTTTCACCAGTTGAGATATTGCGAAGATGACCAATATGAAAAAGTTTATGAGTATTAGGATGAGCAAATTCAACCATAATTTTTTTGTTGTTGCCAAAATAAAATTGTGAAAATTTAAAATTATTTTTTGCAATTTTTTCAAGATTTTTAAAAAGGTATTTTTTTGAAAGCCAAAAATTAATAAATCCAGGATTGACAACATCAATTTTTTCAATTTCTTTTAATTTTGGAAAATTGTTTTTGATATTTTCAGCAATTTCTAAAGGATTTTTTTTAAAAACTTTCGTTAACTTTAAAGCAATTGAGGTTGAATAATCGCCAAAATTAAAATTAGTTGGTGGTTGAAGATCAATGAAATTTTCTTGAGGAAGATTATTTTTTAGAATTTTTTTTATTTCTTGTAAAATAATATCTTTTATCATAGTTTATATGATATCAAAAATATTTTTATCTTGTCGTGCAAGTTACTTGCCGTGCAGGCTATTTGCTTGAAATATTTTTTTAAAAAGAATAAAATAAAATTGATATGAAAAATAAGTTAATATTATTATTGGCTTTAGTTTTTGGATTTATTGTTTTTGTAGTTTTAAGATTTTTTATTCTTAATAAGACTAACGAGACTGGTGTTTTGAAAATTAACTCATCACCAACAACCAGCGTTTTTGTTAATAATTTAGTTGTTGGAAAAACTCCTTTTGAGGAAAAATATAAAGTTGGTGAATATTTATTAAAACTTATTCCTGAAGGTGGAGCAACAGAAACTGCCTCATGGAATGGAAAAATCAATGTTTATAAAAACGCAAAAACTTTTATTAATTTTGAATTAGGTAGTTCTGATATTTTAACCTCTGGTGAAATTTTAACCACTCAAAAAATTTCACCACCACCAAAAAATTCAGAATATGGAGAGATTTATGTTGAGACTGATCCTCAAGGAGCAATTGTTACTTTAGACAATGATGAAAAAGGAGTAGCGCCGCTTTTGCTTCAAGATGTTTTAAGAGGTGATCATGAGATATCAGTGTTTATGCCAGGATTTTTTAAAAGAACTCAAAGAATTAATGTTGATCCAGGATACAGAGTCAATGCCTTTTTTAAACTTGGTTTAGATCAAAGTCAAAAACAACTTTCAGATTTAGAAAAACAAGCGACTCAAAGCGCCAATCCTGATAATAAAAAAACTACTTATATCATTGTTAATAACAATCCTCAAGGATGGTTAAGAGTAAGAGCTGATGCTTCGCTTGAAGCTACTGAGGAAGCAAAAGTAAAAACAGGTGAAAAATTTGAACTTCTTGATGAAAAAAATGGTTGGTATAAAATAAAATTTAATAATAATCGTGATGCTTTGGTATCAGGAGAGTTTACTGAGGGTTGGATATCGAAAGAATATGCGAGTAAAGAGTAAAGTTTTTAATTATTTCTTCCAGATAAATTTATTATACAAAATATAAGAATAAGGAATTATTATTAAAATAATAATGAAGATTTTTGAGATTGCCCAGTATTGTTGACCAAAAATATTAACAGCAATTTGTAATCCAAATGTTTGAATTAAAATTGAACCAAGAGAAACAAAATTAAATTTTAAAAATCCAAAAAATAAATTATTTTCTAATTTTTTATGTTGAAAACTCCAAAAATTATTAAGTAAAAAATTATTAATTATTGCTGCTTCAGCAGCGATTGTTTGAGCAAGCCAAGTTTTTGAAGAGGGAATTTTTATTTTATTAATAAACAAATACATTAGTCCAAAATCAACAATAAAACCAATTACACCAACAATAACAAATTTTACAAATGATGAAAATTTTAATATATAAAGAAAGATTGAAAAAATATATTGTAAAAAAAATATTTTTGACCGACCATATTTTCTATCAACAAAATTTATTGGTATTTCTTTAATATTAGCTTTTGATTTAATAGCAAAATCAAGTAAGGCAATTTGAAAGACATATCCAGAATAGTTTTTAATATGTTCAAGAGAGTTATTCAAAATCCAAAGTTTTATTACTCGATAACCTGAGGTCCAGTCATGAATTTTTAAATTCATAAATCCTATTCTTATTATTAAATTGCCAAAAAAAGAAAATATTTTTCTATGCAATCCCCAGTTTTTAGGAATTGATCCGCCTTTAATATAACGAGCGCCAATCACTAAGTCAGCACCACTTTCAATCTCTTTTAACATTTGAGGAATATTTTCTGGATTATGAGATAAATCAGCATCCATTTCAAAAACAACATATGGTTTAATATTTTCTTTAGCAAATAAAAATCCTTCATAATAAGCTTTTCCTAAACCTTGTTTTTTTGTTTCAATAAGATAAAGTTTTTGATATTTTTTTTGTAATTGTTTAACAATTTTGGCAGTTTCATCAGTTGATTGACTATCATTGACAAGTATTTCCAAACTCCATTTATCTAATTTTTCTTGTTGATAAAAAATTTTTTCAATAAGAGTTTTTATATTTCCTGCCTCATTATGAGTTGGTAAAATAATTAGCGCTTTTTTCATAAGATATTTTTAAAATAATTAATAGTTTTTTTTAAGCCTTCAATTAAAGAAACTTTTGGTTGCCAAGAAAGAAGTTTTTTTGCTTTTGAAATATCAGGACATCTCTTTTCTGGATCGTCAGTAGGCAGAGGTTCTTTAAAAATAATTTCGCTTTTTGAGTTAGTTAATTTTTTTATTATTTGAGCATATTCTAATATTGTATGTTCTTCTGGATTACCAAGATTAACAACCTCACCTTTAGTATTTTTATTTATCATCAATTTAAATAAACCATCAATTAAATCATCGATAAAACATAATGATCTTGTTTGCTTGCCATCACCATAAATTGTTATTGGTTCATTTTTTAAAGCTTGACAGATAAAATTAATAATCATTCTTTTATCATCAACTCTCATATTTGGTCCGTAAGTATTAAAAATTCGGACAATTCTTGCATCAACTTTTTCTTTATTCCAAAAATAAGAAGTTAAGGTTTCTCCAAATCTTTTTGCTTCATCATAAATTGCTCGTGGTCCAATAGGATTAACATTACCAAAATAAGTTTCTTTTTGAGGATGAACAAGAGGATTACCGTAGATTTCTGAGGTTGAAGCGAATAAAAATTTTGCTTTGTGTTTTTTTGCTAATTCTAAAAGTTTTAAAGTGCCTAAAGTATTAACAAGCATAGTTTCTTTTGCAAGATGATGATAACTAATTAAACTATGATGATTTGGAGAAGCAGGAGAGGCGAGGTGATAGACTAAATTCAAATTAAAAGTTAATTCGCCAGCTGGCGAATTAAAATCAAAAGTTAATATATCATTATGTATAAATTTAAAATTTTTATTATTTAATAATTCTTTAATATTTTCTATTGAGCCTGTTGATAAATTATCAATTACAATCACATAATCACCTTTTTTAAGATGAAGTTTTGTTAAATGAGAACCAATAAAACCTGCACCACCGGTAATTAAAACATTCATATTCTTCCAACAGAATAATACTTAAAACCTAATTTTTTCATAAGACGAGGATCATAAATATTTCTACCATCAAAAATCACTGGTGTTTTTAATAATTTTTTTACTTTTTGAAGATCAATTTGTTTAAACTCATTCCATTCAGTAATAACCAAAAGTTGATCAGCATTTTTGACAGCTTCGTAAGGATCTTTAGCATATTTGATCTTATTACCAAAGATTTTTTCAATATTTTTTTTCGCCTCTGGATCATAGGCAGTGATTTCAAAACCTTGTTTTAAGAGATTTTCTATTAAAAAAATTGAAGGTGCAAATCTAATATCATCAGTATTTGGTTTAAAAGCTAGTCCCCAAAGAGCAATTTTTTTACCTTGATTGAATTTTAAAACTTTTTGTAAAAAATTTTCTTTTGCTTGAAGATTAATTTTTTCTACTGCTTCAAGAAGAAGAGGATCAATATTGAGTTTTTTTCCAATATCAATCATTGCCATAACATCTTTTGGAAAACAAGATCCGCCATAACCAACTCCTGGATGCATAAAAACTCGACCAATTCTTTTATCAAGACCTACTGCATCTAAAACTGCTTCAACATCAGCGCCAGTTTTTTCACAATAAAAAGAAATAAGATTGGCAAAAGAGATTTTTGTTGCCAACATCGCGTTTGAGGTATATTTTATTAATTCAGCTGAGGCTAAATCAGTAACAACTTTTTTTCCTTCAATTGGTTCATGAAGCTTTAGAAGCATATCAATTGCTTTTTTTGATTCAGAGCCAATAACAACTCTATCAGCATAGATAGTGTCAGCAATAGCGCTTCCTTCTCTTAAAAACTCAGGGCATGAAGCAACGGCAAATTGAGAGTTTTTTGGAGAGTGTTTTTTTAAGATTGTTTCTACTTTTTTATTAGTCCCAACAGGGACAGTGCTTTTACAAGAAACAACAGTAAAGTGATTTCCTAAATTTTTAGCAATGTTTCTGGCAACTTCAAAAACAGCTGTTAGATCAGCTTCACCATTTTCTTTAGGCGGAGTACCAACAGTAATAAAAACTATTTCAGACAATTTAATTGAGTCATAATCTAAACTAAAAAATATTCTTTTTGCTTTGATATTTCTTTCTAAGATTTCTTTTAATCCTGGCTCATAAATAATTGGGTCGCCTTTTTTTAATCTTTCAATTTTTTCTTTAGTGTGGCCTATAACATAAACAGTATTACCAAAATCAGCAAAAACACAAGCAGTGACTAAACCAACATATCCATGACCAATAATTGTAATTGTCATAAAAGTTTATTTTAAATTTATAATTTTAAATTTGCAATTGTTTTTTGATGATTTTTAATCCGGTTTCAAAATCGTTCATTTGATAAAAATTATTTTTTTTTGATCTAATATCAGAATATTGAGGCAATCCTGGTTTGAGTTTAATATATTCTTCGTAGGTAGTGGTGGAAATTAATCTTTCATCTAATTTAAATAAACGAGCAATAGTTAAAGCAGCTTCATATGGTGATAAAGATTTTGATCCAACTAAGTGAAAGATATCATTAGAGAAATTATTAATTAAATATTTTAAACCATAAGCAATATCATCAATAAAAGTTGGCGTCATTAAAGAATTAGTAATCATTTTTAAAGGTTTTTTTTCTTCAAGAAAAGTTTTAAAAGTCCTAAAAAAATCACGTTTTTTTTCAAATGAAGCGCGATAAGGATAGGAGATTCTAACAATCATTACTTGATTTTTTATAATTTCTTCTCCTTGATATTTTGTTTGACCATAAACTCCAACTGGAGAGGGAGAAGAGTCTTCAAAATATGGTGGATTTTTTCCATCAAAAACAAAATCTGTTGAAATATAGATAAATTTTTTCTTTTGCGATGAAACAACATCAAAGATATTTTTTGTTCCTTCAACATTGATTTTGTAGGCTAAATTTTTTTCTTCATTGGATTTAGCAACATTAGTGTAAGCAGCTAAATGTAGAAAAACATCAAATTTTAGATCTCTTAAAACTGAAAAAACTTGGTCTTTATTAGTAATATCCATTTGAGAACTTGGAAGAGCAATAAATTCGAAGTCATTATTAAGAAGCTCAATAATTCTTGAACCAACCAACCCATCTCCACCAGTAATTGCGATTTTTAACATAAAAATATAAAAATAATTATTTTTGATACTGTTTTTTGTAATAATTAAGATATTCTCCGGTTTTGATTTTTTTCCACCAGTCTTTATTTTTCAAATACCAATCAATAGTTAGTTTAAGCCCGGTATCAAGATCAACTTCAGGTTTCCAACCTAATTCTTTGTTTATTTTTGTCCAATCAATGGCATAGCGGCGATCATGACCTGGTCTATCTTTAACAAACTCAATATAGCTTTCATCTTTACCCATAATTTTTAAAATTTTTTTTATGATTTCAAAATTTGAAACATCTTCAGTTAAGCCACCAATAAAATAAGTTTCACCAATTTTTCCTTTATGTAAAATCAAATCAATCGCTCGGCAATGATCTTCAACATAAAGCCAATCACGAACATAAAGACCATCGCCATAAACTGGTACTTTTTTTCCTTCAATAATGTTAGTAATCGCTAATGGAATAAGTTTCTCTGGAAAATGATAAGGACCATAATTATTTGAGCAGTTAGATAAAGTAATTGGTAATCCATAAGTGATGTAGTAAGCGCGAACTAGATGATCAGAAGCAGCTTTTGAAGCAGAGTAAGGGCTTCGTGGATTATAAGGAGTTTTTTCATTGAATTTTTCTTTTGTTCCAAGAGGTAGAGCGCCAAAAACTTCATCAGTTGAGATATGATGAAATCTTTTTAGTTTATTTTTTAAAGCCGCTTCAAGTAAAACATAGGTTCCTTCAACATTAGTTTTTATAAATGGAGCAGGATCAAGAATTGATCTATCAACATGACTTTCAGCGGCAAAATGAACAATTGTTTCAATCTGATAATCTTTAATTATTTTGTCAACAAGCTTAAAATCAATAATATCTCCTTTTACAAATTGATAGTTTTTATTGTTTTCTACTGATTTTAGATTTTCTAGATTACCAGCGTAGGTAAGTTTATCTAAATTAACAATTTTGTCTTCAGGATATTTTTTTAACCAATATAAAATAAAGTTTGAACCAATAAAACCTGCTCCACCAGTAACTAAAATATTCATAGCAATTATTATAACCAATTAAGACTTTTTTTGCTATAATTTTTTTATGTCTTCACAACAATATTTATTTTCAAGTAATAATTTTGAAAAAAAACCAGAAAAGAAAAAAGTTAAATGGCTTTCTCATTCGGCTATTGAGGAACTAAATCGATGCCCGCGTTGTTTTTGGTTGTCTCACAAAGAAGGAATAAAACAACCAGAAGGAATTCAATCAAAATTAGCCAATAGATTTGATGTTATTTTGAAAAAATACTTTGATAGCTACAGAGAAAAAAATCAACTACCACCTTTAATTCAAGGAAAAATTAAGGCAAGTTTAAAAAAACCTTTTAAAGAAGCATATTTCTATAAATTTAATGATGATTTTGGTTTTTATGGAAAACTTGATGAATGTTTTATTAATGAAAATGGCGAGCATATACCAGTTGATTTTAAAACTGCTTCATCTGATCCAAGAGAAAAAGAGACTTTATCTGCCTATCAAAATCAAATTGATGAGTATTTATTTTTGCTTGAAGAAAATCATTTAAAAGTAGCTAATTTTGGTTATTTAATTTATTTTTTTCCTGAAATGACATTAGAATTATCAAATGGTTTTCCGATGATCGTTCATATTGTAAAAATTGAAAGAAAAGTAAAAGACATTAGAAAAAGAATTGAAAAAGCAGTTAAAATCCTTCAAGGACCAATTCCTGAATCATCTCCTGATTGTAATTTTTGTAATTGGTTTGATAAAGTAAAAAAATATTACTAATTTTCTTTTTTATTTATTAAATTTTCTAGTATTGTCCATCGTTTCTTTTTTACCTCATAAGGTACATCGTCTTTCATCACTTTTGTTGCAGCGGTCATTGGTCGGGGAGAATACATTGCGATATAAGCTCTTTCAAAACCAACTTTTTTGCAAAGTTTAACTGTGTTTTCAAACTCTTCGTCAGTTTCTCCACAAAAACCGACAATTATATCAGTAGTGAATTTAACGTTTGGTATTTTATTTTTGATTTTTGATATTAGACTGATATAATTGCTCGCACTGTACCATCGATTCATTCTTTTTAAAACATTATCGTCTCCAGATTGAACAGGTAAATGAATAGTCCTGGTAATATTTGGATATTTGGCAATTACCTCAATTAGTTCATCAGAAAAATCCCATGGATTTGATGAAATAAAATCAACTTTTTCAAAATCAAGTTTTGCCACTTCTTCAAGTAAATAAGGAAACAAAGTTGGTATTCGATATCGACCTAAATGTTTGACATATATTGGTTTATAATTTTCAATTTTCAATTTTAAATTTTCATTGAATTTTAATTCTTTAGTTTTTAATTGTAATTTTGAATTTTGAATTTTGAATTTTGAATTTTCAAAGTATGTTTTTGGAAGGTCTCTCATTACTTGAATATTTTCTTTACCTAAAATTAAATCCGCGCCATATGAATTAACATTTTGTCCAAGAAGAGTAATTTCTTTATATCCTTGTTCTTTTAATTTTTTTGCTTCAGCGATTATATCTTCAAATGGTCGACTAATTTCTCGTCCTCGAGTAAAAGGAACAACACAAAAAGTACAAAAATTATTACAACCATTTGATATTGGTATCCATGCGTGAGTTTTGTTGGTTCTAATTGGTTCATTATCAAATCCAACTTCTTCAATTGGTAAAAATTCATCAACTTCAGGCATTCTTTCTTTTAGTTTTGCAAGTAATTTTCCTGTTTTATCTCGATGAGCAACACCAACCATACAACCTGTAATAATGATTTTTAATTTTTGTCCGCCAGCTGGCGGATTGATTTTTAATTTTGCTAAATTTCTTACTAATCCATATACTCTATCTTCAGCTGATTGTCTGACCATACAAGTGTTTATGACAATATAATTAGCATCGTGATATCCTTTTGCTGGTTTCATTCCTTTTGCTTCAAAAGCAGCAGCAATTCTTTCAGAATCAGCTTTATTTTGTTGACAACCGAATGTTTTAATATAATAGCTTAAAATAGCCATAATAAATGTTTATAAATTTTAAGGACAGAACCTTTTTTAAAAGGTTCTGTCCTTATTATAGTATATAATTGTTTTAATGCAAAAACCATTTTTAGTTTATATTCACGGCGGAACAACTTTTAGAAAAAGAAAAGATTATTTGAATTATTTGAAAAATAAAGAGATTAGTTTAGAGGAACTTAAAAATTGGAGTGGTGATTATTTAGATGAACAATTAAAGGATTATTTTCAGATTATAAGAATTAAGATGCCGTTAAAAGAAAACTCAAGATATAAAGAATGGAAGATAATTTTTGAAAAATATTTGGATCTTTTGAAAAAAGAAAAAAGAAAAACAATTTTTTTAGGTTATTCATTAGGAGGGATATTTTTAGTGAAGTATTTTTCGGAAAATAGAGTTAACTTAGAATTGTCATCAATTCATTTAGTAGCACCACCTTTTGATAATAGCAATAGTAACGAAGAGTTATTCGGTGGATTTAAATTAAGAAAAAAATTATCTTTATTTTCAAAACAGTTTAAAAATATTTATTTTTATTTTTCAGAAGATGATCAAGTTGTTTCATTATATCATCAGAAACAGTATCAAAAAAACTTTCCTCAAGCAAAATTTTTTATTTTCAAAAACAAAAACGGCCATTTTCGAGTTGAAAAGTTTCCAGAACTGATTGAAAACTTATATTAAAAATTAACTAATCTATCTGCTTCTTGGTTTTTTTCACGGGGAATGTAATGATAATAAATTGGCAGATTGATTTCTTGTTCTAAAATTTTTATTTTAAAAACATATTCTTTTATTTTTCCATTTTTTATTTTAAAAAGCCCATTAACTTGATTAACAAGAAGATTTGAATCAGAATAAAAATCAATTTTTTCAATTTTATACTCATTAACTAATTTTTCTTTTTGTTTTTTTATCTCATTTAAAGCAAAAATTAATGCCTGGTATTCTGCATCATTATTAGTGGCAACACCAATTGAGCTATGATGTTGAAAGATTTTTTTGTTATTTATATAAAAAACCACCCCAATTGAAGCCGGTCCGGGATTACCTTTTGCTCCGCCATCAGTATGAACTTTTAAAACTGTCATAAAGTTTAATTATATGAAACTTTTATTTTATCTTCTTTACTTTTTCAATTATTAAAATAAAAACAATCAAAATTACAAAAAAACTTAAAAAAGCAACGAGTTTTTCGGGTCCTTTTAAAAATAAAGAAGCAATGCCGAGAATAAATGATACTAACCAATAAAAAACTGCAATTCTTCGTCTGCCCCAGCCAATTTCCAAAAGTCGATGATGAAAATGTCCCCAATCAGCTTTAAAAGGAGATTTTTTATTTTTTATTCGTCTTAAGATTGTGTAGATTGCATCAATCATTGGTACTGATAATATTAAAATAGCAGTGCCAATTTTCCCAAAAGATAAAATTGACAAAATTCCCAGCAAAAATCCAGCTAAAGCGCCACCGCCATAACCAGGCATAATTTTTTGCGGATAAAAATTCCATATTAAAAATCCAAAATAAGCGCCTGAAGTGATAAAAGCAAGATTGGAAACAGTTTGTACGCTAATATCATGAGCAGTAAATCTTTGAGATAAAAGTCCAAGAAAAAAAGCTGTCACACCAACAAAACCAGGAAGTTGACCGTCAACGCCCTTACTCCAATTAACCATATTCATTAGCCACGTAAGCCAGATTATTGATAAAAAATCAGCCAAAATCCATATTTGGTGATGGCCAAAAAGGTTAAAACTAACTTTCCATTGATCAAGTTTTATAATTCCACCAAAAGGATTTGAGATGTATGGAATACCTAAACCAAAAGCAACAACAATTGAAGAAATTAATATATTTAATAAAAATCTTAAATATGGAGAAACATCAGAATAATCATCAATTAACCCAACGATAACTAATAAAAAACTTGATATTAATATTCCCAAGATGATTTTATTTATTGGTAAAAATAAAAGACTAGCTATTAATAATGTTAAAAATATTGGTATGCCACCGCCTCGAGGAATTTTTCCAAGATGAGTATGAGCAGGATGAAATCTTTTATTTTTATCAGTAATTAGATTAATTTTTTTAGCCAACAAAATAGTTGGAATAGTTAAAAAAAATGAAAAAATTAAACTAAATAAAAAAATTATCAACATATTTAACTAATTAAAAAAATAATTTTTATAAAAATTAAAGTGAAAAAAATTATTAGGAATAAATTTAAATAATGAAAAATTTTTTTGGCAATTTCTTCATTAATAAAATATTTATTTAATATTTGATTGTTAATATAGAACATTAAATTTAAAATAAATGGAAGTAAAAATATCATCCAGGAATCAGCTAATTGCCATTCACCAACTGGTCGAGAATAAAATAATGGTAATTCTGGAGGAAGAGTTGGTAATTTAAAAATAAATATTAAAATTATTAACAAATTAGAGATTATTAGATAATTGATCATATTAAATTTGTTGCCCAGCCTCGACTCGAACGAGGATAATCAGATCCAGAGTCTGATGTCCTACCATTAGACGACCGGGCAAAATTTATTAATATTTTATCAAAATTATCAATAAATTGCCTGTATTGAATATTCACCCCAGGGAGTTAAGATAAAAGCTTTTTGAGGATAAAATGGGAGTAGATTTTTTACTTTATTTTTATCAATTAAAACTTTTCCTACATAATTTGGAATTTCTTCATAGGTTTTTCCCCAGATATAAACTCGATTTTCATCTAAATAATATTGAGCAGTAAAAAAATCAAGTTCATCCGTAACATAAAGATAGTCATTTTTTTTCATTAATGATTTTATTTCTAAAATTGATTTTTTAAGATTGATTTTCTTTCTTTCTTTTATTTGTAGTTGATTATATTTAATAGTTATTATTAACAAAATTATAATTGTTATAAATTTTATTATTTTTGGATATTTTTCAAGAATATAGATTAAAAGAATTAATAAGCCAGTATTAGCAAAGATTAAATATCGAGGTAAAAAAACTGGTTTTATAAAAGAAATTATTGTTATTAAAAATGGAGCAATAACAGACCAAATAATTAATGTTTTTAAAAATAATTTTTCTTTTTTATTTTTTAATTTAAAGAAAATGATAGTAAAAATTATTATTAATAAAAATAAAGACAATTTAAATATATTTTTATCAAAAAATTTAAAATCATATTCATAACCTGTATATAAATTTCCAACAAAATTAATCATATCTTTTAATTGTGTTTTTTTAATCCAAAAAGATTCATTAAAAAAATTTTTATTAATTAAAGTAAAAATTAACCAAGGAAGAAAACTTAGAAAAGCAATAATTTGATTTTTTGATTTAAAAACAAAATATTGGATAGCAAGAACAAAGATCATAAAATAGTGCGTATAAAGACCTAAAATAGTTGAAAGGAGATACATTTTTTTATTGTTTTTAAATAAAAAATAAAAAGAAGTTAAGCTAAAAAAAGAAAACATTGAATATGATCTTGCTTCAAATCCATAATAAAGTTGAAGTGGATTAATAATAAAAAAAATTAGATAAAAAAAAGCTTTTGAAACTTTTAATTTTAAAATATCAGTTAAAAATATAAAAAAAACATAGGTTGTTAACCAAAAGAAAATCAAAGACATTAATCTTAAGGCAATTTCACTAGATCCAAAAATTTTCATCCAAAAATGAAGAATTAAATAATATAATGGAGGAGAAAAATCTTTTAGACTTAAAAAAATAATCTCAAAAAGATTTTTTTTAGCTAAAAAATAGGAAAAAGCTTCATCTCGCCAAAAACTTTGAATTAAAAAAACAAGCGGTGTTTTTGTAAATAACCAGTTAATCATCTTTATTAATTATATATAAAATTAGACTTTTTCAGTAACTTTATATTTTATTTTTTTTCCTAAAAGAATTTTTGTGTGAGCATCAAGAGCAGGAAGTGAGGAAAAAAAGAAAGATACGATTGGCAAGAAGTACCATTGAACTAAAAGCATTGGTAAATTATAAAGATTAGTTTTTACATTTATTTTTGACCTAATTTTAATATCAAGATAAAAATATAAAATTATCATAGAAGATGATAAAGTTAAGATTAATGCTGATAATTTTGGTAATAAAAAACCTAATACTGTTCTTTTAAAAACTGGATTAATTAATGGAGGAATAGAAGCACTAATTGTTAAAATAAAAAAAGATACAGGCCAAAGCAAATGTGTTTCTGCTAAAAATAGAATTTTTTTTATTTTTGCCCAATAATTAATATTTGGCGTATGAAAGAATTTTTTTAGAACATAACCAACATCTGATACTCCCCACGCCCAACGTTTTTCTTGTTCATAACGGTTAATAAAAGTTTTTAAAATATTTCCTGAATAAACAGCATCACCATTAACAATTGTAAATAAAGGAATAGTTTTTACTTTTTCTCCAAATTTAAAAAATGCTTGAAAAAAAATATGCCAATCTTCAGGAATAATATCAACATCCCAAAAATTAATTTGTTTCAGTAGCCAAAGATTAGTTGAATATGTTGATATTTGAATGAGATTTTCTTTTTGTGAAAGAAAAGATAGTCTTAAAATTGATGATAAGGTTGCTTGGATTCTTACAAAAATTGGCAATTGCCAAAAATTGTTATAAAGTAAAACAGGCGCCCAATAAAAATGAAAAAGTTTTTGTTTATCTTTTAGAAAAGTAAAGGTTAAATAAGAAAAATAATTTTTTGGCAGGTGACTATCAGCATCGCAAATTGTGATCAATGTTTCCTCTCTTTTTAGATTATTTTTTTCTACGTATTGATCTATAATTTTTGCGGCATAAGTTTGATTACTGGCTTTGCCTGGTTCTTCATTTGGTAGATCTGGATGATAAGTGGCAAAGATTTTTGAAAATGAATTTTTATATTTGTTAAATAAATATTGATATTTTTGTTCTGCCTCTAATTCTCTTTTTTCAAAAGCAAGCACTAAATAAATTTTTTTATAAGGATAATCGTTTTTAACAAATGAGTTAATAGTTGATTCTAGTTTGTAAAGAGGTTCTTTATAATTTGGAATAATAATAAAATGATTTATTTTTGAAGACTCTTTTAAGTTTAATAATTTTTTTTGATAATTAATTTTTGAGTGAAATAAAATTTCTTTATAAGATAAAACAGCGTGATAGGCAGTAATAATTGATTTATAAAAAAAATATAGATCAAAAAAAATAATAAAATAAGAAACAATAGCTGGATGAAAAGGCGATAGCCATAAAGGAAGAGTGATTAACACCCAAGCAAAAAATGGTACTAAACTGTCAGTAATTTTATAAAATAATTTTGATTTTAAAAATTTGTCTGTCATTATTTTCAAATTATACAAAATTTTTTAATTTTTTTAACTTAACGCCAAGCTTCACAGATTATTTTGAAAGGACAAAAGTCACAATGAAGTCCTGGATTAGGAGTAAAGTCTTTGAGTTTAATTTTTTCTATTTTTTCAATAATGTCTTTCCTTATTTTTTCTATATCTTCTTCGTTTTTTTGAAAACTTATTTTTTCATCATGTTCTAAATAAAAATAAGATAACAAAAATTTATCAGGAGTTTTTTTATAAATATTTTTTAAAGCTAGAGCATAGATTGATAATTGGGGGTCTTTATTAAGTTCTTTTTCATCAGGTTTTTTACCAGTTTTATAGTCAATTATCTCGAGACGACCATCAGGCAGTTTGTCAATTCGGTCAATTTTTCCGCGAATAAAAACATTATCGATTATTTTTATTTTAAAAGACATTTCTAAACTTAAAACATTTAAATCTTTATGATGATACTTTTTTAAATAATTAATTAAAATTTTTTTTCCTATTTGAAAATATTTTTCTTCATGTTTTTTTGATAAAAAACCAATTGGTTGCCAATTTTTTTTATAAATATCAAGCATTTCTTTTTCCGAGACACTTTTGTTAGTTTTAAATAATTGATAAAAATTTTCAAGCGTTTGGTGAATAATTTCTCCAAAATTTAAGGAAGCAGTTTTTGGTGTTGGTAAATTTAAAACAAATGAATATTTATACTGTAGGGGACAACGTTCGTAAATCTCAAGTTGAGTGTAAGAATAATAATTATTTATAGTTTTTTGATTTTCAATTGGCTCATCAACTTTTTTGAAATAAAAGAAGGATAGTTGTTTTTTTTCATCAGTAGTTTTAATAATTTTTTTTTCAAGAAACTCTTTATCAAATGTTTCTAAAACAAATGAAGAGAGTTTTTGCTGTCTTTTTCCTTGACCGTAAAATTTTGAGGCTGTTAGATAGAGATGATCTTTTGCCCTGGTCATACCTACATAAAAAAGGCGTCTTTCTTCCTCAAGATGAGGATCATCTTTTGGCAAAATTTCTTTTATAAGACTATCTGGAATAGGAATAGTTTCTTTGCGGTTGCGACTGGGAAATCTTCCTTGAGTAAGATTAATTAAAAAAACAACTGGAAATTCTAAGCCTTTAGCTGAATGTACTGTTAAAATATTGACTGCATTGTAGGTCGAAATATCAGTTATTCCAGCTAAAGGCGATTCACCCATTTCTAAACTTAGATCTAAAAATTCAACAACATTTTCAATATTATTTTCCTTATTTTCATTTTCAAAAACTTTTAACCTTTGGAAAAACTTTGAGATATTAAGAGCAATTTTTTCATCTTTATCAGTTTGAAAATCAGACAATTTTTTTAAATAACCAGTAGTTTCCAAAAAATTATAAAGAATTTCACCAGGAGTATTTTTTTTCAAAAGTTCAAAATGTTTTTTTGTCATTTCAAAGAATTTTCTTAATTTTTCTTGTGAATCTTTTTTTAATAAAGGTAAATATTTATAATAATTTTCAAATCCTTCTTTTTTATATTGAGCTATAAAATAACTTAAATATACTTCTAATGATTGAAATAAAGATAAATTACAATTTTTTGAAAAATCAACTAAAAGTTTTAAGTCATAACCATCAATATCAAATATTTTCATTGATAAAACTCGATATAAAGAGATATTATCAGAAGTATTATTAAGAAATTTTAAATAAGCAATAAGATCTTTTACTTCTGGTTGTTTAAAAAGCATATTTGGACCTAAAAATTGATAGGGAATACCTTTAAAAACTAAAGTTCTTATAAAAGGATCAGCGTGATTATTAGCGCGGCATAGAATTGCAAAATCACTGTATTGATATTTGTATTTTTCTTTTAAATAGAGAATTTTTTCAACTACAAAGTTAACCTCATCTTCAATATTTTCTCCTAAAAAAAAGTCAATTGGTTCATCAGGAATATCTTTATTAACAGCAATTAATTTTTTTGATATACCCAGTTGAGTTTCAAGAGTATCAGGATTATTAGCTTGAATTAATTGATAACTTTTATCAAGAATTTCTTGATTTGATCGATAGTTTTTTAAAAGAGTGATTTGTTTTGCTAAAGGGTAATCTTTCATAAATGTTAAAATATTGGAAACAGAGGCACCGCGAAATTTATAAATTGCTTGTGAATCATCACCAACAACAGTTAATTTAGGATTATTTTTTGGTGGTTTAAGAAGTTTAATTAACTCATATTGAGCAATGTTGGTATCTTGAAACTCATCGACCAAAACAAATTTATATTTATTTTGATAGTATTTTAAAATCGATGGTCGTTTTTGAAAAAGAAGAATTAAATAATAAATTAAATCAGCAAAATCAAAAATATTTTCTTTTGTTTTTAAAATTTGAAAAGTTTTATAAGCATTTGCTAACTCAAGATATCTTTTTTTTTCTTCTTCATCAGCAAAATTATTATTTTTTACCCAATTTAGATATTCTTCAGGACTAATATTTTCATCTCTTAGTCTTGAAAAATGATCAATAATATTTTCTACAAACTTATAGGGATTACCAACTGGTTGATAAAAGTCTAAATTAAAAAGAAAAAGATTTTTTTTAAAAAAAAGAACCGTTTCCGCTTCAGTTAGAAGTTTATAATTATTTGATCTACCAAGATGAATAATCTCACTTTTTAAAATTTGATCGGCAAAACCATGAAAAGTATCAATTGTCATTTGAAAATAACCATAAGGAAGTTCTTTATCAAGTCTTTCTTCCATCTCGTAAGCGGCTTTTTCAGTAAATGTCAAAGCAAGAATTTCATCAGGTTTAACTAGGTTATTTTTTATTAGATACTCAATTTTTTTAATAATAACAGTAGTTTTTCCAGTACCAGCGCCAGCAATAATCAAAAGAGGAGAATCATTATATTCAACTGCTTGTTTTTGTTCACTATTTAGCATGAGATAATTGTATCATAATTAAATTGACCTTGACTTTTTGATAATAAAGTTTTATTATTAATGCATTAAAAGAAGTGAGCCTTCTTTATAAGGCTTTCTTTTTATTGTTATTAATTTATTTTATAAATATTATGGCAGAAGGTGTATTTCAAAGAACTAAACCACATCTTAATATCGGTACTATTGGTCATGTTGATCACGGAAAAACTACTTTAACTTCCGCGATCCATTATGTATTATCAAAAAAAGGAAAAGCAAAATTCTTAAAATATGAAGAGATTGACAAAGCTCCAGAAGAAAGAGCTCGTGGAGTGACAATTAATCTTCATCACAGCGAATATGAGACTGATAAACGTCATTATGCTCACATTGATGCTCCAGGTCATGCTGATTATATTAAAAATATGATTACTGGCGCGGCTCAAATGGATGGAGCTATTTTAGTTGTTTCTGCTCCAGATGGACCAATGCCTCAAACAAGAGAACATATTCTTTTAGCTCGTCAAGTTAATGTACCAGCAATTGTTGTTTTCTTAAATAAAGTTGATATGGTTCAAGATAAAGAGATCTTAGATTTAGTTGAGATGGAAGTAAGAGATCTTTTAACTAAATATAAATTTCCTGGAGACAAAGTTCCGGTGATTCGTGGAAGCGCTTTAAAGGCCTTACAAGATGATCCAGAAGCAGTAAAAGCAATTGAAGATTTAATGAATGCAGTTGATGAATATGTTCCAGAACCAGTCAGACCAGTTGACCAACCATTCTTAATGCCAATTGAGGATGTTTTTACCATTTCTGGTCGAGGAACTGTTGTTACTGGAAGAGTTGAAAGAGGAACAATTAAGCTTAATGAAGAAGTTGAAATAGTTGGAGTAAAAGAAACTAAAAAAACTGTTGTTACTGGAATTGAGATGTTTAGAAAAAGTTTAGATGAAGCAAGAGCTGGTGATAATGTTGGTCTTTTGCTTCGAGGTATTGAAAAGACCGATGTTATTCGAGGTCAAGTAGTGGCTAAACCAGGCTCAATTACACCTCACACTGAATTTGAGGCTGAAGTTTATGTATTAACAAAAGAAGAAGGTGGTCGTCATACTCCATTTTTTAATGGTTACAGACCACAATTTTATATTAAAACCACTGATATTACCGGTGAGATGACATTACCAGCCGGAGTTGAAATGGTGATGCCTGGAGATAATGTTAAAGTAACAGCAAAACTTATTTATCCAGTAGCTATGGAGGAAGGATTAAAATTTGCTATTCGAGAAGGTGGTCACACTGTTGGCGCTGGAGTAGTAACAAAAATTATTAAGTAATTTTTAATTAAAATTTTTTTGGGGCGCCGTTTTAGGCGCCCCAACATTTTCGCACTTTAATATGCCGAAAGGAAGAATAAGAATCAGACTTAAATCTTACGATCATCGGTTAATTGATGAAACCTGTCAAAAATTAGTAGATACTGCTATTAGAACAGGCGCATCAATTGTTGGTCCAATTCCATTACCAACAAAAAATGAAGTTTTTGTTGTTAACAAATCAACATTTACTGATAAAAATGCCAGAGATCATTTTGGTTTAAAAACCCATAAAAGATTAATTGATATTGTTAATCCAACTAATCAGACTATTGATTCATTAATGCATTTAGAATTACCAGCAGGTGTTGAAGTAGAAGTTAAAATGTAATATTTTCTTTGTTTGACGAAAATTAATAAATATTGTATAATTTAAAACAATGAAAATTAAGCTTTGTTCGGGAGCAAAGATTTAATTATTTTCCGGATTGGAAATTTTAGCCCCAATCTGGGGCTATTTTTTTTGTCTTATGTCAGGAATTATTTTAGGATCAAAACAAAAACAATCTCAAATTTTTAATGATAAAGGTGAAAGAATTCCAGTGACTTTTATTGATGTTAATTCATGTTATCTTGTTGATATAAAAACTCTTGAAAAAGATGGTTATTTTAGTGTTAAACTTGGATTTGGTCAAATTAAAAACATTAAAAAACCAATTAAAGGACAATTAGAAAAGGCGGGGATAAAAACCCCGCTTCGTTTTTTAAAGGAAATTAGACTTGATAAATACAAAGATGTTTACAAAGTGATTGAAGAAAACAATAAATTAGGAATTAGCGTTGGTGAGGCTAAATTTTTTATTGGCGATCAAATCAAACCAGAACTTATTTTTAAAAAAGGAGATATTTTGCAAGTTTCTGGTATTTCTAAAGGTAAAGGATTTGCTGGAGTGGTAAAAAGACATCATTTTAAAGGTGGTCCTCGAACTCATGGTCGATCTCATAATGAAAGAGCACCAGGATCAATTGGTATGACAACTACTCCAGGAAGAGTTTTTAAAGGAAAAAGAATGGCAGGAAGAATGGGTGGAGAAAGAGTAACAGTTAAAGGTTTGGAATTAGTTGATGTCAAGGATAATCAATTAGTTGTTAAAGGTTTAATTCCTGGAGCAAAAAATGGATTAGTCGAGATTGTTAGTTAAAGTTTTTTACATATGCCAAGAACTAAAAAAACTATTACTGAAGAAAAAAATAAAATAACAGAGCAAAAAACTGTTGAAAAAAAACAGTCAGAATTTATTTTGCCTGTTTATGATCTTAGTGGCGAAAAAAAAGAAGATTTAGATTTGCCAAAAGAGATTTTTGGTTTTAAAATAAATGAAAAACTTTTAGCTCAAGCGGTCAGAGTTTATTTATTTAATCAAAGACAAGGAACAGCTTCAACTAAAACTAGAGGTGAAGTTGCTGGTTCAACCAGAAAAATTTATCGTCAAAAAGGCACTGGTAGAGCAAGACACGGAAGTATCAAAGCGCCAATTTTTGTTGGTGGTGGAATTGTTGGTGGTCCAAAACCAAAAGACTATAGTTTAAAAATTAACAAAAAACAAAATAAGCAAGCAATATTATCTGCCTTATCACTTCAATTTAAAAATAAAAATGTTTTAGTTTTTGATGATAAAATTCTAAATGAAGATTTAAAAACAAAAACAGTGTATCAACTTCTTAAAAAACTTGATCTTAATGATAAAAAAACCCTCTTCATATTGCCAAAAATGGAAGAAAAATTTATCCGGGCTTCAAGAAATATCGAAAAAACAGATTTTATTGATGCCAAATCAATTAATGCCTATAAAGTTTTAAATTGTCAAAAGTTAGTCTTGTTTAAAAGTTCTGTTTTAGAAATTAAAAATCATTTTAAAGTTAATTAAAAAATTATGAATATTAAAGATATTATTTTAAGACCAATTTTGACAGAAAAGACAACTAATTTAACCAAAGAAAATTTTTATAGTTTTGAAGTTAATGTAAAAGCTAATAAATCACAGATAAAAAATGCGGTAGAAAAAATTTTCAATGTTAAAGTATTAGAGATTAAAACTCATATAAGAAAAGGAAAAATAAAAAGAACAGGAAGAAGAATGATGTCTAAAAAAATAGCTAATAAAAAAATTGCTTTTATTAAGTTAAAAGAGGGAAAGATTGATATATTCCCACAAGCATAAAAATATGAAAAACAATGAATCACAAGTAGACAAAAAAGCTCAACCAGTAAAAAAATTAATAAAAATTTTAAAAAAACATTCAGGCAGAGACAACAGTGGTCAAATTTCTGTTCGTCATCAAGGTGGAAGACAAAAAAGATATTATCGAATTATTGATTTTAAAAGAGATAAAAAAGATATTGAGGCTGAAGTAATAAGAATAGAAAAAGATCCTAATAGAAATTGTTTTATAGCTTTAGTTAAGTATAGTGATGGAGAATTAAGATATATTTTACAACCAAATGGTTTAAAAGTTGGTGATAAGATAATTTCCTCTGATTTGACCGATGTAAAAATTGGTAACAGTATGCTTCTTAAAAATATACCTGTTGGAGTTATGGTTCATAACGTTGAACTTTATCCTGGAAAAGGCGGTCAATTTTTAAGAAGCGCCGGTGCTGCTGGAGTAGTGGTTGCTCATGAGGAAAAATATACTCAAATAAAATTACCATCAGGAGAAGTAAGAAGATTTTTAAATGATTGTCGAGCAACCATTGGTCAAGTAGGTAATATTGAAAAAAAAGATGAAAAGATTGGTAAGGCAGGAAGAAAAATCTTAATGGGAATTAGACCAACAGTTAGGGGTACAGCTCAAAATCCTCGCAGTCACCCCCACGGTGGAGGAGAGGGTAGAAGTGGTGAAGGTATGCACCCAAAAACACCTTGGGGAAAACCGGCTCGAGGTAAAAAAACAAGAAAAAAACATCATCGAACAGATTATTTAATTGTTAAAAGAAGAAAATAACTATGCAATCAAAAACATATATAAAAAACGTTATTATTTCACCAAAAAAATTGAGATTTTATTTAAAAGATATAAAAAAATTAACTCCTGTTGAAGCATTGGAGAAATTATTTTATGGTCAACAAAAAGCGACTAAAATCTTATATCAGGCAATAAAATCAGCAATTAACAATGCTAAACAAACTTTAAAAATTGATGAAAATTTGTTAAAATTTAAAGTTTTAACAATTGAGGAAGGATTAAGATTAAAAAGATATCGAGCTGGATCAAGAGGCACAGCTAAACCAATATTAAAAAAAAGAAGTCATATTAAAATAGTTTTAGAAGGTCAACAGATGCCGGTTAAGAAAGTTGAAACTAAAGTTGAAGAAAAAAATATTGATAAAAAAAATGAGGTTAAAAATTTAAAAGTTGTAAAAAAACAAGTTAAAAAAACAAAAAAATAACAATGGGACAAAAAGTTAATCCAAAAGGATTAAGATTGGGAATAATATATAACTGGAATTCTCGATGGTTTTTTTCAAATAAAAAACTATATCGAGAAAGTTTAATATCTGATGTGATGATAAGAGATTTGTTAATGAAAAAATTAGCTTATGCATCAGTGACACAGATTGATATAGAAAGAGCAATTAATAAAATTACTTTGATAATTTATTCTGTTAAACCAGGAATGATTATTGGTCGTGGAGGTAAAGGATTGGAGGAGATAAAAAAATATATTAGTCCATATTTGAAAAAAAATGATAAAAATAAAGAATTAAAAGTTGATATTAAGATTGAACAAGTAAAAAAACCATATTTAAATGCTTATTATGTCGCTCAATCAATTGCTGAAAAATTAGTGAGGAATTTTCCTCATCGATCAGTTGTTCACAATGCGATGAATAAAGTAATGGAAGCTGGAGCAAAAGGAGTTAAAGTTCAATTAGGTGGAAGAATTGCTGGAGCAGAGATTTCGCGAAGAGAAAAGTATTTTCAAGGTACAATTCCAACATCAACTATAAGAGAAGATATTGATTTTGCTCATTTTCCAGCATTAACCAAATCAGGTTATGTTGGAGTTAAAGTTTGGATATGTAGATAATTTTAACTTTTGTTCGCCAACTGGTAAATTTGAATTTTGACTTTTGACTTTTGAATTTTGATTTTTAATAATATGTTAGCACCAAAAAGACAAAAACACAGAAAACAGTTTCGAGGAATCTGGAGAAAAATTGCTACAAAAGGCGATGAGCTTAATTTTGGTTCATATGGATTAAAAGCGCTTGAGGCTGGTTGGATAAAAGATAAAGAGATTGAAGCAGCTAGAGTAGTTTTTGCTCGAGCAACAAAAAAAGTAGGTAAGTTTTGGATAAGGATTTTTCCTGATAAACCATTTACTAAAAAACCACCAGAAGTGACAATGGGTGCAGGTAAAGGAGATGTTGCTTATTTTGTTGCTTCAGTTGTTCCTGGAAGAGTTTTGTTTGAAATTGATGGTTTGGGAGAAAAAGAAAGTTTAGAAGTATTAAGAGTGGTTGCTTCTAAACTTTCTGTTAAAACAAAAGTTATTAAAAAAACTATATGAAAAAAATTGTTAAAGAATACAAACAAAAAACAATTAAAGAACTTGAAAAAGAAAAAGAGTTATTATCGCAAGAAATTGCTAAATTAAAAGTATCTTTTAAGGTAAATCCACCAAAAGATACTAATTTATTAATTAAAAAAAGAAAACAATTAGCAGTTTTATTAACAGTTTTGTCAGAAAAAAAATTGTTAGAAAGTTTAAAGAAATAATATGAAAAAAACATTTATTGGTGAAGTTGTTTCAACAAAAATGATGAAAACTGTGGTTGTAAAAATTGAGAGAAAAATTGTTCATCCAAAGTATAAAAAAGTGATTATCAGACATAAAAAATTAAAGGCTCATAATGAAGAAAAAGATATAAAAGTTGGTGATAAAGTTGAGATTGTTGAAACAAGACCAATATCAAAAGAAAAACATTTTCAAGTTGTTAGAAAATTGTCATAAAAACTATGTTGCAATTAAGATCAATATTAAATGTTGCTGATAATACTGGAGCGAAAAAAGTGTCAATGATTGGTATGGCAAAAAAAGGTAATCGAAGATATGCTTATTTAGGAGAAGTAATAAATATTGTTGTTAAAGAAGCAATTCCTTATTCAGCAGTTAAAAAAGGTGAAGTTCATCGAGCAGTGATTGTCAGAACTAGAAAAGAAAAAAGACGAAAAGATGGTAGTTATATTAGATTTGATGATAATGCTTGTGTAATTTTAGCAGGAAAAGATGTTAAAGATCCAAAAGGAACAAGAATTTTTGGCCCAATTGCTAAAGAAGTTAAAGATAATGGATTTAATAAAATTGCTAGTTTAGCAGAAGAAATTTATTAAAAATAAATTAAAAATAAAAGTTAAAAATTTAAAATTTATAATATTAAAAATGAAAATTAAAAAGGGTGATAAAGTAAAAGTAATTGCCGGAAAAGATAAAGGAAAAGAAGGGGTAGTTGAAAAAGTTTATCGAAAAGCTAATAAAGTGTTAATTTTGGGGGTGAATCTTTATAAAAGACATCTTAAAAAAAATCCTGAAAATAATCAAGGTGGTATTGTTCAAGTACCAAGACCATTAGATGTGTCAAAAGTTATGCTAATTTGTCCAAAATGTGGAAAAATTACAAGAGTTGGTTATAAAATTGAAAAAAATAAGAAAAACAGAATTTGTAAAAAATGTCAAAGTAAAATTTAATTTTAAAATAATATGACAATAAAAGATTATTATAACAATGAGCTTAGAAAAAAATTAATGGAAGAACTGAAAATTAGTAATATTATGGCTGTGCCTAAAGTGACAAAAATTGTTGTTAATGTTGGTGCTGGTGAGGCAACATCGAATAAAGGAGTTCTTGATAAAATTAGCGAACAACTAGCTCTTATTACTGGTCAAAAACCAGTAATTACCAAAGCAAGAGTATCAGTTTCTGCTTTTAAATTAAGAAAAGGTCAACCAATAGGAGTAAAAGTGACATTACGAGGTAAAAAAATGTATTATTTTTTGGAAAAAATAATTAAAATTATTATTCCTAGATTTAAAGATTTTCGAGGGATTTCAGAAACAAGCATTGATCAACATGGAAATCTTAATCTAGGAATCACTGAACAAACACTTTTTCCTGAAATAGATTTTGATAAAATTGATAAAATTAGAGGATTGCAGGTGACAGTTGTTACTAATGCAAGAGATTTTTATAAAGGAAAAAAACTTTTTGAATTATTAGGAATTCCTTTTAAAAAGGATAAAGTTAAATAAAATAATATGGCAAAAAAATCTGATGAGGTAAAATTTACAAAAAAACAAAAATATAAAGTTCGTCATCGAAATCGTTGTCCGATTTGTGGTCGAGCAAGAAGTTATATGAGAAGATTTGGTATGTGTCGAATTTGTTTTAGACAAAAAGCATTACAAGGAGAAATCCCAGGAGTTAAAAAAATTTCTTGGTAAATAATTATGAGTAGATCATTGAAAAAAGGACCATATGTTGATGAGAGATTATTAAAAAAAGTCCTTAAACAAAAACAAACAGGCGATCGAAGTCCAATTAAAACTTGGGCAAGAGATTCGCAAATTGCACCAGATTTTGTTGGTCATAAAATTGCTATTTACAATGGTAGAAAATTTATAGAAGTTTTGATTTCTGAGGCAATGGTTGGTCATCGTTTAGGAGAATTTGCGCCAACTCGAACCTTTAGAAGTCATGGAAAAGTTACAAAAAAAGTTGTTGAGGCAACATAAAATTATGGAAAACTCAGTTGTTGACTTAATTATTAGAATAAAAAATGGTTATTTAGCAGGAAAAGATAATGTTTCTGCTAGTTATAGTAAATTTAAAGAGGAAGTTTTAAAGAAATTAAAACAATTAAAATTTATTAAAGATTATAAAATTGAAGAAGTAGATAGTGTTAAAAAAGTTTTGCTAATTGATTTACTTTATATTGAAAATAATCCAGTATTAACTGATGTGAAGATATATTCTAAACCAGGAAGACGTTATTATGTTTCTTATAAAGAGTTAAAACCTGTTTTAAGTGGCTATGGTTATTCAATTCTTTCAACACCAAAAGGAATAATGACAAACAAAGAAGCAAGATTAAAAAAAGTTGGTGGAGAGTTATTATTTAATATTTGGTAATTATGTCAAAAATAGGAAATAAACCAGTTCAAATATCTAAAGAAGTCAGTATTGATATTAATGAAAACAAAATTAATATTAAAGGTCCTTTAGGTGAATTATCTTATCAATTACCTGAGGTTTTAACAATTGAAAAAAAAGATGATTTATTAATTTTAAAAAGAATAAAAGAAGACAAAAAAGCAAAGTCTTTGCATGGTTTATACAGACAATTAATTGCAAATGCAGTGAAAGGTGTTTGTAAGCTTTGGGAAAAACAATTAAAAATTGTTGGTACCGGTTATGGTGCAAAAATTGAAAATGAAAATTTAGTTTTAAAACTTGGTTATTCTCATCCAGTTGTTTTTAAAAAAGTTTCTGGAATTAAATTTGAAGTAAAAGATAATACGACAATTATTGTTAGTGGTTGTGATAAACAAAAAGTAGGAGAAGTAGCTTATCAGATAAAGATTCTTAAAAAACCAGATGTTTATAAAGGTAAAGGGATTCAGTATGTTGGTGAAAAATTAAGAATTAAGCCCGGTAAAAAAGCTAAAGGAGCCGGAGCAGCTTAAAAATTTATAATTATGGGAAAAGTTAATTTAGATAAAAAATTAAGAAAAAAAAGAAGAATTGGTTCAAAAATAAAAGGAAGTGCTGATCGTCCAAGAATTAGTGTTTTTAGATCAAATAGATATATTTATGCTCAAGCGATTGATGATGAAAAAAGAGTAACAATAGTTGCCTCATCAAGTCAAAAGAAAAAAAAAACAAAAAAAGTTGATCAAGCTAAACAAGTTGGTTTAGAATTAGCAAAAAAATTACTTGAAAAAAATATAAAAAAAGCAGTTTTTGATAGAAATGTTTATGTTTATAAAGGTAGAGTAAAAGCAGTAGCAGAAGGATTAAGAGAAGGAGGTATAAAAGTTTAAATTAAAAATTAATAATTAATAATTAAAAATTTTAATTTTTTCAATAATGGAAGAAAAAAATCAAGAAAAAAAATTTGAAGAAAGGGTGCTTTTAGTAAGAAGAGTTTCTAAAAAAATTCCTGGTGGAAATTATATCACTTTTTCAGCTTTGGTTGCAGTTGGTGATAAAAAAGGTAAGGTTGGTATTGGAATCGGTCGATCGCTTGAAGTGCCACCAGCAATTCAAAAAGCGATTAATTATGCAAAAAAACACATGATTGAAGTACCAATTGTTAATAAAACATTACCTCATGAAGTTCAAGTAAAGTTTAAAGCAGCAAAAATTTTACTTAAACCAGCTCCAGAAGGTACAGGTTTGAAAGTTGGCAGTGTTGCAAGAGTTTTATTAGATTTAGCTGGTGTTGAAAATGCTTCTGGAAAAATAATTAAATCAAGAAATCAGATTGCTAATACTTATGCAGTAATGAAAGCTTTAGAAGTTTTAGCAAAAAGAAATAAAGTATACGCTAAAAAATCAGATAAATAATTATGATTAATTTTTTAAGTCAATTACCAAAATTAGTTGATAAAAGAAAAAAAAGATTAGGAAGAGGATTGGGTTCTGGAAAAGGAGCCAAATCAGGTAGAGGAATTACTCGTCATCAAAAAGCTAGAGAAGATATTCCTCTTCATTTTGAAGGTGGTCAAGGAAGATTAGTAAAAAGATTTCCTCTTCTTCGAGGTAAAGGAAGAAATAAGCCAAAAATTAGTAAAAAATTAAAGAAAAAATTATTCTATGAAAAAAATTCTCGAAAAAGTTAAGTCTATTTTTCGTGATCCAGACTTAAAAAGAAAGATTTATTTTACTTTATTTATTTTTTTGGCTTTTAGATTATTTGCATTTTTGCCTGTGCCAACAATTAATCTTGAAAAATTAAGAGTATTATTTGCCAGTAATCAATTTTTATCGCTTTTAGATATTTTTTCCGGAGGAACTTTAGTTAATTTTTCAGTAATGGCATTAGGATTAAATCCTTATATTAATGCTTCAATTGTTTTGCAGTTAATGACAGTGATGTTTCCTTCACTTGAGGCGCTTTCAAAAGAAGGAGAATATGGTCGGTTTAAAATTAATCAATACACAAGATTATTAACATTACCTTTAACTTTTATTCAAGCAATTGGAATCTATGTTTTTTTAAGAAATCAAAATATTATTGGTAATTTAAATTTTATTGAATTTTTGTCATTTGTATTAACAATGGTTGCTGGTACTTTTATTTTAGTTTGGTTTGGAGAGCTTATTTCAGAATATGGATTAGGTAATGGTATCTCGCTTTTGATATTAGCAGGAATTGTTGGTAGACTACCAGTTAATTTCTCAAGAACATTAGCAATAGTTAATCAAGAGATGATTTTTAATATTTTAATGTTTATTGTTCTTTCTATCGTAGTGATTACTGGCGTTGTTTTTATTAATGAAGCAGTAAGAAAAATACCGGTTTTTTATGCAAAAAGGATTAAAGGTAATAAGATGTATCAAGGTGCCACTAATTACTTACCATTAAAATTAAATCAAGCTGGAGTAATACCAATTATTTTTGCCGTTTCTTTTGTTTTGTTTCCTCAACTGATTGGTAATTTTTTTATCAATCTTAAAAATCAAGCGCTGATATCAATTGGAAAATTTTTAGTTTATGTATTTTCTCCTTCAGGATTTTTTTATAATTTTATTTATTTTTTGTTAGTGGTCGGTTTTACTTATTTTTATACGGTAGTAATTTTTAATCCTCAAAAAATTAGTGATGAGATTCAAAAAAATGGTGGTTTTATACCAGGAATAAGACCTGGTCGAGCCACTAAAGAATTTTTGGAAAAAGTACTTTATAAAATCACTAGCGTTGGTGCGATTTTTTTAGGTATAATTGCTATTTTGCCGGTAATTATGTCAAAAATTACTGGAGTTAATAATTTAATAATTGGTGGAACAGGGATTTTGATCGTAGTTTCTGTAATTCTTGAAACATTTAAGATGGTTGAAGGTCAATTAGTTATGAAAAGTTATGATAAGTTTATAAAATAAATACTATGGCAAAAAAAGGTTCAAGGATTTTAATTGGTTTAGTTTGTGAGGTGTGTAAGTCTGTTAATTATGTAATTTCGAAAAACAAAATCACAGTCACCACACCTATAAAATTAAAAAAATTTTGTCGAAAGTGCAAAAAACATCAATTGCACAAAGAGACAAAAAAATTAGATTAATTTTAATATGAAATTAGTTCTAATTGGTATTCAGGGTTCAGGAAAATCAACTCAAGGAAATTTATTGTCTAAACAGTTAGGAATACCTTATTTATCAACGGGTCATATTTTTAGACAGTTAGCAAAAGAAAAAACTAAACTAGGAAAATACATTAAAGTAATAATGAACAGTGGTTTATTAATTCCTGATGATAAAACAATTGAGATTGTTAATTCATATTTAAAAAGACCAGAATACAAAAAAGGTTATATTTTAGATGGATTTCCTAGAACTTTAAATCAAGCTGAAAAATTTATTAATAATGTTGATAAAGTTATTTATTTAGATATACCAGAAAAAGAAGCAATTTATCGATTAGTATATAGAAATAGTCAAGATAGAGATGATGAAACAATCCCAGCAATAAAAAAACGAATTGAGCAATTCAAAAAATTTACGGTTCCAGTTTTAGATTATTATCGAAAACAAAAAAAATTAGTAGAAATTGATGGAACACAAACAATTGAAGAAGTTAATCAACAAATTTTAAAAAGTTTAGGTAAACAATTAATAAAAAATAAAGTTCAGTCTTGGAAAATAAAAAATAAAAAAATTATTGCTATTGTTGGTTTGCCAGGAGCTGGTAAAACTGATGCAGCAAACTTTTTTGAATCAAGAGGTTTACCTGTGATTTCATTTGGAAAAGTTATTAATGAATATATTGAAAAAAATAAATTACCTCATATTGAAGAAGTTCATAAAAAAGTAAGAACGCAGTTAAGAGAAAAATATGGTATGGCAGCTTTAGCGATTATGAATGAAAAAAAAATAAAAGAGATTTTAAAAAAGAATATGATATTAGTTATTGATGGTTTAAGATCTTGGGAAGAATATCTTTATTTAAAAAAAGCTTTATCTGATGTAAAAATATATTTATTGGCAATTTATGCTGATAAAGAATTACGTTGGAAAAGATTGCTTAAAAGAAAAGAGAGAAATAAACTTTATGGTGAAGAAAGAGATCTTGATGAGTTAATTGGTATTAATATGGCGCCAACAATTGCTTATGCTGATTTTTTAGTGAAAAATAATTTTGCTCTTGAAGATTTTCATGACAAATTAGAAGAAGTTTATAGAATTATTTATTACACAGAATGATAGATTATAAAACTGATGAAGAAATAAAAATAATGGCTGAAGGTGGTGCAAAATTAAGAGAAGTAGTTAAAGAGCTTTTACCAAAAATAAAAGTTGGTGTAACAACGAAATATATTGATCAAGAAGCAGAAAGATTAATAAGAGAAAAAGGGGGCGAACCATCTTTTAAAAAAGTAAAAAATTATTATTGGACAACTTGTTTACCAATAAATGAACAAGTGGTTCATACGCCTCCTTCAGATAGAGTTTTAAAAAATGGAGATATTTTAACAGTAGATATTGGTATGTATTTTAAAGGATATCATACTGATTATGCAACGACTTTTGTTGTTGGTAAAACGAATAACAAAGAAATTATAAATTTTTTAGAAGTTGGAAAAAGAACTTTAAAAAAAGCTATTAGTCAAGTAAGAGTTGGTCAAAGATTAGGAAAAGTATCAGAGATAATTGAAGATGAAATAACTAAAGCTGGTTATTTTATTTTAAAAGATTTAACCGGTCATGGTATTGGAAAAGAGCTTCATATGGAGCCTTATGTTTTTAATTTTCGAGAAAGACCAACAGAAAAGACTTTGATTATAAGACCTGGATTAACAATTGCTATTGAAGTGATTTATTCGATGGGAACAGAAGAAATTGCCTATGAGAAAGATAATGATTGGTCAATAATTAGCCGTGATAGAAGTTTAACAGCTTGTTTTGAACATACAATTGCCGTAACTGAAAAACAGGTCTTGGTTTTAACGTAAATATATGTTAAAATATATGTTTTATGAAAGATAATGTGATTGTGGTTGAGGGAGAAGTTATTGAAAATCTCCCAAACACTTTGTTTAAAGTAAAACTTTTAAATAGTGATAAAGTGATTTTATGTTATTTGTCAGGTAAGATGAGAAAAAACTTTATAAAAATTTTACCCGGTGATAAGGTGAAAGTTGAAATCACACCTTATGATCTTAATCGGGGAAGAATAATTTTTAGAGTATGAAAATTGTTTCATCAATTAAAAAGATTTGTCCAAAATGTAAAATGGTTAAAAGAAAGGGTAGATTATATATTATTTGTTCAAACCCAAAACATAAACAAAAACAAGCTTAAAATATGGCAAGATTATTTGGTGTTACATTACCGGATGAAAAAAATATTGATTATGCTTTAACTTTAATTTATGGTATTGGTTGGAAAAATGTTTATCAAATATTAAAACAAGCAAATATTGATAAGAAAAAAAAGGTTAAAGATTTAAAAGAAGAAGAATTAAAAAAACTTAATGAAATAATTGAAAAAAATTTTAAAGTTGAAGGTGATTTAAGGGAAGAAATAAATGATAATATTAAAAGATTAAGAGAAATTGGTTGTTATCGAGGTATTCGTCATATAAGAGGATTGCCAGTAAGAGGTCAAAGAACAAAGTCTAATGCAAGAACAAAAAGAGGTAAGAGAAAGACAGTTGGAGCTTTGAGAAAAGAAGCTTGGGCAAAATTAGAAGCTAATAAGACTCAAGCAACAAAAACTACAAGTTCATCATCTAAATAATTATTATGGCGGTAAAAAAACAAACTAAAAAAATTGTTGAAAAAGGAAGAATTTATATAACAGCAACTTTTAATAATACAATTGTGACAATAACTGATGATAATGGTCATGTGTTATTAGTTGATTCATGTGGAATGCATGGTTTTTCAGGAACAAGAAAATCTACTCCACATGCAGCAACAGTAACTACTGAGTCAGCAATAAAAAGAGCTACAGAAAATCATAATCTTTCTGTAGTTGATATTTTTATTAAAGGAATTGGCCCGGGAAGAGAGGCGGCATTAAGAGCAGTTAAAAGTTCTAATCTTGAGGTGAATAGGATTATAGATGTTACGCCTATACCTCATAATGGTGTTAGACCACCAAAATTAAGAAGAGTGTAATAAGAAATTAAATCCGCCAACTGGCGGACAAAATCAAAAGTTAAAAATTAAGAATTAGAAATTAGAAATTTATGAGATATACAGGTCCAAGAAATAGATTAGCAAGACAATCAGGAATTGATCTTGGTTTAAAGACCGAGGGAACAAAGTCTCATGCTCGACTTTTGAAAAAACTCAATGTTTCGCCAGGTCAACATGGGTCGAAAAAAAAGAAAAAAATTTCTGAAAGAGGAATACAATTAAGAGAAAAACAAAAATTAAGATATATATTTTGTATAACTGAAAAACAATTAAAAAATTATTTTAAAAGAGCAAGTAATAAAAAAGGTAATACAGCTTTATATTTATCTCAGTTTTTAGAATCAAGACTTGATAATGTTTTGTATAGATTAGGATTGGTTCCAACAAGAAATGCTGCCAGACAACTAATAACTCATGGACATATATTAGTTAATGGTAAAAAAAATAATATACCATCTTATCAAGTAAAAATTGGAGATGAAGTAAGTTTTGCTAATGAAAAAGTAGCAAAAATTCCATATATTGAAGCATTTTTGAACAATAATAAAAATATTATTATTCCGTCTTGGCTTGAAAAAAAAGGATTAATAGGAAAATTGATTTCACTACCTAATAGTAGTGAGATTGATAAACAAGTTAATTTGAGATTAATAATTGAATATTATTCAAAATAAAAGTTATTAATTATATTATTTTTATTTATGTTAAAACCAAATTTTTATACTCAAATAACCGAGGAAGGTAATTATGGTAAATTTGTATTAGAACCGTTACCATTAAGTTTTGCTAATAGTTTAGGTAATGCTTTAAGAAGAACAATTTTGTCATCATTAAAAGGAGCGGCTGTAACTCAAATTAAAATTGATGGTGTTCCTCATTTATTTTCTACAATTAAAGGAGTAAAAGAGTCAGTTTTGGAAATGGTGATGAATATTAAACAAATGAAGTTTAAAGTAGAGGGTGAGCAGAAAAAATTTAAAATACATCTTGATGTTAAAGGGTCAAAAAAAATATTCGCTAAAGATTTTGAAGGAGAAATTAAACCTGTAAATGAAGATCTTTATATTGCTGAAATTACAGATGATAAAACTAAATTGTCAATTGAAGCGATCGTTGAAGTTGGTTATGGTTATGTAACTGCTGAGGAAAAAGAAGATAAAGAAACAGGATTTATTGCTTTAGATGTATTTTTTTCACCTATAAGAAGGGTTAATACAAAAGTTGAAGAAGCAAGAGTTGGTAGAAAGGCAAATTTTGAAAGATTAATTTTAGAGATTTGGACAGATGGAAGTATTAAGCCAACTGATGCCTTAAAACAAGCAAGAGAGATATTAGTTGAATATTTTTCTTATATTTTATCAGGTAAAGATAATAAACAAGCTTATCAAGAAGAAGCGAATAAAACAACCGAAGAAACAGAAATAGATAAAAAACTTTATGATATTATTATTGATGAATTGAATTTACCTTCAAGAGTAATTAATGCTTTGCTTAGAGAAAAGATTGAGACAGTAGCTGATTTGATAAAAGTTGGTCGTGAAAAATTAGTTAAAATGAAAGGTGTTGGAAAAAAATCAATTGAATTAATTGAAGTTGAATTAAAAAAATTGAATGTTCAATTATGAGACACAGGGTAAAAAAAACAAAATTTAGTTTTGGAAAAGATGCTAACAAAATGTTAATGCGAAAATTGGCAGTTAATTTTTTTAGATCAGGGTATTTAGAGACAACTTTAGTAAAAGCAAAGGTATTAAAATCACATCTTGAAAAAATAGTTTCTAAAGCTAAAGATAAAACAAAAACAAATGAGAAAGTTTTATTAAAATATTTAGGTAGTCAAAAATTAGTAAAAGATTTATTTAACAAAGTTCCTCAGTCTTTTAAAGAAATAAATGGCGGATATGTTAAAATTACTAAATTAGATTATCGAGATGGAGATGGAAGTTTGATGGCAAAATTAGAGTGGGCTCATCCAATAATTGAAGACAATAATAAAAATAAGTTAAAAGTCTTGCCTAAAACGGCAGATTTGAAAAAAATAAAAGAAAAAAATGAAAAAGCTAACTCAACAAACAAAACCAGTTAAAGAAAAAGACATAAAAAGAAATTGGCATCTTATTGATGTTAATGGTAAAACTTTAGGAAGAATTGTGCCAAAAATTGCTCAACTTTTGCAAGGAAAAAATAAAGTCAATTATGTATCTTATCTTGATGTGGGTGATTATGTGGTAGTTATTAATGCTAAAAAAATTGTGGTTACTGGTAAGAAAGATCAATCTAAAGTTTATACTCGTTATTCAGGTTATCCTGGTGGTTTAAAAGTAGAGAAATTTAGTGATTTAATTAATAACAATCCAGAATATATTATTAAACATGCAGTTTCTGGAATGTTGCCAAAAAATAAATATCGAGATCAAAGATTAAAAAGATTATATATTTTTTCTGATGAAAACCATTCATTTAAAGATAAATTTGTTAAATAAGTTTAATTTTTAAAAAATATGACAAAAAAAGAAAAAAATATTAAATATTTTGAAGCAGTTGGTAGAAGAAAAAGATCAGTTGCCAGAGTAAGATTTTATTTGCCAACAAAAAATGAACCAGTTGATATTAATGGTATTAAAGTAAAAAAAGGAGAAATAATTGTTAATTCAAAACCATTTGAATTAGTTTTTACAAAAACTTATGAAAGAGATTATATTAAAATTCCTTTAAAATTAACAAATAATGAAGATCGATTTGCAATATCAGTAATAGTTCGAGGCGGTGGAAAAACTGGTCAAGCAGAAGCAATGATGTTAGGAATTGCAAGAGCATTAGTTTTAGTTGATCCTTCATATAAAGAAATTTTGAAAAAACATAAATTATTAACTCGTGATCCAAGAAAAAAAGAAAGAAGAAAAGTTGGTATGGGTGGAAAAGCAAGAAGAGAAAAACAATCACCAAAACGTTAAAAATCAGTTTAATTATGAAATCTCTTTCAATAATCATTATTTCTTTTAATACAAAAAGTATTACTAAAGAATGTTTGAAAAAATTAAAAAATAATTTTAAAAAATATCCAATAGATTATGAGGTAATTGTTGTTGATAATGGTTCTCAGGATGGAAGTGTTGAGATGTTGAAAAATATTGAAAAAAAATGGTCTAACTTAAAATTAATTATTTTTAAAAAAAATTTGGGTTTTGGAAAAGGTAATAATCTTGGTTTAAAAAAAGCTACAGGAAGATATATTCTTTATTTGAATTCAGATGCAATGGTTGATGATTTAGATTTTAATGATTTAATTAATTTAATGGATAAATATCCAGATATTGGTGCTTTAACTGTAAAAGTAGTTTTACCAACGGGTGATATTGATCCAGCTTCTCATCGTGGCTTTCCAACTCTTTGGCGATCATTTACTTATTTTTCAGGTTTAGAAAAAATTTTTTTTAAAGTACCCATTTTAAACAAAATTTTTGGTGGTTATCATTTAGTTCATTTAAATATTAATGAAGTTCATGAGATTGAAGCAGGAACAGGAGCTTTTTTATTAGTAAGAAAAGAAATTTTAGATAAAATCGGTGGTTTTGATGAGGATTATTTTGCTTATGGGGAAGATATTGAGATGGCTTGGCAGATAAAAAAATTAGGTTATAAGATTTTATATTATCCTTTATGGCAAGTACTTCATTTAAAATCAATGTCGGGTTTGAAAAAAGGAGACAAAGTAATTCGAAAAAAAACTAGTTTTTATTTTTATGATTCGATGAAGATTTTTTATAAAAAACACTACGCTCAAAAATATCCTTCGTTTATAAATAAACTAGTTTATTGGGCAATAGATTTTAAAAGATTTTTAGATAATCGATGAAAAAAATCGGCATTGATGCTAGATTATATAATCAGACCGGTGTTGGTACTTATTTAAAAAATCTTCTTTTTTATTTAGATAAAAAAAAACTTAATAATTTATTTTATGTTTATTTACTTAAAAAAGATTTTGAAAATGTTAATTTTAAAAATAAAAATATTATTAAAAGAATTGCTGATTATAAATGGCATAGTTTTAGTGAACAAACTTCTTTTTTAAAAACGCTTTTGCAAGATAATTTAGATTTAGTTCATTTTACTTATTTTACTTTTCCAGTTTTTTATCCAAAAAAATTTATAATCACAATTCATGATTTAACACCGATTCTTTTTAAGACTGGCAAAGCATCAACTAAAAATATTTTTATTTATTATTTTAAATATTTAATTTTTAAAATTTTATTTTTTATTTCAATAATTAGAGCAAAAATAATTATCACTCCAACTTATACTGTTAAGAAACAATTAATGGATTATCTTAAATTAAGAAATCTTGATAAAAAAATAAAAGTTTTTTATGAAGGAATAAGCTTTCAATTACTAGAAAAAAAGATTATTGATGATAATTTTTCTAAAAAATTTAAAAATTTTTTTCTTTATGTAGGTAATTTTTATCCTCATAAAAATGTTGAAAATTTAATTAAAGCATTTGTTAGATTGAAAAACAATAATCAATTAGTTTTAATTGGACCAGAAGATTTTTTTACTAAAAGACTTGGGAAATTTATTAATAAACTAAATGATAAAAGGATTATTTTATTGAAAAATTTATCAAGAGAAAAAATTAATTGGTTTTATAAAAATTGTTTAGCTTTAATTCATCCATCATTATCTGAGGGTTTTGGACTTACATTAGTTGAGGTAGCTTATTTTCAAAGACCAATTATTGCCTCAAATATTGAGGTCTTTAAAGAATTATGGAGAGATAATTATTTATCTTTTGATCCAAAAAATATTAGCGATATTAAAGAAAAAATTGAATTCTTTATTAAAAACAGACCAAAATTTGATTATTCTAAAATATTAAAAAATTTATCTTTCCAAAAAATGACCGAGGAAACAGTAAAAGTTTATGAACAGGTTCTGTCCTTATCAAGGACAGAACCTTAAAGGACCGTCCTTAAAATGATCAATAACAAAAAAATTGCTATTGTTTATGATTGGTTTGATAAATGGGGAGGAGTGGAGAGAGTGCTTTTAGTTTTTAAAGAAATGTTTCCTAAAGCTGATTTTTATACTTCATATTTTGATGAAAAAGGCGCTTTTTGGGCAAAAAATTTTAATTTAAAAACTTCTTTTATTCAAAAACTACCTAGATTTATAAAAAAATCAAGAATTTTTTCACTGTCTTTTTATCCGTTAGCTTTTGAAAGTTTTGATTTTTCCTCATACGATTTAGTTATTAGCATTACTTCTTCTTTTGCAAAATCTGTTATTACTCATCCCAAAACAAAACATATTTGTTATCTTTTAACACCAACCCGATTTTTATGGAGTCATCAAAAAGATTATTTTAAAAATAATTTTTTAGCGCAGTTTTATCTTAATTATCTTAAAAAATGGGATAAAATTGTCTCAACTAGACCAGATAAAATTATTAGTATTTCACAAGCGGTAAAAGAAAGATGTCAACAATATTATAAAAGGGATAGTAAAGTTATCTATCCTCCATTTGATGAAGATTATTGGAATAAAATTAAATCCGCCAGCTGGCGGAAAAAATCAAAAAATTTTTTTAATTATAGAAATTTTTTTCTTGTGGTTTCAAGACTTGAACCTTATAAAAAAATCGATTTAATAATTAAAGTTTTTAATAAATTAAAAGAAAATTTAATAATAATTGGTAGTGGATCTCAAGAAAAAAAATTAAAGAAACTCGCTAATGAAAATATTACTTTTTTATCAAATTTAAGTGATATTGAGTTAGGTTATTTTTATTCAAATGCTTTGGCTTTAATTATGCCACAAGAGGAAGATTTTGGTTATGTCTCTCTTGAGGCTCAGTTTTTTGGTTGTCCAGTTATTGCTTATAAAAAAGGTGGAGTAATAGAGACAGTTATTGAAAATAAAACTGGTTTATTTTTTAATAATCAAAATGAGGCTGAATTGTTAAGGGCAATTGAAACTTATTATAAAATTAAGTACAATTTAAGACAATTAATTTTAAAATTTGCTGAAGTAAATATAAAAAAATTTACAAAAGAAAAATTTATTAAAAATTTTTTAAAACAAATATGAAAGTAATAATTTTTGCTGGTGGAACAGGAACTAGACTTTGGCCACTTTCTCGAAAAAAATCACCAAAACAATTTGAAAGTATTATTGATGAAAAATCTACTTTGCAATTAGCAGTAGATAGACTTTTGCCTGAATTTAAATATGAAGATATTTATATTTCCACTAATATTTTGTATGAAGATCTTGTTAAAAAACAATTACCAAAAATTCCGAAAAAAAATTTTATTTTTGAACCAGAAAAAAAAGATGTCGGGCCAGCAGTAGCTTTAGCTGTAGGTATATTAGAAAAATTAATTGATAGTAATGAACCAATTGTTATTTTATGGAGTGATCATTTAGTTAAACAGGTTGATTTGTTTAAAAAAATTATTTTAAAAGCAGGAAAATACATTTTAAAAAATAAAGATAAAATTGTTTTTATTAGTCATAAACCTAGATTTGCGAGTGTTAATTTAGGTTATATTAGATTTGGTAAGAAAATAGAAACTATTAATAATATAAATTTTTATGAATTTAAAGAATTTAAATATCGACCAGATGAAAAAACAGCAAAAAAATTTTTTCTTTCCGGAGATTATTCTTGGAATTTAGGTTATTTTGTGACAACTCCAAAATTTATTATGAATCAGTTTAAAATTTTTGCCCCTGATATTTTTGAAAATACACAAAAAATTATTAAATTTTATAATACAAAAAAATTTAATCAAGTATTAAAAAAACAATATGGAAAAGTTAAAAGTATTAGTTTTGATAATGCAGTTTTAGAAAAATTAGAAAAAGATAAAGCAGTGGTTATTGTTGAGGATATTGGTTGGAGTGATGTTGGTAGTTGGGAAGCATTAAAAGAAGCATTACAAACTCACAATTATGAAAATGTAATTCGAGGAAAAGTTTATTTAAAAGATGTTAAGGATAGTTTGATATATAATTATGAATCTAATAAGTTGATAGTTGGTATAGATTTAGATGAAAATATTATTGTAAATACAAAAGATGTGATATTAATTGCTAAAAAAACTTCAATGTCTAAAGTAAAAGAGTTAGTTGAAAGTTTTTCTGGCACTGATTATGAATAAATATTTTCAAGGAAAAATTTATAAAAATACTTTGAAAAGATTTTTAGATATTATTTTAAGTTTAATACTTTTGATATTGTTTAGTCCACTTTGTTTAATAACAGCAATTTTAATAAAATTAGATTCTAAAGGACCTATTTTTGCTGATGTGCCAGAGCGAATAGGTGAGAATGGAAAAAAATTTAAGATGTATAAATTCAGAACGATGATTATTAATGCTCATTATCTTCTTCGCACTGATCCAAAATTTAAAAAATTATTTGAAGAATATAAAAAAAGCAGTTATAAATTAAAAAATGATCCTAGAATAACAAAAATTGGTAAATTTCTTCGCAAACACTCAATTGATGAGATACCACAGTTAATAAATGTTTTAAAAGGCGAGATGAGTCTTGTTGGTCCTCGAGCATATTATCCTGATGAATTAGAAGATCAATTAAATAAATATCCAAAAACAAAAAAATTAATTAATAAAGTTTTATCAGTTAAACCCGGAATTACGGGTTTATGGCAAGTATCAGGAAGATCAGAGATTAATTTTGATAAAAGAATTGAGATTGACTCAAAATATGTAGATGATTTATCATTATTTAATGACTTAAAAATTATTTTTAAAACTCCTTTTGTTATGATTAGTGGAAAAGGAGCGGTATAAAAAAATTAAAAATTAAATCCGCCAGCTGGCGGGGAAAAATTAAAAAATTATGAAAAAAAATTATAAAAAAATATTTATATCAGTAATATTAATTACAGTTTTATTGGGTTATTTTTTTGTTTATAAGCCAGTTATTGAGATAAAAAATAAGGCTGAAAATTTAATTAAGAAAGCTAAAGAGTTAAAAACTGATTTTTCAAAAAATGATATTAGTCTTTTAAAAAGTAAATTATTAAGTTTTTCAAATGATTATAAAGATTTTCAAAAGACCTCAGAAAAAATTTATTGGTTAAAATTTATTCCATATGTCGCTGATTTTAAAAATGGAGTTGAGGCTGGAGATTATTTAATTAAGGCTGGTGTTGAAAGTATTAATGCGATTGAGCCATATGCTGATTTGATAGGATTTAAAAAAGGAGAGTCTTCATTTGTAGAAAAAACAGCTGAAGATAGATTGCAAACCGCAATTTTAACTCTTGATAAATTAACTGAAAAAGTTGATCCAATTGCAAAAGATATTGATGAGGCTTATAAAAGAATTTCAAAAATAAATCCAAATAACTATCCAGGAAAATTAGGAAAATATAATTTAAAAGAGCAAATAAAAAATTTTCAAGAGACTTTTGATGGATTAGCCTCGCTTTTTGTTGATGCAAAGCCCTTAATAAAAAATCTTCCAGAAATATTAGGAAGTAAAGAAGAAAAAATATATTTAGTCCTTTATCAGAATGATAAAGAAAGACGGGCAACAGGAGGATTCTTGACATTTTATGCTGTTTTTAAAATAAGAAATGGAAAAATGAGTATTATTGCTTCAGATGATATATATTCTTTAGATAATTCTATATCAAATCACCCTAAAGCACCGCCGGAAATTTTAACTTATCATAAGGGAGTATCTCAATTTTATATCCGTGATAGTAATTTATCTCCTGATTTTTATCAATCAGTAAAATTATTTGAAAGTTTGTATGAAAAAAGTAGTTTAAAAGTAAAATACGATGGCATTATTGCTATGGATTCTAAGATTTTAATTGATATGTTAAAAATTTTTGGTGATATTTATGTTGATGGAGTGACTTTTTCAGCAAAAACTGATCCTCGATGTGATTGTCCGCAAGCTATTTATACTCTTTTTGATATTGTTGATCGACCAGTCGCTTATGTTAAAGAAAACAGAAAAGGGATTATGGGTAATTTAATGTATACCCTTTTTCAAACTGCGCTTCGTTCATCTCCTTCAAAATATTGGGGGTTGTTGACTTCTAAAATGTTAGAAAATCTACAACAAAAGCATATTTTAGTTTATTTTGTTGATGAAAATTTACAAAAAGCGATTGAGCAAGTAAATTTTGCTGGAAGAATAAAAGATTTTAATGGCGATTACATTCATGTTAATAATGTTAATTTTGCTGGTGCAAAATCTAATATGTTTGTGTCTGAGGAGGTTAATCTAAAAATATCAGGAAAATCAAGAGAGTTAACCGTGAATTTTAAAAATCCTTATCCTCACTCTGATTGTAATTTAGAGCGAGGAGGATTATGTTTGAATGCTACTTTAAGAAATTGGATTAGAGTTTATGTTCCAAAAGGAGCAAAATTAATTAGTTTTCAAGGATCTTTGAAAAAAACACAAGTTTATGATGATTTAGGAAAAACAGTTTTTGAGGGTTATACAGAAGTACCAACTCAAGGTAAGGCAACCGTTGTTATTAAATATGATTTGCCCGAGATTTCAACAGATAAATTAATGATTCAAAAACAAGCGGGAGTAGATAATCAAAAATGGCAAATAAAAGTTAACAATAAAAAAATTTTTGAAGGAATTTTAGATACAGATAAAGTAATTAAATTAAAATAAGTTATGAATGATGAAAGGATTTTTAAGACTGAAACATTTGTTTTAAAAAAGAAAATTCTTTTAAATAAAGATCTTCTTATTTTTTTATTTACAAAAGAAAAGGGCAAGATTCTAGTTTTAGGAAAAGGGGTAAGAAAAATTACTAGTCGTCGCTCATCTTATCTGGAGACAGGTAATTTAATTGATGTAATTTTGAATAAAAAAAATGATAAATATTATTTAAAAGAGATTAATCTTATTAGTGGTTTTTATAATTTAAAAAAAAATAAAGATAAAGTTAATCTTATTTACAAATTTTTTTTTGTTTTAGACAAAATTTTACCAGAAAATCAAAAAGAAATAGCGGTATATAATTTAACAAAATCTTTTTTTATAAAAATAAATCAAAGCGATATAAAAGATAACATTTTATATCATTTTATAAACAAATTATTATTAAAACTTGGTTATTTAAAAGAAGAAATTAGCGAAGAGGAAATTGACGATTTTTTCTTTCAATTAACTAATGAAAAAATTCCTCCCTTTATTATATAATTTATATTATGGATAAAATTATATCTTTAGCTAAAAGACGAAGTTTTTTTTATCCTTCATCTGAGATTTATGGGGGGTTAGCTAATACTTGGGATTTTGGTCATTATGGCATGTTATTAAAAGAAAATATTCGTCAGTTTTGGTTAAAAAAAATTATTCAAGAAAGAGATGATGTTGTTTTGATTGATAGTTCAGTGATTTTAAATCCAAAAGTTTGGGAAGCATCAGGGCATGTCTCTGGTTTTAATGATGCTTTAATTGAGTGTAAAAATTGTCATAATCGGACTCGAGCCGATCATTTAATTGAAGATAAATTAAATAAAAAAGTTGAAGGTTTACCAGTTGAAGAGTTGACAAAAATAATAAAAGAAAATAAATTAACTTGTCCAAAATGTGGATCAAAAGAGTTAACTGATGTTCGTCGTTTTAATCTTTTATTTGAAACTAATATCGGTATTATTGAAGAAAAAAAATCAAAAGCATATTTGCGAGGAGAGCTTGCTCAAGGGATTTTTATGAATTTTAAACAAGTTGTTGACACAATGAGGGTAAAAATTCCTTTTGGGATTGCTTCAACTGGTGTTGTTTTTAGAAATGAAATCACTTTAGGTCAAGGTGTTTTTAGAACTCTTCAATTTGATTTGATGGAATTTGAATACTTTATAAAACCCGAGGAATGGGAAAAATATTATTCATATTGGCAAGAAAAGATGTGGCAGATGGCTCTTGAATTAGGATTAAATGAAAAAAAACTTCGTTGGCGAGAGCATGAGGAATTTGAAAGATCTCATTATTCAAAAAAAACGATGGATATTGAATATCAATTTCCTTTTGGTTGGAAAGAGATGTGGGGATTGGCTTATCGAACTGATTTTGATTTGTCTAATCATATGAAATATTCAGGGGTTGATTTAAGATATGTTGATAAAACAACAGGTGAGAAATATATTCCTCATGTGATTGAGCCAACTTTTGGATTGTCAAGATTGTTGATTACTGTGTTAGTTGATAGTTATTATGAGGAAGATATTAATGGTAAAAAAAGAGTAGTTTTAAAAATCAATCCAAAATTAGCGCCAATAAAAATAGCAGTATTTCCATTACAAAAAGATGAGAAATTAAAAGAATTATCTTTTAAAATATATAAAGAGCTTAAAAATAAATATAATTGTGAATTTGATGATTCAGGAAATATTGGTAAAATGTATCGTCGTCAAGATGAGATTGGTACACCTTATTGTATTACAGTTGATTATCAAAGCTTGGATGATAAAACAGTAACTATAAGAGATAGGGACACAATGAAACAAGAAAGAATAAGTCTAGATTTTTTAAATAAATATTTTAATGAAAAATTTTCTTAATTTTCTGTTAAAAATTGATTTTTTATTATGAAACAAAACTACAAAAAATATTTGATTTTTGGAGGATTGATCTTTGTTTTGTTAATAATTAGTTATTTTTTAATTAGCAAAAATAAAAAATCTAAAACTAATAAGAGCTCTATTGAGCCGATAGAAAAAGCATTACCAACAATTGATTCTTCTACTAAAGTTGATTTAAAACTCATAAAAAAAGGAGAGGCATTATTAATAGTAACAAATGAACCTAAAAATACTTCGGCAATTGATTTTGAATTAAGTTATCAAGTTATTAATAATGATGTTTCAGAAGGTGGGGAAGGAACAGTTGAGCAAGGAGCAATTGGTAAATGTTACAATCAAGAAAAAGAATGGCAGTGTGGAGAGTCAAATAATGGGAGTGGTCGAAAAATAATTCTTGGAACTTGTTCTTCTGGTACTTGTCGATATCATAATATTGTTGGTCCAATAAGAGTTCTTTTAAGATTTACTGGCGATTATGGACAAAAAATATTTGAAAAAGAATATCAATTATAAGTTTTTTTAAATTAAATTAAAAGGAGGTGGATTAATAATGCCAATAATAAAATCTGCAATTAAAAAAGTTAGAAAAGATAAAAAAAGAACAAAAGAAAATTTAGTTTATATTTCAACATATAAAAAAATTTTTGATCAGATAAAAAAAGCAGTAAAAAAAGGAAGTAAAGATGTTAGTGAATTAATAAAAAAATATTATTCAGTTGTTGATAAAGCAGTTAAGAAAAAAGTTATTCATAAAAATAAAGGCAATCGATTAAAATCTAAAGTTAAGAAAATTTTAGCAAAATGAAATACAAAATTAATTTATTGCCAGAAAAAGAAAAAGGATTTTTAGATAAATTGATTTTTTTTGCTCTTAATTATTTAAGATATATTATTGTTATTACTCAATTAGTTGTTATTGGCGTATTTTTTTATAGATTTCAACTTGATCAACAAGTAATTGATTTAAGAGAAGAAGTTAGCCAAAAAAAAGAAATTATTCAGGTTGTTTTGCCATTATTAAATGAGACAGCAAGAATTGATAAAAAAACAAAAGAAATTGAAAAAATTTTAAGCAATCAACATAGATTCAAATCTATGTTCGATTATGTCATATCAATAATTCCAGAATCAGTTAGATTAATTAGTTTAGAAGTTAAAAATAAATCATTAACCCTAAATGGTAATACGACCAATTCAAAACGATTGCAAGCTTTTTTGAATTTATTAAAAAAGGATAAAAAATTTAAAAATATTGAATTAAAAAATATTAAAAGAACAGAAACAGGTTATGATTTTATTATTAATCTAAGTGATTTTTTATAATTTTTTCAAATATTTAAATGGAAAAGAATCAGTTAAAGAAAAATATATTTAGTAAAAATCAAGATTATACTTATATAATTTTATTTTTAATTATTTTTTCTATCTTCATATTTTTTGCCATTAGTCCTTCTTTAAAAACCGCTTTTTCTCTTAAAAAAGAAAAAAATGATTTAGAAAATATTAATAATATTTATGAACAAAAAATAATAAATATATCAAATATGCAAAATCAATTAGAAGAAAATCGAGAAAAATTATATTTAGTTGATCAGGCGTTATCCAAATATCCTCAAGTTAATAAAATGGTAGACGATATTAAAATAATTGCTGATAAAAATAATTTTCAAATTCAAAAAGCAAATATTGCTGATGTTGATCTTTCTATGTTAAAAAAAAATTCGGGTATTATAACTTTAATTATTGAAGGAAAAACAACTTTTGATAATTTAAATAATTTAATTACCGATCTTTTTAATCAAAGAAGATTAAAGACAATTGAAAATTTAATTATCAATCAAGACAGAGAATCAACTCAAAGTAGTTTTTTAAAAATTACCTTAATAATTAATGGTTATTATTTATGAATAAAAAAGAAGTGTTATTTATTGCGATTGGAATTTTTTTAACAGTTATTGCTTGGTTTATTGCTGATTTATATCATGCAAGCACAGAACAAAAAATTAAAGATAAAATCGAAATTCCCAAAATAGAAAACTATCAAATAAAAAAAGATGTTTTAGAAATTATAGAAAATAAAAAAGAATAATGATTTATTCAGATTTATATTTTAAACAAAAACAAAAAGTATCTAATTTTTTAATGATTTTTACTTTTGTTTTTTCAGTGTTGATTTTTTCTTCAATTTATAGAAAATTAAGAATCACATCAAGAGCTTCAAAAATTGATTTAAAACGAATAGAAATTACTAACCTAAATCCTATTCAAGCGACAATTTTTTGGCAAACAGAAACTAAAGAAACTGGTTGGTTAATTTATGGTGAAAAAGAAAATATTTTAGATAAGATTGTCTTTGATGATAGAGATCTTGCCACAAGTCAAAATAAATATTTTAATCATTATGTTACTTTAAAAAATTTAAAAAATGATACTACATATTATTTTATGATTATTTCTGATAATAAAAAAATTATTCGTCCAGATGGAAAATATTTTAGTTTTAAAACTCCAAAAACAATCTCAAATCTTACAAAATTATCTCCAATCAGTGGAAAAATATTAAATGAAAATTTAACTCCTTTAAATAGTGGTGTAGTTTTGTTTTCAATTAATAATAAGAATTTATACTCTCTATCATTCCTTTTAAAAAATTCTGGTGAATGGTTAATACCTTTAAATTCTTTTTATAAACAAGATAATATTAGTGAAGTGGCTATAGGAGAAAATGATAAAGCCACTATTGAAATATTTAATGAGGATGGTAAAAAAACAACCTTAATTGGTAAAATAAAAGATCTATTATCAAAAACACAGATTTTGATTATTGGGAAAAATTATAATTTAAGTCAAGAAGAAAATGTTTTAGCTGCTATTGATAAAAACGAAAATAAAAACATTATTGATGTTATTTATCCTCAAGAAGGTGCAATTATTCCTGGTAGACAACCTTTAATTAAAGGTTTTTCTTATCCTTATTCAGAAATTAACCTAACTTTATCTTCAAAAACAAAAACTTATTCAACAAAAATTAAAGCTGATAAAAATGGTCAATGGAATTATTCTATACCGGAAATTTTAGATTTAGGCGATTATACTTTAACATTTTTAACTAAAAATGATAAAAATCAAGATTTAAAAATTATTCGTCATTTTAAAATTACTGGTAATAATGCAATTGAAGGAAAAGTTTTAGGTGAAGCAACTAACTCAGCAAATATTATTACTCCAACCAATATTATTCCTTCTCCAACAATTATTCCAACCAATATGCCAAAAAGTGGTAATTTTAATTATTTAACAGTTTTATCAAGTATAGCTTTTCTTCTTGCAGGAGTAGGTATTCTTCTTGTTTTTTAATTAAAATAATGTTATAGATTATATTAATGACAATCTTTCAAATTTTATCTTATATTAATAAAATTAGCTTAATTTTATTTTTTATAATTTTAGCCTTTTTAGGTTATCAATTTTATTTATTAAAAAAAGAAATCTCTTCAACAATTAAAGAAAAACCAATTATTCCTGATTTTAGTGATAATATTCAAGCAAATATTAATTATACTCCTTTAAAGCAAAAAGAAGATATAGACAAGATAATTTTTAAAAAAAAATCCTCAATTTTTATTTATGGTGGAATTTTAGCAATAATTACTTTTTTTATATTTTTGATTTTAAGTTTTAGAATAAATAAACAATCAACGATTGATTACTCACAAATAAATAATAACGTTATTACTCCAACAATAAAAGAAACTTTTGTTGCTCAAATTTCTCCCACTTTAGAAATTTCAGAAAGCACTATTTTAACACCAACAGATATTATTTCAATAATACCAACAAATGAATCAGTTGTTATTAGTTCAGTAATTACATCGACAATTACACCTACTGAAGAACAAATTTATTTATCATCACCAACAATTCAACCAACAGTAATTAGTCAATTACCTATTTCTGGTTTTTTTGATAAGAGTTTATTTTTAATAGGATCAGCGTTTTTTTTGATTATTTTTTCTTTAGTTTTTTAATTTATCACAATTATTTTTTCCTTCTATGTTGCATCTAATAAATTTATGAATTATGGTGTAATCATTATTTTTTGGAATTAAAACCCATAAACCATTATATTCATTATTAGGTATAGGTGGATTGAAAAAAAGATTTTGGTCAAGAGTAATTTTTTTTTGCTGAAAATCTTTCTTTAAAATAATGTTTTTTAAAATTATTGCCACTTGTTGATTATTAATATCTCTTTTTATTAATTCATTAAAAATTTTATAAAGATCTTGGTAATTTTTTATATTAAGTGATTTTAGTCTTTTGATTAATTTATTTTTGATAGCTTCGATTACTTTTTGTTGTCTTTTTTCACGAGCAAAATCAGTTCCTTCTTTACCTTCAGCGTGACGAGAGCGAATAAATTTTAAAGCAGTTTCACCATCCATATGGGTTAATCCTTTTTGAAAAGAAATTGTTTCATAGCGGCAATTATATTCTGGATCACCACCACAATCATCATTTTCTTTACCAGTTATTGGAAATCTTTTATCAACAAAAGAATTTTCTACTTCAACGTCAATACCTCCAAGATAATTAATAAGATTTTTAAACTGGTTAAAATTAATTACCAAAGCATAATGGATAGGCATACCAACTATTTCTGAGATTTCAGCTTTAGCTAATATAAATCCTCCAGAGTTTGGTTTTTTTGCTTCACCATAAGCATAGGCAGAATTGATTTTATCTTTAAGACTATTGCTCCAAATATCTCTTGGAATAGAAATTGTCGTTAAAGTATTTGTTTTTAAATTATAATTTAAAACAGTAATTGAATCTGATAAGTTAGGACCATCATGATTTCCTCCAGCAATTCCTAAAAGTAATATATTAACTTGATCATCGTAAGTTTTTAAAGAATCTTTTGAAAAAAGAGTTTTTAAAATAGAGATATTTAAATCTTTATTAATAAAATCGAGGTATGGTTTAATAATTAAAAAAACAATTAGCAATAAAGATACTATTAAAGCAATTAATTTAATTTTTAATAATTTAGTCATTATTTTTTTAGTTTTTAATTTTATTTATTTTATAATTATACTTTATGAAAAAGAATTTTTTAGAAGAATTAAATAGTTCACAAAAACAAGCTGTTTTATACATAAAAGGTCCTTCAATCATTTTAGCTGGTGCAGGTAGTGGTAAAACAAGAGTATTGATCGCTAAAGTTTTAAATTTAATAGAAAATCATTTTGTTGATCCAAAAAAAATTTTAATGATTACATTTACCAATAAAGCGGCTGAGGAAATGAAAAAAAGAATCGGTTTTAAATATAGTTTAGGATTTGTTGGTACTTTTCATTCATTTTGTGCAAAAATACTTCGTCTTGATGGAAATAAAATAAATTTAAAAAAAAATTTTTTGATCTATGATGAAAATGATCAATTAAGCTTGATTAAATTAATTCTAAAGAATATTAATTTAAATAAAAAATTTACTCCTGCTTATTTTTTAAATAGAATCTCGGCTGCTAAAAATCGATTAATTTCTGTGGATAAATATTTAAATTTTTTTTCTGATTATGCTGCTGAAGATGTTTTTAGAATATATGAAGAATATCAAAAACAACTAAATAAAAATAATGCGGTTGATTTTGATGATTTACTAGTTAAAACAGTCGAACTTTTTATAAATAATCCTCAAGTTTTAGAAAAATATCAAAATATTTTTGAATATATTCTAGTTGATGAATTTCAAGATACAAATTTTGTTCAATATATATTGACAAAATTATTGAGTCAAAAATATAAAAATATTACTGTTGTTGGTGATTTTTCTCAAAGTATTTATTCTTGGCGAGGTGCAGAAATTGATAATTTAAAAAGATTTGAAAAAGATTTTGAAAATACTAAAGTTTTTTATTTAGAAAAAAACTATCGATCAACTCAATCAATCTTAGATTTTGCTTATAATGTGATTTGCAAAAACACTACTCATCCAATCCTTAAATTAACCACTGATAAAAATGTTGGAGAAGAAATTAGTTTTTATGAAGCAGAAAATGAAGAAGATGAGGCTTTATATTTAACAGATACAATTTTAAAGTTAGTTGGTGAAAATAATATTAAATTATCAGACATTGCTATTTTATACAGAACTAACGCTCAATCAAGAGTTATTGAAGAAGTATTTTTACATAGAAGTATTCCTTATATTTTAATTGGCGGAATAAGATTTTATGAACGAAAAGAGATCAAAGATATTATTAGTTATTTAAGACTTTTAATTAATCCTAATGATAAAGTTTCTCTTGATAGGATAAAAAAATTAGGAGTGGGAAGATTTAAGAGATTTCAAGATTATTATCAAAAAAACAAAGATGATATTTTCAAAAAAACCACCGATCAATTAATTGAAGATATTTTTCAAGTAACTGATTATTTAAAACAATATGATATTAATGATGAGGAAGATTATTCAAGGATTGAAAACATTAAAGAATTAAAATCAGTGGCTTTAGAATTTCCTGATTTAACCCAGTTTTTAGAACAAATTTCTTTAGTTGAATCAGAATATTTTGATGGAGAAAAAACTTTAAAAAATAAAAACGGAGTAAAATTAATGACCCTTCATCAAGCTAAAGGTCTTGAGTTTAAGATAGTTTTTATTGTTGGTGTTGAAGAAGGTATTTTACCACATTCTCGATCAGTAGATGATTTATATTCGCTTGAGGAAGAAAGACGACTTTTTTATGTAGGGATTACTAGAGCAAAAGAAAAACTTTATATTACTTATTCAAAGCGAAGATTTATGTTTGGAATGTCAAATTATTCAATAAAATCAAGATTTTTAGAATAAGTTTTATCTAAACCAACGAGCTCTACCTAAACAATAATTAAGATTTTTTTGTTTTCTTTCGCCAATGATTTTTGCTGGTACTCCAGCAACTATTGCATATGGAGGTACATCTTTTGTGACGACTGCTGATGCTGCGACAATTGCTCCTTTACCAATTTTAACACCTGGCAAAATGATAGCTCTTGGGCCAATAAAAACATAATCTTCAACTGTAACTGGAGCAGAAATCGCTTTAAAATCAGAAGAATTAATATCATGTTCGCTATTGTAAATCATCACTTCACTTGCAATATCAACATGATTACCAATATCAATATTATCTCTTCCATCTAAAACGACATTTTCTCCAATAATTGTATCTTCTCCAATTTTTATTTTTAGATCATAAAATCTTGCACCGGTATGAATTGTTGATCCTTTACCAATTTTAATTCCAGCCAACTGATAAAAAAATCTTCGAAAATGATGGCTTGGTACTAAACCAACTAAATGTAGTAAAAAAATCTCAAATTCTAAAAAAATATTTTTTATTCGATTGATAATTTTTTTAATTATTTCTTCAGTTGATAGTTTTTTGCCCATCTTATCTTTAAACATAATCATATTATAGCGAAAAAATTATAATTTTATAAATTAATCAGCCGTACCAACTAAATAAACAGCTTGCCAAGGTCGATAAACTGAAGTGAATTTATTATCAATAATTAATTTATCGTCTTTATAAACTTTATAAGTAAAAGATACTTTTGCACCCCAGGCGGGAAAATCTATTTGCTTTATTACTCCTTTTTTTAAAATTGGATCTTCTTGATAGCGAGGTTCTGGAGGAGGGATAATATCCCAAATATAAGGTTTTGATATCTCAACTCGTCTATTATCTTTTTTTCCATATAGCTTAAAGGTTAAGAGATTATTTTGTTCATCAATTGATGTTTGAATGAGAATATATGATTGAGTATTGTTTTTGATTTTTAAATCAACAGTTGGAGCAAAAACTGTTGCATCAAAACCTAGTCCCATATCATTTTCATAATAAGAAACTCGATAAGCATGAGCGTTTCTTTCTATTATTTGTAGTCCTGCATTTAAAGCTGCTCGAAAAAGTGTTGTTGATACTTGACAAACACCACCGCCATCACCTAAAACAGTTTTTCCTTCTTTGATAATATAAGCTGGTTGATAACCAGTTAAACTAGATATCTCGCCAACTGTTTCATTAAAAGAAAGCACTTTTTCCGGTGGAATTAACACGCCATGAAATTTAGAAGCTGCTAATTTTAGATTATAAATTCGACTAGGAATTGAATGAGTATAATCAGATTGACCTTGAGCAATTAATTCCTCAATGCCAAAATTGTTAATTTGTGATAGGGTTATTTCTGGTTTAAGGATAATTTTTTTAATGTTGATAATTTTATTTTCAGGATTTGTTTTTATTTTATTTAAAGCGTTTTCAAAATCAGCCAATATTGAGTTAACATTAATTTCTTGTCCGTCTTCTTCTTTGCGAAAATTAATTACTTTATTATTTTTAAATTCAAATAAAGCATTTTTTGCTGGTTTATCGTATTGATCTTTAAATGATTGAAAGTAATTTTTGATAAAATAATCATCGTATTTAAAATTGGAAATAAATTCAAATTTTTTGATTTTTAAAAAGCTTAATAATTTTTGATATAAAGAAGATAAATAAAAATCTGATCGACCAATATGATAGGCTCTTTCAGCTGCTGTTTCACCATCGTAACTTAAGTTAATTTGTTTTGCAGAAAAAGTAGCAATTGGTTGACTGTCTAATAAAAAAGTAAATTGAATTTTTTTAAGTTCCTTATTTTTTTGATTAAAAAAATTAATAACATCATTTTTTGATTTACCAGAAAAATTAACATTATCAATAAAAACATTTTCGTAAATTAAGTTGTTATGTTTTTTATTAAAATTATTAAATAAAATAAAAAAAATTATTAAAAGTCCCAAAAAAATTCCAAATAAAAAAAAAGAAAGTTTAAAGATTTTTTTTAAAATTTTTGATACCATAGTAATATGGATGATATTAATGAAAATTTAGAAAAAAATCAATCAGAAGTAAGTAAAAATTCAACTTTTGAGACAATTCCTGTTGAGGAAAATATTGATAATATAAAAGTTGAGGAAGCTCCTGAAGAAGTAGTTGATCCTGAAATAGTTAATAATTCAAGTTTTAATAATAATGGCAATTTACCACCTGTTTTTCAAGCAAATAAAAATCAATATATTTTTATAGCTATTGGAGGAATAGTAATATTTTTTTTATTTGTTTTTTTAATTGGTAAATTATTTAGCGGAAAAAAATCGGTACAAGCAGTTAAGCTTACTTATTGGGGATTATGGGAAGATAAACAAATAATTCAACCATTAATTGATGAATATCAGCAAAAAAACCCAAATGTAAAAATAGAGTATATAAAAATGTCACCTGAAAATTATCGTGACAAGCTTTTAGCAAGAAGTAAAATTAATCAAGGTCCAGATATTTTTCGTTTTCATAATACTTGGCTTCCTGAATTAAAAGAAATTTTATCGCCTCTTCCTTCAAAAATTATGACACAAGAAGAGTTTGAAAAAACATTTTATAAAATCCATCAAAAAGATCTAAAAGCAGGTAATTATTATTATGGAATTCCTTTAGAAATAGATGGATTAGTTTTAGTATATAATGAAGATCTTTTTAAAAAAGTTGGGATAAATACAGCGCCAGTTACTTGGGATGAAATACTTGATTATGCATCAAAGTTAACAGTTAAAGATGTGAATGGTAATATTATTACTTCAGGAATTGCTATTGGAACAGTTGGAAATTTAGAACATTTTTCAGATATTTTTGGTTTGTTTTTAGTTCAAAATGGAGGTAGTTTAGCTAATCTTACAAGTGAAGAAGCTATTGGTGCTTTAGAAACTTTTAGAAAATTTGCTGAACCACCAAATAATTATTGGTCGCCAGATATGCCAAATTCTTTAAATGCTTTTATTCAAGAAAAAGTGGCAATGATTATTGTTCCTTCTTGGCAAATATTGTCAATAAAATCAGCTAATCCAGAAATAAAAATAAAAGTAACTAATGTTCCAGTTGTTCCAGGTTCATCACCGATTTCATTAGCTAGTTATTGGGTAGAAGGTGTATCACGTTATAGTAGAAATCAAACAGAAGCTTGGAAATTTTTAAGATTTTTAGTGGAAAAAGAAAATCTAACTAAATTATATGAAATTGCCGGTCGTTATCGACTTTTTGGTGAGCCGTATTCAAGAGTTGATTTAGCTTCTCTTTTAATTCAAAATGAATATATTGGTCCAGTTATTAAACAGGCTGATAATTTTGTTTCTCAACCTTTAAATTCAAGAACTTATGATAATGGTTTAAATGATGAGATAGTTCGTTATTTGGAAAATGCTATTAATAGTACGATTCAGGGAGTAAGTTATATTGAAGCTCTAAAAACAGCTGATCAAGGCATAAAACAAGTGTTTACAAAATACAATATTAATTATTAAAATTTTTTTTCTTTATGAATTGGCTATTTTTTAAAAAAAATAAAAATAACGATAATCATTATTTGGGATTATTTTTAAAAGAACAAAAAGGAAGTATTTTTTTAATGAAAAAAAAAGATAATGAGATTGTTGTTATTGATCAGATTAATTTTAACTATACTAATGGTTGGGAAAATTTAATTAATGATATTGATGAAAATATTTATCAATTAGAGGAAAAACATAAAATTACCCTTTCAAAAACTATTTTTTTTCTTTATTCTCATTTTATTGATGATGTTACAAAAAATATTAAAGAGCCATATTTAAAAAAAATTAAAAATATAGCGAAAAATTTAGAACTTGAAGCTTTAGGATATATTGAGTGTTATGAAGCAGTTTCTATATATTTAGAAAAAAAAGAACAAAATTTATTATCAGCGATAATTTTAGAATTAGATAAAAATCAATTAAGTATATTTATTTATCAAGGTGGAAAATTAATTTATAAAAATAGTTTAGCAAGAACAAGTAATATTGTTGATGATTTTATTGTTGCTATTTCTCATCTACAAGACAAAAAAATTTTTTTACCATCAAGAATAATTGTTTATGATTCAGATGACTTAGATAAAGAGATTGATCAATTAATTAATTATCGTTGGGATAAAAACTATTTTATTCAATTGCCAAAGATTGAGATTTTAAAAGAAAATGAAGTTATTGATAGTTTAGTAAAAATTTTTTCTAAACAAATTGAAATTGAAAAAGATAATTTTAATGAGTCAGAGTTAAGTTTTGGTTTTGTTATTGGAAAAGATGTTGAGCAAAAAAAAATAGAAAAAACAAAAAAAATTAATTTTAATCTTCAAAAATTATTTGATTTTTCAAAATTTTCTTTACCAAAAATAAATTTAAATCTTTCTTTTTTAAATTTAAACTCAAATTTTTTAATATTTTTTGGTTTGATAATGATTTTTATTAGTCTTTTTATAAATGAATATTTTTTTCATAAAGCTTATATCACTGTTTATTTACCAAGTCAAACAATTGAGAAAAAAATAAATGTTTTGATTGATTATAAAGTTGTTAGTTCTCAAGCTAATTTTTCTGAAACTGTTTTAACAACAGAAAAAAAAGAGATTGGTGAAAAAGCAAAAGGAATAGTTACTATTTACAATTTTGATGATAAGGAAGAAATTTTTAGTAAAAATACAGTTTTAGAAAGCAATAATATAAGATATTTTTTAGATAATGATGTTAAGGTGGCTTCATCAACACTAACTGCTGATTCTTCAGCAAAACTGCCAGGTAAAAAAGAAGTTTCAATAACAGCCGAAAATATTGGAGAAGAAGCAAATCTAAATAAAGGAACAAGATTTAAAATTAGCGGTATGCCAGAAAGCTTGTATTTTGCTATTAATGATAAACCTTTAACTGGAGGAAGCAGAAAACAGATAAAAACAGTTTCAGCAAATGATATCTTGAGTTTAGAAAATAAAGTTTTAGAAAAAGCAAAAAATCAAAAAATTAATTTGAAACTTAAAGATAATGAATTAATTATTAATGATTTAACTAACTATGAGATTATTGATAAAAAATTCTCTAAAGAGATAGGAGAAGAGGCTGATTCAGTATCGATTGATGCGAAAATAAATGTAGAGTTTTATGTTTATAAAAAAGACGATCTTCTAAAATATTTAACTAATGAATTAAAAAAAGATTTAAAATTAGATTTATCTTTAGAAAAAAACAATATAAAATTTAAGATTACTCAAGCGAAAAAAAATAATGATAAATTAGAAATATTGTTAGATGTAAAAGCAAAAGCGATTGGTAGTTTTGATAAAGATAAGGCTTTAAGATTAATTTCAGGAAAAAATAAAAATCAAATAGAGCAAATTTTAAAAAATAATTTTAATACTCAAGGATTTGATTTATTAAATAATGATTCTTTACCGATTTTTAATAATTATTTACCTTTTTTTAAAAAAAATATTGTTTTAAAAATTTCTAGTTTTTAAAATTTATGCCTCTTCATGTTTATAAAAAGCAAGATAATTCTTTTAAAAAAAAGACAATTAATTATTTATCATATGTTTTTTTAATTATTGGTTGTTTACTGCTTTTTTGGTCTTTTTATCCAATTATATCCTTTGAAATTTATTCAAAATTATTTTTAAAACAAAAAATTGTCTCTCCTATAAGTTCCTCTGATAATAATGCTTTATCTCAGGCTGGTAGTATTTTAGGATCATTTAATATTTTCTCAAACAATCTAAGAGATTTTACTCATGCTAGTATTTGGTTTCCTTCTATTGGTAATGTCAAAACTTCAACAACAACTTTATTAGTAAAGGAATATAAATTATCTATTCCTAAATTAAATATTAATGATGCGAAAGTTGTTGTTGGTGGAGAAGATTTAAATAAAAGTTTAGTTCATTATTTACCAGAAACACTTCCTGGTGAGTATGGTAATGTCGTAATTTTTGGTCATTCAACTTTACCTCAACTTTATAATGTCAAAGACTATAAAACAATTTTTACTTTTTTACCATCGTTGGAAAAAGGAGATATCATTAAAATAAAAATTCAAGATGTAGAGTATGAATATTCAGTTTACGATATGTTTATTGTTAATCCTGATCAAGTTGAAGTGTTAAAACAGCAAAAAGATGGTTCTTATTTAACATTAATTACTTGCGTTCCTCCAGGAACTTATTTAAAAAGACTGGTTGTTAAAGCTAAATTAAGATTGCTTTAGCCTATAATATTTGATATAATTATATAATGAATTTTAGGCTAAATTTTATTTTTAGATTGATTTTTCAAGGAATATATTATTTATCTTCATTTTTTATTGTTATTGGTGAAACTGTTCAAAAAATCTTCTTTTTGATTTTTAATCTTATTTTTAAGATTGTTAAAAAAATATTTGATTTTTTTATTCAAATAATTAATAATTTTCTATTAAAAGTCAACACTGTTAGATTACCAAAAATTGCTTTACCAAAAATAAAATTAGTAAAAAAAACCTACACTCCAATTAAAATAAAAAAACAACAATCAATTAATTTTATAGTTAAATTAAAGTATTTTTTTTATGGAATAATTTTTGCCTCATTGATTTTTTTTACTTACCAAACATATATTTTTTTAAAAAGTTTACCTTCGCCAAAAAATATTGGCAAAATTAACTATCAATTATCAACTCATATTTATGATCGAAATGGCAAAATTCTTTATGAGATATATCGAGATCAAAATAGAACCCCAATCTCTTTATCTCAATTACCAAAATATGTGATTCAAGCAACAATTGCTATAGAAGATAAAGATTTTTACAATCATAAGGGCGTTGATTTAATTGGTGGAGTTTTAAGAGCAATAAAAGAAAATATTTTTAGTAAAGGTGGTATTCAAGGAGGATCAACAATTACTCAACAGTTGGTTAAAAGTGCTTTGCTTTCACCTGAGCGAACTTGGGAAAGAAAAATTAAAGAAATAATTTTAGCTTTATGGGCAGAAAGAATTTATACTAAAGATCAAATATTGGAAATGTATCTTAATCAAGTATCTTATGGAGGAGCAGCATACGGGATAGAGGAAGCAGCAAAAACTTATTTTGGTAAATCAGCAAAGGATTTAACTTTAGAAGAAGCGGCTTTTTTAGCAGGACTTCCTCAAGCACCATCAATTTATTCTCCATATAATGATAAAGAAGCAGCAATAAGGCGAAGAAATCAGGTGTTGGAAGCAATGTATAAACAAGGGTATATTGATAAGAATTTAAAAGTCAAAAGTCAAAACTCAAAATTGGAGGTTTTGCCACCAAAAAATAAGATTTTAGCACCACATTTTGTTTTCTATGTAAAAAGCCAACTTGAAGATTACTTTGGAACAAAAATAGTTGAAGAAGGAGGATTAAAAGTAGTTAGTACTTTAGATTTAAATATTCAAAAAAAAGCTGAGGAGATTTTGCAAGAGGAACTTCAAAAAATAAGCTATCTTAATGTGACAAATGGAGCAATTTTAGTAACTCGACCAGCTACTGGTGAGATATTGGCAATGGTGGGATCAGTTGATTATTTTTTAGAGCCATGGGGCGCTTTTAATGTCACAACTGGTCTTCGTCAACCAGGTTCATCAATAAAACCATTAATGTATTCTTTAGCTTTACAAAAAGGGTTTACTGCCGCTACTATCATTGATGATTCGCCAACAGTTTTTCAAATACCAGGTAGTGCTCCTTATAAGCCAGTTAATTATGATGGAAAATTTCATGGTAAAATACCACTTCGATATGCTTTAGCTAATTCTTATAATATTCCGGCAGTCAAAGTAATGGAGAAAATCGGAGTAGAAAATTTTATTGATTATGCTCAAAAATTGGGAATTACCACTTGGCAAGATAAAAATCGCTATGGTTTGTCTTTGGCTTTAGGTGGTGGTGAGGTGAGAATGGTTGATATGGCGCAAGCTTTTGGAGTTTTAGCAAATTTAGGATTTAAAGTACCTTTAACTTATTATTTAAAAATTGAAAATAATAATGAAGAGATAATAAAAGAAATTAATCCTTTTAAGATAAAAGAAATTGATCCTGGAGTAGCTTATATTATCTCTGATATTTTATCAGATAATCAAGCAAGACTTTGGGCATTTGGACCAGGATCAGCGCTTGAAATTCCTGGATTTAGAGTAGCGGTAAAGACTGGAACAACAGATAATAAAAAAGACAACTGGACAATAGGTTATACACCTGATTTTTTAGTAGCAGTTTGGGTTGGTAATAATGATGGTACGCCAATGAACCCATATTTAACCTCAGGAATCACTGGCGCGGCTCCTATTTGGAATAGAATGATGAGTTATCTTCTTAAAAATTATGTTGGTGAGGATCATTGGTATAAAAAACCAGATAATGTGGTGGAAAAATATTGTTTTTTTGGTAGAAAAGAGTATTTTATTTCTGGTACTGAAAATAAAGTCAGTTGTCAAAATCAAATTTTTATTACTCCAACTAAAGCAGAAAATAATTAAGTTATTTTTTAATTTTTTCAAAACCAACTAAAGGTTGAAGAACTTTTGGGATTAAGATACTACCATCTTTTTGTTGATAATTTTCCAATATTGCAATTAAAATCCGAGGTGAAGGAATAGCGGTATCATTTAAAGAATAACAATAATCAGTTTGACCATCTTTTTTGTGATATTTTATTTTTAATCTTCTTGTTTGAAAATCACCCATAATCGAGTTTGAGGCAATTTCTCCATAACCACCTCGATATGGCATCCAGATTTCAGTGTCATATTTTTTAATTTGTGGTTCGCCCATATCTCCAGTACACATAAGCATTCGTCGATAGGGAATTTCAAAATCTTCTAAAATTTCTTCAGTATTATTTTGTAGTTCTTCATGAAGTTTTTTTGCTTCTTCTAAATCATTTTTAGCAATAATTACTTGTTCAACTTTCCAAAATTCATGAAGTCGATAAAGTCCTTTGGTATCTTTTCCATATGAACCAGCTTCTTTTCGAAAACAAGGAGAAAAAGCAACAAATTTTTTTGGAAGGTCTTTTTCCTCTAAGATTTCGTTGCTAAAATAAGCAGTCACTGGTACCTCAGCTGTTCCAGCTAAATAAGCATCTTCATCATTTAATTTATAAACCTCTTGTTCACCCCAAGGGAATTGACCTGATCCAAAAAGGGTAAAACCTTTGACAATAGTTGGGGTAATCAAAGGGGTATAACCTTTTTTAACTAATTTTTGAAAGACATAAAAAAGAATTGCTAGATGAAGTTGAGCGGCTTGGTTTTTAAGAAAATAACCACGGAATCCAGAGACTTTAGCACCTCTTTCTAAATCAAATAAATCAAGATCTAGTCCTAGTTCAATATGAGATTTGGGAGGAAAATCAAATTTTCTTGGTTCACCCCATTTTTTTACTTCAATATTTCCTGATGAGTCTTTGCCAATTGGGACCTCATCAAGAGGAACATTGGGAACAAAAGCTAAAAGATTATTTAATTCCTCTTCAACTCGAGTTGATTGCTCCTCTAATGATTTTAGTTTTTCTTTAATTTTTTTTCCATGCCTGATAATTTCTGGAGTTGGTTTTGATTTAGCAAGTTTATTTCTTTCTTCTCTTAAAGTTTGAATTTTTTTGATTAATTCTCGCCTTTGATCGTCTAAAGATAAAATTTTTTCCAGATCAATTTTTCGATTTTTGTTTTTAGCAGCCTCAAGAACTTTTTGTTTATTGTTTCGAATATAGTCTAAATCCAACATATTTTTATTTTAACAAAACTTCTTTTATTTTTGGAACTAATTTTTTTAAAGCTTTTAAACGATGATTGATAAGATTATGCTGTTTTTCTGTTAATTCATCATAATATTTTTGATATTTTTCAACAATAAATAAAGCACGAAAAGGATAACCGTTTGTTGGTTTGTTGCTTGGTTTTTCAGCAATATAGCCTTTAATTTTTTCTTCTTGGAACATAAAGACATTTTTCTTAGCTAAATAAAAACAAATACATGTTTGTAAATAAGCAATGCGTTGGGTTTTTGAAGTATTTTTAAGTCTTTTTAAGGTATAGTCAATAAGTTCTTGATCTGATGCTTTATAACCTAACCAGCGCCGTGATTTTACTCCAGGTTCATTGTTTAAATAGGGAATAATTAAACCACCATCGTCAGCAATTGTTGGTAAATTAGTTAAATCACCATAAGACTTGGCTTTAATTTTTGCGTTTTCACAAAAAGTTTGACCAGTTTCTTCAGGTTCTTCCTCTACTCCAACGTCGTTTAATGTAAAAAGTTTAATATTTTCTTTTTCTAACTCTTTCAATCCATATTTTATCTCTTCAAGTTTTGCTTGATTTGAGGTGGCAATTAATAATTTTTTCATTATTTTTAATTATAACTGATAAATAATAAATAAAATTTAAAATTCAAAATGCAAAAGTCCCGCCTAAAACGGCGGGCAGGCAAAATGAGAAGTAAAAATTTAATAAAATTTAAAAAACTTTTGACTTTTAACTTTTGACTTATTATTTTTTTGAATTATTTATTATTGATTAAAAATTTATTATTTGTTTATTTATTATTTATTATTTTTATACGTTATACGTTTTACGTTTCACGTTACACATTATCAATTAGGTTAATTAGAAATTAGGTCAATTTATAAAAATTACTCATTTTTGTTTATTTTTATATTGTCCTGACAATCCACCCGCGACCGCGTAGGTCGGATTGGAAATTTTCTCTTGAAATTTTAAAAGATGTTTTATATTATTAAATATGGAAAGTTAGTTATTTTTTTATTTTCACCGCCCGATAACTCGAGCGGTTTTTTTAAAAATGGAAATTAAAATTAAAATTTTTAAGTCTTTAAGGACTTAATGCGCCCGCCGTCTTAGGCGGGTTTTTTATGGAAAGAAAAATTCCAGTTATTTTAATTAGTTCTAATCCCGATAAAGCAAAAATTGCCAGGTTAAATTCAGTTAGTCCAATATTTGATGAACCAGCAATTCAACGACAATTAGAGCCGAACAGACTAGGATTATCTTTTTTATATCCACTCATAATATCTCGAATGAAAATCGAAGAGCAAAGAATAAAGAGCGAACAACCTGATCAATTAGTTTTAATTACAAGTGATTCAGTTGTATGTGTTAGAGATGATCAAGGAAGATTAGTTCCTATTAATAGAGATGATGATCCTGAAATTATTTCATGGGCAAATGAAAGGATAAAAGGTGATTCACCTTTAATTTTTGTTGGAGGGGTAAGTTTTGGAAGAAATTTGCCGGATTATCCGATATACTCTTTTTTGTCTTATTTTAAAATACAATCAAAAGAAATTTCATTACCAATTGACATCCAGTCTATTCCCGATTATTCTTCTGGATTTAGTTATGGGATAATCGATCCTGAGGGAAAATTTATTGAAACAGGAAAAGACAATTTTCAAAAAGGAAGACCGCATATTTCTGGTTTACTTTCAGAAGTAATCAAATTAGCTGAAGAATATGCTGATTTGTATGAAGCAGAGAATTTAGTAAGATATCAAATAGCAAATTTTCCTTTTAATACTTGCGTATTTTATCAGCTTATAAATCAAGGTTATAGTTATGAACAAATTGTTTCTGGATGGAAAAAAATTTTTAAAGAAAATGGAGGAAACTGTTCTTTTCATTCTTTATATCTTGCTGAACAATTAACAACTTTAGAATTTTCGCCAAAAATTGGATTATTTTCTTCATTAAAACCAGATCATGAAAAAGGACATTCGGGAATATTTGTTGGAAACTTTTTTTTTGATCCTGGTTTGAGTATACCATTTCCTATAATTTTCCCAAATAACTCAGAATCAAATTTTGTACCTTTTTCTCAACCCATGAAGACAACTTCGGGTAAAACAATTTATTTTTCAGAACACGGATTACGCCTTCAAAAAAATGGGAATACAGGAGGTTTTTTTTCACTTAGAGAAATTATTGATCCGGACGCATTTATTGAGCGCTTACCAGCAATTTTAATTGATTTACATCCATTGAGAAAGATTGCTAAAATAGATTGGCATGATGAATACGGAAATAGAATTAAAAGGGAATTAATGGAATTAAATCATTAACTTTGTAATATATGAAAATTTTAAAAATTAACATAAAAGGACATTTTGGAATTAAAAAACAGAGATGCATTATTTTTCAAGGGATTAAAAAAGAAGGTATTTTTATTATTCATGGATTATACGGAACAGGATTAAAAAAGAAATATTTAAAAATTGCTCAATTTTTAAATAAAGAAGGATATTATGTTTTTTTATTTGAATCAAGTCGGTTACAAGGATTTAGGGAAGATTTAAATTATGAAGAAAAAATGAAATTTTTTATTAATAAGAAATTTAAAGATGAAGTTTTAGATGTAAAAGAATCTTTTAAAAAATTTATTAAATTAACTCATATTAAAAAAATTAATATTGTTGGTTTTTCTTTAGGTGGGACTATAAGTTCATTTTTAATTAAAGATTTTTATAGCGTAATTAAAAGAATTTTTTTATTTGGTAGTGGTATTAGCACAAAGAACAAAAATCGACCAATTGTTAATTCTTATCCAACTAAAAAAGAAATCTTGGCTAATTTTAATAAATTTAAAGGAAAGTTATTCTTAATTCAGGGCACGAAAGATAATATCGTTCCTTTAAATGAAGCAAGGCAAATAATTTTAAAGTCAAATAATTCTTTATTAAGAAAGTTGATTATTTTGAAGGGCGTTGATCATCAATTTAAATATATAAACAATAAAGATAAGGAAAATGTTTTAACAAAATTGATTGTTGAAATTATAATTAAGGAATTAAAAACTAAAGAATTCTTAGCAACATGAATTATTATTTGCCGATATTATTTTAATGTCTTATTTTGTATGAAAAATATTAGTAATTAAGAACAATCAATGGTATCTCCATTTCTTCTTTTGTTAATCCTCCATGATGACCAAAAAATTTTTGTTCAAAGCGATTTTTTTCCCACCACCAGATAGATTGATTTTTATAAGGTAAAATCACTAAATTACCTACTCTACTAAGAAAAGTTTTAGAAATTTTGTTTCCAAATAAACCTTGATTTATTAAATCTTTAGTTAAATAAACATCAGCAATTCCTTTAAGTTTTTTTTCTAAATAAAATTTAGCTTCGTCTAAAAAATTATCTTTTATGTATAAAAATAAATCTCTGGGTGAGCCTGCAGGAACTAAAAATTCATTTTTATTATTTGTTTTAAGATATTTTTTAATCATAGGCGCTTTTTTGTTGATATAAAAAGTAGTTTTTGGGTTAATATCCATATGGCCATGATCAGCGGTTAATAAAAATAAAGTGTCTTTTAAATAATTGAAGTTCTTTAAAAACAGATTTTCCATTAGTGATAAAAATGATAAGATTTCTGCCTCTGTTTGAGTAGATGATGGTCCGTAACTGTGGGCAATTGAGTCGATTTTGTCAAAATATAAAAAATAATAACTTTTTTCATTTGTTTTCTTGATTAATTCAAATAAATTTATGATTGCTTCTGGTAATGTTTTGTAAGGCATGATATTTGCTCCTTTAAAGACTATATTTGAATATGTTGATGGAGTGTATTCAAGATGTTGAAAAATATAACTTTTAATGCCATTTTTTTTAAGATGTTGATAAAAAGTTTTTTTAGGAAAAATTTTTTTTGGATCAATATGATTTTTCAAAGTATCTCTTTTTTTATCACCAACAAATGAAAAAAGTAGAGGCGTAATTATAGCATCAATTTTAGGTTCATAATAATTCCATTCAAAAACTCCACTTTCTCCAACAGTTAATCCTGTATGAATTTTAGTAACATGAGCTGAGGTGGTTGAAGGAAATTGAGATGTAAATTTATTAATTAAGCCATTTTTTTCTGAAAATTTAAAAAAGATTGATTGATAAAATTTTTCAAAGAATCTCCAACCAAAACCATCAATAAAAAATAAAATTACTTTTTTATATTTTTTGTTTAGAGAAATTAGAATATCATTAGGACATTGAAGATTATTTGTTAATCCTAAATTATATTCAATAATATTGTTAATATTTGAAAAACAATAAGATTCGTATAAAGGTTTTTTAAAATATTGATTTAAATTTGATTTATCAACTGCTTCAATTGATTTTTTATTAATCATTTATTTTAGTTTAAGTATTTATTTATTTTATTTATAACATTATCAATTCCAATTTTTTCTATTAAATCTGCTGCTTTTGGTCCAAAATTTTGACCAATCATTACATTATAAAATCCTAAAAATATTTCTTTAGGTGAAAAGTTTTCTTTTTTAATTATTTCAAAAATAATTTTTTTTATATCTTCTTTTGTATAAGAATTTTTAATTTTTTCTAACTCTTCTTTTAAAATTTTTAAAAATTTCTTTTGATCTTCAGTTAAAGAAAAATTTTGAGAAGATTGTTGAGAAGTTTGTTTTTCTTCTCTTTCAAGTAATTTTTTAGCATACAAAATCCTCTCTTCTAAAATCTGTTTTTCTTCATCATTTAGTTTTTCTTTTTTTAAACTTTCAAAAAATTGCAAAAGATTGTCTTTTTTTTGAAGTAGCAAATTATAAATTGTTCGAAAACGCGGATGATAAAGTCTTTTTTCGGGTAATTTTTTCACTGCAGAAAGCTCAATGATTCTTGAAAAATCTTCTATTACTTCACCTTGTTTTCCTTGAGGAATTTTATTTTCTAGTTTGTCATAATAAGCTAAAAAACAGCGATCATAATCATCAAAAAGATTAAATAAAGTTTCTTTATTTGGATTAAAATCAATATGAGTTGTAATTGGATTGCGAACAAATAAAAATCTAAATACTTGTGGGGGTAAAATTTCTGAAACTTCTTTGGCAGATGAACCAACTCCTTTTGAAGATGACATTTTTCTTCCGCCAATCGTAAACCACTCATAACCACCAAAAGCTTCTGGAGGATTGTAATTAAAGATTTCTTTGACAACATGAGAGGCGATATCATAAGAACCACCTGACGACATATGGTCTTTACCTGATGATTCAATGGTAATACCAATCACTTTCCAATGAGCTGGCCAGTCGATTTTCCAGACAAGTTTACCATTTTCGCCAATCGGTTCAACTTTTCCTTCATATCCACAACCATCAGCCCAGTCAACTTTATGATATTCACATCGATAATAAACATATTTTCCATCCCAATGATAAACATCAGTCGTACCAATTTTTCCACATTTTTGGCAGATAGGATTGTAAGGATACCAACGTTCTGATTTTTCAGTTTTTGAAACTTTTTTATAGATTTCGCGGATTTTTTGGACATTATCAAGCACAGTTTTTATCACTTGATTCATCTTACCTTGACGATGAAGCTGTGATGAGCGAATAATTTTTGGATGACAGTTTAAACTGTTGAAAACATCAATGAACTCTTGAGCAAAATATTCGGCAAAATTAGGATAGTTTGGGTCAGGTGAAGGAATTTTGTAAAGAGGATAACCCATATATTTTTCCCATTTTTCTTTTTCAAGATAAACAGGTAATCCATCCATTGGATCCATATCATTGAAAACATAAGAAAATTCAGTATTGACTCCATTTTCTTTTAAGACTTTATAAACCAAATCATGAATTACCACTCCTCGAAGTGAGCCAACATGAATTCGGCCTGATGGAGTTTTCATATCATCAACCCACTCTTTTTCAAGACCTCTTTCTTTGATTTTTTTTGCTAATCGATCAACCCAGATCATAAAAATTAAAAATTTATAATAATATTTTTAATTATTTCTTTTAATTTTAGCAAATCTTTGATTTTAATTCTTTCATTTTTTGAATGAGTGTATTCTGTAGCATCAGCTAAATTAAAAACTAATAGGTTTTTGTCGTTAAAAATATTGGCATCAGATACTCCCCAAGCTACTTTTTCTTTAGGATTTAATTTCAAATCTTTTAAAATTTTTTTTAATTTATTGATGATTTGTTTTGCTTGTTTTGATTTGTGAAAGTAACCTGGATTTTCTCTAACAAAATCTTTTTCAATTTTTATTTGATATTTTTTTTCGATTTTTTCAAGTAATTTTATAAATTTATTTTTTGTTTTAATAAGATTTTTTTCAAAAAAACTGCGAATTTCTCCATTTATAATTATTTCACCCGGAATAGTATTTCTTACATATCCTCCTTGAATTTTTCCAATATTAAAAAGAGTAAAAGAGTCAATTTTTCCAAGTTTTTGATTGTTTAAAATCTCTTTTAATGGATAAAGAACATTTTTTGCTTGATCAGGAAGCGAGGCATGAGCTTCAAGACCAATGATTTTAAGATCAAATCTCTCATAAAAAGGCGAGGCAGTGATGATAGTGCCTAAAGGATTTGATGAGTCAAAACAAAAGCCGATTTTTGATTTTAATAATTTATAGTCAAAATTTATTGCTCCGTAATTACCGATTTCTTCAGATAAAGTAAAAATAATTTCAAATGATAGGTTATTTTTTTCTTTAATAAGTTCTTTGGTTGCTTGAATAATTGTGGCGACAGCAACTTTATTATCAGCACCAAGAATTGTTTTTCCATCTGATGTAATATATTCACCTTTTATTTTTGGTTTGATATTTCTTCCCGGTTCCACTGTATCTAAATGAGCAGATAAAAATAACTTTGGATTATCCCCTATTCGTGCATATATATTTCCAAATTTATCTTTTTTGGCAAAAATTTTTATTTTTTTAAAATAATCTAAAATATAATTAGCAATTTTTTCTTCTTCACCAGTTGGTGAATCAATGTGACAAAGAGAAATAAAAAGATGGACAAGATCGTTCATAATTTTATTTTCAAATTTATAATATTTGAATATTTAATTTTTCAAATTCTTGTCTTGCTTTATGAAAAAAATCAAAATTTAATGCTTGTCCAGCTAATCCTAATTGTTGTTGTAATTTTTTTTCAAGTTCAGTTAATTGATCTAAATTATAACCAACTAAAGTACAAGCTATTTTTGGTGGTTCATTAGGACCATTTCTTTTAATTATTTCACCAGGATTTTGAGAACGATGTTGACAAGTTGAAAAACCATGATGTTCTGAGCTTGTTGGACAAGTGCATGTTAAAGTTGATATAACAGGATCATCTTGAAATTTAATTGGTTGAAATCCTAATTTTTCAAAAGCACGTAGAGTATTTAATCTTTTTACTGTGGCAATAATTGGTTCATCTTTGTTAATAATTAAATTTTGACCAATATATTCTCCTATAGTTAAACCATTTATTCTGTGATGTCTAAAATCTGGATGAACAATCCAACTACCAAATTCATATAATTCTATACCAAAAGCATTTTTTAAATTAAAAGGATATAAAGCAGCATAACCTAAAACTAAATTAGGATCTTCAGGGTGAATAGCTATAACTGAATTTCCTTGGCGATATGTTGTCTCTATTTGTTCAGGTGTTTTAATTAACATTTCACCTGAATGTTGAGCAACATAATTTTCAATTAATTGGCTAACTTGTATAAAAGCATTTGGTGGTAATGAATTTATTTCTTGTTTACGTAAAGGATAAAATTCCATAAAAAAACCGTCCTTGAAAAACTAATAATTAATTTCTCAAGGACGGTTTTTTTACCGCGGTACCACCTTGGTTACTGATTGCTTATTTTTTTCGTCAATCAGTCTCTTTTCCCGATTTAATCGGGGTTCAAGCTATCACGGGCTTGCCCGTCGGGTTCTACTTTCCCGATTAAGATCGGAATTTCTTCCCGCCACCTTCCCGACTTATTCGGGATCAAAAGACCTTGCTAAATAAACTCAATCTGGAGAAGCCTTTCACCCTTATCTTCTCTCGCTTTACAGATTGATATTGTTTATTTAGGTTCTTTTTTAAGGTGTTTATTTTAAAAAATAATTATAATAAAAAATTATTTAATTTCAACTATTTTATATTTTATTTTTCCAGCAGGGACTTGAATCTCTACCCAGTCACCTGGTTTTTTACCAATTAAAGCTTTACCAATTGGTGAAGTATGAGAGAGTTTTTTGTTTAAAGGATCAGCTTCAAATTCACCAACAATTTGAAATAACTCTTTTTTTCCATTGATCTCAACAGTGACAGATGATCCAAGCTGAATATAATTTTCTTGATTATTATTTTCAATCACCTCAACGTTTTTTAAAATCTCTTCAATCTCTTGAATTCGACCTTCAACAAAAGCTAATTGTTCTTTAGCAGCTGAATACTCACTATTTTCTGACAGATCACCCATTGCTCGAGCTTTTGACAATCTATCAACTGCTTGTTGTCTTTTTTTTGTTTTTAATTCATCAAGCTCTTTTTTTAAATTGTCATAACCTTGTTTTGTTAGTTGAGTTTTCATAATAAAAAAATAAAATCCCAGTTAATTTTTTGGGATTTGATGATAAAATAATACTAGATTAAGTTTTTTTTGTCAAATTTTGCTCTCATCGTCTAGCGGCCTAGGACGACAGGTTCTCAACCTGTAAATCGCGGGTTCGAATCCCGCTGAGAGCACAAGAAATGTGTAACGTGGAACGTATAACGTGTAACGTAAAAAATTTCTAATTTCTAATTGATCTAATTATTAAGGACAGAACCTTTTTTTCAAAAAGGTTCTGTCCTTTTTAAAATAACAAATAAACAAATAATAAATTTTTAATCAATAATAAATAATTCAAAAGTTAAAATTCAAAAGTCAAAAGTATAAGTTAAAAGTCAAAAGTTTTTTTTAAATTTTAAATTTTTAATTTTCATTTTGTCCGCCAGCTGGCGGATTTGACTTTTGCATTTTGAATTTTATTTTGTTTACTACTTACTACTTTTTTCTTCCTTAATTACTTGATTACTCAACTACTTTTTATACTTATTTTTTTGCTATAATTTAGAAATATGTTTAGTCATAAGAAACTTCGTGAGGATTTTTCTAAATTTTTTGAGGAAAAAAATCATAAGTTAGTACCAGCAATTCCTCTTGTTCCCCAAAATGACCCAACCACTCTTTTTACAGGAAGCGGTATGCAACAGTTAGTGCCTTATCTTTTAGGAGAGGTTCATCCATTGGGTAAAAGACTTTACAATATCCAACCATGTTTTCGCAGTCAAGATATTTTAGAGATCGGTGATAATCGTCATACGACTTTTTTTGAAATGATGGGTAATTGGTCTTTAGGTGACTATTTTAAAAAAGAGCAATTAAGATGGTTTTGGCAGTTTTTAACTGAGATTTTAGGATTTGATAAAAAAAGACTTTATGTAACAGTTTTTGCTGGTGATAAAAAAAATAATTTAGCTTCTGATGAAGAATCAAAAAAAATTTGGTTAGATTTGGGAGTTGAAGAAAGTCATATTTTTTCTTATGGACCAGAAAAAAATTGGTGGTCAAGAGCAGGTGTGCCTGATAATATGCCAGAAGGCGAGCCGGGTGGTCCAGATAGCGAGGTGTTTTATGATTTCGGTGAAGAGTTAAGACTTCATGAAAACTCTTCTTTTAAAGATGAAAAATGTCATCCAAATTGTGATTGTGGTCGATTTATGGAGATTGGTAACTCAGTTTTCATGCAGTTTAAAAAAACGAGTTCTGGTTTTCAAGAGTTACCATCAAAAAATGTTGATTTTGGCGGTGGTTTGGAGCGAATTTTGGCAGCTTTAAATAATAATCCTGATGTTTTTTTAACTGATGTTTATTTACCAATTATAAAAAGTCTTGAAAAAACTTTGTTTAAATCTTATGAAAAAGAAGATGATAAAAGAAAAATGAGAGTGATTGCTGATCATTTAAAAGGAGCAGTGTTTTTGATAAAAACTGGTGTTTATCCATCAAATAAAGAAAGAGGTTATTATCTTCGTCGACTTTTAAGACGAATTACTGTAAAGACATATCAATTAAAAGGAAAAACTGTTGAAGCGAAAGATCTTTTTGCAGCAGTTGAGGAGATTGTTAATATTTATCAAGGAATTTATTTTGAAAGTAAAGATTTAGATGAGATAAAAAATGTTGTCAAGGATGAGATTGATAGATTTAATAAAACTTTAAATAAAGGACTACAGATCTTATCAAAAATTGAAAAGCCAGATGGTAAACAAGTTTTTGATTTATATCAATCATATGGTTTTCCAAAAGAGTTAACAGAAGAGTTGTTAAAAGAAAAAGGATTAAATTTTGATCAAAAACAATTTGATCAAGAATTTGAAAAACATCGTCAGTTATCCCGAACTGCTTCAGCAGGAATGTTTAGGGGTGGTTTAGCTGATCATAGTGAAAAAACACTTCGATACCATACTGCTACTCATTTACTTCATCAAGCGCTTTTTGATGTTTTAGGCGAAAGTGTTAGACAGGAAGGCTCTCATATTACTGGTGAGAGATTAAGATTTGATTTTTTTTCATCAGTAAAACCTAGTGATAATGATATTCAAAGAATTGAAGCTATTGTCAATGAAAAAATCAATCAAGGTCTAAATGTTAATTTTGTTCTAATGCCGAAAAATGAAGCTTATAAAATTGGCGCTAAATCTTTTTTTAGAGAAAAATATCCAGATACAGTTAAAGTGTATTATATTGGTGAATCAATAGATAATGCTTATTCAAAAGAGTTTTGTGGCGGACCGCATGTAAAAAACACAAAAGAAATTGGTAAAATTAAAATATATAAGTTTGAAAAAATTGGTGCTAATATTTATAGAATTTATTCAAAATAGGATATAATTGTTATATGAAAAAACTAACAATCAATTTTAATGATTTTGAAAAAATGGATATAAGAGTGGGAAAGGTAGTTGAGGCAAGAATGGTTGAAGGATCAAAAAATTTAATTAAAATGAAGGTTGATTTGGGTGAAGATTATGGAGTAGTTCAGATATTATCAGGAATTGCTAAATATTATCAACCAGAAGATTTAGTTGGTAATAACTATCCATTTATTGCTAATCTTGAACCAAAAAAAGTTATGGGAGAGGAATCTCAAGGTATGCTTTTGGTGGCTGATGCACCAGAAAGATTTTTTTTAATTAGTCTTGACAAAAATTTAAAACCTGGGACAATTATTAGATAAATTTATAAATTAATTTTTTTAAAAAAATATGACAAAAAAGATAACAAAAAAGGTTGAGTTTGTTAATAATATTTCTTCAAATGAAGATTCTCAAAATAATCTGAAACCATTATATTTTTTAATGGGTGTAATTTTTGTATTTAATTTGTTTTTAGCAGTAAAAGTTTTTAATATTGAAAAAAAATTAACCTCATTAGCAACTCCTCAACAACAACAGCAAGTTGAAGTAAAAATCGATCAGATTAAAAAATTATTTACTAATGATTTTATTCATTTTGGTGATAAAAATAAAAAGCTTTTATTTGTTGAAGTTTCTGATCCAAGTTGTCCATTTTGTCATATTGCTGGTGGTGAAAACCCAGATTTAGCAAGTCAAGTTGGAGATAGATTTAAATATCAATCACAAGGAGGATCTTATATTCCTCCAGTTCCTGAAATAAAAAAATTAGTTGATCAAGGAAAAGCTGGTTTTGTATTTTTATACTCAAACGGTCATGGTAATGGTGAAATTGCAGCTCAAGCTTTATATTGCGCTTATGAAAAGGGTAAATTTTGGGAAGTCCATAATAAATTAATGACTAATGAAGGTTATAATTTAATTAATCAAACTGTTCAAAATAATAAAGCTAAAATTTCCGAATTAGTAAACTTTTTAGCTAGCGAGATTGATAGTCAATTTTTAACCAATTGTTTACAATCAGGAAAATATGAAAAAAGTTTAACTCGTGATCAAAAATTATCACCAAGTTTAGGATTTCAAGGTACGCCACACTTTTTAGTTAATACTACTATGTTTCAAGGCGCTTATAGTTTTTCTGATATGCAGTCAGCTGTTGATAAAGCATTGTAATAATTTATTTTAAAAAAAATGATATTGATTAAAACACAAGATTTTGATATGGTGAAAAGTATTTTTAAACGTTTAGTATTACCAAAAGTTAACTCTCATAAAGGAGAAAATGGCAAAATTTTGATTATTGGTGGATCTTCTTTATTCCATGCTGCTTCACTTTGGGCAGCGGAGACAGCTTCTTTTTTTGCTGATATGGTTCATTACTCTTCAACTGAAGAAAATCAGAAAATATTTTTAAATTTAAAAACTCAATTTAGAAATGGAATTATTGTTAAAAAAGCAAATTTATTAGATTATGTCAAAGAAGATGATGTGATTTTGATGGGGATAGGGATGGTAAGGGAAAAAATATCAAATATCAAATATCAAATATCAAATATAAAAATTAAAACAATAGAAGATTTATTAAAAACTAAAAATGAGGGTTTATATACATATTTTTTGACAAAGTATTTGATTGATAATTTTCCAGAGAAAAAGTTTGTTTTTGATGCAGGAAGTTTACAAATGATGGGAAAAGATTGGCTTTTAAATTTAAAAACAACACCAATTATTACTCCTCATCAAAAGGAGTTTGAAACTCTTTTTCAAGAAAAAATTATTGATTTAGATTTTAGTGAAAAAATCAAATTAGTAGAAAAAACAGCAAAAAAGTATAAAACAGTGATATTGTTAAAAGCAATTAAAGATATTATTTCTGATGGAGAAAATACTTATGTTGTTGAAGGTGGCAATCAAGGGTTAACAAAAGGTGGCACAGGAGATGTTTTAGCGGCATTAGCTAGTTGTTTTTATATTAAAAACAATCCGGTTGAGGCAGCACTATTGGCATCTTTGCTTTTAAAATTAACTGCTGATGAGCTTTTTAAAACTTATGGATATTGGTATAATGTTAGTGTGGTTATTGATAATTTACCAAAAGTTTTAAGAAAAAATATAAACTTATGAAAAAAGAAGCATTAATGGCAATTTTTATGGGGCTTGTTTTTGGTGGATTTTTTGGAATTTTTTTAATCAATAAAAACAAAGATTTAAACTTAAGTAAAAATAAAATTTTAGCGCCAACATCAATCTTAACTCAAAAAAATCCTCAAAATAATGTAGTTGACTTTATTCCTTTAGAAATAAAAGAGCCAAATGACTATTTTATTACTAATGAAGATAATATTGATATTGTGGGAAAAGCAACTAAAGATTCATTAATTGTTGTTCAAACACCAATAAAAGATATTGTTTATAAAAATGAAAAAGAAGATTTTAAAATTAATATCCCTCTAGCTTTAGGAGAAAATGTGATTAAAATTGTTGATTATCCACAAGATAAAACTTTTGATTCTCAAGAAAAAATTTTAAGAGTTTATTATTTAAAAATTGAGTTATGAAAAAGATACTAGCAATTATTTTAATTTTGATTAGTTTTTCTTTTTTAGCATTTTTTTCTTATGGTCAAACTATTACTCCTGAGGCATCATCAACACCAAAAATAAGTATTACCAATCAAGATCAAAAAGCAATTGAAAATTTAAAAGAAAAAGTTGCTAATAAAGTTCAAGAAATCATTAAAAAAAACAATAAAGCGATTGTTGGAAGGGTGATTAGTATTTCTGATAATTTAATTAAAATAAAATCAGTCGATAATAAAGAATATGAAATAAAGATTGATAGTACTTTGACAAAGTTTTATAAAATTTCAGGAGTAAATCAAAAAGAGATTAAAATTGATGATATTGCAAAAGATGATTATTTAATTGTTTCTGGTATTATTAACGATAAAACAGTTGATGCTAATGCTATTTTTATTGATCAGCCATTTTTAGTTGAGTCAGGAAAAATAATTCAAGTTGATAAAGAAAATTACACCATTAAAGTGATTACTAGTGATAAAACTGTATACACATTAAGTTTTGAAACTTTTACAAAACAATATATTTTAAATATCAAAACTTTAGAGATAGAAAAATCAGGGTTTTCTAAAATAATAGTTGGTGATAGGATTCATTTTGTCGCTGAGATTAAAGGTGATGAAAAAGATAATACTTATGAAGCGACAAAAACATTGCTTATCCCTCAGGAGTATTTTATAAAATAATATGCTTAATTTTTTAAAAAAACTTTTTGATTATAATCAAAAACAAATTGAAAGATTAAAGAAAAAGGTTGATGAGATAAATAAATTAGAAGATAAGGCAAGAGTTTTAAAGGATGAGGATTTTAAAAAAGAAACAAAAAAATTAAAAGAAGCAATTGCTGAAGATGAAAAAAAACTAGATCAATATCTTCCTTGGGCTTATGCTTTGGTGCGTGAGGCTGCCAGAAGAACTTTAAACCAACGTCATTTTGATGTTCAACTAATGGCGGCAATTGCTTTACATGAAGGAAAAATTGCGGAGCAAAAAACTGGTGAAGGAAAAACTTTATCAGCCGTGCCAGCTTTATATCTTAATGCTTTATTGGGTCGTGGTGTTCATTTAGTTACAGTTAATGATTATTTAGCACGAAGAGATGCTGGTTGGATGGGAAAAGTTTTTGATTTTTTAGGATTAAAAACAGCAGCGATAATCTCAGACAAATCTTTTCTTTATGATCTAAATTACAAAAATACTGAGGCATCTGATTGGCGACTTCAACATTTAAGACCAATTACAAGAAAAGAAGCTTATCAAGCTGATATTACTTATGGAATAAATAGCGAGTTTGGTTTTGATTATCTTCGTGATAATATGGCTCAAAGTGTTGAGGAATTAGTGCAGCGAGATTTTTATTTTGCCATAATTGATGAAGCTGATTCAATTTTAATTGATGAAGCAAGAACTCCACATATTATTTCTGCACCATATGATGAGGATACTTCAAAATATTATCAATATGCAAAAATTGTTAATATGCTTGATGAGAAAACTGATTATGTCATTGATGAAAAATTAAAAACAGCTAATTTTACTGAAAAAGGAATTGAAAAATTGGAGAAAATTTTAAATACACCAAATCTTTATGAAAAAGATTATGACACGCTTTTTCATCTTGAGGCAGCTTTAAAAGCAAAAACTCTTTTTAAAAAAGATAAAGATTACATCGTAAAAGACGGTGAGGTGATTATAGTTGATGAGTTTACCGGTAGGCTTTTGTATGGTCGACGATTTTCAGAAGGACTTCATCAAGCAATAGAGGCAAAAGAACAAGTACCAATTCAAAAAGAATCAAAAACTTTAGCAACAATTTCTTTACAAAACTACTTTCGCATGTATAAAAAATTAGCAGGAATGACAGGGACAGCTGCTACTGAAGCTGAAGAATTTAATAAAATTTATAAAACTGAAGTGGTTGTCATTCCTACTCATCGACCAATGATTAGAAAAGATCGTTCAGATGTGATTTATAAAACTAAAAAAGCAAAATATAATGCTGTGGTTGAGGAGATTATTAAAAATTATAAAATCGGTCGACCAGTATTAGTTGGAACGACCTCAATTGAAAACAATGAATATTTATCATTGTTACTTAAAAAAAGAGGTGTACCTCATCAGGTTTTAAATGCAAAAAATCATGAAAAAGAAGCAGAAATTATTGCTAAAGCCGGTGAAAAAGGAGCGATTACTATTGCCACTAATATGGCTGGTCGTGGTGTTGATATTATTTTAGGCGGGGAAAATGAAAAATTAAAAATTAATGAATGGCAAAAAAGACATGATGAGGTAGTTAAGTTAGGAGGATTACTTGTTATTGGTACAGAACGTCATGAATCTCGAAGAATTGACAATCAGCTTCGTGGTCGATCAGGAAGACAAGGTGATCCAGGAGAAACAGTTTTTTATGTTTCACTTGAGGATGATTTAATGAGAATTTTTGGTGGTGAACAGATTACAAAAATTATGAATTTTTTAAACTTTCCCGAAGATCAACCATTATCTCACCCAATGGTATCTAAAGCGATAGAGCAAGCTCAAGTAAAAGTTGAAGGATTTAACTTTGATATTAGAAAACACCTAGTTGATTATGATGATGTTTTAAACAAACAAAGAGAGATTATTTATTCTTTAAGACGAAAAATTCTTTTGGAAAAAGATAATTTTTATGAAACTGTTTTTCAGATATTTAAAGAGGAGATAATCAATGTTTTTAATCAATATGATTTAAATGTTGATGATGAAGTTTTAAAAAAAGAAAATTTAAAAATGTTAAGACAAGAATTATCAATGATTGTTGATATCACTGAAAAAGAATTGACTGCTAACTCGATTGAATTAATTGAAAATAAAATTAAAAAAGAGTTTAAAAAAAGAGAGGAAAAATATGGAAAAGAAGTTTGGAAACAAGTAGTCAAAACAGTGATACTATCAGTAATTGATAAATTTTGGATGGATCATCTAACAGCAATTGAGAATTTAAGAGAGGGAATTAATCTTCGTGGTTATGCTCAACTTGATCCTTTGGTTGAGTATAAAAATGAGGCTTTTTCTATGTTTGAAAAGTTAATTGCTGATATTAATAATGATATTACCAGAAGACTTTTTAAAATTGAGATTGTTGATCAATTAACAAATATTCAAAAAGATCAGTCATCAATGATTTTTCAATCCGCTTCCTCTATTGATCCTTTTTATCAAAGCCAAAAATCAAATAATGATATAAAAAAACAAACTAATCAAAAAGCAATTAATCCTCATAAAAAACTAGGAAGAAATGATCCATGTTGGTGTGGCAGCGAAAAAAAATACAAAAAATGTCATTGGCCTAATTGACATTTATAAAAAATAGATTTAAAATAGAATTGTTAGTTGGTTTTAACTAACATGAAAGAAGCTTTTGAAATGACTTCAAATATTGTATTTGATGTTTTGTTTCTTCCTATTTTAGCTTTAATTAATATTTTTGCTGGAGGAAAATAATTATTTAACAGTAACACTTTTAGCAAGATTTCTAGGTTTATCAGGATCAGCACCTCGACCAATGCCTAAATAATATCCTAAAAGTTGACCAACAATAATATTAGCAAAAACAGTTAAATCACCCATATCTGGAGTTTTTATTAATTTATCAAATTCATTTGTCTCAAATGAAGCAATACCAATAATTTTTCCACCTCTGGCTTTCATCTGTGCCGCTGAAGATAAAACCTCATCTTTAACTTGATCATTAGCGGTTAAGACAAAGCAAGGAGTATTTTTTTGAACAAGAGTGATGACTCCATGTTTTAATTCACCTGAAGCAAAAGCTTCAGCATGAAGATAACTTGTTTCTTTAAGTTTTAAAGCAAACTCAAGACTAGCAGGATAGTTTAGATATTTACCAATAACAAAAGTATGTTCTTCATTAATTAATTCTTTAGCTAATTCGATAATTTGATTAAAAAGTTTTTTATTTAAAAAATCAGATAATATTTTTTCCATATTTTTTATTTTTTGTTGCGCTTGAGAGTAATTCTTATTTAAAGCATTGGCAATAAGATATAAAGTGGCTAGTTGGGCAGTAAAAGCTTTGGTTGAAACAACAGCGATTTCTGGTCCAGCGCCAACAGGAATGACAATATCAGCCATTCTTTCTAGAGTTGAACCACGAGCATTAACAATAGCAACAATTTTTGCTCCTAATTTTTTTGCTGACTTAGCCGCAATTAAAGTATCAGCAGTTTCTCCGGATTGAGAAATAGCAAAAATCAATGTTTTTTTATTGACAAATTTTTCAAAAGGTAGATACTCATAAGCGCCATAAACATCAACATCAATATTGTTGTTAGCAAAAAAATATTTTCCTGTTAAACCACAATAAAAAGCTGATCCACAACCAATAATTTTGATTTGATAACCTTTTTTATAAAGGTCAACAATTTTTTTTATTTCATTTTCATTAATTGAGGCAGTTTTGGCAATGGTATTTTTTTGTTCATTGATTTCTTTAATTAAAAAATGAGGGTAGCCACTTTTTTCCGCATCTTCTAATTTCCAGTCCAAAATTTGATATTTAATTATCTTTTGTTTTTTTGTTTTTAAATCATAAAGTTTTATTCCATTTTTATCAATGATTACTCCCTCACCATCATTTAAAAAATAAACTTTGTTAGTATATTTTAAAAAAGCTGGTACATCACTACCTAAAAAATATTGTTGATTTTTTTCGTCAATACCAACAACAAGCGGTGAACCATTACGACAAGCAATAATTGTTTGCGATTCAACATCCATTACACCAATGGCATTTGAGCCAATAATTGAGTTAAATGAATCAAAAACTGCCTCTTTAATTGATTGAGTTTTTAATTTTTCCTCAATTAAATGAGCAATGACTTCAGTATCTGTTTGCGAGCGAAATTGATGATTATTTTTAATAAGTTTTTCTTTTATTTCTTGATAGTTTTCGACAATACCATTGTGAATAACAGCGATTTTTTCTTGACAATCTAAATGAGGATGAGCATTAAAATCAGTGACTCCACCATGAGTGGCCCAGCGAGTATGGCCAATAGCAATATCAGCGCGACCTAAAGTAGTTTTTGCTTCGCCAATTTTACCAATATGTTTTTCAAGAGAAATTTTTTTTGCTGATGAAGATAGAAAAGCAGCAATACCCCAAGAATCATAACCGCGATACTCGAGTTTTTTTAAGCCTTCCAAAACTGTTTGGGCGGCTTTTTGAGTTTTATCATTGATGATGGCAAATATTCCGCACATAAATGTGTAATGTGGAACGTATAACGTGTAAGGTCTAAATGAAAAAATGACCTAATTTCTAATTGACCTAATTAACCTAAAAAATAAAAATAATAATAAATAAACAAATAATAAATTTTTAATCAATAATAAATAATTAATAATGAAAAATTAAAAATTAATAATGACAATTAATAATTAAAATA